>NZ_JBIBUK010000026.1:0-118102 GCF_043079345.1 Streptomyces sp. NPDC015220 | reverse complement strand
CACCCCCCCACCGGACCAGCGTGACAGGTCAGAAAACGCAGCACACCACGACGGCAGGCCCGACGAAGCCGGAACGGCACGCTTCGGCGACCCAGCCAGCCGGGAGCGGCCGGATCCGGCTTCCCCTCGGGGGTGCGCGGCAGCTCAGTGGCGGCGAGCAGCGCCTCGGCAGCGGGGGGCTGCCCGGCAAATGGGCTGGCTTTCCGTGTCTGCTTATTGGGCAGGTGCCTGCCGGCTGTGGTCTCTGACCGACTTCTCGATGGTGCGCGCCCACGTGGTGAACATCTCGATCTGGTCGGGGGTGAGGTCGCGTACGGAGATCTCCTCCAGGGCGCGCCACATGTCGGCGATGGGCTCCTTGAGGGCGCGGCCGGCGTCGGTGAGGTGGACCACCATGACCCGCCGGTCGTGCAGAGCGGGTTCCCGGGTGAGCAGTCCGGCCTCCTGCATGCGGCGCAGTGACTTGGAGACGGTGGAGTGGTCGAGGCCGACCCGTTCCAGGAGTTCCGCCTGTGTCTGGCCGTCCCGGTCGAAGAGCTGCATCAGCAGCAGTTCCTGTCCCGGGTGCAGGTTCAGGGCGCGCAGCATGGCGGCGGCGTGGCCGCGGTGGGCGCGGGCGAGTTGGAAGATGGCGTAGCTCAGTCGCCCGTCGCGCGCCGTGCCCGGGGGCTGCGGTGGGGTGGTGTCGGACATTGCTGCTCCCTTGTCACGAGAGTGGGGGTGGCCGGTCAGTTGACGGTGAGGACGATCTTGCCGCGGTTGTGGCCGGCGTCGCTGGCCTGCTGGGCCTTGGCCGCTTCGGCGAGGGGGTGGGTGGCGCTGATCGTGGTGATGAGTGTGCCGTCGGCGGCCAGCTGGGCGAGTTCGGCGAGGCGGGCGGCGGAGCGGCGCTGGGGGCCCTCGGCGAAGACGATGCCGAGTTCGGCGGCGCGGAAGTCGGCGGTGGTGACGATCCGGTCGGTGCCGCCGCGCAGGGTGATGGAGTCCTCCAGTGCGCCCTTGCCCGCGGCGTCGAAGACGGCGTCCACTCCCTCGGGGGCGAGGTCGCGGACCCGCTGGACGAGGTTGTCGCCGTAGATGAGTGCGATCGCGCCGAGCGAGGTGACGTAGTCCTGGTTGGCCGGTCCGGCGGTACCGATGACGCGGGCGCCGCGTGCGACGGCGAGCTGGACGGCGATGGTGCCCAGCGCGCCGGACGCTCCGTGGATCAGCAGTGTCTCGCCGGAGGTGACGCCGAGCAGGTCCAGCACGCGTTCGGCGCCGTCGCTCGCCACGGGCAGGGCGGCGGCGTGTATCCAGTCCAGGCCGGCCGGCTTGAGCGCGAGGACGGCCGCGGACGCCAGGGCGTACTGGGCGTAGGAGCCGGTGTCGGACCAGCCCAGGACCTCGTCGCCCACCTTCAGGTGGTCGACGTCCTCGCCGACGGCGTCGATGACACCGGCTATCTCCCCGCCGGGCACGGCGGGCAGCGTGGTGGGGAAGATGGCCTGCATGGCACCGGAGCGGATCTTGCCGTCCACCGGGTTGACGCCGACCGCCCGCACCCGCACACGGACCTGGCCGGGGCCGGGCCGGGGAATGTCGATCTCCGCCTCGTGCAGGACCTCGGTGCCGCCGAACGTGTCGAAAACGATGGCCTTCATGACTGCTCTCCTCGAGTGGGATGCCGCACCGACCACTTTCCGTGGCCAGCCACATAAAAGTAGCACCCATTACGTGGCTAGCCAAGCAATTGCTTCGCGCGGGATCCCGGAAGCGATCCGCCCGTCGCAAGGAGCAACCGGACGGCACGCGGACGGCCAGGGTCGCCAGGGTCGCCAGGGACCAGAGCAACCGGCGACCGGACCGGAGGACGACGGGACCAGGAGACAGCAGGACCCGGCAAAGGCGGTGAAGCCGGGCCGGACGGACGGCGGCGGGACGCGGCAGCCGACTGCGGTCGGACACCGTTGCACAGTGTCCGGACTCTTCCGCTGGAGATGACCGGTAGTCACGGAAGGACCTTCAGGCAGCCGGTGGTTGCCCCACCGTCTGCCTCAGCCAGGTGTTGTCACGAAGTTCCGGACGCGTGGTGGTGATCAGTCGCACCGCTTCGGACTTCACCCTGTCGGTCAGCTCTTGCAGCTCCGGCCAGGTCAGCCGTGCCGCTGTCCCCGGCGGCCATGTCGTCGTCAGCGTGACTGCAGCCGCTTCTCTCGTGAACGAGTACACGTGCTGCGTCAGGCTGGCCTCGACCGGGATACTGCTCCGGTCCACGAGTTCCCCTTCTGCACGGTGAACAGCGTGCCCCGAACCTCCAGGATGACTGCGGTGCCGGCAACAGGCTCGGTCCTCGTGCAGGGTGATCTGCCGGCCGGGCTGGACGTGCGTCCAGCGGGAGGGCGTGAGGGGCACGAGGCGAACCGTGGCTAGCCCGCCGGGCTCCAGCGTGGGCATGTTCTCAACCCAGAGCCCAGCGATGCTGACCGCGCGTCCGCCGGTGGGTGAGAGGTGTCCGATGCCCCACTTGGGCCGCAGAACACCGGCGCCGGAGATTGGCGTCGTGCGTCGCGCCTCGGCGGCAGGGCGGAGCCTCAGATCCGCCCGGATCACACCGTTGCGGAGTTCGGAGCATCGCCAATGGCACCACGTCGTGCTCCGCTCCAGCCGGAGCCGCTCAGCCGCTTCGGCGAGCTGCTCCCAGAACGCCAGAGGGAGCGAGCGGGCGTCCCCGGGCTCTTCCAGCAGGCTCAGGGCGATATCCCACTCGTCGTGGACGAGGTAGTCCCAGGGGTGCGGCCTGGATGGCGGGTGTGGAGGCTGGTGTCCCGGGCCGCGGCGCGCAGCGGCTCCACCAAGCTCTGGCTACACAGGACGTCCCCGTGGACGGCGAGGACTGCGTGCGGGTCGAATCCTGTCGGCCAGCTCGCGGCCTGCTCGGGAGGCAGGAAGGTGTGCTCGGCGAGGCCAGGCTGTTCGGCCAGGCGGGCGGTTGGCGTGCGGAGGAGTTCGGCGTCGACGATCGTCAGTTTCTTGCCGGTGGCGGCCGCGATCCCCACGCCCGCCCCCACGAGCGTTTCGCGGCCCCCAGGCCTTGCCCGTAGACGACCAGTCCGCCCCGGCCGCCGACGAGGGCGTCGACGCAGTCGCGGATCACGGGGTGCTTCAGCATGTCGGCGTCCAGCATCTGCCGATCCTCCCTTGCTTTCGGTCACGTTGTGCCCGCGGGCTGTCGGCTACGAGCATTGCAGTGATCGGGCGCGCGGATACCACAACCGGTGGCATGTCCCCCGGGGCGGAACGCGGTCAGCGACCAGGGGCCGTGCCCCCGGGACCGGGCAGATCCGCGGTGCGGCTCGAAACGGGTTCGGGCAGTCGTCCGGTAACGGCGCCGGCCAAGCGCGGCGGCGTACCTCGTCGGGCTGCGTCCGTCAGCCTGTGGGCGTGCCGATCTGGTCACGTTCGAGCACGGAGCGCAGCTTCGAGATGGCGCGGACGGCGGCCGCCGCCGAGGGGCCGTCGAGCGTGTCTCCGATCAGCGCGGCGGGTCCGTTGGTGAAGGTTTTCTCCGCCGCCTCGACGAGTTGCGAGCCGTCGTCGGTCAGGGCCAGCAGGGAGGACCGGCGATCGGATGGATTCGACTGCCGGACGACCCATCCCTGTTTCTCCAGACGGTCGACGCCCTTGCTGGTCGCCCCCACGCCGATGGCGAACTCGGCGGCGAGGTCCGACACGCGAGCCCCGGGACGGTCGCGCAGGAAGCACAGGAACTCGAAACGCGAGGTGACGATCCCGTGACGCTCATGGAGACGGTCATTGAGTGCGTTGTACAGACGCGTCTCGCACCGGACCAGATCGGCGAAGAAGCCCGAGAGGTCGACCTCGTCACCTCCATTTATATGCCATGGCATATAGTGTAGTGGAAGCTACTTCGACAGGAGCACACCCATGAGCAAGGAACAGCGCGCCCGGGTCGACGCGACGATGCGGCAACCGCGGCCTGAGGGTCCCCGGTCGGTCGAGGAACTTCGCGCTGGATTCAAGGCGCTGATGGCCCAGATGATCGTGCCCGACACCATCCGAGTCACGCCGACGACGCTCGACAACCGACCCGCCCTGCATGTCGAGCCGGACAACGGGCCCCGCGCCGGAACGATCCTGTGCTTCCACGGCGGCGGCTTCGTGCCCGGCTCCCCCAGACCGCCCTGTCGCTGATGGGACACCTCGTGTCCAAGACCGGCTCCAGGGCGTACTCGCTGGACTACCGGTTTGCCCCCGAGCACCCGTTCCCGGCCGCGATCGAAGCCGCCCTGAGCGCCTACCGCACCCTCCTCGACAGCGGCATAGACCCCTCGGCCATCGCGTTCGCCGGCGACTTGGCCGGCGGCGGCCTCACCGTCACCACCTGCCTCGCCGCCCGTGACGCGGGCCTCCCACTGCCCGCCGCCATCGTGGCGTTCTCCCCTGGCCTCGACGCCACCCGCACGGGCGAGAGCATGGGCACCAAGGAGGGCATCGACCCGATCTTCACCCGTAAGGCCGTTGAACACACCGGGGCCATGTATCCCGCCGGAGCCGACCCCCACCAGCCCCTGCTCGGCCCGGCCGTCCTCGCCGACCCGACCGGCTTCCCCCCACTGCTGATGCAGGTGGGCACGAACGAGATCCTGCTGGACGACTCCACGCGCCTTGCCGCGCGTGGGAGGGCGGTCGGGGTGGACGTCATTCTGGACATCACCGCCGACGTGCCGCACGTCTTCCAGTCGTTCGCCGGCGTTCTGGACGAGGCAGACGAGGCACTGGACCGCGCAGCCCCCTTCCTCAGCCGGCGTATCCGCGCTGGGTGCGCGGCACACACGTCGGCGAAGTAGGTTCAGCCCCAGCCCGCACTCGGGCGGCGACCGCCGCGGGCTCGACGACGGCGGTACCGACTCCGACCCGGCTGTGATCACCGGCCACAAGGTCGCCCGAAAGCGGCCCTGACCCGCGGCCAGAAGCTGTCGGACACCGCACTGGCGGCAGTCCGGGCGCCGATGGAGCACGGCTTCGCCCGCCTCAAGGACTGAGAGGGTGTCGCGCATGTCGTGTGCATGCCGCGTGCATGATGGAGTCGCGGGCATGGAACGGATGCCGTACTCAACCGACTTGTCCGACGAGCAGTGGGCGTTGATCGAACCGTTGGTCACCGCGTGGAAGCAGGAGCGGGTGGCCCGGTCGACCACCCGGGGACCTGGGCTCCTGCGACCTGCGCGAGGTCGTGAACGCTCATCGACGGATGCCTCGCCGAGACCGGCCTCACCTTGACGAGACCACGCCAACAAGCTGAGTAACCGCCGACCGCGGCGGAACGTGATACGCGATCGTCCCACCATCGGCGGCCCACAGCCGGGCGTCGTGCCGTGGTTGTCAGCGTGGTCAGCTGAACGTGTCGCAGTTGGTGACGCGTCCGGAGCGGTAGCCGGTGGAGAACCATTGCTGACGCTGGCTCGCGGAGCCGTGGGTCCAGGTGTCGGGTGTGACCTTGCCCTGGTAGCGCTGCTGGATACGGTCGTCTCCGACGGCGGCGGCCGCGTCCAGCCCGCGGTTGATGTCGTCCTTCGTCAAGTCGGTGATCAGTGGCTTACCGCTCTTGGGGTCGGGGGTGGTGGTGGCGTGGTGGGCCCACACTCCGGCGTAGCAGTCCGCCTGCAACTCGAGTTTCACCGAGCCGCTGTTCTGGCCCTTTCCGCTGCCGCGGGAGATCGTTCCGCTGAGGTCCTGGAAGTGGTGGCCGTATTCGTGCGCGATGACGTAGGCCTCGGCGAACGGGCCGCCCTTGGCGCCGAACTCGCTGCTCAGGTCGTTGAAGAAGCCGAGGTCGAGATAGACCTTGTCATCGGCAGAGCAGTAGAAGGGGCCGACATCGGAAGTCGCGTCCCCGCAACCGGTGTTCACACTGCCGGTGAACAGGAACGTCGGGGCCTGCTGGTAGGGCTTGCCGACGGCTGTCTCCGTCTGCTTCCAGAACGCCTGCACACTGTCGACCACGGCGACGATCCGGCACTCCTCCTTGCTGTTGGCGTCGGCACCTGTCCGGCAGTCCGCCGCGAGGTCCGCGGCCGGCTTGCCGGACGAGGACGTGTCGCCGCTGCCCGAGCCGAACATGTCGGGGTCGACACCCAAGAGCACGGACGCGACCAGCACCACGAGCCCGACCAGTCCCCCGCCGATGGTCTTCCCGCCGCCCGGGATCCCGCCCAGCGCACCGCCCCGACCGTCCTCGACCTCGGACGTGTCCAGAGCAGCATCGTCGTCGAACCGCATACGTTGACCCTCCCACAAGCACCGAGCCGGACCGCCCCGCGTCGTCTCGCTCGCCTACCCCGTACGAGCACATCCCCATCCCGTCCTCTTCCTGCTCCGCCTCTCGAAGGAGCCGGCAGGCGACGCCGCGACGCCGCTCCATGGGTGGACGGCGGACCGCCGCCCATGAGTGTCAGTACCTCGCGTTCGCGTGGTGTCAGCACGGCAAGGTCGCGGTGGACCGCGGGGAATGCCGGGCCCGCAGCAGTCCGTGCCGTACTGGTGAACACCTCCACCGGACCGCCCGCATCCTCATGACGCCGGCCGGGGCGTACGGTCCGGTGCCGACCGCCCGGCCTTCCGCGTCGTCGAGTCCCCGGCCCGTGAGCTGTTCCCAGGGATCCGGCTGCGTCCCCTGTGGCGCGGACCGTCCGGCGCGCACGCCAACGTGCTGGAGATGGAGGCGGGCGCCTCCTGGCCGCACCGCAACGTCCACGAGCCCGGCCCGGAAGAGGTCTACGTGGTCGCCGGCATCTTCAACGACGGAGCACGCGACTACCCCCGCCGGCACGTTCCTGCACGCCCCGGCCGGATCGTGGCACGTCCCCTCGACCACCACCGGCTGCACCCTGTTCCTCTTCTACCCGGAGGGCCGACCGTGCCGTCCGGGGAGGTCGTGGGCGGGCATGCGCGCCTCGGCCGAGGGTTTCGGGGACGGGTGAGGACCTTCCCGTCACCACGTCCGTAGACGTCGGGTGGCCGCGGGACGGCACCGCGCGAACCAGCGGCGCCCGGAACAGCCTTCCCGGTACCGAGGCGCACCCGAAGTGCCCCGACGGCAGGGAGATCCATCGGAGCGACGGGAGTCTCGTCATCGTCGACGATCTTCCGGGACTCCCCCACCGACATGTCCCTACCACGGGTGACGGCAAGTGGTGCGCCGACACGAGCACGGTGACCGCGAGAGGGCTTGGGGGGTTTCAGGGCAGGAACGCGTAGAACGGGCGGTCAGGCGCGAAGTCGCGAGAACACACCGTTACGTCCCTTCCCCTGAGATAAGCCAGGAACCAGTCGCCGAACGTCATCTCGTACAGGGTCCAGGCCGGACTGTCGAACTCCTGAATGACGACGCGCCAGGGCGACGAGGGCCCGTCCGGGACGCGCAGGAAGACCGCCTCCCCCGTCGTGGCCGATGCCACCGGCATCAGCTCACCGGGGTTCGCCCCCACCGGACTCGGCAGGAACTCCGCCATGTCCTCCTCGCGCCACAGCTCGAGATCCCCCCTGATGACTTCTCCCAGGCTGTGCAGAAGGTGACCGGCGGGATGCTGCAGGTACAACTGCCCGTTGACCTCGATCGAACCGTAGGCGTCCACGATCTCACGGAAGTCCGCGGGGAACTCGATGCCGAGTTCCCCCTCCAGCTCGATCCACGGAGCCGGATCCGACCAGTTGAACCGCGGCTCACCCAACAGGGCCGTTATCTCCGCAAGCGTCGCCACCACTGGGCTCCTTCTGCCGCATCGGGCCGTGCTCGTCGTGCAGTCGACCGCGGTACGGGAGAGAGTCTCCTTCATCCAGCGGGTGCCCGACGACCGGAACCGGACCGCGGCCCGGCGAGTCCACCGCTCGTGACTGAAGCCGGTGCGACGACGGTTCGGCCCGCTGACCGTGAGGAACCGCACCGCGGTGTCCGCCGCTCCGTTCCAGGCCCTTCGAGTGTGACAGCCGGGTCCGGCTCGCCGGCGAAGTCCGTCACCTCGCGGGGGCGTTGCCGCCGCCGGCGCGGGTGTGGCCGCCCTCGGGGTCCCGCCGGGGTGACGAAATGGCGCGCAGTCGCCCTCTGACGTCCGGCCACTCCTCGCTGAGGACGGAGTAGTAGGCGGTGTCGCGCACCGAACCGTCGACGGCCCGCGCATGGGCGCGGCGTACGCCCTCGAAACGCCCGCCGATCTTCTCGATCGCCGCGCGGGAACGGCCGTTGCGGGCGTCGGTCTTCAACGTCACCCTGAGCACGCCCCAGACGTCGAACGCATGGGTCAGCATGAGCAGTTTGGCCTCGGTGTTGCATCCGGTGCCCTGTGCACTGGCAGACAGCCAGGTGCTGCCGATCTCGGCCACCGTGGGGATGGCGTCCGGCCGGGGTGTCGTGCGCCCGGGCGGCCATGACGGGGGCCAGGTCCAGTAGTCCAGGTCCAGGAAGCGAGTGGAGCCCACGATCTGGTCCCGGCGACGGTCCCGGACGACGAAGGGCAGCGCCCATCCGGTGCTCTGATCGTCCAGGGCCGCGCTCACGTAGCGGGCCATCGAGTCCCGGTCGGCTGGTACCAGGGTGAAGCCGTAGGCGTCCCGTGATTCCGACGCGGCTCGCGTCAAGTCGGGCACATGGCCTGTCTCCATCGGCTCCAGGAAGACGCGTTCGCCGCGCAGGGTCACGTTCTCGGGCACGGCGCCACGGTAGACGGCTGACGACGCATTCCGCCACGGCATTACCGGGCGCTCTGCCTCGCCAGGCCGGTTTCAGCGGCACGCTTCCGGGCGCGGTCGGCCGGGGCGTGCGGCACCGCGCGCGGTGCCCGGTCGTCGCGGTGCCGCACGCCACACCGTGCGTGGGGTTCGCCGGAACGCCGGGGTCAGGACGCGGGACGGTTGCGCGCCTCGGCCACGTCGTCGACGGCCCCGGCCTGTCCGGCCGGCGGTCACGTCCGGGGCACGACCGCGACGGGGCACGGAGCGTGGTGCAGCAACGCGTGGTTGATCAGACCCAGTTGCAGGCCCGCGACGAGCTGTCGTCGGCGGGCCCCGACGATCAGCAGGTCCGCCTCCGAGGCGGCGTCCACCAGCGCCTGCCGGGCCGGCCCGTCGATCACCAAGCGGCTCGTCAGGGTGTCGCCGTACCGCTCCACCGGGCCGCGCAGAGCGTCGTCGAGCACCTGCGCGGGCGGGCGCCGGTGAGCCTCCAGGGCGTACCACGGCGGGACTTCAGGTGTGGGGGAAGCTCCGAACCGGGGGTTCCAGGCGTGCACGGCCACCAGGCGGCAGTGCCGTGTCCGGGCCTCCCGGAAGGCGAACTCCACGGCCGTGTCGCTGCCCTCCCCCTCCTCGACGCCGACGACGATGCTTCCGAAGCGGGCGTCCCTGTGTTCCGCCGCGCCGCGCACCACGATGATCGGGCAGTGGGCTCGCGCCGCCACGGCCAGACCGACCGATCCCAGGAGCAGTCCGGGGAGATCTCCGCCGAGCCCTCTGGATCCGAGCACCAGTGCCAAGGCGCTGCGGTCCTTGCCCACCAGGGAGGAGATCGCCTCTTCGTGCACGACCTCGCTCGACACCCGTACGGCCGGAGCCGCCGCTGTGGCACGTTCGGCCGCGGTGCGGACCACGTCGGACGCCTCGTGGTCGCCGACCGCCGCGTGCAGGACGTGGAGCGGGACACCGTGCCGCACCGCCTCGGCGGCGGCCCAGGCCACCGCCTCCAGGCTCGCCTCGGACCCGTCCGCCCCGACCACCAGGGGAAGCGTCACCGCGCATCGTCTCCTCTCGTGCCGGTACCGGACGTCAGCTTCTTACGGGACGGGGAACCCTGCCACGCGAGGGGTCCTCGCGATGTCCCGGGACTCCGCCGGACGCGCCGCGCGGGACGTGCCCTGCGGGGGCCGCGGCGACGTGGGACGCGGTCCGGCCCGCGGAGGAGGTCGTCGGGTGCGCCCCTGCGCGGCGGGCCCGCACCGGCCGAGTGGTCACTGCGGAGCGAACGGAGAGACGCTTGAGGGAAGGCGGTCGACGCGTCCTCCGGCGCCTCGTTCCCGAGCGCCGGGAAGACGTACGCGCGCGCAGGGGCCGACGGCGGACGGGAGGAAGCTCATGAAGGTCGGAGTGCTGACCGGCGGCGGTGACTGTCCCGGTCTGAACGCCGTGATCCGCAGCGTCGTCCGCAAAGGTGTCCAGGAATACGGCCTCGACTTCGTCGGAGTGCGGGACGGCTGGCTGGGCCTGCTCCAGAACGCCCTCGTCCCGCTGGACGTCGCCGGTGTGCGCGGCATCCTGCCCCGTGGCGGGACCATCCTCGGCTCTTCCCGTACCAACCCGTTCAAGCACGAGGAGGGATTGCGACGTGTGACGGACACCCTCGCCGAGCACGGCGTCGACGCACTGGTGGTGATCGGCGGCGAGGACACACTCGGTGTGGCGACCGAGCTGAGCGGTCAGGGGATTCCGCTGGTCGGCGTACCGAAGACCATCGACAACGACGTCTTGGGCACCGACTACACGTTCGGTTTCGACACCGCCGTGGGGATCGCGACCGAGGCCATCGACCGGTTGCACACCACCGCCGAGTCGCACATGCGCGCCCTGGTGGTGGAGGTGATGGGGCGGCACTCCGGATGGATCGCCCTGCACGCCGGTATCGCGGGCGGCGCCAACGTCGTCCTCATCCCGGAGCGGCCGTTCGACGTGGAACAGGTGTGTGAGCAGGTGAAGAGGCGGTTCGGGATGAACTACGCGCCGATCGTCGTGGTCGCGGAGGGCGCCGTCCCCAAGGAGGGACAGCTGATGGTCAAGGATCACTCGCTGGACGAGTTCGGGCACGTGCGGCTGTCCGGCGTCGGTGAATGGCTGGCCCAGGAGATCGCCGAACGCACCGGCAAGGACGCCCGCACCACGGTTCTGGGCCATGTCCAGCGGGGCGGGACCCCGAGCGCCTTCGACCGGTGGCTCGCCACCCGCTTCGGGCTGTACGCCATCGACGCGGTGAAGGACGGTGCGTTCGGCGTCATGGTCGCCTTGCGGGGCACCCGGATCGTCCGTTTCCCGCTGGCCGAAGCCACGGCGAGGGCCAAACTGGTCGATCCGTCGCTGTACGACGAGTTCGAGGTGTTCTTCGGCTGACCGGCGCGCCGCCCGGCCGGATCCGGGTCGGGCCGGACGGCGCACGCCGTCACCCGGCGTGCGGTACGACGGCCACCGGGCACCGGGCGTGGTGCAGTACCGCGTGCGTGACCGGGCCCAGTGCGTGGGGAACCGCGCGGTCCGCGCCCGCCGGCGGATCGGTGCGGCGGCCGACGACCAGCAGAGCCGCGCCCCGGGAGGCGTGCAGAAGCGCCTGCGCCGGGTGGAGCAGCACGACATCGGTCCGCACCGTCACCCCCGGGTGTCTCTCGCGCCAGGGCAGCAGCGCGTCGGACAGTCGCAGGACCTCCTGGTCCTCCCAGGTGGCACGGTCCTCCTCGGTCACCACCAGGGTCTGCGGAGAGACGGCCTCGGCCGGCAGAGTCCAGGCGTGCACCGCCCGCAGGTCCGCACCGTGTGCCTCGGCGGCGGAGAACGCGAAGGCGGCCGTCTCACTGACCGGGCGGTGGGCGTCGACCCCCCACACGACCTGGGAGTCCCGCGGCGTGTGCGCGCCCTCCGCACACGCGCCGCCGGGCCGTGCGGGGACCATCACGACGGGGCAGGGAGCCGCTGCCGCCACCCGCAGGGCGACCCAGCCGACCGCCAGGGCGTCGAAGCCGCCCGTCCCACGCGCACCGACGACGAGGAGTCCGGCCTCGCGGGCCGCGGCGAGCAGCGCCTGCGCCGGATCACCGTCGGCCTGCACGCCGCGCACCTCGACGTCCGGATGGCGGTCGCCGAGGCCGGCGGCCACCCGCTGGAGCAGGTGCGCGCCCATGCGCCGCAGCCGGTCCGCGGCCGGTCCCGGGACGGCGGCGTCGGGAAGCGGCGGGGACGCGTGCACGAGGCGGAGCGCGACGCCACGCGACGCCGCCTCCCGCGCCGCCCAGTCGACCGCCGCCAGGCTGGGCTCGGACCCGTCGACACCCGCCACCACAGGGTGGTCCATCAGTGTCCTCCTTCGCCCGGCCGGCTTCGCCGCGGCCGCCGTACGCGCGCGCTCCTCGCCTTCCACTGTTCCACAGCGGCAACGCGGCGGCCCCCGCAGGCGTGCCACGGTCCTCCCGGGTCAGGGCCCCTGTGGCCCGCCCCGCTCGTTCGGCCTGCCGCGCTCCGCCGCACCGCCTCGGTGGGCGAGCCGATCGACGTCGAAGTGGTGCGGTGGGGCCGGGGCGTTCCGGGACCCACCGGCCGGACGGCTGGAGGCGGACCGAGATCGGACGGACCGTCATCGCCGGCCCGGCGGCGACCCGTTCGGGCCCGGGCCGATGGGCCGTCCCTCTGCCGGGGACGGCCGTCGGGACCCCGGCACGCGGCCCCGACGGCTCCGTGCGGCGCTCGCGGAAGGCCGTGTCCGCGCCGGGGCCGTGTGCGGGTGGTCGGGGGCTGCTGGGCCGATGGGGTGACCGTCATCCGCAACGGCCCGCGTACCGGGCATGAATCATCGCATCCGTACACGGGCACCCGGCGGGAGCAGTCGTGTGCGGGTGACCTTGGACGAGAAGGGGTTGTGCATGCTGGGACTGCGGCCCACCGCGGCCGAACCGGTCGGAGCGGCCCACGTGGCCGCGACGAGCCCGCGGCGCTTCGACCGGAGCGGCGTCGAGCCCGCCGTGCGGCGGGAGTTCGCGGCACTGGCCGAGCGGGCGTCGGGGGCCGTTGTGGAGTGCGCCGGGGCGGCGGCGTGAGGACGGTACCGGGAACGACGGATCACGTGGTCGTGGTGGGCGCCGGGCTCTCCGGTCTGGCCTGCGCGCTGCACCTGGTGGGCGCAGGCCGCCGGGTGACGGTCGTCGAACGGGACGGCGGCCCCGGCGGCCGGGCGGGCCGTGTGCGCCTGGGCGGCTACGAGGTCGACACCGGGCCGACGGTGCTGACCATGCCGCACCTGGCCGACGAGGCGTTCGCCGCCGTGGGCGACCGCCTCGACCGGCACGTGGAGCTGACGGCCCTGCATCCGGCCTACCGGGCGTGTTTCGCCGACGGGACCTCACTCGACGTGCACACCGACGGCGAGGCGATGGAGGCCGAGGTCAGGCGGTTCGCGGGACCGGCCGAGGCCGCCGGCTACCGCGAGTTGCGGGACTGGCTGGAGCGGCTGTACCGGGCGCAGATGAGGCGCTTCATCGACACGAACTTCGACTCGCCCTTCCAACTGCTGCACCCGGACCTGGCCCGTCTGGCGGCACTGGGCGGTTTCGGACGGCTGGACCGCCGGATCGGCCGTTTCCTGGCCGACCCCCGACTGCGCCGTGTCTTCTCCTTCCAGGCCCTGTACGCGGGGGTCGCGCCGGCCAGGGCGCTCGCGGCCTACGCGGTGATCGCCTACATGGACACCGTGGCCGGCGTCTGGTTCCCCAAGGGCGGCATGCACGCGCTGCCGCGCGCCATGGCGGACGCGGCGGCCCGGGCGGGTGCCGAGTTCCGCTGGTCGGCCGGGGCGAGCGCGCTGGAACGCTCGGCGGGACGGGTCCGTGCGGTGCGTCTGGCCACGGGCGAGCGGATCGCCTGTGACGCCGTGGTGCTGACGTGCGAGCTGGCCGCCGCGCACCGGCTGCTGGGCCGCGCACCGAGGCGTCCGGTGCGGCTGCGTCACTCGCCGTCCGCCGTCGTCCTGCACGCCGGAACCGACCGCACGTGGCCCGCTCTCGCCCACCACACCCTGTCCTTCGGCGCCGCCTGGGAACGCACCTTCGACGAACTCACCCGCTCGGGGCGGCTGATGAGCGATCCGTCCCTGCTGATCACCCGGCCGACGGCGCACGATCCCGGCCTGGCTCCGCCGGGCGGACACCTCCACTACGTCCTGGCGCCCTGCCCGAACACCGACGTGGGCCCCTCCGCCGCCGCATGGCGCGGCCTGGGACCGCGCTACCGCGACAGCCTGGTCGCCGAGCTGGAGCGCCGGGGCCTCGAAGGGTTCGCGGACAGCGTCCAGGAGGAGCTGCTGGTGACGCCATCGGACTGGGCGGCGCGGGGGCACACCGCGGGCAGCCCCTTCTCGGTCTCCCACACCTTCGCCCAGACCGGCCCGTTCCGCCCGCGCAACCTGGTGCGCGGCCTGGAGAACGCCGTGCTGGCGGGCTGCGGCACCACCCCCGGCGTCGGCGTGCCGACGGTTCTCCTCAGCGGCAAGCTGGCCGCCGCACGTGTCACCGGCGGGGATCCCGGCACCCGTCGCGCCCGCCCGCGCACCCGTGCGGCGGCGAGCAGCGCCCGGGCCGTCGCGTCGACCGCCGGAGGCGTCCATGACCCGTCGTGAGCTGGACGCCGCCGGGATCACCGACCCCGGCCTGCGCGACGACTACACCCGGTGCCGGCGGCTCAACGCCCGTCACGGCAGGACCTACTTCCTGGCCACGCGTCTGCTACCGGTGGAACGCCGGCCGGCCGTGCACGCGCTCTACGGCTTCGCCCGCTGGGCGGACGACATCGTGGACGACGTCGACCGTCCCCGGACGGCCGAGGAGCGCGACCGTGCGCTGCGGCGCCTGGAGAGCGAGCTCGCGCACGGGCTGCGTACCGGCGAGGGGACCGAACCGGTGGTCCGGGCCGTCGCGGACACCGCCGAGCGGTACGGCATCGAGCACACGCTGTTCGGTGACTTCCTGGTCTCCATGCGCAGTGACCTGCACGTCACCGACTACGCGACCTACGCCGACCTGCGCGCCTACATGCACGGTTCGGCCGCGGTGATCGGGCTGCAGATGCTGCCGGTGCTCGGCACGGTCGTCCCCCGTGAGGAGGCGGCACCGCACGCGGCGGCGCTCGGAGTGGCGTTCCAGCTCACCAACTTCCTGCGGGACGTGGGCGAGGACCTGGACCGGGGGCGGGTCTACCTGCCCGCGGACCTGCTCGCCGCCCATGGCGTGGACCGGCCGCTGCTGGAGTGGAGCCGCCGCACCGGGCGTCCCGACCCGCGCATCCGCGCGGCCCTCGTCGCCGCGGAGGAGCTGACCCGAGAGGTGTACCGGGCTGCGGAGCCGGGCATCGCCATGCTCGACCCACGGACACGCCCCTGCATCCGCACCGCGTTCACCCTCTACGGCGGCATCCTCGACGCGATCGCGGACCAGGAGTACATGGTGCTGCACCGGCGTGCGGTGGTCTCCCGCGGGCGCCGCGCGGTCACCGCGGCCACCGGAGTCCTGCAGATCGCCGGCGCGCGCCGGCGCGCGCGCACCGGGCTCCAGGCGCCCCAGGCGGACGGCGCCGCTCTCCGGTGGAAGGGACCCGTGAGGTGAGCGGCCGAGCCGGCCGGGCCCGCTGGACACCGCCCCTGCGACGGCGCCGCCGGACGGACTGGGCGGCACAGGCCGCGACGTGGCGGGAGGCACGCCCGGCGCTGATCGCCGACGCGCTGAAGCGGGCATCGGCACGTCCCTCCGGCAACTGGTTCGTCGTCGGCGCCTCCCGGGAGGTACGCGCCGGTGGCCGTCCCCTCGGCAGGACGGTCGCCGGTGCCGAGGTCGTGCTGTGGCGGTCGGACACCGGTGAGCCGCACGCGGGTCCGGGTGTCTGCCCGCATCTGGGCGCGCCCCTGCGGGACGGCAGGGTGGTGTGCGGCACGCTGGTGTGCCACTGGCACGGACTGGCGTTGGACGGTGGGCCGCTCACCGGCTGGGACCCGTATCCGGTCCACGACGACGGCGTACTGGTGTGGGTCCGGCTGGACGAGGTCGGCTGCGAGGAGCCGTCGGACCGTCCGGCCGTGCCGGTGCGGCCGGCGAGCGGCGGCGTGGACGCCGTCTTCACGGCCGTCGGGCGGTGCGAGCCCCAGGACGTGGTGGCCAACCGGCTGGACCCCTGGCACGGTTCCTGGTTCCATCCTTACTCGTTCGTGGACCTGACGGTGTCCAGGCCGCCCCGGGGCGAGGAGGACGACGCGTTCGTCGTCGACGTCTCCTTCCGGGTGACCGGCCGTCTGGTGGTGCCGGTCCGGGCGGAGTTCACCGCTCCCGGGCCCCGCACGGTGGTCATGCGCATCACGGAGGGCGAGGGGTCCACATCGGTGGTGGAGACCCATGCCACACCCCTGACCCGCGAGTCGGACGAGCGGCCGCGGACCGCCGTCGTCGAGGCGGTCGTCGCCGCCTCGGACCGGCGCGGCTTCGCCCTCGCACGGGCCGCGGCGCCCGTGCTGCGCCCGTTGATGCGCCGGAGCGCCGGCCGGCTGTGGCGCGACGACCTCGCCTACGCGGAGCGGCGCTGGGAGCTGCGCAGCACGGGCCGGTTCCCGGGGTGAGCGCGGCGGGAGCCGGGGGTCCGCGGCCGTTCCGGCGCGGGGCCCCACCGGCCCGACGCCGTACGTCCGCGTATCCGCGCTGCCCGGCACGGCGCGGGGCGACGGTGCTCAGCGGCTGCCGGCTCCGCCCAGTGCCCGCAGTGCGGGTGAGCGGCCGGCCCGGGGTACCGTCCACAGCGTCTGTCCGCGGACGGCCCAGCCCGCGAGCAGGGCCCCGGCCGCCAGGAACCCGGTGGTGGCGGCGCGTTCCATCAGGGCCACGGGGAGGTCGCAGCGGATCGCGTCACCGGCGAGCGTCACCCGGGGGTGGGGAGTCAGTACGGCGGGCCGCCGGGCGTGGGAGCCGACCCGGAAGAAGGGGCAGTCGGAGCGCCATTCGTGCCGGGCGTCCACGATCCGTGCCTGCCGGGTCTCCGGGTAGACCTGGTACAGGCTGTCGACGAGGCGCCTTCGCACCGCTTCCGGCTTCGCGTCGGCGGCGACGGCGTAGGCGTGCAGTTCCACCACCGAGCCGCCGGTCCTGGCGGCCCAGCGGGCGGCCTCGCCCTCGTAGCGGTCGAGGACGCTGATGTTGTCGAGGCCGTCGTAGCCGCTGGTTCCGAGGAACCCGGAGCGGTCGGCGCCGACCGGCCGGTCCAGCCAGAGCCGGGAGACGAGGAAGGGCGGCGCGGTGTCCAGGGCGGCGACGTCCTCGCGCCAGGCCGGGGTGCCCAGCCCGGGGGAAGCCGCGACGAGCCCGCGCAGTGCTCCGGGGTCGAGGGCGAGCACCGCGCCTTGGTGACGGTCCACGGCGTCGTCGGTCCGCACCCGCACTCCCCCGCCGTCGCCCGGGTGGATGCCGCGTACGGGTGTGCCGGTGCGGATGTCCGCTCCGAGGCGCTGGAGGTACTCGCCGAGCGGCTCCCACAGTGCCTGGGGGAAGGGTTCGTTCGGCACGTCGAAGAGCAGTCCCTCGGCGGATCCCAGGAAGTAGATGTGGAACATCAGGAGCAGTTCGGCGGCGGACATCTCGCGCGGGTCGGCGAAGAAGCTGCGCGAGAAGACCTCGAAGGCCAGATGGCGCGCGGCTTCGGGGAAGCGGACGCGTTCCAGGAACGCGGTCGCGTTCATGCCGTCGAAGCGTTCGTAGACCTCGGGTACGCGGACGTCGAGGAGCGGCAGCGCGGCCCGGGCGTCGATGGCGGCGAGGTCGCGCCAGCCGAAGGTGGGGCTCAGCGCGACGAAGCCGAGCGCGCTGAACGGCGGTGTGCGCGGGACGCGGGCGAAGCTGTCGGTCAGCCCGTCGCGGTGCCGGAGCGGGTAGTCGGGCAGCGGACACAGACGGTCGAGCCCGGGATCGGTCCGCCGCAACAGGCCGCGCAGGTTGTAGTACTGCCGGAAGAAGGCGTGGAAACCCCGGCTCATGGTCACCACGGAACCGTCGGCGAGGCGGGTGCGCCGGCCCGCGAGGCGGCCACCGAGCGACTCCTGCCGTTCGTAGAGGGTCACGCGGGCGCCCCGTTCGGCCAGCAGGGTGGCCGCGGCCAGACCGGCGATCCCCCCGCCGACCACGGCGATGCCGGGCGCGTCCTCGGGGTCGAACCGGTCCCGGCCCGGCGCGGGCGTGATGACCTCGGCCTTTCGGTCGCGGCCTCGTCGGGCCGCGCGCCGCGGGGCGCTCACCGGGCGTCCTCAGCCCGCACGGCGGCGGCTTCGCGGGCCAGGAAGGTGTGCACGATACCCGTCTGCCATCCGGCGACCGGGAGGGCGCGCGCGCCGGTGAATCCCGCACCCGAGAGGCGCGTGGTGAAGGCGGGGACGGTGTCGAAGTCGAGGACGCTGCGCCACAGATGCCGGTAGAGAGCGCGGTCGCCGCTGATCGTGCCCGCCGGGATGATCACAGCCCGGCACACGGTCGTCCACAGGGCACGGTGTGCGGCGGAGCCGCTGAGACTGTACTCGTGGACGGCGAGGCGGCCGCCGGGCCGCAGCAGCGAGCGCACGGTCGCGAGGACGCCGTCCGGGTCGGTGACGTTGCGGAACAGGTAGGCGGCGAACACCGCGTCGTACGGTCCGTCCCCGGTCGTCGCCAGTTCCTCGGCGGTCAGATGCCGGAAGCGCACACGGGCCGGCCACGGCTTGGCCAGTGCCCGCCGCAGCATCCCCGACGAGGCGTCGACAGCCGTGATCCGGGCGCGGGGCGCGGCCCGCAGCAGGGCCCGGGTGGAGGCGCCGGTGCCGCAGCCGAGGTCCAGCACGTGCAGGCCGGCCCCGCCCTGCGGCAGCCGAAGACGACGCGCCGAACGCAGGAGGTCGGTGCGGTATCCGGGGTTGAGGGCCGTGAGGCGGTCGTAGGTGCGCGAGGCGTGGTCGAAGGCGCGTGCCAGGTCGTGATCGCGCAGCAGCGTCATCGGTGGCTCTCTCCGATTCGTGGGGCGGGTCGGCGGCGGCGGGGCAGAAAGGGCAGTTCGGCGACGGTCCGGAGCATGGGGCCGACGGGCGTGCGCAGCCCGATGCCCCATTCCTCCCACAGGGAGGTGTCGCCGTCGAGGAAGCGCAGCAGGCGCTCCGGCGGAACGCGCCGGAACAGGCCGGTGAAGAAGTCGGGGCCGTTGATCCGGCCGGTGTCCAGGGCCCGCAGCAGTACCGCGTCCATGGCGAGTGCGCGCCGTCCGTGCGGCGGGGGCACGGTCGCACGGCCCGCGCGCAGGGCGGCGGCGATGGCCCGGCTCTGCCGCTGGACCGCGGCGAAGGTGTATCCGGTCGCGGGGCGGGTGGCACCGCCCGCGGCGCCGATCCGGAAGACGGCCGGCCCCACCCGGCGGGCGAAGCGCGCGTCGGTCATGGGGATGACGCCTTGCTCCGCCGACTCCACGGTGAGCGCGCCGAGTCCCAGGACGTCGCGGCCGTAGTGGGTCAGCGCGGCCTCGTACGCCTCGACGGTCAGCGGGGTCCGGGAGAACTCGGTGTACTCGACGAGCGCCCGGTGCGGGGCCAGGGGCAGTACGTAGCCGAAGGCGAGCCCGTGGCGCGGTTGCGGCACGCGGAAGTCCATCAGGTCGGCGACCGAGGGGTCGAACCGGTCCGCGCGGGTGCGCACGAACCAGCCGCGGAAGTGCTGCATCAACTGGGTCCGGGCCGGCGGCAGTGCGCGCCGCGGGCGGGAGTCGAACACATGGCGGGCGCGCAGTGACAGATTCCGGCCGTCGGGGGTCGTGCAGCGCACCTCCGCGCCGTCGGCCGTGTTGCGGACCGTGTCCGCCGTCGCGCGCAGGACGCGCACGCCGGGGGAACGGTGCAGGCGGGAGTGGACCAGGCGTTCGAAATCCGTGGACCGGAGCATGCGGTAGCTCAGCGGGGACGGGTCCACGGTGATCGCGCGGCCGTCGGTGCCGTGGACACGCAGCCGGGACCAGGAGGCGCTGACCGCTTGGTCGAAGTCGCCGGTGCCGCGGTCCCAGTAGCACCACGTGCGCTCGGGAGGGCGCAGTGGGCCGTCGGGGGCCTCCACGAGGGTGACGGTGGGGGAAGCGGACGCGGTCAGCCGGTGGGCGAGGGCGAGTCCGGCCGCACCGCCGCCGACGATCACCACGTCACACGTCACGTCGGGCGTGCGGGGGCACCCGCTCATCCGGCGAGCCGTTCGGCGGCGGGTGTCCCGTCCGGGGCGGTGGGCGACGATCCGGCCCCTGCCGCCGGCACGTCGGCGGCAGCCGTCACGACACGGCGGGGGTCGCCTCCCGCCGGGATCGGCGGGACCTGGGCCGCCCGGCGACGGGCCACCGGTCCGAAGGCCGTCACCATGGTGTTCGGCCCGCCCGGTGCTCCCTTCGCATCGTGCGGGGCGCGGGCAGGGGACGCGGGGTCGTACGCCCCGGGAAGGACGCTCGGCGCACTCGGGCGTGACCGAGCGGTACGGGCGGTACCGGCGGCACTGGCGGTACGGGCCGGATCGCGTCCGGCGGGCGCAGACCGGGCTCCCCGGCCGGCCGGTTCGGCCGTGCGGGCATCGCCGAGGGCGCCGGTGGCGGCCACCGGTACGCGCGCGCCGTTGAGGTTCACAGTCCACTCCGATCGCAGGGGCCCGTCGCGCTCTTGCTCCTCCATGGTCCTTCGGCGGGCCCGCCGCCGTCGGATGCGGCGCGCGGTTCGGTTCGGCCCTCGGCCTCGGGCGGGGTCGCGGAGCTGTTCCCGGGCGGCCGGCGGGTCCCGGCGGTGCCCTGTCGCCATCCCGGCCCGGCCGGGCGGACCCGCTGACCGTGCGGGCTCTCGTCGCATCGACGGGGCGGTGCTCCGCGCGTCAGGACGCGGGGCGCGTCCGCGTCCGCCGCGCCGGCCGTCCCTCGCCGGCCAGGTCGGGCTCCAGGACCGGCCGACGACGGCTCGGTCCCGTGATCTCGCAGCGCACGTCCACGACGCCTTCGACCGAGCGGACCAGTCGGACGACCAGCGGCACCCAGGAAGTGTCCGGGACGCTGCCCGCGAGGGTGACCACCCCCTCGTGCACCTCCACGCCCAGCGACTCGAGCGGGACCGGGAACCGGCCGGCGACGACCTGGCGCCGGACCTCCTCGGCGATGTCGTCGTCGTCGCGGAGGAAGACGCTGAGCAGATCGGAACGGCTCACGATGCCCGTGAGCCGCCCCTCGTCGTCGACGACGGGCAGCCGTTTGACTCCGTGCCGGGCCATGAGCCGGGCGGCCCCGGCCAGGGTGGCGCCGGCGTGAACGGTGACCGGCGGGACCGTCGCCAGATCCCGGGCGGTCACCGCCCGCGCCTTGGCCGCGCCGTCCGGGCCGCCCGGCCGGCCGGGCAGGTCCGCGTCGTGGTCGCGGAACTCCTCCTTGCGCAGCAGGTCGGCCTCGGAGACCACGCCGATCACCCGGCCGCGGCCGTCCAGCACCGGCATCGCGCTGACGTCCCACTGCCGCATCGTGCGCACGATCTCCTTGAACGTCGCGCCGCCGGCCAGGGCGACGACGGTGCCGGTCATCACGTCGCTCACGGTGAACTGGGAACCCTGCATGGCGTCCTCCCGCCTGTCCGGTCGGCGACGGGTCAGAAGAAGGAACCGAGGCCGTACAGGCTGCGGCCGCCGACGAGTTCGCGGCCCGTGACCAGTTCCGGTTCGATGCGGACGAGGACTTCCCGGGGCGCAGGGGCCCAGGAGCGCGGCCCCTGCCGGGCCGGCGTCCGGAGCCGCCCGGGATCGGTCACCACGGAGACGGAGCCGGTGACGACGACGCTCCATCCGGACTGGGCGACCGCGTCCACTTCGTCGGCCCCGACGGCGACGACCGCGCCGTCGACCGCACGGACCAGTTCGGACGCGGAGGAGGCCCGCAGCAGCACCGCGCCGTCGTCGTCCAGGCAGAAGTCCACCGGGAGCACCGCGGGCAGGGCGTGGCGCGTGTGGACGATACGGCCCACCGGAACCGTGGCCAGCAGCCGAAGGCATTCCTGCCGTTCGAGTTCGCGGGAACCGTCGTCGCTGTACATCGGCCGATCCGCCCTCCTCCCGCTCCGTGATGACGCGGTGGCTGCCGTCGCGCCGCACCGCCCTGTCGGGGGCGCGATGCCCTGTCCGGGGCGCGACCCGGGCCCCGCACCGCCGACGCCGGGCTCGCCCCGACGGCTCCAGCGTGTCCGAGGGGCCGCGTGCGGCGCTTGGGCCGGTCGGCCCCACCGGTGCGCCGACCGGTGCGCCTCCGGCGGGCACCCGCGAACGTCGCCGTCGTCCTCCGCCCCTGCCGGGACCGTTGGGAGGCGGGACCCGCTCCGGGGCGGCCGGGGCCGGTCACCGCCCGCCCTGGGACGGGACCGTTTGGCGCCGAGTACCGCGGAACCGCGCGGGGATGCGTGTGCCGGGCCGGCCCGCCCGCCCGGCGGTGCTGCCGTCGCAACCCCGGCGCCTGCCCAGCCCCTCCGGACGGACGGCGGTAGGCCGACGCCGGAGCCGCGGGCGCTTCGGTCCCGGCGGAAGGGGCCGAACGGCCCTTCCCCGGCCGAGGCGGCCGGTCTTTGCTCTGTACATGGGCGAGAAGACCACCAGGCCGACGGTGAGTCACACCGTCCGCACGATCGGCGCCACCACGGTGGTGACCCTGCGCGGCGACGTCGACTTCGCCGCACGGATCCTCCTGGGCATGCGGCTCGACACGCTGTCCTCCGGGCCCCGGCCGGACCTGCTGCTCGACCTGCGGTCCGTGTCCTTCGTCGACTGCGCCGGGCTGGGCCTGCTGTGCCGGGTCCGCAATCGTGTGCTGGCCCGCGGTGGCCGGCTGCGGCTGGTCACCGGCAGTGCGCCCTTCCGGCGGCTCCTTCGGCGCACCGGCCTGGCCGGCGTCTTCGAGCTCCTTCCGGAACCGGGAGGGACGGAGCCGGCCCGGCCGCCGACGGAACGGCGCCCACTGGTCCCGGCGGTACGGGACTGACCGGCGCCTTTCCTGTCCGGAGCGGAGTCCGGCCGGACACCGTAGGCCGACCGGCCCATGCGGCTCCTCCCGTTGTCGAGGCCTGGATCGTCCTGGTGGTGTGGCTGGTGATCCTGATCGGCGGGGCGGTCGTGTGGACGGTGACGGCACGAGCCGCCGACCAGGAGTTCGGCGAGGGCGGGCGGGCGGTCAGTGCTGCGGGTGGGGGTGTGCGCGGAAGGCGGGCCGCCCCCGTTTGGCGGCGGTGCCTTTCGTCAGACGGCCCGCTTCGACACGCAACTGGATCGCGTGGAACACCTCGACCACCCCCAGGACGATCGCCATGATGCCGGTCACCAGGGTGAGCGCGGCGATCGAGCCGAACGGCGAGACGATCAGTACGACGCCGGCCAGCAGGGTGATGATCCCCAGGAACATCTGCCAGCCCCGTGCCGGTATGCCCGGCGACGCCCCGGCGGCCGCCGTCATCATGATGCCGCGCAGCAGCCAGCCGAACCCGAGCCAGAGTGCGAGCAGCAGGATCGACTCCAGGGTGCCCCGGAAGCAGACGAGGCCGAGCAGTACGCAGAGCGCGCCCGTGATGAAGTGCAGGGCCCGCAGGTGTCCGGGTACGTGCGTGCCGAAGGCGGAGGCCAGTTGGAAGACACCGCTGACCAGCAGGAAGACACCGAAGAGTACGCCGACGACACGCAGCGTCTCCCCCGGCCAGACCAGGACGATCACGCCCAGGGCCACCGAGGCCAGGCCGATGGTGAACAGGGCCTGCCAGCCGAGGTTCACCAGCGCGCTGAGGTTCGCGCTCTCCGGTGCGGCGGTCGGGGGCGGGGCTTCGCGTGGCGGGTTGTGGCCCGGGGATTCGGAGGGTGATGTCATGCCGTCCACCTCTTCCATGGCGCAGCACAGCCGAGTCGGAACATCTCCATCGTCACCCATGCGGCGCGGTCCCGCGCGCGGCGACGCGGCCCGACGGAATCCGCCCGTGGTGCCTGACCGCGCGGCAGGCCATCGACAGTCCGGTATGCCCAGGGCGCCCGCCTCGGGTCGCCCTGCCCGCTCACCGGTCCGGGCGGCCGCCCACCGGGTCGCACCGTCTCCAGGGTCGTCCGGAAGCGGGACCACGACCCGCCCAGTGCCCGCGAACGCGGCGGCGGTGCGGGTATGTTCCGCACACGTGCGCCGGACGCTCTCCAGCCGGCCGGAGTTTCCCTCCCACCTGTCCACCCGCCGGCGATGAAGTCCGTTCGGTCGCGCCGCCCGGGCGGTCCGGGCCGATGACCGCGGCCGGTGCGGCCGAGGGCGGGTCCGCCCTCGACCGGGCTCCCGGCAGCGTCGGGACCGGCCCGCCTGGAACTCGCGTGTTTCAGGGGCCGCGCAGCCAGTCGTCGACCATGCCCCGGGTCGTCGCGTCGTCGAACCCGATCCGTGAGTCGTCGACGCGGTAGGCGAGTTCGTCGACGACATCGACACCGGGGCCTGCGGCCGGAGCATGACGGCCCCGGGCGGTCGGCGGCTGTGACGCGGCGTCCGGCAAGCCGGGAGGGGAGCGTTTTCGCGCAGGGCGTGCGCGTGCCGGCCGCCCTGGGTGAGGGCGGGTCCGTCGGTCCAGGCCGTGGGCCGGCTCCGGGTCCACGAGCGCCTGGGCCGGAGCGTCCGCGAGCCCGCTCCGGCCCCCGTTCACCGCCCCGCCGACGTGGTCGGCCTCGAAGGCCGCCTCGTCGCCGACCGCCCGGGCGGGAGCCGAGCCGGACGTGGCGCGGGAGGGGCCGGCCTCGTCCACCACGCTCCCCCGCGATCCGTCAGTCGCCGGACGGTCCCCGTACATCGCTCACCGGAGCGTGCCAGACCAGTCTGGTGCCGCCGCCGTCGGGGCCGGTGAGCTCCAGGTCGCCGCCGAGTTGCCGGGCCCGCTCGGCCATGTTGGCCAGCCCGCTGCGGCGGCCCCCGGCGGGGATGCCCACCCCGTTGTCGGTGACGGTGAGGCGTACGGTCCTGCCGTCGGTCTCCAGCGCGATCTCGACCCGGTCGGCGTGCGCGTGCCGGGCGACGTTGGTCAGCGACTCGGACAGCACCGCGATCACGTGGTCGGCGGTCTCCCTGGGCACATGTGTGTCGAGCAGCCCCTCCATCCGCACACTGGGCGCGAAGCCCAGCACCCGGGCGGCCTCCCCGACCACCCGCACCGCACGCGCCCGCAGTCCGGGCGCCGCCTCGTCACCGTGGCTGCGCAGCCCGAAGATCGTCGATCTGATGATCTTTATGGTCTCGTCGAGGTCGTCCACGGCCCGCAGCACCCGTTCCCGGGCGCCCGCGTGGTCGATGAACCGGCCCGCGCTCTGCAGGGTCATCCCGGTGGCGAACAGCCGCTGGATGGCCAGGTCGTGCAGGTCGCGGGCGATGCGGTCGCGGTCCTCCAGCAGGGCGATCTGCTCGGCGTCCCGGCGCCGCTCGGCGAGCTCCATCGCCAGGGCGGCCTGCGCGGCGAAGCCCTTCAACGTCTCCAGCTCCTGTCCGGAGAAGTCCCTGGCCCCGCTCTCCCGGGCCAGCAGGACCACTCCGCGTACGTGGTCGCCGGCGCCGACGGGGACCGCCACGGCCGGTCCGAGGCCGGCGAACCGGGGCGGCCCGGCCGTGACGCGTTCGTCGTGCGCGACGTCCGGGCTGCTCACGGGCGCGCCGTCGGCGAACGCCTTCCCGGTGAGGGTGCCCTCCACGGGCAGCACCAGCCCGCGGTGGGCCTCGGCCTGCCGGCCGATGGCCAGTTCCACGGTGAGCGTGTCGGTGTCCCTGACCGGCGTGGACATCGCGGCGAGCACCGAGCCGGTGATCTCCCGGGCGCGTTCCGCGATCAGTCTGAGGACCTCCGCCTGGGCGGTGCCCGACATCAGGCTGCGGGTGATCTCCGCGTTGGCCCGCAGCCAGCGCTCGCGCAGCCGGGACTCCTCGTACAGGCGGGCGTTGTCGATCGCCACGCCCGCCGCCACCGCCAGGGTGGACAGGACCGACTCGTCCTCCTCGTCGAACTCCAGTCCGTCCCGTTTCTCGGTCAGGTACAGGTTGCCGAACACCTGCTCGCGCACCCGGATCGGCACCCCGAGGAAGGTGTGCATCGGCGGGTGGCCGGGCGGGAAGCCGTACGACGCCGGATGCTCGGACAGCTTCGCCAGCCGCAGCGGCTCCGGGTGCCGGATCAGCTCGCCCAGGACGCCGTGCCCTTCCGGGAAGGGGCCGATCCGGGCGATCTCCTCCTCGCTCACCCCGATGGTGTGGAAGGCGGACAGGCGCCTGCCGTCCGGGCCGATCACCCCCAGCGCCGCGTACCCGGCGTCGACCAGCGTCGCGGCCGCGTCCACGATGCTGTGCAGCACCTGCTCCAGGTTCAGCTCCCGGCCGACGGAGAGCACCGCCTCCAGGAGGCTGTGCACCCGGTCCCGGGTGCCGCGGGCCGCGTCCAGGCGCGCCTGCAACTCCTCCAGCAGCTCATCCAGCCGCAACTGCGGCAGCCGGACGCGGACCTCTCCCGACTCCTCGGAGCTTCCCACCGCTGACCCTCCGTCGCGAAGAGCCAAAAGCCGTTCCACCCCCTCGACCACGGTAGTCGCTGCCGGCCGGGGACGGCATCCGAACGTCGAGCGGGGCCGGCAGGCGGCGCCCGGTCCCGCCCGGGGTGCGCCGCGTCGTACGCCGGTCAGGTGTCGGCCGGGCGGGTCGTGCCGACGGGGCGTGAGCCGTCCGGCGACCGCCTCCCGGACTCCGGGGTCACCGGGGGTCGCCTTGGCACGTGGTGTCCTCACCGGTGTCGTCCCGGTCGTAGCCGAGCCGGCTCACCACCTCCACCACACCGTCGACGCCGTCGCACAGCCGCACGGCGACCGGGATCAGGCTCTTGCGCCGCACTGTGCCGCTGAGCACCACCCGGCCCTCGGCGACCTCGACCGTCAGCGCCGACGGTGGGAGGCCCAGCGTCCGGACGAGGACGTCCTCGAGGATCTCCTCCTGGATCGCACGGTCCCTGCGGAGGAACAACTGCACCAGGTCGCTCCGGCTGATCACGCCGACCAGCCGGCCGTCGCCGCCCACCACCGGCAGCCGCTTCACCCGGTGCCGCTCCATCGTCCGGGCGGCACGCACCGCGTGCCATCCGGGCTCCGCCACCACTGCGGGGCTGGTCATCAGTTCCCGGGCGGTGGTGCCCACACCGCCGGACGTGCGCCTGCGCAGCAGGTCCGCCTCGGACACCACCCCGACGGGCCGATCCTGGTCGTCGACCACCGGGACCGCGGTGATGTCGTACTCGTCGAGAATGCGCGCGATCTCCTTGAACGTCGTGCCCGGCCGCACGCTCACGGCGGCGGGCGTCATCAGATCGCCGACACTGCGCTGCCTCATGGCTCAGCGTCCTCCTCACCCCGCTGGGAGCTGCCTCGCCGACCCGCGGGGCGCGCCGGGGCGGTGGGGTCCGGGCGCGCCGGCTCGGCTGCCGGCAACCCCAGTCCACCGCACCGCTGCCCTTTCCGCTGAGGCCGAACAGCCCTCCCGGGAGCCCCGAAGGTCCTCCGTCCGGCGCGTCGGCTCCTGACGGGAGACGTACGCACGGAGGGAGCCTGGGTGGGCCGATGGCCGTGCCCCGCGCTCGAGTCACCGTCCGTCGACCCGACGACGGTCGAGGACGCGGCGGGGCTCAGCGCGGAATCACCCACTCGGGCGGGCCGGACACGGTCCAGCGCCGGTCCTGATCGAAACCGGCGCGGCGAAGGCCCCTTGACCGCGGCGAGCCGTCGGTGATCGTGGAGCAGAGTGTTCGAACGGGGGCGGGGAAGGAGTAGAGCGGGAGGGAGGACAGGAGACAACCGTGACCGCCCTCGCGATCTTTCTCCTCATCGTCGGGACGCTCTTGGTCCTGCTCGGAGCACTGCTGGTTCTCCTCGGGACGCTGTTGATCGCTGTCGGGGCGGCCTTGATCCTCATAGGGGTGGCCCTGATCGCCGTGGGCGCGTTCCTGCTCGTCCGGAGGCTTCTCGCCCGCGGTCGCACGCGATCCCACTCGTGGTGAACCGGGCGGCGGCCGTTCGGCACGGCCGCCACCGACCACCGGCGGCGGTGGCCCGCGACCGTCCGACGGTCGTCCGCATGGGCGCGCCGGGGCGTCCGGAGGCGCGCGGGCTGTACTGCTGCCTCGGCTTCCGGGAGCTCTCGCGTGACGTGTCTCTGGTCAAGACCACGGCCGCGGGCTGAGGACCGGTCGTCCGGGCGGCCACTGGTCAGGCACTGCGGCGGGGCTTCCTGGCAGCGGTCTTCTTCGCCGCGGCCTTCTTCGGCGCGGGGGTCTTCTTCGCCGCCGCGCTCTTCCCGGCCGCCGGCTCGCCGCCCCGCTGCCGTGCCGAGGCCTTCTTGGCCGGCAGTTCGTGCACCTCGGCTCCGCCCGCGTCGCCGCGAGAGGCTTTCGCCCGGGCCACGGACTCGTTCAGGGCGGCCATCAGGTCCAGCACCTTGCCCGGCTCGGCCTCGGGCTCCGGCGCTCCGGCCGGCTCCCGGTGCTCCCGCTTGGCCTCGATGATCTCCTCCAGCGCCTCGGTGTAGGTGTCGCGGAACTCCGGGCCGTCCAGGTCCTCGCGGGTCATGCTGTCCATCAGGGCCAGTGCCCCGTCGATCTCCTCCTCGGTCACCCGTACCTGGGGCGGGGCGACCTGCGCGGGGTCACGGATCTCGTCGGGCCAGCGCATCAGATGCAGCACCAGCACGTCCTCGCGCACCCGCAGCAGCCCCAGACGCTCACGGCCGTGCCACGCCCACTTGGCGACCGCGACCTTCGACGAGCGGGCCAGCGCCTGCCTCAGCAGCTTGTAGGGCTTGGCGGCGACCTGTCCGTCCGGGGCGAGGTAGTAGCCCTCACCGATGCGGACCGGGTCGACGGAGGCGAGCGGCACGAACGCGTCGATCTCGATGGCCTTCGCCGTCGGCAGCGGCAGGTTGTCCAGCTCGGCGTCGCTGATCGGGACGACCTGCGTGCTCGACCACTCGTACCCCTTGCCGATCTCGCCCTGCCCGACCTCACGCCCTTCCAGCTCGCACACCTTCCGGGTCCGGATCCGGCCCATGTCCGACAGGTGGTACTGGTGGAAGTGGACGCTGTGGTCCTCCGTCGCGGACTGGACGTGGATGGGCACGGTGACCAGGCCGAAGCTGATCGCGCCGGACCAGATCGTGCGAGGCATACCGGCAACCTCCGTCACGGGACCCCGAGCACTACCAGGCTACGAGCCCTCCCCGGCCGCGGCACACCCGGAGCGCGGCGCGGGCACCGGGGCGCCGCGCGCCGCGTCCCCGGGCTCCACGGTCGCGCCACGCGTCACCGCCGGGAGAGGAGACGGGCAGGAGGGTGTCCGGGGCGGGAGGAACCCGCGGTGATGGACCCCGCGGGTTCCTCCCCGGCCGCGTCGAGCGAGGTCCGCGCCAGTCGGCCCGGCCGGCCCCTGATCCGTTCGGCGGCCTGACCGGCCGGAAAAGTGACTGCGGGCGCGAAGGCGACCAAGTCAGCGGCTCGACCGTCTGGTTGACGCGCCGGGCCGCCCGGAGACGTCCGGACCACCACCCGGCGCGGGTGCCGTCCCCGGGGCCCGACCGTCGTCGTTCGAGACCGTGTCCGGCCGTGGAAAACCGACAACTCCGGAACCGTTTCAACTCTGGTAAGGGTCGCCGCCCCCGCCGGTGACACCTCCTCAGGGCAGATTGCCTGCTCAACTACCTTTTCCGCGCGCGACACTTGGCCCGTCGGCGTAATGTCGGACACGTAGTCTTCGCTCCGACGGATGGAGCCTCTCATGAGCATCAGAGGCATTGACGTGTCGTCGTTCCAGCCGGACGCCTACGACGTCTCAGGGCTCGACTTCGTGTTCATCAAGGTCACGGAGGGCCACAGCTGGACGAACCCCAAGTGGGTCGCCCAGCGGCAGACTGCCCGCAAAGCGGGACTGGTCACCGGCTTCTACCATTTCGCCCGCCCTGGACCGTACGAGGTTCAGGCCGACTACTTCCTGTCCAAGATCAACCTGGTGGACGGTGACATCCTCGCCCTCGACTGGGAAGATCCCAGAGTCTCCGGGGAGTGGAAGGACGCCTGGATCAAGCGGGTGCAGCAGAAGGCGCCCGGCCACAAGGTGATCCTCTACTGCGACCGGGATTTCTGGTTGAACCGCGATACGACCTCGTTCGCCGGTGACGGCTTGTGGATCGCCGAGTACAACGGCCACCCCGGCAGGCCCGACATCGAGCACTCCTGGGTTTTCCACCAGTACACCGACCATCCGGTGGACATGGATCTCGGGAACTTCGACGACAAGGCGGAACTGGTCACATGGGCCTGACAGCCGACCACCGCTGAACCAGCCGCCCCGCTCCCGGCGGATCTCGCACCTTCGCCTCACCACGGCCGTCGGGTGTGTCCGACGAGCACCGCCGTCGGGCATCAGGCGCGGATCGACCGGGAGATCGGCTCTGCCGTCCTACCGCTGCGTCCGTCCTACCGCTGCGTCCGGTCCGGAGGAGGGGCGGGTTCAGGCGTCGGTCCAGGTCCGTCCGCGCTCGTCCACCTCGATGCGCTGGAAGCGCGGCCCGGGAAGTGTGCCGTGCCGATGGCGACGTCTCCTCCGGCGAACCGGTCGAGGAGTTCCTGCCGGGTCTTCAGGGCGTGTCCGACGTCGACGTCGGAGAGGAAGGAGATGCCGGTGTCGTTGAGCTGGAGCGGGTGGTGGACGGAGTCCGCGATCGGATACACCTCTTGGCCCGCGTCGGTGATCTGCACCATGTAGTGGCCGGGGGTGTGACCGGGTGTGTGGTGGGCGACGACCCCGGCGGCCGACTTCGACGCCCTCCCGGTCCGCGACCGCGACGCGGCCCGCCACCTGTTCCTCGACGCCGAGGCCCGCACTCGGCTGCCCGACTGGGAGAAGGCCGCCCGGGACACCGTCGCCTCGCTGCACCTCCACACCGGTCGCCACCGCACCGACCCCGCCCTGCCCGCCCTCATCGACGACCTGTCCGTCCGCAGTGACGACTTCCGGCACCGGTGGGCGCGGCACGAGGTCGCCACCTGCACCCACGGCACCACCCGTTTCCACCATCCCCTCGCCGGCGGCCTCACTCTCGGCAATGAGTCCTTCGCCCCCACCGACGACCCGGACCTGCGCCTCCATCTGCTCACCGCCGGGCCCGGCAGCGCCGATGAACAAGCCCTCGGCCTCGTCGCCGGCAGGCCCTTCGCACCGACCGAGCCCCCCTCCGCCGGCAAGGGCCCGGCGAGCGAGGGCGACGGGTAACCGGCCGGCTGGAGCAACACGACCGCGCGCCTCGGGGAAGCCGTGTCCCGAGGAGGGCTGGGAGGGACGTACCCACCACCTTCCGCCGTGTTCGTCCGCACTGCCGGCCACCCGCTGAGCGAGGCGTGCCGACGCTGCCGGGAGGCGCCCATCCGTGCCTGTCTGTCTGCTGCCTGTCTGTGACGGCGCCGGGCACGACGCGACGGGCGCCGCGCGCGGCCCACGCCCCCCGGTTCGGCAGTGCCCGGGCGGGCGGCCGGGGAGGCGGGCGGCGCTCGGCGGCCCCGACGCATGGCGCCGAGGGGCCCACCGGCGCCGGGCGCCCGACCGAACGCCGCTGCCGAGGGGCACCGGCGGGGGCCCTACCGCCATCCGCACCACGAGCCTCCGCGAGCCGGCCCTTCCTCTCCCCTGCGACACCGGCGGACGGGGCGGGAGCACATGGGGGTCCGGCGCCCCGTGCCTCACATGGAACCTACGACGGTCCGCATGTCAAGCATCGACCATCGACTCGCCGGTGTTTTCCGTCGTCCCGGCACCCCAAGGAGTGAGCAGCCATCAGAAGATCACCTTTTAGGAGTAATTGTCATCCAAACTGCCCGTCGCCGCGCCGTTCTGACGTCTTCTCAGGTAGTCGCGGAGGTGGCGCGGTGGCGCTCCCCGTACCCCGATCGGCCCCCTGGGCCAAGAGATCCGACATGCCCGACATGACAGCTCTTGGGGGCGTTAGTACGTTCAAATGCATCGGCTGCCACAGCCGGCTTCTATCTGAGACTGAGACAGGAGAGCAAGAGACATGGCCATGACCCGTTCCCACGCGCTCGCCGCGGCCGTGGCGGCCGCCGCGGCCCTGACCGCGACCGGCATCACCTACGCCACCGCCGCGCCCGCGCCACAGTCGGCCCCGGCCGTCGTCCAGCAGGCCCCCGTCCAGGCCCCCGCCCCCGCCCAGGCCCCCCCGGCTGCCCCCGCCCCCATGGGCGGCGACGTCGGCGGCAACGGCGGCAACGGCGGCAGGGGCAACGAGGGCAATGAGCGCGGCGGCAACGAAGGCAACGAGCGCGGCGGCAAGAACTTCGAGGAGGGCTGGATCCACATCAACGAGCGGTCCTACTCCGCCCGTCCCGGCGGTTGCATCACCGTCGTCAGCGGTCTGGGTTCCAAGAGCCTGAACATCCGCAACGACAGCCGCCGGACCGTCGAGGTCTTCCGCGGCGCCACCTGCGACAACGGCGCCCCGATCGCCACCGTCGGCCCGCGCAGCTCCAGCGACGGCGTCCGGACCGGCCACGTCGAAGGCGGCGTCCACGTCAAGAACGGCGTCGTGGGCAGCTTCCGCGTCGTCGAGCGCCACAAGGGCGGCGAGTACTGATCCGGCGCACCACCGCGACACACGACACACCGGAGAACGCCGGCCCGCCGTAATCAGGCCGGGGCTCCACCACCAGGCGCATGACACGAGAACCCCGGCCCGTCAAGATCGGGCCGGGGTTCTCGTGCGGGTCGGCGCCGTACGGGACGCCGTCCGTCCGCGGGCCGGGCCCGCAGCGGAATCCAGGGCGGGGGCGGCCGGACGACCGGGGCAGCGGCCGCGACGACGCCGGGAAGGGCGCGGCCGCTCCCGGCTCACCGGGTCGCGACGGCTCGTGTGGTCTTGCGTTCAGCCGGTCGACGGCACGCTCACGGCGCCGCGTTCCCCGTGCCCGCCGTCACCCCGTGGCGAGCATGCCTTCGCGCAGACGCGCCAGGCAGCGCGAGAGCAGACGTGAGACATGCATCTGGGAGACGCCCAGACGTTCGCCGATCTGGGCCTGGGTCAGTTCCTCGACGAACCGCCAGTGGATGATCCGGCGGTCGCGTTCGTCGAGCGTGGCGATCAGCGGGGCCAGGGCGTGGAAGTCCTCCACCAGTTCGAGCGCCGCGTCGTCGACGCCGATGAACTCGGCCAGGGGCGTCTCGCTGTCGTCGCTGGTGCTGAGCGCGGCGTCCAGCGAGGCGGCGCTGTAGCCGTTGGACGCGATGCGGGCTTCGACGACCTCTTCCTCGCTCAGGCTCATGAGCTCGGCGAGTTCCTTGACGCTGGGAGTACGGCCCATCCGGCTGCGCAGCTCCTCGGTGGCCCGGGCGAGGTGGACGCGGGCTTCCTGCAGGCGGCGGGGAACGTGCACCGCCCAGGAGGTGTCACGGAAGAAGCGCTTGATCTCGCCGACGATGTACGGCACGGCGAAGGAGGTGAACTCCACCTCGCGGGCGAGCTCGAACCGGTCGATCGCCTTGATCAGCCCGATCATGCCGACCTGGACGATGTCCTCCATCTCCTCCGGGCCCCGGCTGCGGAACCGGCCGGCCGCGAAACGGACGAGGGACATGTTCATCTCGATCAGCGTGTTGCGGGCGTACTGGTACTCGTGCGTGCCCTCGTCCAGAGTGGCGAGCCGGTCGAAGAACAGCTTCGACAGCTCCCGGGCGTCCCTGGGGGCCACCTTGGCGGCGTCGCCGATCTCCGGCAGCGCCGTCCGCTCGCTCTCCTGGGTGCTGCTGGCCGTGATCGTCATCGTCGGTGCCCCTCCCGCCCTTGTGTCCGGGCCTGGTTTCCACTGTCTCGAGGCCGCGCTTACCCCCAGCGCGGCCGGTCATGTGCGGCAATCCCTCATTGGCCGGGGAACGTCGCAGCGAATGACAGCCGTGCGCGTCGTCCGTCACACGCGGCAACCGTCTTCGTCGTCCGTCACACGCGGAGGCCGTATTCGTCGTCCGTCACACGCGGCCCTCGCCTCTCGGCGGGCGGGATCCGCGCCGGCGCCGCGGCCTTGCCGCTGCCCCGCGCGGCGCCCTACTTCCGTCCCGCCTCGTCGCGGGCCTGCTGGAAAGCGTCGGAGATCGTCTGCGCGGCGCCGGACAGAACTCCCTTGGTCGCCCCGCGGGCCCCCGACTCGGAGATACGTCCCGGAAGTTCGGTGATCCCCGCGGGCTTGCGCGGACCCGATTCCAGATCGAGGCGGTTGCACGCCTCTGCGAAACGCAGATAGGTGTCGACGCTCGCCACCACGATGCGTATGTCGATCTTGAGTATCTCGATGCCGACGAGGGAGACCCGCACGAACGCGTCGATCACCAGTCCCCGGTCGAGAATCAACTCCAGCACGTCGTACAGACCGCTGGAGCCTCCCCCGCCGCCCCGCTGCGTCGCCACGGTCATCCCGGTCAGCCCTTCGCCATGGTGTGCGGTCGTGCCCCGACCGTTCTCCCGGTACCCGGCTGTGTCCGGAAAGGCCGCGGCGCCCTGGAAGAGCCGGTGGCTCCCCTACCGCCCTCCCAGACCCGGATAACCGCGAGGTCCGTTCTCAAACGGAAGCCGGCGACCGACCGGCCCGTCGCGCCACCGGGTCGGCTCCTCGTCACCGGCCCCGGCGCCACCGGCACCGTGCTCAATCACCGCCGTCCGTGGGACGTGGGAGGTCACAGCCGTGGATGGTGGTGAGCTCGGCCAGACCGGAGATGGTCAGCACGGGTGCCAGGAGGGGGTTCGCGACGAGTTCGATGCGGCCGACGTGGCTGAAGAGCACGCTGAGGCCCGCGCTGTCGAGGTACTCGACGCCGGTCAGGTCGAGGACGAGGCGGCCGGTCGTGCCGGCGAGGGCGTCGGCCAGGACGTCGGTGTTGCTCATGTCGATCTCGCCGACCGCGGTCAGCAGCGCGGTCCCGTCGGACCGTCGGCCGGGCGTGAGGGTCAGGGGTGCGGTCATCAGGCGATCCTCGTATGCATGTCGACGGTCGTGCCGGACGGGCCGGAGGTGACGGTGACCTGGCGCATCAGTGCGCGCATCAGGCTCATCCCCCGGCCCCGGTGGGTGTTGAGCTCGGGCTGCGGAGTCTTCCAGCGTCCGGTGTCGGCGATGGTCAGGTGAAGGTCGTCCACGAACGCCTCGGCCCGGAAGTACACGGTCTCGCCGGGGCTCTCACGGTGTCCGTGCTCGATGGCGTTGGCACAGGCCTCGCCTGCGGCGACCAGCACGTTCTGCACGGTGCCCGGTGGCAGGTCGCACTGGTCGAGCCAGCCGCGCAGGGCCTTGCGGACCGGTGCGAGCTGAGAGGACTCCGCCGGGAAGGACATCTCCAGGGGCGCCGGATGCCGGTACAGCAGCAGGGCGACGTCGTCGTCGTACCCGCTGTCGGGGGCCAGCCTGGCCATCACCTGGGTGGCGAGTTCGTCGACCGCGGTGTTCCGGCCGTCCTGGAGGGCCTCGCCGGCCTGGCCGATGCCCGCGCTCAGCGGGCGGCGGCGGCGTTCGACGAGCCCGTCGGTGTAGAGCAGCAGGGTTCCGCGCGCGGGAATGGTGCAACTGCCCTCGGGACGCTCTCTGCCGGGGCGGACGGCCAGGGGGAGGGAGCGCGCGTCCTCCAGGAGCCGGGTGGCGCCGTCGGGGTGGACGAGGATGCCGGGCGGGTGTCCGGCGCTGGAGTAGGTGAGCTGTCCGGTCTCGGCGTCGAGGACTCCGCAGAAGACCGTGGTGCAGACCGCTCCGGGAATGCCGGCGGCGAACCGGTCGAGGGCCATCAGCGTCTGGGCGGGGCTCGCGTCCTGCAGCAGCAGGGCCCGGCAGGCGCTGCGCAGCTGGCCCATCACGCTGGCGGCTTCCAGACCTCGGCCGACGCAGTCACCGACGACGATGCCGATGCGGCCGTCGGCGAGGGTGACGGTGTCGTACCAGTCCCCGCCGACCTCCAGGGGCCGGGTGGCGGGCTCGTAGCGGACGGCGAACCCGTCGGGCAGGTGCGAGGGGCCGAGGATGGCGCGTTGCAGGGCGATGGCGGTCTCGCGCTGCTGGTCGATCTGGTGAGCGCGGGCGAGGCCCTGGGCGAGGTGGCCGCCCAGCAGGGACAGCAGCAGCTGGTCCTCGCCGGTGAAGGGCCGGTGCTCGCCGAGGTCGATCCACAGGGCGAGCGGCCCGTCGGGGTGCTCCAGCAGGATGCCCGCCCCGTTGTGGTCGGTGACCGGGGTCAGGAGCGGTCCGCGGCGCAGGTCGGCGAGGAGTCCGCGGCGCTCGGCGGGCACCTGCTGCCAGGTGAGCGACGGGTCGGTGGCCGTCAGTGTCGGTTCGTCGCCGTGGTCGAACCCCGCGGCCATGACGGTCCGGGCACGCCACAGCTTCTTCAGCTCGCCCAGCGCGCCGCTGAGCGCCTCGTGCAGGCTGACGGCCCGGGACAGGCAGGTGCTCAGCGCCGCGAGGGCGCTCTCGCGCTGGATGGCGTAGTGCTCCGCGGTCACGTCGCGGAAGGTGCCGACGACGACCTGGCGGTCGGAGTCGGGGTCCCGCACCTGGTTGAAGGTGGCGCTGACCCACAGCCGGTGGCCGTCCTGGTGGGTGACGGGGATGGTGTAACTGCCCCGGGTCCGGCCGAGCAGTACGGCGAAGGCGTTGGCGACCTGCCGGTGGGCCTCGGGGTCCGTTCCGGCGTCCGGCCACCACGGGTGGACGGGCTGGTAGGGCAGGCCCTCGGGACCGTAGCCGAGGATGCGGGTGAACGCGGCGTTGATCTCGACGACCGCGCCGTCCTCGTCGCAGACGAAGAAGGCTTCCTGGAGGGAGTCGACCAGCGCGGTGCGCCACCGGGCGTGATGGGTGCGCAGCCGCGCCAGCTCGATGTTGGCGCGGACGCGGGCGAGGAGTTCGGCCGCCGCGAACGGCTTCACGAGGTAGTCGTCCGCTCCGGCCTGGAGGCCCTCGATGGACGCCTCCTGCCCGGCCCGGGCGGAGAGCAGCAGCACCGGCAGGGACGCGGTCCGTGGATCGGTCCGCAGCTCCGCCACCAGGGCCAGACCGTCCAGGCGGGGCATCATGACGTCGCTCACGACGAGGTCGGGAGCGTCCACGCGGATCGCTTCCAGGGCCTGCCGGCCGTCCTCGGCCGTGCTGACCCGGTAGCCGGCGCCGCGCAGCAGCCGGGTGAGGTACTCGCGCATGTCGGCGTTGTCGTCGGCGACGAGCACCCGTGCGTCGGCCGCCGGACCGGCCACGGACCGTACGTCGGCCGGCTCCGCCGTGTCCCGGAGCTGCTCGGTCGGAGCGGTTTTCCGCGCCGTGTCGCCGGGCAGCCAGCGCAGGGCTTCCTCCACGTAGGGATCGGTCGTGGACGGGGTCGGGGTCCTGGCCGAGCCGGCTTCCGGGAGCAGGGCGTCGGCGGGCAGGTGCGCGGCGCCGAACGGCAGACGGATGGTGAACCGGGTGCCCTCGCCCACGGCGGAGGTGGCGGTGATGGTGCCGCCGTGCAACCCGACCAGTTCCTTCACGAGGGCCAGGCCGATGCCGCTGCCCTCGTTGGAACGGGAGCGGGCGTTCTCCATGCGGTGGAACCGTTCGAAGAGCCGGGGCATCTCCTCGGCCCGGACACCGATCCCGGTGTCCGCCACGGTCACCACCGCCTCGTCGTCCTCGGCGCGCACGCCGACGCGGATCGAGCCGTCGAAGGTGAACTTCAGGGCGTTGCTGAGGAGGTTGAGCACCACCTTCTCCCACATGCCCCGGTCGACGTAGACCGCCTCGGGCAGCGGGACGCAGTCGACGTGGAAGTCCAGGCCCGCCTTGTCGATGGCGGAGCGGAACACGCTCGCCAGTTCACCGGTGACCGCGGCCAGGTCGACGGGCTCGTAGCTCGCCTGCATCCGGCCGGCCTCGATGCGGGAGAAGTCCAGCAGGGTGTTGACCAGTTTGCCCAGCCGCAGCCCGTTGCGGTGGATGATCTCCAGTTCCTCGCGCACGTCCGCGTCGGCGTCGGCGAGGCGGGTCCGCAGTTCCTGGACCGGTCCCATGATCAGCGTGAGCGGGGTGCGGAACTCGTGGCTGATGTTGGAGAAGAAGGTGGTCTTGGCGCGGTCCAGCTCCGCGAGTTCCTCCGCGCGCCGCTGCTGCGCCTGGTAGCTGCGGGCGCTGGCGACTCCCGTGGCGACGTGCGCGGCGACCAGTTCCAGGAAACCGCGGTAGGCGTCGTCCAGGGCCCGGTAGCGGTTCAGGCCGACCACCATGAACCCGTACGAGGGGCCGCCCTGCCGCAGCAGGGGCACCACCAGCGCCTGGGTGGGCGCCTCCGTCCAGGCCCCGGTGGGCAGGTCGGTGAAGAGCGGTCCGTCCAGCGGCATCAGCGCGGACTCGCCGCGGGCCGGCGCGGCCGTGGGCCACACCGTCCCGGCCTCCGGCCGGACGGTCCGCACGGCGGCCGGATGGCCGGCCGGTATCCCGGTGGCCGCGGCGAGCCGGGCGCTGCCGTCGTCCTGGAAGAGATAGGTCAACGTGAACGGCAGATCACGCGGGTTCCCGTCCATCTGCTGGCGGGCGAAGTCGAGCATCTCCTGCTCGGTGCGCACCACGCTGGGGTCGGAGCCGAGGTCGCGCAGAGTGGCCATGCGCCGCTCGCCGATGACCCGCTCGGTCTCCTCGCTGACCACGCACAGCATGCCGACCACGTGGCCGGCGTCGTCGCGCAGCGGGCTGTAGGAGAACGTGTGGTAGCTCTCCTCCGGGTATCCGGCGCGTTCCACGAAAAGCAGCAGCGCCTGGTCCCAGGTGGCGTCGCCCGTGGTGAGGACGGTGTCGATGCGCGGGCCGATGTCGTCCCAGATCTCCGCCCACACCTCGCTCGCCGGCCGTCCCAGGGCCCACGGGTACTTGCGGCCCAGGGTGGCGCGCCGGTAGGCGTCGTTGCAGAAGAACGTCAGCTCCGGCCCCCACGCCATCCACATGGAGAACTTCGACGAGAGCAGGATGCTCACGGCCGTCCGCAGGCTCTGCGGCCACTCGGCCGGATCGCCCAGCGGGGTCGCCGCCCAGTCGACCGCCTCGAGGTCCCGGCCGACCTCCCGGTCGGCGGTGAACACGTCGGCCCGTCCACGCGACGGCACGTCGAGTTCGGCGTCCTCGGAATGTGCCACTGCCCACCCTTTCCATCGCGTCCGTCTCTCGCGGAAGCGCCGTCCATCGGCCGCGGCCATTGTGCCGTCCGGTCGCGCGCCGGAAGCCTCCGGAACCGTGACAGCGTGCCCCGACCGTGGGGCACCTGCACGAGTTCTTTGACGCGATCCGTAGGATAGGGCAACCGTGCCTCGGGCTGACGGGCACGGCAGCCGGGGAGGGACGGAGAAACCATGAAGGCGACCGAGGACGACTTCCATACGGGTATGGGAGCGGCCTCGGACGACGAGGACCGGCTCGCCGCGGTGCGCCGTTACCGGATCCTGGACACCGCGCACGACGGCGCGTTCGACAGGATCGCCGCCCTCGCCGCCCGTGTTCTGGACGTTCCCATGGCCGCGGTGGCGATCGTGGACAGGGACCGGGTGTGGTTCGTGGCCACGCACGGCCTCGACGCCGGTGAGATCGCCGACGCCCCGGGGCTGTGCGCCTCCGCCGTCCCGCACGGGGAGCCCCACGTCGTCACCGACACCCTCACCGATCCGCGTACCGCCGAACACCCCCTCGTCCGGGGCGGCGCCGGCATCCGTTTCCACGCCGCCGCCGCGATCACCACGGCCGACGGTCACCGTCTGGGCACCGTCAACGTCCTCGACACCCGTCCCCGCCGCCCCACCGACGACCAGCTCGAGGCGCTGCGGGAGCTGGCCGCACTCGTCATGGACGAACTCGACCTGCGCCTGGCCGCGATGCGCACGGTCGCCGCCGAACGCGAGCGGCGCACCGACGCCGAGCGTCTGGCCCGCACGCTCCAGCGCACTCTGCTGCCGCCGACCCTGCCGTACGTGCCCGGGCTCCACGCGGCCGCCGCCTACCACACCGCCTCCTTGGACGAGGTCGGCGGCGACTTCTACGATCTGTTCCCGCTGGACGGCGACCGCTGGGGCTTCTTCCTCGGCGACGTGTGCGGCAAGGGCGCGGAGGCGGCGGCCCTGACCTCCCTGACCCGTTACACGCTGCGCGCCGCGGCCATCTACGACCCCGATCCCTGTGCCGCCCTGCGCAACCTCGACACGGTCCTCAAGGGCGAGTACCAGGGCGACACCCCCCGGTTCTGCACCGCCGTGTTCGGCGTGCTCCAGCCCGCGCCCGACGGATCCTTCAGCGTCACATTGGCGGGCGGCGGCCACCCTCCGGCCCTGGCGATACGCGCGGACGGCTCCGTCGAATCCGTGGCGACGACCGGCGGCCAGCTGATCGGTATGCTGCCCGACCCGCAGTTCGTGGAGGTCACCACCCGGCTCGCACCCGGCGACGTGCTCCTGCTGTACACCGACGGGCTCATCGAGGCCCATACCGCGGAGGGCGGCATGCTGGGCGAGGACGGGCTGGCCCGTCATCTGTCCCTGCACGCCGCTCAGGGAGCGGACGGCCTGCTCGCCACGGTGGACAAACTCATCACCGACCTGGGGGCCGGGGTCAGTGACGACACCGCGCTCCTCGCCCTTTCCGTCCCGCCGAGCCGCGTTCCCCCAGCCGCACAGGAGAAAAGGTGACAGACCGCACTCTGACCACCGCCCGTCACACCCACCCGTCCGGCGCCGTGGTGCTGGCGGTGGCCGGCGAACTCGACCACCACACCGCCCCCGATCTGACCCTGGCGATCCAGGAGACCGCCTTCAGCCAGGACGCTCCGGTGGTGATCGACCTCTCCGACCTCGCCTACTGCGACTCCACCGGCATCACCGTGCTGATCACCGCCTACCGTCGTGCCGGGGAGGCGCGCACCCGGCTCGCCCTCGCCGGGCTCAGCGCCGATCTGATGCGCGTCTTCCGCATCGTCGGCCTCGACCAGATCTTCACCTTCCACCCCGACGTGGAAGACGCCATCGGCGCCCTGTCCTCCTGACGCGCCGCCGCCCCGCGCGGTCCGCGGGAACCGGCTCCGCACCCGCACGGCCCGGCCTGGCCCTTGTACCGCTCGCGGCCGCTGCCGGGGCGCGTGGGCGACCGCGCCGGCAGCGCGCCCGGGTGCGGTCGGCCGCCGGCCATGCCACGGCCGGCGACGACAGGACCGGCCGGCCGCTGGCTCTCGCACGGGCTCGGGCCGGGATCCGCCGTGGGGCGGATCGGCGTGCCACCGGGGCGGGCCGCCGCCCGACGCCGTCCGGAAGATCGCCGCGGCCCGTCCGCCGCGCCCTCCTCGCGCTCACGCCCGCGAGTCGCGGCGGACCCGCCGGGCGCGGTGCGACTCACCGGGGGCGATCAGCAGCAACGCCGCCCACAGGGCGGACTGGACCGCGGAGCCGAGCACGGTGCGCACGCCCGCCCCGGTGGCCATGGCGGAGGCCAGAAGACCGACGGAAAGGACCAGGAACGCGAGGTAGAACAGCGGAGCCGAGCGGAGGATCACGGCCGCCCATGCGGAGAACCGCGACGCCCCCCGTTCCTGACGCGGCGTCATGAAGCCGCTCGGACGATCGTTCATGTCATCACTCCCAGGAAAACCGATCGGACCGCTCGCGGTGTCCCGCCTCCCCCGGCCGGTGGGCACGGTCGCGTGGCCCTCGACGGACGGCCGCCGAAGCGGCCGGTTCGTCCTTCACGGCGACCGCGACTGCGGCCCGAACGCCCGCGCCAGGTCCACCGCCGCCGTCGTACACGGCGGAACGACGGAACTCACGGCGTTCCTGCCGCGTCCGGTGTCTTCGCCGCACCGGCTTCCCCGCCCGGCCGGCGGGGCCCCCGCTTTGTTACGGGTGCCCCGGCGCAAGCCGTGGACACTCGTTGCCGGGGGCCGTCTCTGCCGGGTGGCGTGGCCGTGGGGCCCGCCCGGAGCGCCGGCCCCGGCGCATCCGGCTTGTCCTTCCTCCGGAGTTCCGGCCTTCTCCGGCCCGCGCGCCCGGTCGCGGGGGGCGTCCGGGCGAGGTGGGTCGCCGTACCCGGCGCCATACCCGAAAGGCGCACGTCTGAGCTGCGGGAACAGGGGTATCCGAGGCCGGAACCTGGTCGCCCTAGCAGTGGGGAGTCACCGTGTCGTCCACCGACGTCGTCGAGCTCATCCTGAAGGACCATCGGCGGATGGAGGATCTGTTCCGCACCATGCGCAACGCGGAGGCCGACCGAGCCGCCGCTCTCGAGGAATTCGCGCATCTGCTCATCGCCCACGCCTCGGCCGAGGAGGACGAGGTCTATCCGGCCCTGCGGCGTTACAAGAACGTGGACGGCGACGACGTCGACCACAGTGTGCACGAGCACCACGAGGCCAACGAGGCGCTGCTCGCCCTGCTCGAGGTCGAGGACACCGGCTCCGAGGAGTGGGACGAGAAACTGGAAGAACTCGTCACCGCGGTCAATCACCACGCGGACGAGGAGGAGCGGACCCTGCTCAACGACGCGCGGGAGAACGTCGCCGCCGACCGCCGTTCCCAGCTCGGCGCGGCATTCCGCGAAGCGCGCGCCAAGTATCTGGACAGCGGGTGCGGCAGCGTCGACAACGTGCGCGAGCTGGTTGCTTCCGTCCGCGGGTGACCTTCTCCTGCGGCGAGCGGCCTGAGGAGCGGTCGGCTGCCCCGGACGTACGGGCCGGGCCGCCGTGTTCGCGGGGCCGGGGACGCCGGGCGGGCGGCCGCCGGGGCGCGCGCGACAGCGGACCCGGTTCCGCGGCTCCGAGCGGTGCCGCTCGGGCCCTGGCCGGACGTCAGGGGGCGGGCCGGCCGGACGTCGCCAGGGGGCGCGCTCGGGCGATGAGAAGGGCCACGTCGTCATGGCCGTCGGGGTGCCGGAGCTGCTTCAGGAGCTGGTCGCAGGTCTCTTCCCCGGAGCGGTTCGGCGCCGCGAGCAGACGCAGCAGGTCTTCCAGGCGTTCGTCGATGGGGTCGCCGCGGGTTTCGACCAGTCCGTCGGTGTACAGGACCAGTCGATCGCCGGGCCGCAGGCCGAGGGCGGTGGTCTCGAAGGGGACGCCGCCGACTCCCAGCGGGGTGCCGGTGGGCAGGTCGAGGAGTTCCGGTGACCGTTCGGCCCGGATGAGGACCGGCGGCAGGTGGCCGGCCGAGGCCACCCGCAACTGGGCGTGGTGGGGGTCGTAGACCGCGTACACGCAGGTGGCGATGTAGGGGTCGAGACCGTGCGTGATCCTGTCGAGGTGAGTGAGGATCCGGGCCGGGTCGAGGTCGAGGTCGGCGAGGGTGGAGGTGGCGGTGCGCAGGCGGCCCATGGTGGTGGCGGCCTGGATGCCGCTGCCCATGACGTCGCCCACCGCCAGGGCGGTCCGGTCACCGTCCAGCGGAATGACGTCGTACCAGTCGCCGCCGACCTCGCTGAAGGCCTGTGCGGGCCGGTACCGGGCGGCGACCTCGAGCCCGGGGTGGCGGGGCGAGAGCCGCGGCAGCAGACTGCGCTGGAGGGTTTCGGCGGCGTTGCGGATGTGCTGGTGCAGGACGGCGTTGTCGATGCTCAACGCGGCGCACGAGGCGAGCTCGCAGGCGAGGGTGAGGTCGGCCTCCTCGAAGGGCCGGGGGTTGCGGGCGCGGGCCAGTCCCATGACGCCGATCATGTGCCCGCGGGCGATCAGGGGGATCGCCATGTCGGTGTGGACTCCGGCCTTGGCGAGCAGTCGGGCGGCCTCGGAGTCGGCGGCGATGCGCGCCAGGTCACCGCCGTCCAGGTGGCTGATCAGCAGGGGCCGGCGGGTGCGGATGCAATGGGCCGCCGGGTGGGCCGCGTGGTAGGCGGTCAGACGGCCTGGCGGAACGAGCGCCCGGGCGGCCTCGGTGGGGTAGGCCATCTTCACCGCCAGGGCGCGGAACAGCGCAGGATCATCCTCGGCGGCGCCCGTGTGCCCCGTGTGCATGACGGAGTCCAGCAGGTCCACCGCGACCATGTCGGCCAGGTCGGGCACGAGCACGTCGGCCAGTTCCTGTGCGGTGCGCTCCACATCCAGGGTGGTCCCGATGCGGGCGGAACCGGTGGCCATCAGGCGCAGGCGCCGCTCAGCCCGTTCGGCTTCCCTGGCCGCCCGGTAGCGGTCGGTCTCGTCCACCACCACGGTGACGATGCCCAGCACTCGCCCGTGGTGGTCCTCCAGCCGGTAGAGCGACATCGCCCAGGCGTGGACGTTGTGCGGGTCGGCGGGAGTACGGCCCACCACCTCCTGGCCCACCACGGGAACGCCGTTCGCCAGCACCTGCCGCATCGCGGCCTCCGCACCGGAGAACGGCGCGCTGGGCAGGATCTCCCTGAAGCGCCGGCCGATGTGGTCGGCGTCGGCGACGCCGTGCATCTCCGCCAGGGCAGGGTTGACGGCCAGGTACCGCAGGTCGGTGTCGAGAACGGCCAGCCCGATCGGCGCCTGGGCGACCAGCCGGGAGGACAGGGCCACCTTGCGTTCCAGATGCTGCAACGTGGACCGGTCGGTGGCCAGGCCCAGCGCGTAGTGGTCGCCGAGGCTGTCCGTCAGCCGCATGTTGCGGAACTCGATCATCCGGGTGCTGCCGTCCTTGTGCCGGACGGGGAAGGCGCCCGCCCAGCCGCGGCCGGTCTCCATCACCTCGGCGAACAGCTCGATCGCCGCGTCCCGGTGTTCGGGGTGCAGGAGCAGCGGCGCGGCGTACTGGCCGACCGCCTCGCCGCGGGCGTAGCCGAACAGCTTCTCGGCCTGCGGACTCCACATGTCGATCCGGCCGTCGGCCTGCACCAGCACGGCGGCGACGCCGAGCACATCCATCAACCCGCTCGGGCCCGCCGCCACGCCCTCCGGACGATCCGGCCGCTCGGGGCGCTGCTTCGCTCGGCTCATCGCACTCGCTCCTTCCACCCGCCGGCCTCACCGGAGCGGCCGCGGCGGTACGGCGGGCAGGCGCGGCGGACTTCCCGCTGATCGGCGCTCCCGTCCACGGGCGCGCGGCGGAACCCGCGACGGCCGGGGGGACACGCCGGGGAGGACGCCACGTCCGGAGTCGGCCCCGCGTCCCGGGCGATCAGCACGAGATCCATGGTGGGCTCACCTCACCGGGCCGGTCATCACTTCACTCCTACCCCGCCTCGCCGCCGACGGTCCTGGGCGACGCCGGCAGTGACGCACGGCCGACGGTGGGTGACGTGTGCCCACGGGCGGCAGCGGGGGCAGTTTCCGCATGCCCGGTAATGGCTCCGTTCATCATTCACTCACTTGGGGGAATTTCGTGGGATTGTCCGACCGCAGGCGGCCGTCGACCGGACAGGGAGAAGGGCGCGGGACGTCCGAGGTGCGGACGGGTCGGCCGCCCGGCGGCCGATCGTTTCCGGAGCCCTTCGACGGTGATCCGGTGGAGCGCGGTCGATGGAAGGGTCACGGGTCTGTTCGCATGGGGGTGGCCGACTGGGCCGAGTGCGTTTCCTCCTCGGTCGCCGGGGATGGCCTCGACGCTTCCGGGACCGATGACTCCGGTCCCGGGCGAGCCGTGTCGTCGTGGCGGCACGGACACCGAACTCTCACTGAACTCTCACTCGAATTATCCAGTATCCCCCGGGCGGGTCGAGGTGGCGGCCCGCGGCTCGTCGTCGAGGACGGCCGCGTTCGGGCACGGGCTTCTCCACGGCCTGTCGGCCGTTGCCGGGCGGCGCGCGTGCCGATTCCCGTCGGTCTGCGTGCGGACCGGGCGGGAGCACTGACCGACGCCGGCTTCGACGCACCGGTGTCAGGTGTTGGAGCCGCCGTTGGTGCGGCGCTGTCCTGAACGGCTGCCGTGCCAGTCCAGCACCAGGGTGGTGGCATCGTCCGTCAGCTCTCCCCCGCAGGCGTCGTCGGCCGCCGCGGTCAGCGCCCGGACCACTTCGCGGGGGTGTTCGTCACGGGTTTCGCGGATGAGGGCCGGCAGGTCGACCGCGGCGGCGTCGCGCTCGTGCATGCCGTCGGTGATCAGTACCAGGCGGTCGCCCGGCTCCAGGCGGAGGTGCTGCACCCGGTAGGTGACCGGAACGGGCACCCCGAAGGGCAGGTCGACCTTGACGGCCAGCTCCTCCACGTGATCACCGCGCAGCCGCAGCGGCCAGGGGTGGCCGGCGTTGACCAGCTCGCAGGCGCCGGTCTCCAGCTCGACGCGCGCCAACTGTCCGGTGGTCATGCCGCGGGCGTTGCCGGTGATCGCCCGGTGGGCGGCGTACGCCTGGTCTAGGAGGCCGAGGCCGGCGCGGCGGGCGCCGCGCAGGGCGTTGACGGTCAGCGTGGCCAGCAGTGCGGAGGCCGTGTCGTGCCCCATCGCGTCAGTGATCGACAGATGGAGGACGTTCTGGTCGAGGGCGTAGTCGTAGGTGTCGCCACCGATGTCGTCGGCCGGGGCCAGGCCACCCGCCAGGGTGAAGTGGGCCGCCTCGCAGCAGGACGCCGACGGCAGCAGCTGGTGCTGGATCTCCGCGGCCAGGCTCACGACGGTGGTGCGCCGGCCCCAGTGGTAGAGGTCGGTGAAGCGGCTGTCGGTGACCACTATGTACGCCAGTGCGTGCGCTGCCTGCGTCACCGCCTCGCGGACCGTGTCGTCCGCGTGCGGCACCACCATGTCCAGTACGCCGATGCAGTCGCCGCGGTTGGTCACCGGCGCCACCAGCCGGCAGCCGCCCTCCCCCGCTTCCTCCTGGTGCAACCGCTGGGAGCGCAGCACCCGGGCGTAGACGCTGCCCGCCAGTTCGATGCGCTCCGCCGCGCCGGGCACCTGCCCCACCGGTCCGGCCCTGGGCAGCCGAACGGCTTCCCGGCCGAGCATGTCGACGAAGAGGAACGACACCTCCATCGCGGAGAACCGCTGCGCCAGGTTCCGGGCCACCACGTCCACCGACTCCACTGGAGCCGCGTCCTCCGCCGCCCGCAACACCTCGTCCAGGCCCAAGCCCTCATCACCGGCCACAGGCACCTCCCCGGTCCGTCCGCCCGGGTTCCCCGCGGTCCGGCCCGGATGCGCCGGAGCGCGCGGTGACCGGGACGGCCGGCCCGGCACGGCGGACCCGACGGACGGGGAGGAACGCGGCCGACGCCGGGCGGGAGCCGGTCGTGAAGGCCCGGGGGCGGGCCGCGGAGCCGTCCGCGGCAGGACGGCTGCGGCGGTCGGGGCGAGCGTGAGCGCGGGTGGGCTCAGCGACGGCCGCCGCGAGCGGCGTCCGGTGGACGCTCGCGCAGTGCGCCGTACCCCAGGAAGTAGGCGGGGAGACGGCGGGTCAGCGGCGACCCGGCGAGCAGGCCCGCCGTGCGCCGGGCCCGGTCCGCGCCGCCCAGGGGCTGCTGTCCCCGCAGGATCGGGCCGATGAGCTCGGCGTGGGCCATCCGCTGGAGCGCCTGGGTCGCCACCGTGGTGGGACGGCGGCGGCGCTGTACCGCACGCACGTCGCCCAGGCCCACGGTCCCGCTGCGCAGCGGCTCGACCAGGTGCCGGGCGGCGGCGACGGCGTCCTGCACGGCGAGGTTGATGCCGATGCCGAAGACCGGGGACATCGCGTGGGCGGCGTCGCCGATGCAGAGCAGGCCGGGACGGTGCCAGCGGCGCAGACGGTCCATGCGCACGTCGAGGAACTTGACCTGCTCCCAGGAGCGCAGGACGTCGCAGCGGTCCGCGATCCAGGGAACCGCGGCGGCGAAGCCGGCCGAGAAACGGCCCAGGCCGGCGGCGCGGCGCTCGGCATCACTGCCCTTGGGGATGAGGACGGCGCACTGCCAGTACTCGCCGCGGTCGATCAGCGCGGCCATGAACCGGTCACCCGCGGCGCCGACGAGCCCGCTCGGGTCGTCCTCGTTCCGCGGCAGCCGGAACCACCAGGCGTCCATCGGGCAGTCGAAGCTGCGCAGTCCCAGTTCCGGACGGGAGCGGGCCAGTGATCCGCGGCCGTCGCAGGCGACCGTCAGGTGGGCGCGCAGCTCGCCGTGGCGGCCGTCGGCGTCGCGGTAGCGCACCCCGGTCACCCGTCCGTCCTCGACCAGGAAGGAGGTCGCCTCGGTGCTCATCCGCACCTGGAAGGACGGCTCGCGCCGGGCCTGCTCCACGAGGAGGTCCAGCAGGTCCCACTGGGGCACCATCGCCACGTAGTCGTACGGCCCGCGCAGCACCCCCAGGTCGGCCACCGTGACCATCGACCGGTCGGCCCCGACCGGCAGCCGGACCGTGCGCACCCGCCGCTGGGGCAGCCGGGCGAAGTCCTCGGCCAGGCCCAGGTCGTCAAGAAGTGCCAGCGTGGACGGGTGGACCGTGTCGCCGCGGAAGTCGCGGAGGAAGTCGCCGTGTTTCTCCAGCACCGTCACGGCGATCCCGGCCCGGGCCAGCAGCAGGGCGAGCACCATGCCCGCGGGGCCGCCACCCACCACACAGCACGTGGTCCGATCCATCACTGCCCCGCCTTTCCGGAGAGCGGTAATTCATCGTGTGATGAAAATTTTACCCCTTACCTGCCCGGCGGAACCCGCGGCCGGTGTGCGGGCGACGCCGCTTCCGGCCCGGGGGCGCGCCCGTGCGGGCCGCGGGGCCGTGGGGCTGTGGGTGGGGCGTGCGCCCATCACCGAGGAGAGCTCTCAGCAGGGGGTCGCCGGCGGCACAGGGCGCCGCTGCCCAGGGCCACGGTCGCGCGGACGCGCATCGGGCCGTCCTCCCGGCGTGAGAGCAGCACCACCTCGGTGACCTGGGCGGACAGCGTGCCCAGCCGGGCGGTGCACTCGGCGGCGAGCTCCCTGGGCCGCCGGGACCGGCCCAGGGAGAGATGCGGGGTGAACACGGCGTGGGGACCCGCGCAGCTCGGGAACCGCTCGACGAGCGCCTGCCGGAGTCCGGTCCACGGCGTCGTGCCCGCCGCGGCCGGGTCGAGCCAGACGGTGGCGTACGCCCGGTGGCGGAAGACGCGCACCCCGGCCAGCCGCGCGGCGAAGGGTTCGGTCAGTGCCAGGGCGGCGGACAGCAGCGGGGCCGCCCGGCCGAACTCCTCCTCCGGTACGAATCCGAAGAGCAGATTGACGTGTGGCGGCCACCGTCGCACCTGCGGGTCGTGCTCCCGGCGGATGTCCTGGATCGGCGGCCACAGCTCGGGCGGCGGCAGCCACGCCACCGCCGTGCGCGGCGTCGGCGCGGCGTCCAGGACGGCCTGGGACGGCTCCGTCTCCATGCCGCCATTGTCCACCGCCGCCCTCCCCGTGGCGGCCCGCTCGGTGCGCGGGGACGGGGCCGCCGGGGCGGACCGCGCCTCGGGCCGGCGTGGTCCTCGGCCCCCACGCCTGCCCCACGCTCACCGCGCCCCGGTGCCGGCGGGGCGCCTCGATCCGCCGGACGCCATCGGTCGGCGAGCCGGCGGGACAAGACACGAACTGTTCATACGGAGAGCGGAATCGACGTGTTCCTCAGGGTCGTTGACACCGTCATGACTGTGGGAGCGACCATCGACACGACCGGATCCGCCCTGCCCGTCGAGGAGGTGGTACGTCAGGCTCGCGAGGCGCGGGCGTCCGGCCTGAAGTCCCTCTGGTTCGGCCAGACCTTCGGCTACGACTCCCCGACGATCGCCGCGATCGTCGGCCGGGAGGTACCCGACATCCACCTCGGCACCTCCGCGCTGCCGGTCTTCGGCCGCCATCCGCTGCTCGTCGCCGGCCAGGCCCGCACCGTCCAGGCCGCCACCGGCGGGCGCTACCACCTCGGAATCGCCCTGGGCACCAAGCTGTTCACGGAAGGCGCCTTCGGGCTGCCCTTCGACCGGCCGGTGGCCCGGTTGCGGGAGTTCCTCACGGCGTTGCGTCAGTTGACGGAGTCGGGCCGGGCGGACTTCGAGGGCGAACTGCTCACCGCGCGCACCCCGCTGCCGGCGGCCGTACCCGGCGCCGAGCCACCGGTGCCCTTGCTCGTCGCCGCGATGGGACCGCAGGCGCTGCGGGTCAGCGGCCGGCTCGCCGACGGCATCCTGCCCTACCTCGCGGGGCCCCGGGCCCTGGCGGAGCACATCGTCCCGGCCGTCACCCGCGCCGCCCAGGAGGCGGGCCGTCCCGCACCGCGCGTGGTCGCCTTCGTCCCCGGCGTCGTCACCGGCGAGCCGGACCGGGTGCGCGCCACGGCCCACGAGGCACTCACCTTCTACCAGCAGATCCCGTCCTACGCCCGGGTCATCGAGCAGTCCGGCGCCGCCCACCCCGTCGAACTCGCGGCCATCGGCGACGCCAAGCACCTCGCCGAGACGGTCCGCCGCTATCGCGACGCCGGTGCGACGGAGGTCGTCGTCTCCGGCAGCGAGCTGGGGGGCCGGGACGACCGGCTGCGTACCTGGGAGGCGCTGGGCGAACTGGCCTGACGGTCCCGGCGCGGCCCGCGCGGTGGCGGGGCCGAACCGGCGGGCGCCGACGGTGTACGGCCGCGGCACGGCGCCCGCGCCGGCACCGCGGCCCGTCCACCGGGCGGGTGGGGCGCGACCGCCGGAACCGCCCGCGGGCACCGATGTCAGTGGTGGCTGGGAAGCTGTGGGCATGGACAGGGACGAAGAGCTGCTGCGTGGCCGGGTGTACGGCCAGGACCACGACGACCCCCGTCAGGGGCCGCAGCCCGGCCGCACCTACGCCGAACTGGTGGGCGGGCCGCTGGACGGCCTGTTGCTCGACATAACGGACTGGTCGCCGGGCGACGTCGGCACGGGTGCGGCCCTGCCGACGGAGCTCGGGCGGTTCGGCGCCGGCGGACGGGCGCTGTACGATCCGCGCCCCGGCGACGGACGCCGCTGGGACTGGTCCGGCGACACGCCCTGACGGTCGCTCCGGTGACCGCCGCTCAGGGGCCGGGTGCGCGGCGGGGCCGGGCGTGCGCCCGCGGCCCCCGGGACCGCGGAGCCCGTGGACGGCCGCGGACCGCGGGCGGCGAGAGCCCCGGTACGCCTGTCCGCCCGTGCCCCTGGCGGCCGTCCGCTGCCTCGCCGCTTCTGCGACGATGAGGATCGCCGCAGGTGCGACGGTTGGGAGAACTGGCCGGTGAACGACGTGACCCCGGGTGTCGAGGCCGTGGGCCGAGGCGCGGACGGCGCGACCCTGCGCGCACTGCTGTCCTTCGACGACGGAGAGGCCGTACGCCTGCTGTGCGCGCCGGCCGGTCCGGACACCGCGGTCGGCCGGGTCGCCGTGGGCCTGGACGACCTGGGCGCGGGGCAGGAGGACGCCCTGCTCCTGGCCGTCGGAGCCCCCGCCGTGCCCGAGACGGTCCGGCAGGCCGCCCGGCAGGGTGCCCGCGCCGTCGTCCTGGGTGGCCCGGCGGGCGAGGCGGACGGCCGTGCGGAGCTGGTCGCCGCCGCCGAGGAGAGCGGTGTCGCCCTGCTCGTCCGCGCCGGGGGCGCCGACTGGGCCCAGGTGGCGGCCCTGCTGCGCAGCGCCCTGTCCTACGCCGTCGCGGGGAACGCCGGCCCGGACGGGGCGTCCGGCTCCGGTTCCGGGACGGTTCCCTCGCTCGGTGTGCTCGCGGCCCGGGTGGCCGCCCAGGTGGGGGGTTCCATCACCATCGAGGACACCCGGTTGCGCGTGCTGGCCCATTCCGCCACCGGGGAGGCGGCCGATCCGCTGCGCCGCACCACCATCCTCGGCGGCCGGGTGCCCGAGTGGCGCGTCGCCGAGCTGCGGCACAGCGGTCTGCTGCGCGCCCTGTGGACCTCCTCGGAGGTGATCCACCGGCCGGCCGACGCGGACGGCCCCGAGCGTCTGGTCGTCGCGGTGCGCGGTGGACAGGAGGTGCTGGGCTCCATCTGGGCCGCCGCCGACGGTGGCGCGCTGTCCCCGGACGCCGCCCGGCACCTCAGGACGGCCGCCGGACTCGCGGCACCGCTGCTCGTCGGCGAGCGGCTGCGGGAGAGCGGTACGGCGCACCGCCGTCAGTCCGCGCTGCGCGGCCTGCTGAGCGGTCTCGGCGACCGCCGGACGCACGCCTGGTCGCTGGGCCTGTCCCCGGACGCGGCGTGCGCCGTCGTCGTGGCCGAGCGCCGGAGCGCCGCCGCCGGCGCCGACCGGGGGCTCGACCTCCTCGCCCTGCGGGCCGCGGCGCTGCGTCCGGGCAGCGGGGCGCTGCGCGACGGGGACCGCCTGGCGCTGCTGCTGGTGTGCGACCCCCGGCCGGCGGACCCGGACGAGCGGGAGGAGGACGTCCTCGCCGTCGTCCGCGAACTGGGCCTGCTCGTCCCGGCGGTGCCGGACGCCGCCCCGGTGTGGCTGGGCGCCGGTCCCGTCGTGCCGTCGGTGCGGGCGGCGGAGTCCCGGGAGCGCGCCGAACTGGTCGTACGGGCGCTGCGGGATCGAGAGACCCGCGCCCTGGCCGCCGGCCGGTCCCGGCCGCCGCGGCACTCCGGTCCGGCGGGGGTGGGCACGTCGGTGGAGCTGCTGCGCGTGCTGGACGCCGCGCGGCCGGTGTGGGAGACCGGCTCGGGTCCGGTGCACGAACTGGTGCGCTCGGACCTCGCCGCGGGCGGTGAGCTGCTGCGGACGCTGGCCGCCTACCTCGACACCGGGGGCGACGTACCGGAGGCGGCGCGGCGGCTCGTCGTGCATCCCAACACCCTGCGCTACCGGCTCAGGAGGGTCCGCGAGCGCCATGGTGTCGACCTGGACGATCCGGACACCCGGCTGCTCGTCGCGCTGGCCGCCCGGCTGACCGCTCCCCCGGCCGGGTGACCGGGCCGCCGGCCGGCCCCGGCTCGGCGACCGCGCGGCCCACGGGACCCGTCCGTCCCTGCTCGGGCTCTGGCACCGCGTCTTGCCACGGGTCCGGTCACCGTACCCGCCCGGCGCGTCGGGCGTCGGCCCCGGCCCGGGTTGTGCGGGTGTACGAAGGAAGCGCCCGACTTTGTGGCGCGGTCCGAAGACTCGCACACCGGCCGGGCGCGACGCTGGTGCACGTCCGCCGACCCGTGCCGCCGCGCGCCCGGGCCCCTGCCGTACGCCCGCGCCGCTGTCCGACCGAGGAGACCCCCGGATGTCCACCCCCTCCCGGAACACGCCGAGCCGACTGTCCGTCGAGCGTGCCCTGCGGCACGCCGTGGCCGACGGGATCATCGGTCCCGATCGCCCCGTGGCCGGGTTCGTCGACGTCCAGGGCGTGCGTGACAGCGTCGCCGCTCTGCACGCGGCGTTCGCACACGTGCCCGACGTCCTGCACACCTTCGCCGTGAAGGCCTGCTCCCTCGTCCCGGTGCTGCGGCTGCTGCGCGAGACCGGGATGGGCTGCGAGGTCGCCGGCCCCGGCGAGCTGCGGCTGGCACTGGACGCGGGCCTGGCGCCGGAGCGCATCGTGCTCGACGCTCCCGCCAAGACCCGTACGGAGATCCGGGAGGCCCTCGCCCTGGGCGTCGCGCTGAACGCCGACAACCTCGACGAGCTGGACCGGATCGGCGCCGTGCGCCCGCCCGGGAGCGCCTCCGTGGTCGGACTGCGCGTCAATCCGCAGGTCGGCGGCGGGTCCATCGGCGCCATGAGCACCGCGACACGGCACTCCAAGTTCGGCGTGGCGCTGCGCGACCCGGGCGCCCGTGAACGCGTCGTCGACGCCTTCGCCCGGCGCCCCTGGCTGACCCGGCTGCACGCGCACGTCGGCTCGCAGGGCTGCCCGCTGCCGCTGATCGCCGAGGGGCTGGCCGCCGCCTACCGGCTGGCCGAGGAGATCAACGAGCGGGTCGGCCACCGGCAGGTCACCAGTCTCGACCTGGGTGGCGGGCTGCCGGTGAACTTCGCCGACGACACGGTGGCCCCCACCTACGCCGACTACGTGGCCGCCGTCGAGGCCGTGGAGCCGGGTCTGCTGGACGGACGCTACCGGCTCGTCACGGAGTTCGGCCGCTCGCTGCTCGCCAAGAACGGTTTCGTCGCCGCGGTGGTCGAGTACGTCAAGGACGCCGGCGGCCGGCGCGTCGCCCTGACGCATGCCGGGGCGCAGATCGCCACGCGCACGGTGTTCATGCCCGACGCCTGGCCGCTGCGGGTCTCGGCGCACCGGCCGGACGGGAGCCCGAAGCGGACGCCGGTCGTACGGCAGGACGTGGCCGGCCCCTGCTGCTTCGCCGGGGACGTGGTGGCGCACGATCGTGAGCTGCCCGAGCTGGCCGAGGGCGACATCGTGGTGCTGCGCGACACCGGGGCCTACTACTTCTCGACGCACTGGGCGTACAACAGCCTGCCGCGACCCGCGGTGTACGGCTGCGCCGAGGCGGACGGCCGGGTGGTGTTCGCGACGATCCGGCGCGCGCAGACCATGCGGGAGATCTCCGAGGAGAGCGGCCTGGACCAGGCCGACGCGCTGCTGGGGTCGTTCGCGGCCGAGCGGTCACTGCCGTGACGGGGGCGTCCGGCGTTCCCCGACAATACGTAGCCGAAGCGAGTTCCGTTCCGATCCGCCGGGTGTCCGACCCGGCGGCCCGTGTCCCGGCCGAGGAGCCCCAGTGGTCCACCAGTCCGACGTCCCGCCCCTCGATCTGCTGCTCACCGGCGGCTCGGTGCTCGACGGCACGGGAGCCGACGCCGTCGTGGCGGACGTCGGTGTCCGCGACGGGCGGATCGCCCACCTCGCACCGGCCGGGCCCGGAGCGGCGCCCGCGGCGCGACGCACCGTGGACGCCGCCGGTCTGACCGTGGCGCCGGGCTTCGTCGACCTGCACTCGCACGCCGACTTCACGGTGCTCGCGGACGCGTCGGCCGAGGCCTGTCTGCGTCAGGGCGTGACGACGCTGGCCACCGGGAACTGCGGCATGTCCCCGTTCCCCGCCGCCGCACCGGGCGCGCCGGGACAGTGGGCGGACCTCGGCGTCTTCGCCGCCGCGGTGGACGAGGCCCGGCCCGCGGTCAACATCGCTCCGCTCGTCGGGCACGGCGCGCTGCGTGCCGCGGTGCTCGGCCAGGAGCGGCGCGCCGCGACCCGGGCGGAGCTCGGCCGGATGCGGGGCCTGCTGGCGTCGGCGGCGGAACAGGGCGCCTTCGGGCTGTCGACGGGCCTGATCTACGCGCCCGGGTCCTTCGCCGGCACCGACGAGGTCGTCGCCCTGGCCCGTGAGGCGGCCGGCCGGGGACTGCTGTACGCGACGCACATGCGCGACGAGGGCGACCGGGTCATCGAGGCGCTGGACGAGACCCTGGCCGTGGGGCGGGCCTCGGGCGCGCGGGTCCAGGTGTCCCATCTGAAGGCCATGGGGCCGGCCAACCACGGCAAGGTGCGCCCCGCCCTGGAGCGGATCGCCGCGGCCGCCGCCGGGGGCGTGGACGTGGCGTGCGACGTCTATCCGTACACGGCGTCCTCGACCCGGCTGACCTCCCGGTTGCCGGACTGGGCGATGGACGGGGGCGCGCCCGCGCTGCTGGAGCGGCTGGCGGACCCGGTGGTCCGGCGGAAGGTGCTGTCCGAGGTGCGCGAGGCGGTCGGCCGGACCTTCCTGCCCGAGGGGGTGGTCATCGCCCAGGTGCTGCCCGGTCCCTACGCGGGCCGGGTCGGCGACAGCGTCGCGGACATCGCCCGTGACGAGGGCGTGGAGCCCGCCGAGGCGGTGCTGCGCGTGCTGGCGGCACACCAGGGCGAGGCCATGATCGTCAACCACGCGATGGCGGATGCGGACGTGGACGCGGTCCTGCGCCACCCGGACACCGCGGTGGCCTCCGACGGCTGGGTGCTGAGCGCGCCCGGCGACGGGCATCCGCATCCGCGCAACTTCGGGACGTTCGCGCGCGTGCTGGGGCACTACACGCGCGAGCGCCGGGTCCTCGGCCTGGCCGACGCGGTGCGCAGGATGACATCGCTGCCGGCCTCGCGGCTGGGTCTGACGGACCGTAGCACGGTGGCGGTCGGCGCGGTCGCGGACCTGGTGGTCTTCGATCCGGACGCGGTCGCCGACCGGGCCACCTACGCCGAGCCGTGGCAGTACGCCACCGGGGTGCGGGACGTGTTCGTGGCGGGCGAGCAGGTGCTGGCGGGCGGTGCGGCCACCGGCGCCCGGCCGGGCCGCGCGCTGGCGCGCCCGGCCTGACGGCCGGTCCCGTGGTGGCGCGGGGCCCGGGCCGTGCGGCCGGCCGGACACGCCGGCCGCCGGACCGCTCGCGCCGGACGCCACGCGGCCGGACGCCCGCTGCCGCGGTTGCCCGGCCTCTGACCCACCGGTTCCTCCGCCGTCCGGGCCAGGGGCCTCACGCCGGGCCCGCGCCGCCCGGCTCGCCCGGCCGCCGGCCCAGCAGCGCCGCCCCGGCGCCGCCCAGCGCGCACACGGCGCACGCCAGCCACACCCCTACGTACGCCCCCTCGCCGGGGGTGGCGCCGGCCCCGGCCGCCGACGCGGCCAGGAGCGCGGCGATGAGGCCGCTCGCGACCGACCCGCCGAACGACTTCACGTTGTTGTAGAGCGCGGTGGCCACGCCGCCGCGCGTCGGGTCGGCGGCCTCGACGACCACCGTCGGCATGGCGCTCAGGGCGATGCCCAGGCCGAGACCGGCCAGCAGCTTGGTCGCCACGATCTCCCACAGCACCGCGTGCCGTGCCGCCAGGATCGCGAAGCCGGCCGCGACGAGCACGAACGCCCAGGCCAGGACCTGCCGGTAGCCGATCCGCCGGGCCAGTGCGACGGTGACCGCGGAGCCGACGACGGCCGCGACGACGGCGGGCAGCAGGGTGAGGGAGATACTCGTCGAGGAGAGCGCGAATCCGTAGCCCGCCGTGCGCGGGTCGGCCGCGAGGAAGGTCGCGTCGGGCGCCTGGCTCGCGAAGTAGACCACGCCGAACGCGCAGCCCGCGAGGTAGAACGGCCCGGCCCGGCGGTCCGCCAGGGACCGGACGTCGACCATCGGGTGCGGGGTGCGCAGTTCCACCCGCACCCACCAGGCGAGCAACAGGACACCGGTCACCACTGCGAGCACCACGCTCGGCCCGACCCCCTCCTCCCGCTCCAGCGCGAAGACCCCGAGCAGGAGGGCGGTCGCGCCCGAGGCGAGCAGGGCGAAGCCGGGCCAGTCCGTCGCCCCGGCGCCGCCGTGCGGCGGCGACTCGGGTACGGCCGTGAAGGACAGCGGCACGCAGAGCGCCGCCAGGGCGGCGGGGATCAGCAGTGCGGTCCGTACGCCGCCCAGCGCGCCGGCCGCCGCACCCATCACGGCCGCCCCCAGCAGTCCGCCCACGGTGAGCGCGCCGACCAGACGGGCGATCGCCCGGCGGGCGTCGGCCACCGACAGCCGGCTGCGCACCAGGGCGATCTCCAGCGGCAGCAGGGCCACCAGTGGGCCCTGCAGCGCGCGCCCGGTCCACAGCAGGGCGGGCGTGGGCGCCAGGGCGACCAGCAGCGAACCGGCCGCGACGCAGCCGAGCGCGACGCGCAGCAGGCGGCGATGGCCGTGCAGGTCGCCGAGCCTGCCGAACAGCGGCACGCACACGGTGGCGGCCAGCAACTGCACCGCCCCGACCCAGTTGGCCGCCGAGTCGCCGAGGCGGTAGGCGTCGGCGAGATCCGGCAGCAGCGGGGTGACGCCCATCTGCGTGAAGCCGCTCATCACTTCGAACAGGACGAGCAGGCCGACCGCCGCGGTCACCGAAGTCTCCCCCTCGGACCCTCGTGTGCGGGGCGCGGCGGCGCCTGTCATGGTGTCACCGCCGCGGTCTCCCCACCCGGCCGGCGGTCCGCGGCGGCGCGCCGCAGGCGTCCGGCGGCGAGGTTGGCCAGCAGCGCCGCGGCCACGGGCAGGACACCGTCGTCGAAGGAGGCGTCCGGGGAGTGGTTCATCGGCGCGGTGGCGGGGGCGCGGTCGGCGGGACAGGCGCCGACCCCCAGGAAGGCGCCGGGCACCCGCTCCAGGACGTAGGAGAAGTCCTCCGAGCCGGAGATCGGCTGCGGTGCCAGCAACGTCCGCCCGGGCCCGAGGAGTTGTTCGGCGACACCGGTGGCGAACGCCGTCTCGGCCGGGTCGTTCACGGTGACCGGGTAGCCGTCCTGGTAGTCGACGTCGGCCCGCACGCCGTGCGCGTCGGCGATGCCCCGCACGGTGCGCAGGACCGCCTCGCGCACCTGGGCGCGGACGGTTTCGGAGACGGTGCGGACCGTCGCCCTGAACGTCGCCGTCTCGGGGATGACGTTGCGGGCGTCGCCGGCGTGCAGGGATCCGACGGTGAGGACGGCGGGGTCGAACACGTCGACGGTGCGGGTCACCATGGTCTGCAGCGCCGTGACCATCTCGCAGACCACGGTGATCGGGTCCTGGGCGGTGTGCGGGGAGGACCCGTGGCCGCCGCGGCCGGTGACGGTGACGTCGAAGCCGTCGGAGGCGGCGAGCACGGTGCCGGGGCGGGTGGCCACGACCCCGGCGGGCAGGGTGTTGGCGAGGACGTGCAGGGCGTAGGCGGCGACGACGCGTCGGCCCGCCGCGTCGAGGACGCCCTCGTCGATCATGAGGCGGGCGCCGCCGTGGCCCTCCTCGCCGGGCTGGAACATGAGGACGACGTCCCCGGCGAGGTCGTCCCGTCGCTCGGCCAGCAGCCGGGCGGCGCCGACCAGTGCGCTGACGTGCAGGTCGTGTCCGCAGGCGTGCATGGCGCCGGGGTGGCGGGACGCGTAGGGCAGCCCGGTGGTCTCCTGCACCGGCAGTGCGTCCATGTCGGCCCGGAGCAGCACGGCGGGGCCGGGCCTGCCACCGCGCAGGACGGCGGTGACCGAACTGAGGGCCGTGCCGGTGGTGATCTCCAGGGGGAGCCCGTCGAGCGCGGCGAGCACGGTGGTCTGTGTCCGCGGCAGGTGCAGTCCGAGTTCGGGTTCCTGGTGCAGGGTGCGGCGCAGCCGCCGCAGGTCGTCGGTGAGCGCGTGGGCATCGGTGAGCTGGAACATGGCGGGTATCCTGCGGCCAGGAACCACTTCGCCCCCTGTTACGCCTGGATCCGCCGATGTTCATCGACCGTTTGCCGGAAACGACCGTGCTGGACGAGCTGGACGTCAGGCTCGTGTCGGTGTTGCAGGGCAGCCCCCGCGCCGACTGGAAGCAGGTCGGCGCGGCTCTGGAGGTGGACCCGTCGACCGCGGCGCGCCGGTGGGGGCGGCTGTCGGCGGCGGGCCACGCGTGGTTCAGCTGCTATCCGGTCAGCATCGAGGGTCTGCCGCTGATCGTGGCCTTCATCGAGATCGACTGCGTGCCGGGGCGGTTGTACGAGGTCGCGGCGGAACTGGCCGCGGATCCGCACGTGTTCACCGTCGAGCACGTCACCGGCGGCCGGGACCTGGTGCTCACCTGTGTGTTCGGCAGTCTGGCGGAGCTGGCCCGCTACACCGGGATGCGTGTCGGCGCGTTGCCCGGTGTGGCCGCGGGGCGCACGCAGATCGCCACGGCCCTGCACACGGAGGGCAGTCGCTGGCGTCTGGACAGGCCCGCCGCGGCTCCCCGGCGCGGTGCGGTGCGGGTGGCGGTCGGCGCGGAGCCCGGCCGGTCGGCGGTGCGTCGGGAGGAGCAGGGGCTGGTGCGGGCGCTGGCCGACGACGCGCGGCAGAGCGTGGCCGACCTGGCCCGGCGGACCGGGCTGAGCCCGACGACGGTGCGCCGGCGGCTGCGCCGGCTGGAGGAGTCACGGGCGCTGGTGTTCCGCTGCGAGGTGGCCCGCGGTCTGTCGGGCTGGCCGGTCAGCGTCAGCCTGTGGTGCGCGGCGCCGCCGGCCGAGACGGCCCGGATCACCGCGCATGTGTCGGCGATGCGCGAGATCCGGCTGTGCGCCTCGCTGTCGGGGCCGCACAATCTGCTCTTCGCCGCCTGGCTGCGCTCGATCGACGACCTGCACGCCTTCGAGTCACGGCTGGTAGCGCCGTTCCCGGAACTGACGGTCGCCGACCGGGCGGTGACCCTGTGGCCGGTGAAGCTGGCCGGTCACCTGCTCGATCCCTCGGGCCGGCGGCTGGGGTCCGTGCCGCTGGGGCGCTGGGACGAATCGGCGGTCGCGGCACAGGAGTCGGAGCTGCTCGGGCGGCTGCTCGGGCCCCGGGGCTGAGGGCGGTGCCGGGCCCGTGCTCGTCCTGGTCCCCGCCCTGTCCGCTCCTCGTGGCCGTCGCCCCTCCCTCCCCCGGTCTGCCGTCCGCGGCCCGCGGGCGGCCTCGGCTGCGGAATTCGGGGAGGCGGTGTTCGTACCGGAGAAGGGGGAACGGAGACTTGGTCACGGTGACCGCGGAAGCGGTGACGCGGTCCGCCCGAACGGGGCGCCGCGGAAGGAGGGGACCGGTGAGTGAGCAGCAGGGCCGCGACTGGGTGGGGATGGCGCCGGCGGACTTCGACCTGGACGCGCCGCTGCGCCTGGCCGTGAGCGGTGGGCCCGTCCCGGTGCCGGCGGAGCCCGACGACTGCGGCACGCAGCCGCTCTTCGGCGAGGAGCCGCCGGCCCGTCTGCCGGGCCGCCGCCGTTCCCGGCGGCCCGTTCAGCAGGACCGGCTCTTCTGACCGTCCGGCCGGCGCTCGACGGCCCGGCCGTCGGGCAGTCCGGCCGGCCGGGGCCGGGGCCGGCCGCCTGGTCCGCCCGGCCGGCGAAGACACGCTCACGCCGGACGCGCTCCCCCGCGTTTCGGGCGGGACCGGGGCCCTGGCCGACGGCAGGCTGACGGCGCGGACCCGTGGCCGTCAGCGGTCAGCGGTCAGCGGTCAGCGGTCAGCGGTCAGCGGTCAGCGGTCAGCGGTCAGCGGTCAGCGGTTCGAGCGTCGGGTGGCCGGCGCACGCGGTGGCAGGAGTTCCGCCGGCCCGGCCTCCGCTCCGCCGGGCCGGGCACGGTCGCCGGCGGACGGGCGCGGTGCGGGGCACCGTCTCCGGCTGTTCAGCTCGATCTCACTCGCCGGTCTGGCGTTGCCCCACCGGCTCGGGCACCCTGTGCGCGGTGTGCCGCAGGGGCACTCCGGCGACGAGGGTGGGGCGAATGACACCGATCAGCCGACGAGGCTTCGTGGGGTTCGGCGCTTCCGTGGCGGCGGGCGCGGCGCTGGGCGCGGGGACGCGGACGGCGGCCGCGGCCCCGAGCGCCGCGACCGGCACCATCCGGGACGTGCGGCACGTGGTGGTCCTGATGCAGGAGAACCGCAGCTTCGACCACTACTTCGGCCGTCTGAAGGGAGTGCGCGGCTTCGACGACCGCAGCGGCATCACGCTCGCGGGCGGCCGTTCGGTCTTCGACCAGCCGAACGGCGCGGGCCGGCAGTACCCGTGGAAGCTCAGCGCCACCCCGGCCGCCGGCGGCAAGGACGGCGAGACACTGGCCCAGTGCAACGGCGACCTGCCGCACTCGTGGGCCTCGCAGCACTCCGCGTGGAACAAGGGCCGTCTGGACAACTGGGTCTCGGGAGTCGGCAACGTGCGCTCCCTCGGCTATCTGGACCGCTCCGACATCCCCTTCCACTACGCGCTCGCCGACGCCTACACGATCTGCGACGCCTACTTCTGCTCCACCCTCAGCGCCACCGGCCCCAACCGCACGTACCTGTGGAGCGGCAAGGTCGACGCCTCCAGTTACGACGGCGGCGACGAGTCGGGCCTGACCTGGCAGAACTACGCCGAGGCGCTCCAGGCCGCCGGAGTGACCTGGAAGGTGTACCAGAACGCGCAGGACAACTACGGGGACAACGGCTGCGCCTACTTCAAGAACTTCACGAACGCCCGTCCCGGCGACCCGCTGTACGACCGGGGCATGTCCTCCGTGCCCCGGGTCACCGGCTCGACCCCGGACGACATCGCCGCCGCCATCAAGGCGGACGTCCTGGCCGGCACGCTCCCCCAGGTCTCCTGGGTGGTGCCGAACCAGGCCTTCTCCGAGCACCCCTACGCCACGCCCGGCGACGGTGCTCATTTCGTCCACCTGGTCTACCAGGCCCTGGCCGCCGACCCGGACGTCTTCGACTCGACGGTCCTGTTCCTCAACTACGACGAGAACGACGGCTACTTCGACCACGTTCCGCCTCCGGCGCCGCCCGCGGGCACGGCCGGCGAGTTCCTGGGCGGCGTGCCCTACGGGTTCGGGTTCCGCGTTCCGATGGTCGTCATCTCGCCCTGGACGCGCGGCGGCTGGGTCTCCTCGGAGGTCTTCGAGCACTCCTCGGTGCTGCGCTTCCTGGAGACCTGGACGGCGGCCCTGGGCAAGCCGGCGAAGTGCCCCAACATCAGCGAGTGGCGGCGCCGGGTCAGCGGCGACCTGACCGGGGTCTTCGACTTCGCCAACCCGGTGCGCGGCACCGTCGCCCTGCCCGCGACGAGCGTCATCGGCTACGCGACCTGCGGCCCGCTGCCCAACCCGGTGCCCACCACCAACGCGCTGCCCGCCCAGGAACCCGGCACCCGGCCGGCCCGCGCGCTGCCCTACCAGCCCAACGGGTACCTGGACCGCCTGGAGTTCGGCTCGAACGGCAAGGTCCTCGCCTGGTTCGCCATGGCCAACCAGGGCGCGCCGGCCTCCCGGGCGGCCCACTTCTCCATCCACCCCAACGCCTACCGCGACAGCACGCCCTGGCAGTACACGGTCGACGCGGGCGGCACCGCCTCCGACTACTTCAACATCGGCTCCGGGTACGGCGACGGCAGGTACGACTTCACGATGGCGGGCCCCAACCGCTTCCTGCGCCGCTTCCGCGGCGACGCGACCAAGGCCGGCGGATCGGCCGAGGTGAGCACCCGTTACGCGGTCGCGGCGGACACCGGGAAGCTCGCGCTCTGGTTCAGGATGACGAACTCCGGGACCGCTCCGGTGACGTTCACCATCACCTCCGGCCACTACCGCGGCGACGGCCCCTGGACGTACGCCGTTCCCGCGGGCGCCACGGCGGAGGACCACTTCAACGCCGTCGCCTACCAGAACGGCTGGTACGACTTCACGGTCACCGTCGACTCCGACACGACCTGGTCGCGCCGGTTCACCGGGCACCTGGAGACCGGCGCCCCCAGCGTCAGCGGCTGACGGCGGCGGGCCGGGGCCGCCGGGACCGGGCGGCCCCGGCGACACCGCATCGGTGCGGGCACCGCGGTCCGGCCCGCCCGCTCGCGCGGGCCCGGACCGCGGAAGCGGGGTCCGGGACCGGCCGGCCGCTCCACCGCGCCCTCCCAAAGATTCGCTTTGATGTTCTCAAAGTACAAGTGTTAACGTTTCTGTCATGAAGACAGCAGCCGCGCACCGCGCCGACGCCTCATGGGGCGCCGGCCGCGCCGCCATGGGCGTTTCGCTCGTGGCGCGCCTGCATGTCGACCTCTGCCGCTGCATGTCCGCGGCTTGTCGCGCCTGATCGCGAATCCCCGATGCAGCGGCGCCGTTGACACTTCCTCGCGGTCGCCGTTTCCTGCACGTTACCGCTCATCCTTCCCCGCGCGTCCCCCACTGGAGTGTGTCCGTGTCCACGAGCACCGCTGATCCGAAGCCCGCGAAGTCCGGCTTCCGGATACCCGTCCCGTTCTGGGCCCAGGTCCTGCTCGGCCTCGTCGTCGGCCTGGTCCTCGGCTACGTGGCCCGTACCTACGACGTGTCCTGGCTCGCCACCACCCTCGACAAGGTGGGCGGCATCTTCGTGCAGCTCCTGAAGCTGGCCGTGGCCCCGCTGGTCTTCTTCGCGATCATGGTGTCCATCACCAACCTGCGGAAGGTCAACAACGCGGCGCGCCTGGCCGGCCGCACCCTGCTCTGGTTCATGATCACTTCGCTGATCGCGGTGGTCATCGGACTGGTCATCGGGCTGGTCTCCAACCCCGGCTCGGGCTCCGACCTCACCGCCGCCGACGGCGCCAAGCCGGACCACGCCGGCAGCTGGCTCGACTTCCTCACCGGCATCATCCCGACGGACGTCGTCACGCCGTTCACCGAGCTCAACGTCCTGCAGATCGTCTTCATGGCGGTCGTCGCCGGTATCGCCGTCCTGAAGATCGGCCCGAAGGCCCAGCCGGTCCTCACCCTCTCCGAGTCCATCCTGGAGCTGCTGCAGAAGGCCCTGTGGTGGGTGATCCTGCTCGCCCCGATCGGCTCCGCCGGCCTCATCGGCCGCGCGATCGTGCAGTACGGCTGGAACCTGCTCGGCAACTACGCGACCTTCACCGCCGACATCTACATCGGCTGCGCCCTGGTCCTGTTCGGCGTCTACCCGCTGCTGCTCGCCTCCGTCGCCAAGCTGAACCCGGTGCAGTTCTTCAAGGGCGCCTGGCCCGCCATCCAGCTCGCGTTCGTCTCCCGCTCCTCGGTCGGCACCATGCCGGTCACCCAGCAGTCGGCGATCCGCCTCGGCGTCCCGAAGGACTACGCCTCCTTCGCCGTGCCGTTCGGCGCGACGACCAAGATGGACGGCTGCGCGGCCATCTACCCGGCCATCTCGGCGATCTTCGTGTCCCAGATCTTCGACGTGCAGCTCGGCGTCAAGGAGTACCTGCTCATCGCCTTCGTCTCGGTGATCGGCTCGGCGGCCACCGCCGGTCTGACGGGCGCGACCGTCATGCTCACGCTCACCCTGTCCACCCTCGGCCTGCCGATGGAGGGCGTGGGCCTGCTGCTGGCGATCGACCCGATCCTGGACATGATGCGCACCGCCACCAACGTCGCGGGCCAGGCCCTCATCCCGGTCATCGTCTCCGCCCGGGAGAAGATCCTGGACCGTGCGAAGTACGACAACGCGTCGGCCTCGCCGATCGACGACATGGAGAGCGTCTACAGCGAGCCGCAGCCCGCCGCGTCGGCGGCCGCCTGACGTTCCCGGATCCGGCTGTCCCCGGCCGGGGTCCTCGACTCCGGGCCGCCGTGGGACGCCGGGCCCGACCCGCCTCCTCAGCCCTGCCGGCCACAGCCGGCAGGGCTGAGCGCTGTCAGGGGCCGGCACGGCCCCCGGGCAGCGCCCGGGTTCGCACAGCTGGGCGGCGGGCAGCCGCGGACCGTACGGGGCGCGGGCGTCGACGGTCGGACGACGGGCGGGGCGGACGCTCACCGGCGGCCCGTCCGCCCGCGGCGTACGCTGCGCGCATGGACGCACGCGCGCTGCCCGATCCGCCGACTGCCGCCACCGCGCGACCGCGGTCGGCGTCCGCCGACGCCGACCGGCTCTCGGCGGTCGAACGGCTCCTGGCCGACGGGCGCGTCCTCGTGCTCAGCGGCGCCGGCATCTCCACCGAGTCCGGCATCCCCGACTACCGCGGGCCCACCGGCAGCCGTCGCCGGCACACCCCGATGACCTTCCAGGAGTTCACGGGCAGCGCGGAGAACCGCCGCCGCTACTGGGCCCGCAGCCATCTCGGCTGGGAGACGATCGACCGGGCGCGGCCGAACGCCGGGCACCGCGCCGTCGCCCGCCTCGCCTCGGCGGGGCACGTGTCCGGCGTCATCACGCAGAACGTGGACGGCCTGCACGCGGCGGCCGGCACCCCCGAGGCAGTCGAACTGCACGGAAGCCTCCACCGGGTCATCTGTCTGACCTGTGGGAACACCGTCTCCCGCGCACACCTGGACCAGCGGCTGCGGGAGGCCAACCCCGGCTTTCGCGACATCGCCGCCCGGGTCAACCCGGACGGCGACGCGGATCTCGCCCGTGAGCAGGAAGCGGACTTCCGCCCGGTGCCCTGTCAGGTGTGCGGCACCGGAACGCTCAAGCCGGACGTCGTCTTCTTCGGCGAGAGCGTCCCGAAGCCGCGTGTCGCCCGCTGCTACGAGATGGTCGACGCCGCGGCGGCGCTGCTGGTGGCCGGTTCCTCGCTGACGGTGATGTCCGGCCTGCGGTTCGTGCGGCGCGCGGCGAAGCAGGGCAAGCCGGTCGCGATCGTCAACCAGGGCCCGACCCGCGGCGACGCCCTGGCCCGCGTGCGGCTCGAACTGCCCCTGGGCGTCACGCTCACGCGGCTGGCCGACCGCCTCGGCGCGTAGGGCCTGTCGTCGCGTCCCCGCCCGCACCGCGACGCCTGGCACGCTCCCGGGAGCCCTCCGGGCAGAAGGTACCCGTACTCGCCGCCCCGGGCGCATGCCCGGGCACGTCCGGTACGAGGGCTTGCGGCCGGCACTCCCCCGGCCTTCGGCCCGGTCCCGGGGTACGCGCCGGACGCGCGCAGACGCGCTTCGGACGACGGGGTCTCGACGGCGGGCTCCAAAGGCGGCGCACGGGTCGGGCGGGCGGCGGCCTCAGGCCGCCTTCCGGGTGGCGCGGTAGAGCGCCTCGGACGTGGCGAGCAGTTCGCTCCGCTCCTGAACCGAACCGACCATCGGCCGGGAGCCGTCGAGCGGCACCTGGGCGGTCTCCGGCAGGAACCTCACGGTCACCAGGCCGATGGCACCGGCCGCCATCAGATAGTAGGCGGGCATCATGACGTCCCCGGTGATGCCGACCAGCGCCGCGGTGACCAGCGGGGTGGTGCCGCCGAACGCGGCGACGGCGAAGTTGAAGCCGATGCCCATGGCCGCGTAGCGGACCGCGGTGGGGAAGAGCGCGGGCAGGGTGGCGGCGCTCGGCGCGGCGAAGCAGGCCAGCAGCGTGGACAGGATCAGCACCCCGAGGACCGGCGGCCAGGTGCCGTGCATCCTGATCAGCAGGAAGGCGGGGACGGCGAGGACGATCATCGCCGCCGCCGCGACCGCGTAGACCGGGCGGCGGCCCACGTGGTCGCTGAGCCTGCCGATGAAGGTGATGAGCAGCACGATCCAGACCATGCCGATCAGCACCAGGAGGTCGGCGGAGCCGCCGGCGCGGTGCAGGGTCTCGGTCTGGTAGGTGGGCAGGTAGCCGGTCACCATGTAGTTGGTGACGTTGTACAGGAGCACGATGCCCATACAGGTGAGCAGGGCCGCCCAGTGCCTCCTCACGATGGTCCTGAACTCGCTGCCCGCCGACTTCTGGGCGAGGCTCTTCTCGTGCTCGTCGAGCTGCTGCTGGAAGGCGGGCGACTCCTCCAGCCTCAGTCGCATGTACAGGCCGATGACGCCGAGCGGGCCGGCGATCAGGAACGGCAGGCGCCAGCCCCACGCGAGCATCTGGGCGTCGGTGAGGACGAGGTTCAGCACGGTGACCAGGGCGGAGCCCAGCGCGTACCCGACGAAGGTGCCGAAGTCGAGCCAGCTGGAGAGGAAACCGCGCCGGCGGTCGGGGGAGTACTCGGCCACGAACGTGGTGGCGCCGCCGTACTCGCCGCCGGTGGAGAAGCCCTGGACCATACGGGCGAGCAGCAGGAGCACGGGCGCGGCGATGCCGATGGTCGCGTAACCGGGGATGAGGCCGATGGCGAACGTGCCGATCGCCATCATGATCATGGTGGTGGCGAGGACCTTCTGCCGGCCGAGGCGGTCGCCGAGGGGGCCGAACACCAGGCCGCCCAGCGGTCTCACCACGAAGGCCGCCGCGAAGGTCGCGAAGGACGAGATCACCTGGGCGCCCGGTGAGGCGCCGGGGAAGAAGACCTTCCCGATGGTGGCGGCGAGGTAGCTGTAGACCCCGAAGTCGAACCACTCCATGCAGTTGCCGAGCGCGGAGGCGCCGACCGCCCGCCTGAGCAGCGGCGGCTCGACGACCTGGACGTCCTCCTCCTCCAGGGCACGCCCCTTCCGCCGGAGCCTGCGGGTCAGCTCTTCGCGCACCTGCCGCGGCGCCGCCGCGACGGTCTCGCGCGGCCCTTCGGTACCGGAGGGGCCGGCCTGCCCTTCGGGTGTCACATCCGCCACCACACCACCATGTCCCGTTCACCCGGTTTTGTAACGTACCGGTGGGTCGCGGAGGAGCGGCGAGCGGTGTGTCCGGGCTGCCGCCCGGCTCGGACCGCCTCAGGCGGGGAGCCGTTTCGGGAAGGGGGAGCCGGCGGCGGCCGGGCGGGCCCGGCGGGCCCGCCCGGTTCACGCCTACGGGCGCTGTGGTCACTCCTCCGGGGCGATCCGGGCTCCGGTGCCGCGGTGGGTCACCAGGATGGCCTCCACGGGACAGGACTCCGCGGCGTCCACCACCTCCCGCGCCGGGGCGACGCTCTCGGAGGTGGGGTGCGAGGCGCCGTCGCGCAGCTCGAACCGCCCGGGTGCGGTGCCGGCGCAGATGCCGGTCCCCATGCACGCCTTCGCGTCGACCCGCACCTGCCACACCTCATCGTCCGGCCGGCCTTCGGCGCCGGGAGCGGGCCGTTCCCGTCCGGCCCCGCCGCTCATGCCTCGTCCCAGGTGATCAGCATCTTCGTCAGGCCCTTCACCCCGGACCCGGTCTTCCACACGAGGTCCTGCGCGGTGCCGGCCAGCCGCAGGCCGGGCAGCCGGGACAGCAGCGTCCGCAGCGTCACCTGGAGTTCCATGCGGGCGAGCTGTGCGCCCAGGCAGTGGTGCGGGCCGTGGCCGAACCCGACGTGCGAGGCCTCCTGACGGGTCAGGTCGAGCGCCTCGGGGCAGGTGTAGACGGTGCCGTCGCGGTTGGCCGACACGTTGGAGGTGATGACCGGCTGCCCGGCGCGGACCACTCCGCCGCTCAGCTCCACGTCCTCCAGGGCGTAGCGGGCGATGCCGCCGTCGCCCAGGGGCACGAACCGCATGAGCTCCTCCACGGCCTGGGGCACGAGGTCCAGGTCGGCGCGGAGCCTGGCCAGCTCCTCGGGGTGGCCGAGCAGCGTGTGGACGAAGTTCGGGATCTGGCTGGCGGTCGTCTCATGGCCGGCCACCAGCACGCTGACACCCATGGCCACGAGCTCGTCCTCGGACAGCCGGTCCTCCTCGTCGCGCGCCGCCACCATCACGCCGAGCAGGTCGTCCTTGGGTTCCTTGCGCCGCTCGACGACCAGGCCGGCCATGTAGGCGGACAGCTCGTCGGCGTACCGCTCCACTTCCTCGGGGGTGAAGCGCGTGGTGGAGAGCAGGGCGTCCGACCACAGCCGAAAGCGCGTCCGGTCCTCCAGCGGCACCCCCAGCAGCTCGCAGATCACCGTGACCGGCAGCGGCAGGGCGAAGCCGGCGACCAGATCGGCGGGGGCGCCCTGAGCGATCATGGTGTCGACCAGACCGTCGGCGATCGCCTGGGTGCGCACGCGCAGCTCCTGCACCCGGCGCGCGGTGAACGCCTTGGCCACCACGCGCCGGAGCCGGGTGTGCTCGGGCGGATCGAACTCCAGGATGTTGCCGGGCAGGCCCCGGTGGTAGCGCGTCCGGGGCTCGTCGCGGGTCCGGGCCAGGGCCCGGCTGAACCTGGGATCGCCCAGCACGGTCTTCACGTCCTCGTACCGGGTCACCAGCCAGGCGGGCTCGCCGTGCGGCAGCCGCACCGGGCACAGGGGCTCGCTCTCCCGGAGCTGCTCGAGACGCGGTTCGACGTACAGCTCGTCGGTCACGTTGAACGGGAAAGGGTGGGGGTTGTCGATGGTCATGCGGTGCCGCCTCTCGCGGGGAGAACCATCCGCACGGGACGTGCGCGCCGGCCGGTCCGCCGCGGGGGCGTCGGCCGGCGCGCACGTCTCGTGCCCGGACCGTCACGTTCCTCCTGGATGCGGGCACCCTAAGTAATCCCGCCGGGGCAGGCAATATCGCTTTCGGACGCTTCGCCCGGGCGGGCGACGGCCGCTCGCGCCGGCGTTCCACGGGAGCGGGCGAGGGCGGGCGGGAAGCGGCGGTCGATGGTGACGCGCGGGACGTGGACCGCGGTGTCGACGCGGAAGCCGTCGCCACCGATGTCGATGTACTTGTCGTGGGCGCCGATGAGGCACCTCGGGGTTCTCGGTGTTGAAGTCGGCGAGGTCGTCGGCGGCGAGCCAGCAGGAACGGGAGTCCTCGCCCTCCCGGTTGCCGATCGTCCGTCCGGGCCGCCGTCACCCCGGCCGCCCCGCCCGCACGCCCACCTCCGCCACCGGGCCCCAGCCGTACCCGGGTCCCCCGCGTCTCCCCGCGCGGTGGCGGCCGGCCGGACCGGCGGCAGGGCGACGTCCGCGGCGCCCGCGGCCGGTGGCCGCTCCCCGGTCGCCGGCCGTCCCGGCCCGGTCCGGGACGCCCCGTCCGGGGCGTCCCTGTCCGGGGCGTCCCGGTCCGCGTGGTCGGGCGCGTCCGGTGGTGCGAGGCTGGGACGGAGAGGTGTCCGGGCAGGGCAACCCTGGAGGGCCGATGGGACGGGACGTCCCGGCGCAGGTCTTCACCCGTGAGGACCGCCGCCGGTACCGGATCAAGATGCAGGAGTGCCTCGATGCGTTCGCGCAGATGCTGCGCGAGTCACGGTTCGAGTCCGAGCGCCCCCAGGTGGGACTGGAGATCGAACTGAACCTCGGCGACGACGAGGCCGAACCGGCCATGCGCAACAGCGACGTGCTCCAGGCGATCGCCGACCCCGCCTGGGCCACCGAGCTGGGGCGGTTCAACCTGGAGATCAACATTCCGCCCCGCCGTCTGACGGCGGGCGGCCCCGACTCCTGGGAGTCGGAGATCCGCGACGCGCTGAACCACGCCGACCGGCGTGCCGAATCGGTCGGCGCGCACCTGATCATGATCGGCATCCTGCCGACGCTGCGCCAGGAGGACGTCGGCGAGGCGGCGCTGTCGGAGAACCCGCGCTACCGGCTGCTCAACGACCAGGTCTTCGCCGCGCGGGGCGAGGACCTGCGCATCGAGGTGGACGGCGTGGACCGGCTGCGGACCTACGCGGACACCATCACGCCGGAAGCCGCGTGCACCAGCACCCAGTTCCACCTCCAGGTGTCCCCCGAGGAGTTCGCCGGCTACTGGAACGCGGCGCAGGCGATCGCCGGGGTCCAGGTCGCCCTGGCGGCCAACTCGCCCTTCCTGTTCGGCAAGGAGCTGTGGCACGAGACCCGCATCCCGCTGTTCGAGCAGGCCACCGACACCCGCCCGCAGGAGATCAAGGTGCAGGGGGTGCGACCGCGGGTGTGGTTCGGGGAGCGGTGGATCAACAGCGTCTTCGACCTCTTCGAGGAGAACCTGCGCTACTTCCCGGCGCTGCTCCCCCTGTGCGACGAGCAGGACCCCGCCGAGACCCTGGACCGCGGCGACGTTCCCGAACTGGCCGAGCTCACCCTGCACAACGGGACCATCTACCGCTGGAACCGCCCGGTGTACGCGACCGCCCACGACAAGCCGCATCTGCGGGTGGAGAACCGGGTGCTGCCCGCCGGGCCGACTGTCGCCGACACCCTGGCCAACGGCGCCTTCTACTACGGACTCACCCGCGCCCTGGTGGAGGAGGACCGGCCGGTGTGGTCGCGCATGTCCTTCTCGGCCGCCGAGGAGAACCTGCACACGGCGGCGCGGCACGGCATCGAGGCCCAGCTGTACTGGCCGGGGATGGGCGAGGTGCCGGTGGCGGAACTCGTCCTGCGGCGCCTGCTGCCGCTGGCGCACCGGGGACTGGAGCGCTCCGGCATGGACGAGGCCTGGCGGGAGCCGCTGCTGGGCATCATCGAACAGCGGTGCGTCACGGGCCGCAACGGAGCGCTCTGGCAGAAGGAGATGCTCCATCACATCGACGCCTCCACCCGCTGCGGACGGCACCAGGCCCTGCGGCGGATGACGCAGGTGTACGTCGACTACATGCACCTCAACGCCCCGGTCCACACGTGGCCGGTCGACTGACGTCCACCGGCCGGTAGCCCCGAAGGGGTGAATCCGAGCCGAGATCCGCATGTCGTGATCTCCGTGGCCACACACTGCCAGATGCCCCGTCGGGGCAGCGCCGGCAGGCCAACGGAGCGGCAACGGGGAGGACTTGGTGCAGCAGCGCACTGGGCTCGCGGACAGGGCACGGTACTGGTTCGACGCCACGTTGGCACGCGGCGCCTCCGCGCTCGTCGGCTGGCTCGCCGTGGCCTGCCTGGGTGTCGTCGTCCCGGCGAGCGCGATCCTGGTGTGGACGGACCCCCAGGGCCCCGCGTCGGTCTCCTCGAAGCTGGCCGCGGTGTGGCGGCTGACCGGTGAGACCCTGCGGCTCGGCGGCGCGACGGGCACTCCGTTGCGGGTACTGCTGTCGGTGCTGCTCGCGCTGATGGCCCTGCTGTACGTCTCCACCCTGGTCGGGTTGATCACGACCGGACTCACGGAACGGCTGACCGCCCTGCGCCGGGGCCGGTCCACGGTGCTCGAGCAGGGCCACGTGGTGGTCCTGGGCTGGTCCGAGCAGGTGTTCACGGTGGTGCGTGAACTCGTCGCCGCCAACGCCAACCAGCGGCGCGGCGCGGTGGCCGTGCTCGCCGACCGGGACAAGACCGAGATGGAGGAGGCGCTGTCCACCAAGGCGGGCCCCACCGGCCGCACCCGGTTGATCTGCCGCAGCGGCCCCATCACCGACCCCGCCGTGCTCGCCCTGACCAATCCGGCCGCGGCCGGCGCCGTGCTGGTGCTCCCCCACGACGAGCCGGACGCCGACGCCGAGGTGGTCAAGACGCTGCTGGCGCTGCGTGCCGTGCTGCCCGCCGAGGAGGCCGGGCCACCCGTCGTGGCCGTCGTGCGGGACGACCGCTACCGGCGGGCCGCGGTCCTGGCCGCCGGGCCGCACGGCACCGTGCTGGAGAGCGACACGGTCACCGCCCGGCTGATCGTCCAGGCCGCGCGCCGCCCCGGGCTCTCCCTCGTCCACCGTGAGCTGCTCGACTTCGCCGGGGACGAGTTCTACTGCACCTTCGACCCGGCCCTGGCCGGATGCGCCTTCGGCGACGCGCTGCTCCGGTACGACACCGCGTGCGTGGTCGGCCTGGTGCGGGACGGCGCTCCCGTCCTCAATCCGCCCGCGGGGACCGTGATCCGCCCGGACGACCAGCTCGTCGTCGTCACCCGCGACGACGACACCGCGCGGCTCGCCGACTGTTCCGCGCTGGTCGACGAGTCGGCGTTCGCGACGCGGCGCACGGTTCCCGTCCGGCCCGAGCGGGTGCTGCTGCTGGGCTGGAACCGCCGGGCCCCGCTCATGGTCGAGCAGCTGGGCCGGGGCGCCCCGCCCGGTTCGGTCGTCGACGTGGTGGCGGGCCGGCACGAGACCTCCGTCGCACAGGTGCGGGACATCGGTGCGTGCGTCGGCTCGGGGCTCACCGTGACGCTCCGGGAGGGCGACGTCGCGCGGACGGAGACGCTGGAGGCCCTGGACCTCGACGCCTACGACAGCGTCATCGTGCTCAGCCAGGACCCCGCCGACGGCCAGGGGGCGAACGAGCCCGACAACCGCACGCTCGTCACCCTGCTGAGCCTGCGCCACCTCCAGCGGACCGCCGCCCGTGAACCGCAGTTGGTCACCGAGCTGACCGACGACCGCAACCGGCCGCTGGCGCCCGTCAGTCCCGGCGCCGACGTGATCATCAGCGGCAAGCTGATCGGCCTGCTGATGGCGCAGATCTCCCAGAACCACCACCTGGCCGCGGTGTTCGAGGAGCTGTTCTCCGCGGGCGGCAACCAGGTCCACCTGTTCCCCGCCGCGGAATACGTGCGTCCGGGCGCCGAGGCTTCCTTCGCGACGGTCGTGGCGGCGGCCCGAGTCCGGGGCGAGTGCGCGTTCGGGTACCGCAGTCACGACCCGGCCGCGACCGGCCCCGAGCACGGACTGCGGATCAATCCAGACAAGGCCGAGCGGCGCCGGTGGAGCGAACACGACGAGGTCGTCGTCATCGGCAGGGGCTGAGCACGACGGGGCGGGCGCGCGGGGGTGGGGGCCGAGGGCCCCCACCCCTTCGTCACGAGGTGGTGCAGCCGACCGAGCCGACCGGTTGGTCGTTGCCGGTGGACGTGGCGGTGAAGCCGAAGGTGACGCTGCCGTCGGCCGGCACGACCCGGTTGTAGTCCGCGTTGCGGACCGTGACCGTGCCGTCGGCGGCGGTCGTCAGGGAGCCGTTCCACGCGGTCGCGATCCGGGTCCCGGCGCCCGGTTTCCACGTCACCGTCCAGCCGTTCAGCGGCGCCGTGCCGTGGTTCATCACTTCCACGGAGCCCTGGAACCCACCGCTCCACGAGTTCGTCACGGTGTACACGGCCATGCAGGATCCGGTGCTCGGATCGGTCGGGGTCGGGGTCGGAGTGGGCGTGGGTGTCGGGGAGCCGTGGTCGCGGATGCCGGTCACCTCGCCGTGGCCGCCGTCGAAGACGACGTCCGAGCAGGAGAAGAAGTTCTCCCGGCTGTCGGAGCGTACCCACTGCACGAAGACCAGCGCGTCACCGGAGCGGCCGGAGGGCAGCGGAAGATTCCAGTAGTAGTGGCCGCCGTCGGTGCCCGGCGAGCCCTGCTGGGGCGGGTTGGTGACGGTCTGGATCAGCTCCAGGTCGGCCCAGCGCAGCTGGGACGTCGGCGACCAGCCCGGCTTGGTCAGGTAGACGCGGAAGTCGCCCGGGTGCGCCGCCCAGTTGCTGTACTGGGCCTGGATGGTCGCCCCGGAGGTCAGGTGGGTCCGTGGCCAGTCGCCGCGGGCGGCGTTGTAGGCCGAGAAGTCGTACGGTGAGCGGTCGCCCGCACTGCACAGGGTGCCGTCCGGTACGTAACCGGCCCCGCGGCCACCGGCGTTGGAGTCGAGTACGGCGAACCAGTTGTACAGGGACGTGGCGCCGCTCTTGGCGAGCGCGTCCCGGCAGGCCGGGTTCGTCGGGTCGAGTGCGCCGGAGCTGGTCTGGGCGTCCAGGTAGCACAGGTAGGTGCGCGATCCGGGCAGCATCGCCACCCCGTGCGCTTCGGCGCGGCTCTGCCCGAGGAGGGTCAGACCCAGTGCCGCGAGGAGGGTGGCGAAGGAGGCCGCCACCGACAGGAGTCTGCTGCGTCGAGCCACGTTCTGTCCTTCCTTCCAAGGATGGTGTCCGGTCCGTTCTCTTCGTGCGTGCCGTGCGCGGGTGGTCGCTGGAGCCCCCGCCCGCCGGGGAGACTGCCGCCGGGCGGACGGGGAGGACGCGGGGCGCGGGAGCGTCCGCTGCCGTGCCGGGCGGGTCAGCCGGTGGCGCACGCGGCGCCGTTCAGGGTGAAGCCGCTCGGCTGGGCGAAGGCGCCGTCGTAGCTGCCCTGGAAGCCGAAGGCCTGGCTGCCGCCGGGGGCGATGTTGGCGTTGTGCGCCGACGCGGCGGCCGTGACGGTTCCCGACGACGCGGACATCGTGGCGTTCCACGCGTTGGTGATCCGCTGCCCGGCGGGCAGGGTGAAGGAGAGCCGCCAGCCGTCGACCGGGGCCGTACCGGTGTTGCTCACGGTGACGTCGGCGGTGAAGCCGCCCGGCCAGACGTTGGCCGCGTACCGCACCTCGCAGGCCGCCGGACCACCGGGGCCGCCGGGGTTGCCGGCGCCGGTGTTCACGGTCGAGGAGAAGGACGTCACGGCGAGCCCGGTGCCGTTCTGCCAGGGCTCGAAACCCGCCTGAATGCTCGTCAGGTACCAGTCGCTCCGGGCGAGTTGGCGGGAGACCGCCTGACGGACGAAGTCCATGACGTCGAAGCTCCAGCTTCCGATCGCCGAAGGGGCCACGAAGGACAGCACGTCGTTGGAGCCGTTGTTGCCGGACCACACCTGCCAGGAGCGGCCGGCGACCGTGGCCGTGCCGGCCTGGGAACCCACCGGCTGGACGGGCCCCGCCTTGTTCAGCCAGACCATGATCTCGGTCCGGTTCACTCCGTCGGTGCGCGGCGTCGGATCGAGCCAGATGTCGTAGGCGGCGTCGTAGACCGCGTCGTTGACGTAGCCGTACGAGATGGCGGTGGGCGCGCTGGAGATGGTGCTGAGCCGGGCCGGCAGCGCGGTGCCCGGTGAGCAGTTGGTGTAGTGGCAGCCGTTGTACACCGACGGGTACGCCTTGGGCGCGCCGTTGGTGGGCACGGAGCCGTCGGCCCGGCTGATCCGGAAGCCGGAGTCGGTGACGGTGACACACTGGGCGGCGTCGGTGCCCCAGCGGTTGTTCTGGACCACGTACCGGCCCTGGATCGTGGTCGACCCGAAGGCGTCGCAGATCTGCGTGTCGGCCCGGGCCGGCGGGGCGGCGGCCACCAGGGCGGCGACGAGGGCGAGAACGGTGAGCAGCACGCCCGACAGCCCGCGGGTGGCGTCGGGCCGGTGCGGCAACGGTCGCATGGGGGGGGCCTCTCGGGGAGGGTCGACGTCGAAGGGGAGGCGCTCCGCGCGGACACCGCTATGGGAGCGCTCCCATTCACCGGTTGGTTCGGGACTGTAGAAGCGATGCATGTCCCTGACAAGACGGTGGGCGCCATCGAATCGGGGGGAAACGCGAAGGGCCTGCTCAAGCGCCACGGGCCAGGGGCGCCGGCCGGCCGCTCCCGGCGCCGGGAGGGCGCCCGGGGCATCCGGCGCGGGCGCCGGTCCCGCGGCCGATGCGCGGGCGCGGCCGGCGGAACCGCTCTTCCCGCGCGCGTCGTTCCCGGTCCGCCCGGGCAAAGAGGTGACCGGTGGCGGTCGGCGGTGCGTCGCGCCCGTGACATTCCTGGTGGGGCGGGTAGGTGATGTTCCAGCCAGTGAATCGTGCGAGACAGTGGAGGACGCCATGTTCGAGGCCCAGGACCTTCGTCAGTGGCGGGGACACGCCGTGCACGGTGTCGACGGCAGCAAGATCGGCGAGCTGGAGGCCGTCTACGTCGACACGGTCACCGACCAGCCGTTCTTCGCCACCGTGAAGACGGGCATGCTCGGACGTCAGCGGCTGGTCTTCGTTCCCCTCGCGGGAGCGACCGTCAGCCCCGGCCATCTGAACGTCGCCTTCGACAAGAAGCTCGTCAAGGACGCTCCGTCCATCGACACCGACGGGGAGCTGCCCGTCGGGGACGAGCCCGCGATCTTCGAGCACTACAGCCTGCCCTACGCGACCGGATCGGGCGGGGAACGGCGGCTGGCCCGCCGCTGAGAGGCCGCTCGGCCCGCGGCCGGCGGCCCCGGCCCGAGCCCGCGAGTCCCTGACAACGGCCCCACGGCAGCCGCCTGCCGGCGAGCCGGGAAAGCGATCGGAAAATGCTGGCTCTCTTCCTCTTCCTCATCCTCGTGGCCGTCGCGCTGGGAGTGATCGGCGTCGCCGCTTCCGGTCTGACGTTCCTCCTGATCATCGGCATCGTGGTCTTCCTCGCCGATGTGCTCCTGCTGGGAATCCGTCTCGGGGGACGCCGTGGCAGGCGCCCGTCGCGCTGACGCCGGAGCACCGCCGTCCGGCCGGCTCTCCGGGGCCGGCCGGCCCCCGCGGCCGTCAGAACCTGGGCGTCGGCGCCTGGCTCTCCACCAGCCGGGCGGCTTCCTCCGGCGATGCCACCGAGGGCGGGGAGCCCGCCAGGGGCCGGCGCGCCGTCTCCTTCATGCACGCCACGGAGACCACTCCGACGAGCGCCGCGGCCATCGCGTAGTAGGCGGGCATCAGATCGCTGCCCGTGGCGGAGATCAGCGCCGTGATGACCAGCGGGGTCGTCCCGCCGAACAGGGACGCGGAGAGGTTGTAGCCGATGGACAGGGAGCCGTAGCGGACCTGGGTCGGGAACAGGGCCGGCAGCGCCGCCGACATCGTCCCGAGCAGGCATACCAGGGACAGTCCCAGCATCAGCATCCCGCCCGACACAGCCACCAGGCTGCCCTGCTGGACCAGCAGGAAGGCCGGGACCGACAGCAGGAGGAAGCCGAGCATGCCGGTCATCAGCACCGGCTTGCGCCCGAACCGGTCGGACATCTTGCCCACCTGGTTGATCAGCAGCATCAGCACCACCATCGTGACGATGAGGATGAGCAGCCCGTGGGTCTCGGAGTAGCCCATCTCGTCCGAGAGGTAGGTCGGCATGTACGACAGGAGCATGTAGTCGGTGATGTTGTAGGCGCCGACCAGGCAGACGCACAGGACGAGGGACGGCCAGTACTCCCGGAAGATCCTGGCCAGGTCACCCTTGGCCGTCGTCTCCACGGCGGACGCCGCCTCGGAGGCCCGGTGGACCGATTCGTCCTCCAGCTTCTGGAACGCGGGCGTCTCGTCGAGGCGGAGCCGCAGGTACAGGCCGATCAGTCCGATCGGGCCGGCCACCAGGAACGGCACCCGCCATCCCCAGGACTCCATCCCGCCGTCGCCGAGCAGCGCGGTCAGGACCGTGACCAGGCCGGCCGCTCCGACGTATCCGGCGAGCGTGCCGAGCTCCAGGAAGCTCCCGAAGAAACCGCGCCGCCGGTCGGGGGCGTACTCGGCGATGAACGTGGAGGCGCCGCCGTACTCGCCGCCCGTGGAGAAACCCTGCACCAGCCGGAAGAGGATGAGCAGGACGGGCGCCCAGAAGCCGACGGTGGCGTACGACGGGATCAGGCCTATGGCGAACGTGCCGACCGCCATCATGATCATGGTCAGTGCGAGGACCTTCTTACGGCCGACCTTGTCGCCCATCGGGCCGAACACCATGCCGCCCAGGGGACGCACCAGGAAGGACACGGCGAAGGTCGCGAACGACGAGAGCAGCTGGACGGTGTCGTTCCCGGAGGGGAAGAACACGTGCCCGATGGTGACCGCGAGATAGCTGTAGATGCCGAAGTCGAACCATTCCATGGCGTTGCCGAGCGAGGCGGCCTTCACCGCGCGTCTGACGGCGCTCTCGTCGGTGACCGTGATGTCGGTCCGCCGCAGCGGGGGATTCCGGCGCCGCTGGACGGCCCGGAACAGCGTGCGGTGGCGTTTGAGGGCGTCGGGGTCGGTGTCGATCTCCCGAAGACCGTCTGCGTTGTCCGCCATGGTGGCTCCTCTCTGCCTGCGCACGGACGTGCAGAGATCGTTTGCTCACTCGTGACAGTGGCAAACGGATCGTCCGGCGAGAGCGAGATTCGCCACCTCGTCCCGCCCGGCCCACCGGGCACCGACGGGTCCCCCGCGGGAGGCGGCGCTCCCCGGGGAACCCGGTCCGGCCGGCGCGTGGCCGGACCGCGGAGGGGCGAGGGAATCGAAGCCGTGCCGGAGGGAGCAGCCTGGTTCCGGCCACGCCCGTGGCCATCCATCCGGTCAGGTCCGTGGGCCCGCTCCTCGCCGCGCACCACTCGGCGCCGTTTCGGGCCGCCGCCCGCGCCCGCGCCCGCTTCGACGCGGCCACGGGTACGGATGCGCATACGGGTACGGACCGTCCGGCCCGATCCCGGGAGCCGGCCCACGCCCGCACGGGGGGCGACAGGGCGGCAGGGCGGCAGGGCGGCAGGGCGAGGCGGCAGGTGCCGACGACCGGCCCGGCCTAATCGTGCCGGGCCGGATCGGGCCGGGCCGGATCGGGCCGGGCCCGCGAGTCGCCGCCTCTTCAGTCGAGCCGTGTGCAGCGCAGGAAGAGATGTTCCTCCGGGGGTACGTCCGCGCCGTCCGGGGCGTATGTCCGCGAGGATTCCTCGACGATGCCGAAGCGCGCCTCCTCGACCACCTCGCGCAGACGGGCCCGCGGGTAGCCGGAAACCCTGATCCGCCCGCCGAGGAACGGGATCGGGACGTCGTCCACGTCGGCCTCCACCATCGACAGCGCGAACCGCCCGCCCGGCGTGAGCAGCTGCCGGATCGTCAGCAGTGCGACGGGGATCTCGGCGCGGGGCAGCATGAGCAGGGAGAAGAAGGCCGCGACCGCGTCGAAGCGGCCAAGGTCGAGCGGGCCGCCGGGCCGCAGGTCGGCGATGTCCGCGTGGTGGAACTCCGCTTCGGGGACGTTCTCACGGGCCAGTGCGACCATCGCGGCGGACAGGTCGACGCCGACGACCTCCAGTCCGGCCTCGGCCAGCCGGCGAGCGGTCGGCAGTCCGGTGCCGCAGCCGAGGTCCAGCACGCGCGATCCGGCGGGCAGGGTCTCGACGAGCCAGTCGGTGGCCGCGATCTGGCCCTCCTTGTGCGGGAAGGCCTCGTCGTAGCGGTCGCCGATGGCGTCGAACGCCTCGGCCTGGCCGGTGCGGTCGCGCGGCCGGCCCCCGTCGTGGAGGTCGCCGGTCGGGCTGGTCATGCCCTGTCTCCCGTTCACTCGTGATGGTCCGTTCTTCCGGGGGCGGCGCCCTCGGGGTCGGGCGTGCCCGGACGGGCTCCGGCGCGCGGGAGCGCGCCGACCGCGGCGTCGTCGCCGAGCTCCGCGGCCGCTACGGGACGTCCGGAGAGTCTCTTCCGCCGCCGCCTGTTCACGCTCGCCGAGACTACCCGGCGGACGGCTCGGCGAGCGAGGCCGCGGGGTGCGGAACCCCGGGGAGACCGTTGGGCGTTGGGCACTGCCCGCCTCCCGCGCCGCGTCAACGGCGGCGGTTGCCGTTCGCATACGGGGACGAATCGGCGAACCGGGTGGCAGTTGTGGGCGACGCCGTGCGTTCCAGGCACACTTTGCCTGTCACACGTTCCACCACAAGAGGATGATCAACGCATGATTACGCTGACGAAGGAAGACGGCCCGGCGGACCTCGACGGTGTCACCCACCTGTCCATCGGGGTGTCCTGGGACCCCACCGCAGGTGCCAGCGGCGGGGTCGTCGGCATGCTCCGTCGCAAGACCGGCACCGATCTGGACCTCATCGCCGTCGCCATGCAGGGCGCGGACCCGGTCCGTATGGCGGGCCTCGACTCCCTGGACCCCATGGGCAACGGTTCCCTGGTGCACAGCGGCGACAACCAGACCGGCCGGGGGGAGGGCGACGACGAGACGGTGACGGTGGAGTTCGCCCGGATACCGTCCAACGTCACCTCGATCGTCTTCGTCGCGGCCGCCTTCAAGAAGGGCAGTTCCTTCCAGAAGGCCCGCAACATCAGCTTCAAGGTGTACGACGCGACCGGGGGCAGTTCCCAGCAGGTCGCCGACATCTGGCCGAGCCTCCTGACCCAGGACAACGGCTGCGCCGTGGCCAAGGCCGTGCGGGTGGGCGGCGCCTGGAAGCTGGAGGTGATCAATGTGACCGGGAAGATCAAGCAGGGTGACGAGCACGCCCTGATGCGGTTCGCCGTCAGCAAGTAGCGCCTGTCCCCCGGGCGCCAACCGCTCGGCGGCGCCGCGCCGCGGGGGCTGCTCCGCCGAGCGGTCGGCGCGTGCGCCGGGACGCGGCGGGGCCGTCGCGCCCGCCGGGCGTGCTGCCGTCCGGGGCATTCGGGCTGGGCCCGGTCCTTCCCGCCCGTGTGTGTACGGCGGCCGTTCCCTGCGACGGGGCGGGCGGCCCGGTGGGGGGTGACGGACGGGAAGGACCGGAGATCACGGGTGCGGACCGTGGCGCGGGCCGCGGGCCGCACCGGGGAGCCGGCGCGGGGTCAGCGCGCCGCCTTCAGCTCCTTCAGGGCCTTGGCCAGGCCGTTGGCCCAGAGCTGGTTGACCCGCGACCGCTCGGTGGCGTTCGGGTAGCGGTTGGTGCAGGACGGGCCGGGGCCGCCGCCGGACATCAGCTCGCTGCACGGGCCGCTGTAGTGGTCCGGCAGGCCCAGCACGTGGCCGGTCTCGTGGGCCGCGACGCGGATCGAGTCGTACTGCTGGTTCTGCGCGTAGTCGAGGAAGATGTAGCCGCTGCCGTGGCCGTTGGTGGAGGCGTAGGAACCCCGCGAGTCGCTGCCCTCGTAGTAGGCGAAGTCCGCGCTGCCCGTGGTCGACTGGAGCTTGACGTTCGTCACCGAGCTGTTCCAGACGGAGGCGGCGCTCGATATCTGCGAGCGGAAGCTCGGCGCCTGGGAGGCGTTGTAGTAGACGGTCACCGACTGCAGGTTCGGGTGGGCGGCCTGCTTCTTGGCGACCGACTTCAGCACGGCCTCGAAGAACGCCTTGTTGCCGGCGGCGTTCTCGGCCGAGCCGGCGTACCGGGCGTAGCCGGCGGTGGCGGACGGGGCGGTGGACGTCTGTGCGGTGGCCGGGACCGCGGTGCCCAGCGCGGCGGACGCCAGACCGAGGCCGAGGGCGAGGGCGAGGAGTCTGCGGGGGGACTTCGGGGACGACGGCATGGGGGGCTCCTACTCGTTCTTCGTGGGGTGTGAACGATCGGTTGTGCAGGAGTCTCGGGCAGACCGGCGGTGCTGCGGATGATGGCAACCGGGGATAGCACGGGGCTATCGGGGGCCGACTCGTGCGGTTCCGTCGGGGTTTGAACGTCTGGTGCGCCGTCCCCGGGCCGCCCTACGCTCCCCCCATGGAGCTGGAGGTCAGACACCTGCGCGTGCTGTGCGCCATCGCGGACACCGGCAGTCTGCACCGGGCGGCCCGGGAACTCGGCATGGCACAGCCCTCGTTGAGCACCCAGTTGCGGCGCATCGAGCAGGCGCTCGGCGGTCAGCTCTTCGTCCGGGCGCGCACCGGGTGCCGGGCCACGCCGCTGGGGTGCGCGGTGCTGAGCCGGGCCAGGCCGCTGGTCGCCGAACTGGCGGCGCTGGTCACCGACACCCGGGCGGCGGCGGCCCGGGCGGCCGGCGGGCGCCGGCTGCGTCTCGGGGCCACCGCGAGCCGGGCGATCCCGGGCTGGCTGCGCCGGCTGCGCACCCGCGTGCCGCGGACCGAACCCACGCTCCAGATGGACGTGTCGGCGAACTCCCTGCTGCGCATGGTCGCCTCGGGCCGGCTCGACATGGCCTTCGTGCACGAGGTCGAGGGCAGCCCGCTGCGCATCCCGGCCGGGCTCTGCGTGCGGGTGCTGGTCGAGCGCGAACCGCAGTTCGTCACCCTCGCCTCGGACCACCCCGCGGCCGCGCGGAGCGAGGTGCGGCTCATCGACCTCGCCGGTGACCGGTGGATGGTCGACTCCACGGTCGACGGTGAATGGGACGCGCTGTGCCGGGTGCTGCGGGCGGCGGGGCTGGAACCCGACATGCTGCACGGCGACTACCTCACCGCGTACTCCCTGGCCGCCACCGGCGAGGTGGTGACGGTGAGCCAGCCCACCGCGCACCCGCGCTCCGACCTCGCCATCCGGCCCCTGCGGGGCGACCCGATCGGTGTGCGGCTGCTGCTCGCGGCGCGCACCGAGGCCGAACTCGACTGCGCTTACGCGGAGTTGGCTGATGCCTACTGGGAGGTGGCCCGTGCGGCGCCGGCGTACCGGGCATGGCTGGAGCGCTCGGAGGCGTCCGGCGCGGCGCGGGCTCCGGGGGCGCCCGGGACGCAGACCGCCCGGGAGGGCGCCCGCTCGGGCCCGCCGGGGCGGGAACGTCCCGTGACGGTCGGTGCGCCGGTGTCCGTCGTCGACGCCGCGCGGGCCACCGGACGGCGGGAGCCGAGCCGATGACGACCGTCCGCACCCACAGCCCCTCCCCCGCCGCCGCGTGCGGCGGGGACGCGTCGCGGGGCGGGGGAGGACGTCATGGCGGAGTCAGGACGACCAGTACCCGAGCGGCCGGGGGCACCTCGCTCGAACGGCTCGGCGGAACTGCCCGCGGTCCGCGCGTGTTCCGGACCGGAGGGCTCAGTCCGCCGCCGTCAGCCCGCGCATCGCCCGCGCGGTGGCGACCGGGTCGTAGCCCTCGGGGACGCCGGGGACGAGGATGATGTCGCCCTCGATGTGGCGTGCGCGCAGCGGCGCGATCTCCTGGTAGGCGGGCGAGTCCCACCAGTTCCGCGCCTCGTCGATCCCGGGGAAGCCGATCATCACCACGTGCCCGGGCCATCTGCCCTCCTTCACCTCGTGCTGCGCGACGTGCACCAGGAAGCGGCCGCCGTACGGCTCGAAGGTGGCGCCGATGCGCTCGATGTACTCCGCGATCTCCGGGTGGGGAGCCGCCTCTCGCAGGTGGGCGATGACATAGGCGGTCATGGCGTCCTCCGGTTCGGTGGGCTGCTGTACGACGACGAGCCTGGCAGATGCCGGGACGGGGGTCGATGACCTGTCGGGTAAGCGCCGCCGGTCACCGGGCCGCGTGGGCCGGAACCGCCGGACGGCCTCCGGGGTGGCGGTGCCGCCAGGCCCAGAAGACCGCGCAGGACAGCACGGCCCAGCCCGCCAGGACCAGGAAGGGGAAGGCGTGCTGGTGACCGGCGAAGTACACGGCGGTGTGCTGGGCGTTCACCGATGCCCCGGGCGGCAGCCACCGGCCGATGACGCCGAGCGGGGAGGGCAGCAGCGGCCAGGAGACCGCGCCGCCGGAGGAGGGGTTGCCGAGCAGCACCATCAGCCCCCACGTCGGCAGCATGGCCCAGCGCCCGAAGAGGGTGTTGAACATGGAGAAGACCATGCCGGACGCGAACATGGTCAGCGCCAGGATCATCCAGGACTCGACGAACGGCAGTTTCACGGCGTCCAGCATCCAGTCCACCACCGCGGCGATCACGAATCCGCCGAGCAGGGCGTAGGCGGCCGTGAAGAGGATCCGCTCCGAGGGGTTGAGCGCACGGGCGTGCACACTGAGCTGGATGGCGCCGACGAAACCGATGATCACGGCCGCGAGGGAGATGTAGAAGATCGCCAGGCCCCGCGGGTCGCCCTTCTGCAGCGGTTTGAGGTCGTGGACGGTGACCGGGGTGCCGGTGGCCCCGCCGACCTTCTGGGCCGCTTCCTGGAGCACCTGGGCGACCGTGGCCCCCGAGGCTCCGGAGACGTAGAGGGCGACGGCGTTCCCGGCCGTGGGGATGTCGAGCACGGCGAACACCCGCTGGTCGTCGACCGCCGTCCGAGCCGCGCCCAGGCTGTCGTAGGCGTGCAGTCTCAGGGAGGCGGCCAGCGCCTCCTCCATGCCGGCGATGAAGCGCCGACCGTGCGGCTGGTCGTAGGCGCCGACGACCGCGGTGGGGACGGTGCGCGGGGTGGGGTTGGCCATGGCATAGGTGTACGAACCGGCGAAGAGCCCGGCCGCGGCGGCCAGGATCAGGGTCAGCACGGTCGCGGGCAGGAAGGGCGAGGCGCGAAAGGCGGCCCAGCGCTCGGCCCGGGTGGGCGGCCGGCCGTGCTCCCCGTGCGGCGAATCTGACATATCGCCCACGCTAGATCATTCCACGGCCACCTCCCGCTCTCCCCTGCCCCGGGAGGCGTCGGCGGCGCACGGGCACCACGGGCTCCCGGGCCACGCGCGTGCACCGCCCGGCCACACCTGTGCGCCGCCCGGCCACACCCGTGCGCCGCCCGGCCGCGCTCGGCTCCACCCGCCCTCCCCGCCACACGGCGCCCGCACCCGCCCCGGACGCCCTGACCAGCCCGCGGTCGGCGGAGCGGGCCGCGCCGGGGAACGGCCGCAGCCCACGGCCGTCCGGAGGATTCCCGGCCCCGAAAACGCGGCGACGCACTTTTTGCGGCGCCAAGTGGAGTCATACGGGACAAAAGAGTGTGATTTGGAGCCACCTCGTGGCATGTCGGACCATGGGGACCGTCCGGCGACCCTGGACACCAGTTCGACGAGAGGCGCACCACTCCATGCACGTCACCGGAACCGCCCCGCAACCGGCTCCGGCTCCGCGGGAGAACCCCGCGGCCCCCACCCCCGGCAGTTCCGTCCAGGACTCCCCCGGCACCCCCGGCAGGCACGCCCGCCGGTTCGGGCTGCCCGTCGCCACCGCCCTGGTCATGGGCAACATCATCGGTGGCGGCATCTTCCTGCTCCCGGCCTCCGTCGCCCCGTACGGCACGGTCAGTCTGGTCGCCTTCGGTGTCCTGACGGCCGGCGCCATCGCGCTCGCCCTGGTCTTCGGCCGGCTCGCCGAGCGCGACCCGCGCACCGGCGGCCCCTACGTCTACGCCCGCGAGGCCTTCGGCGACTTCGCCGGGTTCCTCGCCGCCTGGGCGTACTGGATCACCACCTGGGTGTCGAACGCCGCCCTCGCCGTCGCCGCCGTCGGCTACCTCGACGTGCTGATCCCGGTGAACGGCCACCGCTGGACGGCGTGCCTGGCCGCGCTCACCCTGCAGTGGCTGCCCGCGCTCGCCAACTTCGCGGGGACCCGTTACGTCGGCGCGGTGCAGCTCGTCTCGACGGTGCTGAAATTCGTCCCCCTGCTGCTCGTCGCGGTCGGCGGGCTGTTCTTCTTCGACCCGCGCAACCTGGGCCCGTTCCACCCGGGCGGCGGAAGCGCGATCGGCGCCGTCTCCGCCTCCGCGGCGATCCTGCTCTTCTCCTACCTCGGCGTGGAGTCCGCCGCCGTGAGCGCGGGAGAGGTCAAGAACCCCCGGCGCAACGTGGGGCGCGCCACCGTCATCGGCACCATGGGGGCGGCGCTCGTCTATCTCCTGGGCACGCTCTCCGTCTTCGGCACGGTCGCCCACGACCGGCTGGTGAGGTCCACCGCGCCGTTCTCGGACGCCGTGAACGCCATGTTCGGCGGCTCCTGGGGCGGCTGGGCCGTCGCGGTCGCCGCGCTGGTGTCGATGACCGGCTGTCTGAACGGCTGGACCCTGCTGAGCGCCCAGACCCCGTACGCCGCGGCACGCGACGGCCTGTTCCCCGCCGCGTTCGCGCGCCGGCGGCGGGGCGTGCCGACGGTCGGCGTCGGCGTGACGGTCGTCCTGGCCTCACTGCTCACCGTCTACAACTACACGTCGGGCTCGGCCAGGGTCTTCCAGGTCCTGGTCCTGGTCACCACGTTCACGGCGACCGTGCCGTACCTGCTGGCCACGGCCGCGCAGATCTTCCATCTGGTCTCGGGGCGGGGCGAGCTGGTGAACCGGGCCCGGCTGGTGCGCGACGCCGTGGTCGCGGCGGTCGCGGCCGCCTTCTCGCTGTGGCTGGTGGCGGGCGCCGGTTACGCGGCGGTGTACCAGGGCGTGCTGTTCCTGTTCGCCGGTGTGGTCGTCTACGCCGTGCAGGCGGGCCGCAAGCAGCGGGCCGCGCGACTCGGCGGGATCGAGGACGCCGAGGAGGCGGAACGGCCCTGACCAGGGCGCCGGGGGGTGCACCCAGGATCGTGGCCGGGCGGCGGCGATGACGCCGACCGGGTGAAGTCGGTCCCGGCCACCGCGTTGACGGCCGAGAACCGACCGTAGATCGTCAGATGTCACGGTGCGACGATCACGGCACATCTCCAGGGGACCGCCGGTCCGCCGGCCACTCTCCCCTCCCCGTGCACCTCCCCCGGCCGGCCCGGGCCGCACGGCGCCGCGCTGGTGGCTGGAGCGCCTGCCGGTCGATGGGACTTCCCGGACCGCACCCACCACGGTCACCGGCGTCCGGCGTGTTCCGGGCGCCCCGGCCCGTACGACGGTCCCGCACCCGCAGCCGGCCGGCGTCCACCGGCTGCGGGTGCGCGTGTCGCCCGGCGCCCTCGCCGCCACGGTGGACGGCGGGGCGACGCTCGCCCGGTGGAGGCCCGCCGCGGATCCCGGGCTCACCGGCGGCGGCCCGGCCCTCGCCGTGCGCGACGAGGATCCGCAGCGGCCGTGGCCCCGGGTGGCCGCGCCGCGGATCCTGCCGTGCACGGGGGTGGCCGGGCCGCGCCGTGCGCGGGCGGCCACCGCTTGCGGGCCGGGCCGCGTGTCCTCAGCGGCCGAGGAACTCCAGCAGGTCCCGGTTGAACCGCTCCTTGTCGCCGTCCACCATGGCGATGCCGTGGCTGCCGCCCTCGTACACCTTGAGCTCGGCACCGGAGACGAGCCGGGCGGTCTTGCGGCCGGTGGCGTCGATGGGGACGACCTGGTCGTCGTCGCCGTGCACGACCAGCGTGGGGACGTCGAACTTCTTCAGGTCCTCGTGGAAGGGCGTCGCGGCGAAGGCGTCGACACAGGCGACCCCGCCCTCGATCGTCTCGGCCATGGCCATGTGCCAGAACGCGTCCTTGTTGCCCTGGGTGACCCTGCCGCCGGAGTCGCCGGCGGAGAAGAAGCCCTCGGCGGTGTCCTTCCAGAACTGCGAGCGCTCCTTGAGGATGCCGGCCTTGATGTCGTCGAAGACGTTCTGCGGGACGCCCTCCGGGTTGTCCTCACCACGCAGCATCAGCGGGGTGATGGCGGAGAGCAGGACGGCCGAGCGCACCCGTCCGGTGCCGTGCCGGCCGATGTAGCGGGCGAGTTCGCCACCGCCCATGGAGTGCGCCACCAGAGTGACGTCGCGCAGGTCGAGGTGGGTGATCAGGTCGTTCAGGTCGTCGGCGAAGGTGTCGAAGTCGTAGCCGTCGTAGACCGGTGTGGAGCGGCCGTGGCCGCGGCGGTCGTGCGCGATGCCCCGGTACCCGGCGTCGGCGACCGCCTTGAGCTGGTCCTGCCAGGCGTCCCCGTTCAGCGGCCAGCCGTGGATGAACACCACCGGCCGTCCGCTGCCCCAGTCCTTGTAGAAGATCTCGACACCGTCACGCATGGTGCACACGGGCATGCTGGTCACCTTTCGCCTGCGCGGGAGGAAGGGGAGCGCACCCGTCCGGCGCGGCCGGAGGCGGGTGCGGACGTACGGCGGAACACCTCCGCCGGGCTGGCGCGCCCCCTCCATCGTCCCCGCACGCGCCGTTCCCGCAATCCGGGCTCCCGCGCTCCGGGGCAGGAGGCCGGGCGGCCGGACCCGGCTCCGCGGACCGCGCAGCGGACGGGGCCGGAAGATCGTCCGCCGGCCATGCCGGACGGCAGGCGTGTGCGCCGGCACCCGGCGCCGCCGGACCCGAGCACCGGAAGGTGGCACGAGGTCCAGCGGCCCGTCCCCGCACGGCGGCCTCGCCGACCTCGACCGCGATCCGCACGCCCACCCCGAGCCGGCCTTCACCGAGCACCGCACCGCCCGGATCGTGGCCGAGCGGCTGCGCGCCGCCGGGTACGAGACCGCCACCGGCGTCGGCGGCACCGGCGTCGTCGGAGTGCTGCGCAACGGCGAGGGGCCCACGGTCGCGCTGCGCGCCGACATGGACGCCCTGCCGGTGGAGGAGCGGACCGGCCTGCCCTACGCCCGCACCGCGCGGACCACGGACGGCGGCGGCCGCGTGCTGCCGGGCCCGGAACCGCGCGGGCCTCGGCAACCGCACGGAACGCCGGGGAGCGCCCGGCGGTGGTCCGCCGGGCGCCCCGGGCCCGCACCCGGTCGCCCTTCGCGGGCGGAGCGGTCCTCAGCCGACCTCGATCAGCAGGTCGCCGCCCTCCACCTGCTGGATCCGGTTGACGGCCAGCCGGGTCACCCGGCCGGCCCTCGGAGCGGTGATGGCGGCCTCCATCTTCATCGCCTCGATGGTGGCCACGGTCGCCCCGGCCGCCACCTCGTCGCCCTCGGCGACGGCGAGCGTCACCACGCCGGCGAACGGCGCCGCCACATGGCCGGGGTCGGCGCGGTCCGCCTTCTCCGTCACGGGTACGTCGGAGGCGGCGGCGGCGTCGCGCACCTGGATCGGGCGCAGCTGCCCGTTGAGCGTGGCCATCACGGTGCGCATGCCGCGTTCGTCCGCCTCGCCGATCGCCTGCAGTTCGATGAGCAGCCGGACGCCGGGTTCGAGGTCGACGGCGTACTCCTTGGCGGGGCGCAGTCCGTAGAAGAAGTCCTTGCTGTCCAGCACACCGGTGTCGCCGAAGGTCTGGCGGTGGGTCTCGAACTCGCGCGCCGGGCCCGGGAAGAGCAGCCGGTTGAGGGTGGAGCGCGGGGACTTCTCCAGTCCCTGACGGTCCTCGGCCGTCAGCTCGTTGACCGGCCTGGCGGCCGCCCGGCCCTTGAGCGCCTTGGTGCGGAACGGTTCGGGCCAGCCGCCGGGCGGGGTGCCCAGGTCGCCGCGCAGGAAGCCGATGACGGAGTCCGGGATGTCGAAGCGGTCCGGCGTCCGCTCGAAGTCCTCCGGCGCGACCCCGGCGCCCACCAGGTGCAGGGCCAGGTCGCCGACCACCTTGGACGAGGGGGTGACCTTGACCAGCCGGCCCAGGATGCGGTCGGCGGCCGCGTACATCGCCTCGATCTCCTCGAAGCGGTCGCCGAGGCCGAGCGCGACCGCCTGGGTGCGCAGGTTGGACAGCTGTCCGCCGGGGATCTCGTGGTGGTAGACGCGGCCGGTCGGCGAGGCAAGGCCCGCCTCGAACGGCGCGTAGACGCGCCGGACGCCCTCCCAGTACGGCTCCAGGTCGCCGACGGCCTTCAGGTCCAGGCCGGTGGGGCGCTCGGAGTGGTCGGTGGCGGCGACCAGCGCCGACAGGGACGGCTGCGAGGTGGTGCCGGCCATCGAGGCGACCGCGCCGTCCACCGCGTCGGCGCCCGCCCGGATCGCGGCGAGATAGGTGGCGAGCTGGCCGCCGGCGGTGTCGTGGGTGTGCAGGTGGACCGGCAGGTCGAACTCGCTGCGCAGCGCCGAGACGAGCTTGGCGGCGGCCGGTGCGCGCAGCAGTCCGGCCATGTCCTTGACGGCGAGCACGTGCGCGCCGGCCTCGACGATCTGCTCGGCCAGGCGCAGGTAGTAGTCCAGGGTGTAGAGGCGCTCGGCCGGGTCGGAGAGGTCGGCCGTGTAGCACAGGGCGACCTCGGCGACGGCCGTTCCGGTCGCCCGTACGGCGTCGATGGCGGGGCGCATCTGCCCCACGTCGTTGAGCGCGTCGAAGACGCGGAAGATGTCGATGCCGGTGGCCGCGGCCTCCTGGACGAAGGCGTCGGTGACCTCCGTCGGATACGGCGTGTAGCCCACGGTGTTGCGGCCGCGCAGCAGCATCTGGAGGCAGATGTTGGGCACCGCCTCACGCAGGGCGGCCAGACGTTCCCAGGGGTCCTCGGCGAGGAAGCGCAGGGCGACGTCGTAGGTGGCGCCGCCCCAGCACTCCAGGGAGAGCAGCCCGGGCAGGGTGCGGGCCACGACGGGCGCGACGGCGAGCAGGTCCCTGGTGCGCACCCGGGTGGCGAGCAGTGACTGGTGGGCGTCGCGGAACGTCGTGTCGGTGACGCCGATGGTGGGCGACTCGCGCAGTCGGCGGGCGAAGCCCTCGGGGCCGAGTTCGATCAGGTCCCGGCGGGATCCGGCGGGCGGTTCTCCGGCGGGCAGCGGCGGAAGCTTGGTGACGGGGTCGACGGTCTCGGGCCGTTCGCCGTGGGGCTTGTTCACGGTGACGTCGGCGAGATAGGTGAGCAGCTTGGTGCCTCGGTCGGCGGAGGAACGGGAGGTGAGCAGGTGCGGGCGCTGTTCGATGAACGAGGTGGTGACCCGTCCGGCCTGGAAGTCGGGGTCGTCCAGGACGGCCTGGAGGAACGGGATGTTGGTGGCGACGCCGCGGATGCGGAACTCGGCGACCGCACGCCGGGCCCGGCCGATGGCAACCTTGAAGTCCCTTCCCCGGCAGATGAGTTTGACCAGCATCGAGTCGAAGTGGGCGCTGATCTCGGTGCCGGCGTGGGTGGTGCCGCCGTCCAGCCGGATGCCGGAGCCGCCCGGCGAGCGGTAGGCGCTGATCCGGCCGGTGTCCGGGCGGAAGCCGTTGGCCGGGTCCTCGGTGGTGATCCGGCACTGCAGGGCCGCCCCGCGCAGGGTGATGCCCTCCTGGGAGAGACCGAGGTCCGCGAGCGTCTCACCGGCGGCGATGCGCAGCTGCGCCTGTACCAGGTCGACGTCGGTGACCTCCTCGGTCACGGTGTGCTCGACCTGGATGCGCGGGTTCATCTCGATGAAGACGTGGTTGCCGTCGCGGTCGAGCAGGAACTCGACGGTGCCCGCGTTGCGGTAGCCGATCTCACGGGCGAACCGGACCGCGTCGGCGCAGATCCGTTTCCGCAGCGCCGGATCGAGGTTCGGGGCGGGGGCGAGCTCGATCACCTTCTGGTGGCGGCGTTGCACCGAACAGTCGCGTTCGAACAGGTGGATGACGTCGCCCCGGCCGTCGGCGAGGATCTGGACCTCGATGTGGCGGGGTTCGACGACGGCCTTCTCCAGGAAGACGGTGGGGTCGCCGAACGCGGACGCCGCCTCGCGGGAGGCCGCCTCGATGGACTCGCGCAGCGCGGCCGCGTCCTGGACGCGCCGCATGCCGCGCCCACCGCCGCCGGCCACGGCCTTGACGAAGACGGGGAAGCCGATGTCCTCGGCGGCGCGGACCAGTTCGTCCACGTCGGTGGAGGGCGCCGAGGAGCCCAGCACGGGCACCCCGGCCGCCCGGGCGGCGGCCACCGCACGGGCCTTGTTGCCCGTCAGCTCCAGCGTGGCGGCGTCCGGCCCGACGAAGGTGATGCCGGCCTCCGCGCAGGCGCGGGCCAGTTCCGGGTTCTCCGACAGGAACCCGTAGCCCGGGTAGACGGCGTCGGCGCCCGCCCTGCGCGCCGCCCGGACGATCTCCTCCACGGAGAGGTAGGCCCGCACCGGGTGGCCCGGTTCCCCGATCTCGTACGCCTCGTCGGCCTTGAGCCGGTGCAGCGAGTTGCGGTCCTCGTACGGGAAGACGGCGACGGTGCGCGCGCCCAGTTCGTAGCCGGCGCGGAACGCGCGAATCGCGATCTCGCCGCGGTTGGCGACCAGTACCTTGCGGAACATCCTGGATCCCTTCGGCCTGCCGGTGACGAGGACCATGGTGTCGGCGACACCCCTGCCACGCCATGTGAACCGGGCCACTCACCGCGGTGTCGCACGCGGGCGGGGGCGGGTCCGTCGGCCGTACCTCGCGCAACCGGGGCGAATCGGTGGATCCCGACGGCCCGTCAGGCCGCCGTCGGCGCCTCGGCCCGCCGTCCGGCGGCCGGTTCCCCACGGAATTGTCAGTGATCGGTAACAGCGGGATCCCGCAGGACCTTTTCCTCGTCATCACAAGTGCACGGCAGAACAAGGACGGCGAGAAGCGGGGCGGGGACATGGTGCGGCACGGCGGACGGGGTGGTTGGCACGGTCGGGTGCTCGGGGCGGCGCTCGGGGTGACCGCGGTGGCGGCCGCCGCCTCGGTGTGGACGGCGCAGGCGGATCAGACCGGGGACGGCCGAGCGCGGGCCGGCTCCTCGGCGAGCCCCTCCGCGCAGGGCGGCGCCCAGGCGGCCGGCGCGGACACCGCCGCCAAGGTGTCGGTGACCATCGCGCACGCCTCCGACCACGGCGCGCGGGGCGTCAACATCACCATCGACGACGGGCCGGACCCGGTCTGGACGCCGCAGGTGCTCCAGGTGCTGCGGGACAACGGCGTGAAGGCCACGTTCTGCATGGTGGGCCCGCAGGCCAAGGCGCACCCCGATCTGGTCCGGGCGGTCGTGGCGGCCGGGCACCGGCTGTGCGACCACACCGTGTCGCACGACACCGCCATGGACCACAAGTCGCAGGCCTACCAGTCGCAGCAGATCCTCGACGCCGAGCGCATGATCACCGAGGCGTCCGGGGGCGTGCGGCCGATGTACTACCGGGCTCCGGGCGGCGCGTTCACCCCGTACAGCCGCTCTCTGGCCGCGTCCCACGGGATGCGGCCGCTGGGCTGGAACGTCGACTCCAAGGACTTCGAGCGCCCGGGCGCCGCGGCCATGGTCGCCACCGTCAAGAGGGAGATCTCCAACGGTCCGACCGTGCTCTTCCACGACGCGGGCGGCGACCGCTCCCAGACCGTGACCGCGCTGCGGGAAGTGCTGCCCTGGCTGAAGCAGCAGGGTTACTCGTTCGGTTTCCCGGTGCGCTGAACGCGTCCGGGCCGCACGCGGCGTGAGGACCCGTCAGCTCGGGCCGGCTCGTCGCATCCGCCGCCGGCCAGGGCCGCGGTCGTCAGGGCGGCCCAGCCCAGGGCGCTGCCGACCGCCGCGGCCCGGCGGACCCGGCCGGAGACGGTGCGGCCGAACAGCACGGCGTCGCCGACGTCGGAGGCGATCCGCACGGCCGTGGCGGTGACCAGGGCCGGGCCCCGGGGAGCGAGGAGCATGGACAGCCCGCTCACCGCGTCGCGCCACGCCAGCGGGCGCAGCGCCATGGCGGTGTGCCGGTGGGTGCCGCCCTGCGGGTCCGTCATGCCCACGGGGCGGGCCATCCAGTCCGGCCGGTACACGGCCACCGCTCCATAGGCGACCGTCGCCGCCCCGATCATGCGCAGCAGTCCTGTCCGCACCGCACGCACCTCCGCAAAGTCGATCGCCGGCCGGGTCCGGCCCTGTTCCGGTGAGTGCGTACCCACCCCGGTGCCGGGATACCCGGTGAGGCGGCCGACCGGCCCAGTGGCACTCAGCCGCCCGGGCGGTCGCCGCGCGCACCGCTACGGCGCTTTGTCACCGTTCCGGGTGCACAGTGGAAGCAGCACTATCCTCGACGGAGGCGGTCATGATCGTCCTCGGTGTCATCCTGCTGGTGGTCGGGTTCGTCACCGGCATCTCGGTCCTGTGGACCATCGGCATCATCCTCGCCGTGATCGGCGCGGTTCTCTGGCTCCTTGGCAGCATGGGGCACGCGGTGGCCGGCCACCGGCACTACTGGTGACCGACAGGGGCGCAAGGCTCAGTCCCCTTCCCCGGCACCGCCCGCACCCGAGTGCGGCGGGCCCGCGCGCCACGGCGTGCGGGCCCGCCGCGCGGTGTCGGCGGGCCCGCCGCGCGGTGTCGGCGGGCCCGCCGCGCGGTGTCGGCGGGCCCGCCGCGAAGGCCCCTGACGCCGCACTCCCAGGGGCGGAGCCGCGGGCCGGACCGTCACCTGGAACGTCGCCCCCGGCGCGGGCCACCACTCGCCCTCGGCCGGACGGCCGGCCTCCGGCTCCCGTGGCGCGGGCCCGGTCTATTCCTCGCCGGGCGGGGTAGCCGCAGAAACGAAAGAGCAGTAACACACTGTGACACTTTGAGGCAACCATATGGCCGTCCCGCTTAGGCAGAAGGCGTCGGACGAGCCGGACCGGAACAGGAACCCGCATGGCACGCTGCGTTGGGACGCCCATTGGGGAAGTGGCACGATCAGTGCCGCCGAAGCCCGCGCCGCCGTCCGCCGTTTCCTGGACCGAGTCCGTGCCGTCGACCGCGTCACCATCCCCGACCGCGTGGCGCAGGACGCGCAACTCGTGGTCAGCGAACTGATCACGAACGTCATACGGCACGCCCCCGGAGCCTGCGGAATGGGCCTGGAGGTGCGGCCCGGCAGCGGGCTCGTGCAGATCAGCGTGTGGGACAGTTCCTCCCGGCCGCCCCGGCCGCGGCCGCCCGACGGCCGCCGGGTGGGCGGCCACGGTCTGGAGATCGTGGGTGCGCTCAGCCACCTCCTGACGGTCACGGACCGTGACCCCGGCAAGCAGGTCACCGCACAGCTCCTGCTGCCCGGCGCGCCCCTGGAGGGGTGAGCGCGGCGCGCGCAGGCGGCCGCCCCGTGCGCCGCCCCTCGGCCCGGCCGGGTCCGCCGGGTCCGAAGGGCGTCGGCCGTGGCACCTGCGGATGCGGCCCTTCGGGTGGTCGTCCATGCTGGGAGTGAACCCCGCCGCGAAGGAGTGCGCGATGAGCATGATGGACAGGCTCAAGGGCCTGCTGAAGGGGCACGAGCAGCAGACCGGCAAGGGCATCGACAAAGGCGGCGACTACGTCGACGACCGCACCCGGGGCAAGTACCGCGGTCAGGTCGACACCACTCAGGACAGGCTCAAGGAGCAGCTGGGCGATCAGGACCGGGGCCCGGACCAGCCGCCGCGGTGACGCGCCGCGCGCCCGGCCCGACAGGGCCGCCGCTGCCCGCGTCGTGCCCGGCCGGCCTCCGCGCCGGCCGGGCACGACGCGTCGAGGCCCGCCGGCTCCCCGTGGACGGCTGGATGTTCCGATCGGGGCGGACATGTACGCTCGCCCCACGCGGACCAGCCAGTTCCGTCAGGCCGGCCGTTCGCCGTGGACGCGGTGGGGTTCCGCGTCGGCCCACTTGACGTCCAGACCGAGCCCCGGCCGGCCGGTGTCCGGCCGCAGGGCGCCGTCGACGGGCGACAGCGTGCCGTCGAACACCAGGTGCTCGAACCGGACGTGGTCGTGGAAGTACTCCAGGTGCCGCAGCCGGCGTACGGCGCAGAAGGCGTGGGCGGAGACGGCGGGCGCGCAGTGGGCGGACAGGTCCAGGTGCCGGGCCGCCGACAGGCCGGCGACCTCCAGCAGGCCGGTGATCCCGCCGCAGCGGGTGACGTCCGCCTGGAGGCAGTCCACCGCGGCCCCCTCGACGAGATTGACGAAGTCCCGCGTGGTGTAGGCGTACTCCCCCGCCGCGACCTCCAGCCGCGCCGGGCCGTGTTCCCGCAGCATGCGCAGGCCCTCGATGTCCGCCGAGCTCACCGGTTCCTCGAACCACCGCACGTCCCACTCGGCCTGGAACCTGTGGGCCCAGTACAGCGCCTCCTTCCGGCCGAGCGCGCCGTTGGCGTCGGTGAACAGTTCCGGTTCGTCACCGATGGCCTCGCGGACCGCGGTCAGCCTCCGCGGGTCCTGCCCGGGATCGCGCGAGGTCTTCAGTTTCACCCGCCCGATGCCCTGTTCGGTCCAGCCGGCGAGCTGCTCGGCGAGACGATCGAGGGAGTAGTTGGTGAAGCCGCCGCTGCCGTAGACGGGGACCCGGTCGTGGTGGGCGGGCAGTGCGTGGACCAGCGGTACGTCCAGCAGCCTGGCCTTGAGGTCCCACAGCGCGATGTCGACGGCGGAGACCGCCATCGCCCCGAGACCGGGCCGGCCCGCGTTGCGGATCTGCCGGCCCATCAGCTCCCACAGTACGGGCGGCGCGGCGGGGCTCCGCCCGGTGAGCAGCGGGGCGAGTTCACCGGAGAGGAAGGTCGCGGCCGACACGTCCCCGTAGGTATAGCCGACACCGGTCCGTCCGGCGGCGTGCACCCGCACCAGGACCATGGTGGTCGAGTCCCATTCCAGGGTCCCGTCCTGCTCCTTGCCGTCGGGGCCGTCGGTGGGCAGCTCGAATGCGTGTACGTCGACGGAGTCGATCCGGCACTCGTCGAGGGCCGGGGCCGCACCGGTCGCGATGTCGCCCATCAGCGGTCACCCGGCAGGCGCTCGGCGGGGCCCGGCGCGGCGGCACGGCGGCCCGCGTTCCCGGCGGACCCGGTGTGCGCGCGGGCCGGGAGCGCGGCCGTCTCCTCGCGCCGGGTCCGGCCGAACTGCCGGCCGGGCGCGCCGGGCGCCCTCCGGCCCGTGTCACTCACGAGTCCGTGGACCCGTCCCGCGCCCCGGCCGTCGGGGGGTCGCCGGACGAAGTCGGCCACCAGCGCCATGCCGCACTCCTTCGAAGCCGCCTCTGCCGTCACCAGCGGGTGACCCACGGGGCGGGTGCGTAAACGGCGGAAGCGGCCACGTCACTCCGCCTCGCGCGGGCGGCCGCACCCGCCGCGGGCACCGTGCCGCGCCCCGAGCCGGATGCCGGCCGGGGCGGCACACGGCCTGCGCGGCACACCCGGGCCTGGGCGACACGCCCGGACCGTCTCACCCGTGAGACGGACAGTGCGGTGCAGGCGGGCGTATGTCCGCATGAGACGGAGGGGCAGCGGGATCGAATGAATCATTCAATGCGCCTATCAGACCCGTCATGGACGCCAGGCGCAGTCGTCCACCGATGGGAAGCTAGCTTTGCAGACCTCGACGACCGTCCCGCTGCCCGGTACCCGTCGCACCCTGCCCTCCCACCACTCCGGCACGTCCGCGGACCAGGAGTTGGTGTACCGGATGGCCTCGTGCCCGCCCGGACCGGCGCGGGAGACGCTGCGCGAGCAGGCCATCCGCGCCTTCCTGCCGATGGCGCGCAGGATCGCACGACGCTACGGCTCCCACGCCGACAGCGACGAGGACCTGTACCAGGTGGCCTGCATGGGCCTGGTGAAGGCCGTCGACCGGTTCGACCCGGAGCGCGGGCACGCCTTCCTGTCGTACGCGGTGCCGACCATCGACGGCGAGGTGCGGCGTCACTTGCGTGACTCCGCCTGGGACCTGCGGGTCTCGCGCGCCCTGCAGGACAAGCACCGGCGGCTGCGGGCGGCCCAGGAGGCGCTGCGCCGACTGGGACACAGCGACGGCGGCACGTACGCGGAGCTCGAACGGGTCACCGGAATGGCCGAGGAGGACGTGCGTCTCGCGCTCCAGGTGGACCGGGCACGGCGTTCGTCGTCCCTGGAGGAGGAGCGCGGTTTCGACCGGAGCCGGCCGCTGGCCGAGACCCTCGGCGCCGAGGACCCCGCCCTCGACCTGGTCACCGACCTGGTGGCGCTGCGGGCGCTGCTGCGCGGACTGCCCGTAAGGGAGCGTCGTGTGCTGGGCCTGTACTACCTCGAGTCGCTGACCCAGCAGCAGGTGGCCCAGGCGGTCGGCCTGTCCCAGATGCACGTGTCCCGGCTGATCGCGCGGACCTGCGCCCAGCTGCGCGCCCGCCTGGTGGAGAGATGAGCGGTCAGGACCGGGCGGCGCGCCCGCTCCGGTGCCGCTGGGCCGCACGGATGACCTGCGTTTCGGGCCGGACCGAGCGGTTACTCCCCCGCGTCCCGCCCCGGAGCCCGAGGTGACCCATGCGCGTCCTGCTCGTTCATCCCAGTGCCCTGATGTACTCGGAGATCTTCCTCAGGCTGGAGCCGCTCGGTCTGGAGCGGGTGGCCGCGGCGGCCCGGGACGCCGGGCACCAGGTGCGGGTGGTCGACCTCCAGGTGCTCCGTCACCGGGACCTGCGCCGGGTCGTGCACTCCTTCCGGCCGCAGGCGGTCGGCTTCGGTCTGAACTACCTGGCCAACATCCCCGAGGCGATCGACCTGTCACGGGCGATCAAGCGGGTGCTGCCGGACTGTTTCGTCTTCTTCGGCGGCCACAGCGTCTCCTTCGTCGCCGACGACGTGCTGCGCCAGGCGCGGGGCGCCGTCGACGCCGTGGTGCGCGGCGAGGGCGAGCCCGCGATGGCTCCGCTGCTCCAGGCGGTGGGCGACGGCGGACTGCGGGAGGTGCCGGGCATCGTGACCGCCGACGGGCACGGACCGGCCCCGCGCATGCTGCACGGCATCGACGATCCCCGTCCCGCCCGTGACCTGATGCGCCACCGGCGCCGCTACTTCATCGGCGAGCTCGACCCCTGCGCCTCCATGGAGTTCACCCGCGGCTGCCCCTGGGACTGTTCCTTCTGCTCCGCCTGGACCTTCTACGGCCGCAGCTACCGCAAGGCGAGCCCGCGGGCCGCCGCCGAGGAACTGGCCTCCATCGCCGAACCCAACGTCTTCATCGTCGACGACGTCGCCTTCATCCGCCCCGAACACGGCGACGACATCGCCGCCGAGCTGGAGCGCCGCCGGATCCGCAAGCAGTACTACCTGGAGACCCGCGCCGATGTGCTGCTGCGCAACACCGAGGTGTTCGAGCGCTGGACCCGGCTGGGGCTGCGCTACATGTTCCTCGGCATGGAGGCCCTGGACGCCGAGGGGCTGGACCTGTTCCGCAAGCGCGTCAATCCCGACGACAACTTCCGCGCCCTGGAGACGGCGCGGCGGCTGGGCATCAACGTGGCCGTCAACCTGATCGTGGATCCGGCGTGGGACGCCGAACGCTTCCGGCTGGTGCGCGAGTTCGCCCTGTCCGTCCCGGAGATCGTGCACCTGACGGTCATGACCCCCTACCCGGGCACCGAGATCTGGCACACCGAGTCCCGCCGGCTGACCACCCGGGACTACCGGCTGTTCGACATCCAGCACGCCGTGGTCCCCACCACCCTGCCCCTGGAACGCTTCTACGAGGAGCTCGTGCGCACCCAGTCCGTCATCAACCGCAAGCACCTCGGTCTGCGCACCGCGTTCGGCGCGGCCCGCATCCTCACCGACCGGCTGGCGCACGGCCAGACCAACTTCGCCCGCATGCTGTGGAAGTTCAACCGCGTCTACAACCCGCAGCGGCAGCTCGCCGACCACCGCCGGCCCGTCCACTACGAGCTCCCGCTGCCGCCGCGGGCCCCGGTCGGCAGCCGCCGGGAGCTGTACATCCACACCAGGCAGGCCCCGCGCTCCGGACCGCCCTCGCGGCCGTCCGGGGGCCCGGCCGGCCGGCCGCAGTGAGACGAGTCGCAGCCGCAGCGCGTGGAGGGCGCTCATGTCACAGACACAGTCCGGCGTGGACGAGCCGCGGGAGACCGCCCGTCCGCCCCGGGCCCGTACGGGCGAGAAGATCCACGACTACCTGACCACGACCGACCACAAGAAGATCGGCCACCTGTACCTGGTCACCGCGTTCGCCTTCTTCATGGCCGCGGGCATCATGGCGATGCTGATGCGGGCCGAACTGGCCCGGCCCGGACTGCAGATCATGAACCAGGACCAGTACAACCAGCTCTTCACCATCCACGGCACGATCATGATGCTGCTGTTCGCGACGCCCACGTTCGCCGGGTTCGCCAACGCCGTGATGCCGTTGCAGATCGGCGCGCCCGACGTCGCCTTCCCCCGGCTGAACGCCCTCACCTACTGGTTCTTCCTGTTCGGCGGGCTCACGGTGCTGTCCGGCTTCGCGGTCGACAACGGGGCGGCGCCCTTCGGCTGGTTCGCCTACACGCCGCTGAGCAGGGCCGAACACAGCCCCGGCCACGGCGGCGACCTGTGGGCGATGGGCCTGGTGGTCGCCGGACTGAGCACCACGCTGGGCGCCGTCAACTTCATCGCCACGATCCTGTGCCTGCGCGCGCCGGGGATGACCATGTTCCGGATGCCGATCTTCACCTGGAACATCCTCTTCACCTCGATCCTGGTGCTGTTGGCCTTCCCGGTGCTCACCGCGGCGCTGCTCGCCCTGGAGGCGGACCGCAAGCTCGGCGCCCACATCTACGATCCGGCCAACGGCGGAGCCCTGCTGTGGCAGCACCTGTTCTGGTTCTTCGGCCATCCGGAGGTCTACATCGTGGCGCTGCCGTTCTTCGGCGTGGTCACGGAGATCATCCCGGTCTTCAGCCGGAAACCGGTCTTCGGCTACGTCGGCATGGTGGGGGCGACCATCGCGATCACCATGCTGTCGGCCGCCGTCTGGGCCCACCACATGTTCGCCACGGGCGCGGTCCTGCTGCCGTTCTTCTCCCTGATGTCGTTCCTGATCGCCATTCCCACGGGGGTGAAGTTCTTCAACTGGATCGGCACCATGTGGCACGGCAGTCTCTCCTTCGAGACGCCGATGCTGTGGTCGGCGGGATTCATGGTCACCTTCCTGCTCGGCGGGCTCAGCGGCGTCGTCATCGCCTCCCCGGCGCTGGACTTCCACCTGACCGACAGCTACTTCATCGTCGCGCACCTGCACTACGTCCTCTTCGGGACGATCGTCTTCGCCATGTTCGGCGGGTTCTACTTCTGGTGGCCGAAGATGACGGGGAGGATGCTCGACGAGCGGCTGGGGAAGATCCACTTCTGGACGCTCTTCGTCGGCTTCCAGACCACGTTCCTCGTCCAGCACTGGCTCGGCGAGAGCGGCATGCCGCGTCGCTACGCCGACTACCTGGCCGCCGACGGGTTCACCGCGCTGAACGGCGTCTCCTCGATCGGCGCCTTCCTGATCGGCCTGTCCACGCTGCCCTTCCTCTACAACGTGTGGAAGACCGCCCGCCACGGGACGAAGGTGGAGGTGGACGACCCCTGGGGATACGGCCGGTCCCTGGAGTGGGCGACCTCCTGTCCCCCGCCCCGGCACAACTTCCACGCGCTGCCGCGCGTGCGGTCCGACTCGCCCGCCTTCGACCTGCACCATCCGGAGATCCTGCGGGAACTGCCCTCGGCCGGGCACGGGACCGTGGAGCCCACTCCCGACACGATGGGGAAGCAGAGCGAATGAAATCCGAGGCGTACCTCTTCGCCGGCGTGGCGGTGTTCTTCCTCCTCACCGACGTGGCCTACATCTGGTTCGCGCGGGAACCCGCCGGCATCGCCGCGTTGACGGTGTCCTGCTTCATGTCGTCGGTCATCGCGTTCTTCTGCCTGATCAACCACCAGCGCAAGGGCGAACGCCCGGAGGACCGGCCGACCGGGGAGATCCACGAGCGCAGCGGCCACGTCGACTTCTTCCCGCCGCACAGCCGCAACCCGGTGGTGACCGCCGCCGGTGTCACGATCTGCGCCGTCGGCGTCGTCTACGGTTTCTGGCTCTTCATGATCGGAGTCGGCGTGCTGGCGATCGGGCTGCTCGGCATGGTGCTGGAGTACGTGGGACGCGAGAGCGACTGACCGGCCGCGCGAGGCATGCCGAAGACGGCGGAACTTTGCGCTGATAATCTACGTAAAAGGGGCATAAGTCACCCGGACGGGGGAACTCTTGCACAAGGCAACGGAACCCTTTTGGAGAGGAGACGACAGCAATGTCGTATCCACATCGCTCCAGTGACATGGGCACCCATCCGGAGATGATGGGCTCGCATCCCGAGATGGCCGAGATGCGCGAACGGCTCGAGCGCACCGCGTCGAGCGGCCCGGCGATCGCCATCGAAGGACTCGTCCTTCTGACAGGCCTCTACGCCGCGATCTCCCCCTGGGTCGTGCACTTCGCGATCCAGCCGGCCATCACCGTCAACAACCTGATCGTCGGCATCACCATCGGCCTGATCGGGCTCGGCCTGGCCCTGGCGCCGGAGCGCATGTTCCGGCTGTCGTGGGCGCTCGTGCCTCTCGGCGTGTGGCTGTTCATCTCCCCCTGGGTGGTGACCCTCACGCACTCCGCGCGGGCGGGCATCATCTGGAACAACTGCTGGGTGGGCGCGGTGACCGCCGCGCTGGGCCTGGCCGCCATGGGCCTGACCATCGGCATGGGGCGCCGCAAGGGCCGCCGGTGACACAGCGGAGCGGGCCGTGTCCGCGCCTGGGCGCGTGGACACGGCCCGCCGCCGGTCGGTCGGCTCACCCCGGCGAGGAGCCGGCCTCCGGCGGTGAGCCGGTTCCGCCCGACACCGGGTCGGCCGTACGGCCGGTGATCTGCAACCGCTCCTCGGCCGTGGTGGGCGCGTCGACGCGCTCGCCGTAGTACCAGGCGCTGAGCGCGGCCCGCAGCCGGCGGCCCAGCGGCGCGTCGGCCCCGGGACGCTCCAGGGGCAGCGGAATCTCCCTGACCAGGAACTTGTAGCGGCGCCTGACGTCGATGCCCACATGGCTCTCGGCCATGCCGCCGGGCAGGTCCTGGTACACCTCGCCCGACTCCTCACCCTCCTCGAGCAGCCGGCGCTCGTGCAGTTGCAGCGCCAGGCAGACACGCTTGGTGATCAGATAGGCGAGGACCGGACCGACGAAGAACAGCACCCGGAAGATCCAGGTCAGGACGTTGACGGAGAGCTGGAACGTGGTGGCGATCACATCATTGCCGCCCGCCAGCATCAGGACGGCGAACCAGACGACGGCGCCGACACCGAGGCCGGTGCGCACCGGCCGGTCACGCGGCCGGTCGCACAGATGGTGCTCGACCAGGTCCCCGGTGACCCAGCGTTCGAAGAACGGATAGGCGTAGAGGACGAGGAACAGCAGCGCGGGCAGGACCACCGCCGGCAGCAGCACGTTCCACATGAAGGTGTGCCCGGCGACGTTCCACTCCACCCCCGGCGTCAGACGCAGCGCGCCCTCCAGGAACCCGACGTACCAGTCGGGCTGGGCGTCGGTGGACACCTGGTCGGGGCGGTACGGCCCGAAGGCCCAGATGGGATTGATCTGGGCGATGGCCCCCGCGACGGCCAGGACCCCGAAGACCATCAGCGACAGCCCGGTCGACTTGCCGACGAAGGAGGGGAACATCGGCTTCCCCACCACGTTGCGGTTGGTCTTGCCCGGCTCGGACCACTGGGTGTGCTTCAGATAGACCACCATGAACAGGTGCACGGCGATCAGCGCGATCAGCAGGCCCGGCACGAACAGCACATGCACGATGTAGAGCCGCCGGATGATCGCGTCTCCCGGGAAGGGGCCGCCCCAGGCGAAGAAGGCGAGGTAGGTCCCGATCACCGGGATCGACTGCACGATGGAGTTGGCGGTGCGCAGCCCGGTGCCGGACAGCAGGTCGTCGGGGAGGGAGTAGCCGCAGAACCCTTCCAGCAGCGCCAGCATGAACAGCGTCACGCCCACCAGCCAGTTGGTCTCGCGCGGCCTGCGGAAGGCGCCGGTGAAGAAGATCCTGAGCATGTGCACACCGATGGCCGCGACGAACACCAGTGCGGCCCAGTGGTGCATCTGACGCATCAGCAGCCCACCGCGCACGTCGAAGCTCAGGGAGAGGGTGGTCGCGTAGGCCTTGGACACCAGCAGACCCCGCAGCGGCTGGTACGTGCCCTGGTACCGCAGCTCGGCGAGGCTCGGATCGAAGAAGAGCGTCAGGAAGGTCCCGGTGAGCACCAGTACCGCGAAGCTGTACAGCGCGATCTCGCCGAGGAGGAACGACCAGTGGTCGGGGAAGGCCTTGCGCAGCAACTGCCCGGCCAGCTCGGAGACGGGCGCGCGCCGGTCGGCGACGACGTAGGCCTGGAACGCGGTCTGCCGGGCCCTCGCCTCGACCTTCGCCCTGCGCCGCCGCATCAGCACGCCCGCCTCACACTCCTCAGGTGTCGTCCCCGGGCCCGACGGGCAGCGCCGGCGGCGCGACGGGCACCCGGGAACGCCCGCCTGCCAGGTGTTCCCATCTTGGAGGTGCGGCCCGCGGGCACGGCGCAGGCATGCCGGGGACACCCCCATTGCCGCAGCGACGGTGCTTCCGGTTCCGGCCCGACGCCGCGCGGGCCGCCCCACCGCGCGTCACGGGCAGGCACGGCGGGCCGTCGCGGTCCATGGTGGTACTCGGTGGTCGCTGCGGAGCGCCGAGCGGCCGGCACGTCAGCGAGGAGCGGGAGTGGACAGTCGGAGCGGCAGCATCGTGGACGAACTGACGGCGGACCACGCCCGGATCCGGTCCCTGTTCGACCGGATCCGGGCGGCGCGTCCCGGCGGCCCCGAGCGGCCCGCCCTGGTGGAGCAGGTGTCCATCGGGCTGGTCCGCCATTCGGTGGCGGAGAAGGCCCACCTGTACCCGGCGGTGCGCCGGTTCCTGCCGGACGGTGACCGCTGGGCCGAGCGTGAGCTGCGCGAACACCGGGAGGTCGAGGAGCTGCTGGTGTCGCTGGAGGCAGCGGACCCGGCCGGGGAGGAGTACACCCGTCTGCTGCTGGCGGTGGTCACCCGGGTGACGCGGCACGTCGTCGAGGAGGAACAGGTGTTGTTCCCGCGGCTGCAGGTCCTGTGCCCGGCCGACGTGCTGCGGGAGCTCGGGGCGAAGGTGCGCGAGGCCGAGGCGTCCGCACCGACCCGGCCCCGTTCCGCGGCTCCGGACGCGGCGCCGCTGGTGAAGCTCACCGCCCAGGTGTGGGGACCGCTCGACCGCCTGCGCGACCTGACCGCCCGGCGCGGCCGGCGCTGACGCCGCCGGACGCGCCGTCGGCGCCTGCCGGGCCGACAGCCGCCTTCGCGCAGGGCAACGGAGCAGGTGTGCGCCGCGCGGGCGCCGTACGCCGGCCCCGGGCCCCGCGCGGTGCGGGGACGACGCCCGTGCCGCACGCGGTGCGGGGACGACGCCCGTGCCGCACGCGGTGCGGGGACGACGCCCGTGCCGCGGCCCTCGCCGCACCGCGAGCGCGCGGTCCGGTGCCAGTGGCGGTTTTCCCGCGTGACCGCCTGCCGCGGGGGTACTGCGGAGCTACGGACCGCATCGTCCCCGCCCGGGCCGCAGCCTCTCTCGCGCCCACACCGGGCGCCGGTCCCGCGCGGACCGCCGGGGAGTCACCGCCGTATCCGCCGTGTCGCCGGATCCGAGGAGCCCCCGTGAACTTCGAACGCGAACTCGCCCAGATCGAGAAGCAGTTGGTGACGCAGGACCCCCTCCTCGCGGAGAAGCTGGAGACATTCGAACAAATAACCGCCCCTCGGCCGAGAACCGGACAGCGGCGGCACGTCCTCCTCCTCGCCGCCATCGTCATCGTGCTGCTCGCCCTCACCTCCGCCCTGGCCGCCGACCCCGTCGTCGAGCATCCCAAGCCGTCCCAGGTGGTCAGGGAAGAGCCGCCCGGGTCCGGCTAGGGCCACGACCGGAGAGGCCCGCCGGTGAACCTCTCCGGCCGCGGCACCACCCGCCCGCGGACGTGCCCGGATGGGTCGCGGCGTTCCGGGAACCCGGTGCCACCCGGACGGTGGGGGCCACCGCGGGCCGGGAACGGCTCGGCCGAGGCGCTGTGACCACTCGGCGGTCGTCCCGCGCGGCCGGGTCGGCCGGCCCGGGGCCGTCTTCCTGGTATGTGTGGTGACGGCCGTCGGCGGCCGGGCCGGCGGGACACGGCGGCGGTGCGGAACGGGTGGCCGGACGGTCCGCCACGGCAGCCGCGCGGCCGCGGACCCAGGACCCCGAGGAGCGGCGGGATGACCGGTGACACGACGGGGCGGCGGCCCGGGAACGGCGGCCGGCCGACCGCCCGTGCGGGGTGGCGGGTGTGAGGCGCCATCTGCCGCGGGTCCGGCGCGCGGTGCTCGCGCTGGAGCACCGGCTCGGCGCGTTCGCCCTGGTCCGGCGCGGCCGTGACCTCGAGCTGATGCACCGGGCGATGGGTTTCGCCACCCTCTCGCTGGTCACCCTGGCACCCCTGCTCATCGTGATCGCCGCGGCCGATCCGCTGCGCGAGGGCGGTTTCGCGTCCTGGCTGGTCGACGGCATGGGGCTGTCCGGCCGGTCCGCCCGGGTTCTCACCGACATCATCAGCCCGCCGGTGAAGGTGATCGGCACCACCAGCGTCTGGAGCGGGGTCCTGCTCGCCGTGTTCGGCGTGTCCTTCGCCGGCAGCGTCCAGAACGGCTACGAGCGGATCTGGAGCCTGCCGCCGGGTCCGTGGCACCGTGTGTGGCGGCAGCTGACCTGGCTGGGCCTGCTCACCGCGTATCTCTACCAGGAGGTGCTGAACCGGCACGAGTTCCAGGGCTGGCCGCGGGTCGCGGTCTCCGGGACCACCGGCGCGCTGTTCTTCTGGTGGGGGCAGCACTTCCTGCTCGGCGGCCAGGTCCGCTGGCGGTCCCTGCTGCCGGGCGCGCTCGCCACCATGGTGGGCCTGGGCGGCCTGCGCGTCTTCTCCTACCTGGTCTTCACACCGCTCATCGTCGACAACGCGCTCAGTTACGGCACGGTCGGCATCGTCCTCGTCGTGGAGTCGTGGCTGACCGGCGTCGGCTTCGTCGTCTACGGGGGCTCGATGTTCGGCCGCTGGTTCTGCGAGCACCACTGGCCGCCCCGTCACGGGTAGCGCCGGCGGGCGGCGGGACCAGCCGGCCTCCCCGGGGCCGCGAGGACACCGGCCGCCGCGGCGCGTTTGGGGCGTTGGTGCCGGGATACTCCGTGACGGCCCAGCCCGTTCGAATCCCCGGGTGGCCGCAGCCCCGGCTGCCTCCCCCCGGCCTTCACCGTCGCAGCCGAGGTCAGCCACCGTGTTCCACGCCCCCTCCGGGTTCCGGTCCGCCGCTGTGGCGCGCTTCGCCGACCGGGTCCGGGAAGCCGGGGCCGCGCCCACGCTCCGGGAGGACCGGGCCGGGCCGCCGGGGCACGCGTCCCGTCCCGGCGGGCCGCGGCGGGGTCCGGGCGGCCACCGGTGAGCGCCCTCACCATCGCGCTCGCCCTGCTCGCGGCGCTGTCCAACGCCTCGGCCTCCGTGCTCCAGCGGCGCGCCGCGACGGACGAGTCCTCGGCCGGCTCCGGCGCCCGGCAGGCGGTGCGCTGGCTCGCCCGGGTGCTGCGGCGGCCGTACTGGCTCGTCGGCGCCGGACTGCTGGGGCTGTCCACCGTGTTGCAGGCGGCGGCGCTGGCCGTGGGCAGCCTGTCCCTGGTCCAGCCGCTGCTCGCCAGTGAGCTGCTGTTCACCCTCGCCGTCGGCAGCGTCGTCTTCCGCCGCCGCCCGGACCGGCGGACCTGGCTGGCGTTCGTCGCCCTCGCGGTGGGGCTCGCCCTCTTCCTGGGAGCGGCCTCGCCCTCGGCGGGCCGGTCCACCGCGGAGCCGGAGCTCTGGCTGGCGGTGGGCGCGGCGCTGCTGGGCCTGGTCGTCGTGGTCCTGGCAGCGTCCCGCCTGGTGACGGGCGCGCCGCGGGCCGCGCTGCTCGGACTGGCCTCGGCGGTGTCGTTCGCCGCTACGGCGGCACTGCTCAAGGAGGTCATGGGACGGCTCGGACAGGGCCTGGACGTCCTGCTGACGCAGTGGCCGCCGTACGCCACCCTCGTCGTCGGAACGCTGAGCTTCCTGCTGTTGCAGAGCGCGTTCCGCGCCGGGAGCCTGACCGCCTCACAGCCCGCGCTCACCCTGGGCGACGCCCTGACCAGCGTGGCACTGGGCTGGGTGCTGTTCCAGGAGTACATCGGACTCGGGGTGCGGGTGCTGCCCGAGGCGATCGGCGTGGCGCTCGTCGGGGCGGGCAGCATAGGCCTGGCGAGTGCCGCGGCCGCGGGCGAGGAGTGGGACACGGCACCGGACGAGCGCGACGGTCCCGGCGCCCAGCGGTCCGCCCGTCAGCCGCCGTGACCCCGGCCGCTGCCCCCGACCGCTGCCACCTCGTCAGTCCGCCCGGGTCCCGCGGCCCGTCCGTCCGGCCCGGACTGCGGCCGCCCGGCCGGACGGCGGCCGCCCGGGCCATGGGGCCCGGGCGAGCGGTTCTCAGTCCTCGGCCAGCAGGGCCCGCACCGCCGTGTCCAGTTCGGCGGGCGTGGTGCCGCCGACGGTCCGCACGACACCGCGCGCGTCGACGAGGACGTTGGTCGGAACGCCGCGGATGCCCAGGCGCGCGGCGTACTCGCCCGTGCCGTCCAGCAGCACGGTGGCTCCGATGTCCCAGACGGCGGCGAAGTTAGCGGCCTCCTCCCGCGGGTCGGTGTTCTCCCACACGTTGATCATGACGACGTCCAGCCCGGACCGGGCCGTACGGCGGCGCAGCTCCTCCAGGACCGGCGCCTCCGCGTTGCAGGGGCCTCACCAGCTCGCGAAGAAGTTGATCACGTACTTCCGCTCGGCCCACTCCCGTGACGTGCGGATGCGCCCGCCGCGCAGGTCCGGCAGCGCGAAGTCGGGCAGGGACCTGCCCACCAGCGGGTGCACGGGGGGCTGGACGGGGCCGGGCAGCCAGGGCCGGTGGACGAAGGTCACGGTGCCGCTGCCGGCGTTGGACACCAGCAGGGTGCCGGAGACGGGGTCCAGGGCGCAGTCGCCGGGGGCGTTGCCCACCGTGACTCGGTGGATCTCCCGGCCCGGCCCGGTGTCCAGCACGCTGACCGTGCCCGCACCCCGGTTGCAGACGTAGAGCCGCTCGCCCGTCCCGTCCACGCACATCCCGACCGGCGCCCGTTCCACCGGCATCTCGTCGAGCACCGTGCCGCCGTCGAGCGCGATCCGGCTGATGGTGCCGTGCAGGGAGCTGGCCACGTACAGGTGCCCGGTGGCCGGGTTGGCCACCGCCTTGCAGGGCCCCTCACGGACCGCGATCCGCTCCAGGGGGCGCAGTGTGGCCGCGTCGAAGACGGTGACCGATCCCGCCATGAAGTTCGCGCAGTAACCGCGGTCGCGGGCGATGTCCATCCCGATGCTGCCCGCCCCGAGTTCGGCGGGCACCGTCCCCACCACCTCCAGCCGGTCGGCGTCGATCGCGGTGATCGTGCCGTCGGCGGTGTTGCCCGAGAACACGCGGCGCAGTCCCGGGTGGTGGCCGAGCCCGGCCGGGTAGCAGCCGACCGGGAGCTGGGCGAGGCGGGCCCCGGTGTCGGCGTCCAGCACCGTCACGGTGTCCGAGCGGGCGTCCGCCGAGAACAGCCGCCGGGTCGGCAGGTCCAGGACGACCGGGATCGGCTCCCGGCCGACCGGGGCCCGCCACACGGGCTCGGCCCGGTCGAGGTCGAGGGCGACGACCGCGTTGCTGCGGGAGCAGGCGACGAAGGCACGCCGCCCGCCGGGATCGACGACGACCGCCTCGGGTCCCTTGCCCACGGGGCAGTGGGCCCGGACGCGGTGGGAGAGGTCGACCGAGCAGGCCGGCCCCTGTGCTGGCGTGTCGGGGTGGTCCATGTCTGAGGGGTGTGCGGATGCGTGTTTGTTTAAACAGACCGTTCGTGCGCTCGGGCGGCGGTGGCCGGGAGCCGGAGGACGGTGCGCGGCCGGTGTGCCGCCGGGCCCGGCGGTCTGTCCGGTGACCGGGCCCGGCGGGGGCGGCCGGGGCGGGCGTCCCCCGGGTCACTGGCCGGCCTTGGCGCCGGGCATGCCGTCGGCGTACTCGATGGGGCGGGTCTGCCGGTGTCCGGGGAGGTTGCCGCGCAGGCTCCACCGGCCCATCGGCAGGACGACCCGGCCGCCGTACGCCTGCTCCAGCATCATCGCGCCCGCCGTGTACCAGGCGGCGGCGGAGGAGGCGATCAACACCCAGCCCGCGGTCACGACGAGGCTGTGGACCGAGCCGAGGAGGCCGGCCGCGAGCAGCGCCGAGCCGGCGGTCAGCAGGATCAGGGTGAGGAACAGGCCCAGGTTCCGGCCCAGCGCGGCGAGCGCCCCGAACAGGGTGGTCACCGCGAGCACGATCCACCAGAAGCCGAACGCCTGGCTGACGGTGGTGCTCAGGGGCAGCAGACCGTTGGCCACCATCAGCTGTGTCATGCCCCAGGCGAGCCAGAACGCTCCCCAGGTGCCGTGCATGGCGGTGGCGACGCCGTCGCGCGCGCGGTAGGCCCACATGCCGGCGGCCAGTTGGGCCAGCCCGCCGAAGAAGATGACCAGCGGCGCCAGGATCAGAGGTGCCAGGAACCGGTCGCCCCACCACTCGGCGAGATTGGAGGCCACCATGAACATCGAGGAGGCGAAGCCGAACAGGCCCAGGATCGACGGCGCGGCTATCGGGGTCAGCACCATGCGGCTGCGGGCGAGCCACGCGTCGTAGCCCTCCGGTCCGTCGGTCACCGGCCCGCCGGTCCCGGCCCCCGCGCTCCCCGGCCCTTCCGGTCCGGGCCGGCCGGGACCGGGCTCGGACGGCGGGCGGGAGGTGTCCGCCCGCCCCGGCGGGACCGGTTCGGGCGGCGGCTGCTGTCCTGGGTACTCGCTCATGGGGTGTCTCCTTCGCGATGAACTGGTCGGCTCTCGCCGGGACCACTTCAGAAGACATCCCGGGCACGGTCCGCGCATGCCGTGGAGCACCTCGTGCGCGCCGGGACCGCGCGCGGTCCGGGCGGCGCAGGCCATGGGCGGCCCGGGTCCGTGCCCCACGACCGGCTGCGCCGAATGCTTGACCCGCCCGGGTGAACGGACCCGCCGGGCGGGGCGTCCCCGGCGCCCCGCCGGGCGGGGCGTCCCCGGCGCCCCGCCCGGCGTGCGGGCGCGCCCGCACCGCGTCACCTCTCCCGGTGAACTATGACGTGTGCACCTCCAGCGCGGCCCGTACGCCCGATTCCACGGCGCCCTCGATCCAGGACGGCTTGACCGAGGTGTGGTCCCCGGCGAAGCGCAGCGGGCCTTCGGGGGCGCGGATGTGGGCGAGGAGCTCGGTGTGCTGGCCGGGGAGCAGGACGGACGCCTCGCCGTACGCGTACGGGTCGCGCAGCCAGCTCTGGGTGCGGCCGGCTCCGGTGTAGAAGACCTCGACGCGCTGTCCGTAGACCTGTTGCAGACCGCGCAGCGCGTGCGGGTAGCGGGCCTCCTCGTCGAGGGAGTCCCAGCGGGCCGCGTCGTCGGCCCAGCTGTAGGAGGCGAGGACGACGCCGCCCTTGCTGCCCGGGACCGGGTGCGAGGGGTTGATCATGAACCGGTTGGAGTTGTCGGAGACGGAGCCGCCGCCGACGATGTGCGCCGCCTCGGGCTGGTCACGGCCGGCCCAGCGGTTGGCCGCGTAGTGGACCCGCTGCGCCTGGCTGATGTGCCCGTCCGGGACCGAGGGGTGCGCGCCGAGCAGGCTGCCGTCGGCGGGCGCCCGGCCGCGCCGGTAGTCGTCGTACAGCCCCGGGCGCACCGCGTCGAGTTCGCGTTTCCAGTCGGCCTCGGTGAACTCCCACCAGCGGCGGCTGAACTCCAGCAGCACCTTGGTCGCGCTGTCGTAGTGCAGCTCGGCGACGGCCCGGCGTTTGCCGTACGACATCAGCGGGCCGACCTGCACCTGCCGCAGCCCGGAGAACGGCACGGTGACGATCGCCAGGTCGCCGGTGAACTGCTCGCGCACTACCTTGCCGTCGCGGCCCTCGGACACGGTGTCGATCCACACGTGCGGGCCGTCGCCGTGGACGTGCGAGGTGTCGTCGCCGGTCGCCCGCCGGCGGTCGGGGTCCCAGTACTCGATGTGGGTGGCGCGCCGGTCCAGCCGCAGCACGTCGGTCACCTGCCGGAGCAGCGCGTCGGGCAGGGTCGCGGTGCCGCCGGCCAGCTCCCAGAAGGCGGTGTCGGGGCTGATCAGGGACTGGCTGATGAAGCTGTGGATGAAGGACAGCGGCAACCGGGAGGTGAGGTTCTCCAGGGTGCCGACCAGGTCGATGGTGCGCTCGTCGAAGCCGGCCTGTTCGGTCAGGAACCGGTACATGGACCAGTCCCCGTACTTCTGGACGACCCGTGCCCAGCCCCGCACCCGCTCCGGCATGGGCTTGTCCACGCGCTTGCCGTCCGGTCCGGCGGTGCTGAACTCGTCGCGCACCGGGTCCAGGACGCTTCCCAGGATCCTGGAGGACGGCGTGTCCCAGTACTTGCGGGGGACGCCGAACGACTGGTTGACGCGCCGGGGTGCCTTGGCGTAGTCGGAGCGGCGTACCCGGATGCCGTTGACGTGCAGCCAGGCGTGGTTGACGGGCTTGCCGGACGCGTCGACGTCCACGAGGTGGAACGGGCGCTTCTTCAGGCCGAGTTGATCGATCAGACGCATCACCAGCGGGTGGCTGCCGGGGATGCGCATGGCGCCGGCCTCGGCGTACTGGCGGGCGTCGGCGAACGCCCGGCCCGCCCGCTCGTGGCCGCCGGTGCGGAAGGTCTTGATCCGGCCGCCGACCCGGTTGCCGTTGGCCTCGATCAGCGTCACATGATGTCCGGCGCGCTTGAGCAGCCAGGCGGCGACCAGACCGGCCGGCCCGGCGCCCACGACGAGGACCTTCTTGGCCCCGGTCCGGGCACGGGGCAGCCCGGAGGCGAGGATCTTCTCGTAGACCGGGGCGAGCGGCTTGTCCTGGGCGTCGACGACCAACAGCGCGCGGGCGACGGCGAGGCAGGTGTCCCAGTCGGCCGTCGAACGGGCCGCGCCGGGCGCCTGCGCCGGGGCGGCGGGCGCGGCCGGGGCGGCGGGCGCCGCGGTGGCCGGGTCGGCGGCGCCCAGCCCGAGGGCGGTCGCGCCGGCGGCCGTCCCGGCGACGGTGGTGAACCGCCGCCGGGACAGGGGCGGATGGCTGGCTGGGGTACGGAGTTCGTCCATGCCTCCTGGATAGGGCCCGCCGGGGCATCGGGGACCGGACATGATCGACGATCACCTGAACGTGCGAGCGCGGAGCTCGTCTCCCCTTGGCGCGCGGCCCGTTCGCAGGACCGCCAGTGCGTCCGTACGCCCCCTTTCCACCACCGGCCGACGGGTGGGCCAGGTTTGCGCGCGGGACAAGCCGTACCGGTCCGTCGACGTCTCCGCGGCTCCGGCTCGGCGGCCGGCGTCCGGTGATCGGCGACCGGTGATTGGTGATTGGTGATTGGTGGTCGGCGACCGCTGCTTGGTGGTCGGTGTTCGCCGTCCACGGCGCGCACGGCGCCCGACGTTCCCTTCGGCGCCGTCCACGGCGCGCACGGCGCCGGACGGAACGTCGACGCCGAACCCGTGGCGACGGCGCGGCCGATCCGCACACGCGGGCGATGCGCGGGAAGGTCGGTGCCCGGTCCGGGAGCCGCCGCCGGCGTGCCGCCGAGACGGTGTCGAGCACGGCCGCGGGAAGCGGTGGTCCGACGAGGCCGAAGTCGTCCGGCGGCGCTTGGGGGTGGAGTGCCCGGGGAGCCGGTCAGGGACCGGAGGGTGCTCCCACCGCCGGACCCCCCGCCGTCGGATCCGTCGCCGCCGGGTCTCCCGTCGTCGGAGCGGACGTCGGGACCTCCGCCGTCGCATCGGTCGTCGGACCCTCCGCCGTCCGATCGGGTGGCGGACCCCCCGACGCTCCGGGTGTCGGACCGGCCGCCGTCGGAGCGGGTCCCGTCGGGTCCGGTACGCCTTCGGCCAGGGTCAGTTCCACACCGCCGACGCAGCGCGCGATCAGGTTGTAGAAGAAGGCGCACAGCGTCGTGAACATGGTGACCAGCACCACCGTCACGGTCGCGAGCACCAGTCCCCAGCTCGGGGGCGGCCACGGGTCCCGGCCCAGCGCGACGAGCAGGATCCACACGGGCGGCAGGGTGACGCCCGCGCACACCACCAGCCCCAGTGAGACCAGGAAGCTCGCCGCCAGCACCGACCAGGGGCTCGTCCATGCCATGCGCGTCCGGATGCGCCTCGGCCGTGTCGCCGTCCCGGACGACGGGCGCGGATCGTCCGCCGCGCACGCACCGGCGGAACGGAGGCCCCCGCCGGACGACGGATCCTCGGCCCGCGGCCGCTCCACGGGAACCGGGCCGCGTGGCCCGGCCGCGGAGGTGGCGGGGGCCTCGGCGGCGGTCCCCGTCCCGGGCGCCGCGGTCGCCGCGGGTGCCGGGGAACGCGGCCGGGCGCCCGCCTCGGAGGCCCGGCGGCCGGCGTCCAGGGCTTCCGGGACGTCTGGAGCATCCGGGGCGTTCGGGGCCTCCGAGGCGTCCGGAGCGTCCAGGACCTCCAGGACCTCCGGGGCCTCCGGGGCCTCCGGGGCCTCCGGGGCCTCCGGGGCCTCGGGGGCGCCGTCTCCGCCCGTGTCCCGTCCGCCGCTCGTCTCCTCGCCCGTGCGGCGCGGTGCTCGCCTGTCGCGGCCCATGTCTGTCTCCTCCTGGTCACGGACGGGGGGCGGGCGCGGCCTCGCTCCGTCAGGCGGCCCCGCGCAGGCCGCGGGAGGCCACGGAGGCGACGTGGTGCCGGGTGACGCGGCCCGCCTCGTGCCAGAACGGCCTCGCTGTCAGATAGGCGCCAAGCACGGACATGACGCCGAGCGAGACGTCGACGCTGATCCGGCCCTGCCTGGCCCAGTAGACGTCCTGGAGGTCCAGGAGCAGGGCGAACTCGTCGCAGATCAGCGCTGTTCCGCAGCCGTAGGCGGCCGCCACGGCGGGGTGCCCGATCGCCTGCTCGTCACCGCGCACGGCGATCAGGCCCACGCCCGCGAGAGTGGCGATGCCGATGTTGTAGTGGTGCAGGTGCTCGCCGCCCGCGGAGATGTTGCCCCAGGGCAGCCAGCCGCCCCGGATGCCGTGGGTGATGACGCGCACGGTCCCGAAGGTCACTCCGAAGGTGATCCATGTAATGAGCAATGACCGCTGCATCGGCGAGAGATGACGGTTCGCCGCCTCGCGCCACCGCTCCGAGAGCCGCGGCCGGGCGCGGTCTGCGCGGTGCCGCCTGGTGAGTTGCATCATCGACCGGCCTCCTGGGCCAGAGGCGCGGCGGCGGACGTCGTCCGGGCCGCCTGCGAGGTCCCCCGCTGGTTGCGGTTCCGACGCTATGCGCGCCCTCACCGCCCCGCATCCGCGGTTCACCCGGACAGGGCCGCAGGGCCGTGGAGCGACGCCTGTCCCCTCCGTCGGCCGCACCCGGCGTTCCCGGTCCGCCGCCCGGCCGGGACGCGGGCCCCCGGCCGGCGCGGTCGTCGGCTCACCGGCCGGTGCGGTCGTCGTGCCGCCGGGCGACGGCGGGCCGCACGGTGGAGGACCGGCGCGGAGACGGGCGGATTTGCCGAACCGGCAACAGAGCTCGCCCCCGCGGGGCGGCACGGACAGGATCGCCGTACGACCGCCGCCCACCCCGCACCGGCCTGCGACGCGGCGTCGCGCGCCGCACGGCAGGCCCGTACTCCAGGAGGATTCATGACACGACCCGCACTGGCCACGAGCGCGGTGCACCGTCTGGTGCCCTCCCCGGCGGGCCGGATCCATCTGGTCGAGCAGGGCACGGGGCCGCTGGTCCTGCTGGTGCACGGCTTCCCGGAGTCGTGGTACTCGTGGCGGCACCAGCTGCCGGTGCTGGCGGCGGCCGGGTACCGCGCGGTCGCCGTCGACGTGCGCGGCTACGGCCGCTCCTCGCGGCCCGAGGACCCGGCGGCCTACCGGATGCTCGACCTGGTGGCGGACGGCACCGCCGTGGTGCGGGCCCTCGGCGAGGAACGCGCGGTGATCGTCGGCCACGACTGGGGGGCGGCCGTCGCCGCGAACTCGGCCCTGCTGGAGCCCGAGGTGTTCCGCGCGGTCGCGCTGCTGAGCGTGCCGTACACCCCGCGCGGCGGACCGCGCCCGGGCGAGGTCTTCGCGCACATGAGCGGGGACGAGGAGTTCTACGTCTCCTACTTCCAGGAGCCCGGCCGCGCCGAGGCCGAGATCGAACCGGATGTCCGGGGCTGGCTGGCCGGTTTCTACGCCGCCCTGTCCGCCGGCACCATGCCCGGCCCCGGCGAGCCCGACCCGCACTTCGTCAGCCGGGGCGGCAGGCTGCGCGACCGGTTCCCGGCCGACGGTCCACTGCCGTCCTGGCTCGGCGAGGACGATCTCGACGTGTACGCCGGGGAGTTCGAGCGGACCGGTCTGACGGGCGCCCTGAACCGCTACCGGAACATGGACCGGGACTGGGCGGACCTCGCCGCCCTCGACGGAGCGCCCATCACCCAGCCGTCGCTGTTCCTCGGTGGGGCCCTGGACGCCTCCACCACCTGGCTGGCCGACGCGATCGCCGCCTACCCCACCACCCTGCCCGGACTGCGCGCCTCGCACGTCCTCGACGGCTGCGGCCACTGGATCCAGCAGGAACGGCCCGAGGAGGTGGGCCGGCTCCTGGTCGACTGGCTCGGCTCGCTGCCCGCCTGAGCGGGGCAGGCGCCGCCGATGCCCCACCACGACGCCGGGCATGGGGGACGCGCCCGGCGTCGGGTGTGCACCGAGCCGCCGCGCCGTGGGCCCGCCCGGCCGTGGCCCCGCCGTGGACGGTCAGTGCGCGTGGCGGGCGCCGGGGCGGAGGCCGACCATCCGCCAGATCCTGATCTCGCGCAGCAGCCCGGGCATCTCCTTGACCAGCAGGGCGAGTACCAGCCCGCCGAGCACGGCGGCCTCCACCGTCAGCACCTGTTTGCCTGTCATCCCCGTTCCTTCCCTGTCCGTGGGTTCCGGCTCGCGCCGTCGGTCCGTGCCATGTCCGTGCCCGGGGCCCGGGCGTGCCCGGGCCGGGTCGTGTGCTGCGCCTGACCGGCCGGTCATCCGGGCGAGATGTTCGGCATGGCCTTCAGGATCGCGTTGTGCTTCTTCCAGTGGATGCCGGTGGACCGGCGGGCGTCCGAGGTGCCGTCCTTGTGGTGCCCCTGCTGCCGGTGGTGGGGGCCCTCGTTGCCCTCGTGCAGTCCCGCGATGTGCTTCGGGGTGTCGGGCTTCACGTCGGGCCTGCCGACTCTGATCGTGCCCATGATCCGCTCCTCACTGTCGTTCGGTCAGCTGCGCGAAGAAGTCCTCGACGGCGGGCCACACCCGGCCGCCGCCGGACAGGCCCCGCCACTCCCGGCGGACGACCGCCACCATCCGGAAGCAGTCGTCCACCGGGGTGATCCAGTGCTGGTCCGCACCGCGTGCGGTGTTGACCAGAAGGGCTTCCACCTCGGGCTCGAGGGCCGCCAGTGGCGGGCACCCGGCGACCAGCCGTTCCCAGGCGCCGGCGTCGGCCTCCCAGCGGGCGGCCCCCGCCGGACTCGGGTAGTGGGCGGTGACCGTGCCGTCCCGCCGCACCACGAAGAACGCCAGACCGACGGGCACTCCCAGGGCCGTGGTGTCGACCGCGGGCAGCCGGACCCGGCGCCGCGGCACCAGCCGGTACCGCCCGTCGCCCGCCGCGGCCCCGGTGAAGAGGAGCGAGCAGGGCCGGCAGGCGCACAGCAGTTCCTCTCCCCCGTCCGCCGCGGTGTCGAACAGGTGCCGGTGTTCGTCGGACACCGGCTCGCCGCACAGGGCACAGTGCTCGGCGGCCCGGGCCCGCAGGCCGGCGGCGCCGCGGATCACCCGGGCCAGCGCGCCGGCGGTCATGGCGCCGCCAGGGGCCGGGCCGACCGCTCACCCGCGACGGCCTCGGCGGCCGGGCGGTCCTGCGGCCCGGGACGCAGGCCGTGCAGGTCCATCAGATGCCCCAGCAGGTGGTCGCCGGCCATCCGCTCGGCCTGCCGGGGCGCCGCGCCGTCCAGGACGCGGGCCAGCGCCTCGCCGTACACCTCGCTGAGCGTGCCGACCGTTTCGATCGCCGCCCTCGCCGTCGGCCCGGCGGCGTCCTCGACCCGTTCGAGCAGTTCGTCGATCCGGGCCAGCCGCTGCCGTACGGCGCTGTCGTCCAGCCGGGCCCCGGGACTGTCGGCGTCGGGGCTCTCGTGCCTGGTGCCGGGTGTGTGGTGCTGCCCGGCGTCGGTCATGGGGTGGCTCCGTAGGTGGGGGTGTGGTGGGTGGTGAGGGTTTTGCCGTTGCCGA
>NZ_JBIBUK010000025.1:27417-124539 GCF_043079345.1 Streptomyces sp. NPDC015220 | reverse complement strand
CCACGAACACCGCATCCTCACCACCGCCGTCCAGCACAACACCTGCGTCTTCTCCGCCATCACCACACTCCGACAACCACCCACCAACTGAACCCCCCCCCCCCCGGCGCCCCCCCCCCCCCCCCCCCCCCCCCCCCCCCCCCCCCCCGCCCCGCCCTCATGCGCGGGGGCGCGGAGCGGTCGCGTCCGCCGACAACACGAATCAGGCCAACCACGGAGAGCCATCCCCACACCCCGGCCGGCCGCCGTCGCGTGGGCCCCGGTGCACCGCCGGCGCCGATCGGGCCGCGCCGGGGGCCCGGACCGTCGCCCGCGCTCGCGGGCGGTCGCCCCGGGACGCCCTGCGGGCCCGGACCCTGCCCCGGGCGGCCCTGATCCACTGGCGCGAACCATGAGGTCGGCCCCACGGGATCCTTACCGCAATATGACGCCCACGTGAAACGGTTTGCCGAACATGCGTAGGGTGCAGAGAAGTCATCAGGAGCGGTCCGCCCGGAAACGGGCCCGCGGACAGCGGACCGGCGGGCGAAGGAGGGAGCCGCAGCGATGGGCGACAACAAGGAACAGCCCCTTCGCGTGGGCGCGGCCGTACGGCGGCGGCGGCGCGCGCTGGACCTCACCCTCGCCGTCGTGGCCGAGCGCAGCGGCCTGTCGGTGCCCTTCCTGAGCCAGATCGAGAACGACCGGGCCCGCCCCAGCAGGAGCTCCCTGGAGAAGGTCGCCGACGCCCTGCGCACCACCGCCGTGGAACTGCTGGCCGCGGCCGACCCGGCGTGCAGCGTCGACGTCGTGCGCGCCGAGGTCGCAGAACTGCGGCCCGAACCCCGGGTGCGTTCCCTGGTGCGCGGCCACCACCAGCTGCACGCCTCCGAGTTCACCGGCGACCACGACGCCGGCCGGGAGTTCCAGCACCGCAACGACGAGCTGATGTACGTCGCCGACGGCGCGGTGGAGATCGAGGCGGAGGGCCGCGCCTACCGGCTGGCGCGCGGCGACACGATGTACCTCACCGGCGGGGTCCGCCACCGCTGGCGGGCGACCGTCCCGGACACGCGCGTGATCGTGGTCGCGGTGGCCGAGCACATCGAGGCGGTGCAGGACCGGACCCGCTGATGCGGGTCGTCTCCCTCGTGCCCTCGCTCACCGAGGCGGTCGCGGTGACGCTGCCCGGCGTCCTCGTGGGCGGCACGAACTGGTGCTGCCGTCCGGCCGGCCTCGACGTGGTCCGCGTGGGCGGCACCAAGAACCCCGACGTGGACCGGATCACCGCCCTCGCCCCCGATCTGGTGATCGCCAACGAGGAGGAGAACCGCGGCCCCGACCTCGACGCCCTGCGCGCGGCAGGCCTCGAGGTGCTGGTCACGGAGGTGCGGGAGGTGCCGCAGGCGTTCGGCGAGCTGGCGCGGGTGCTGGCCGCGTGCGGCGCGGCGGGCCGGCCGCGCTGGCTGGACGAGGCGGAGGCCGCCTGGTCGGCGCCGCCGGCCGTCGAGCCCCCGGGGACCGCCGCCGGGCGCCGTGCGACCGCCGTGGTGCCCGTCTGGCGGCGGCCGTGGATGGTGCTCGGCCGGGACACCTTCGCCGGTGACGTGCTGGCCCGCCTCGGCGTCGACCACCTCCACGCCCAGCACGCCGAGCGCTACCCGCGCGTCCCCGTCGACGAGCTGCGGGCGGCGGCCCCGGACGTCGTCGTACTGCCGGACGAGCCCTACCGCTTCACCGCCGACGACGGGCCGGAGGCCTTCCCCGGCCTGCCCTGCGCCCTGGTCAGCGGCCGGCACCTGACCTGGTACGGACCGTCGCTGGCCGAGGCTCCGCGGGTGCTGGGCGAGGCGCTGCGAGCAGCGCTCCGCTGACCAGCCCGCGGACGGTGTGCACCGCGGCGGCGGCCCAGGCGGTGACGAGGACGGCGTACAGACCGACCGCGAGGGTGTCGTAGACGGCGAGGTGGGTGTGCCGGGCGAGTGCCGAGGCGCCGGTCACGCAGGTGCCCACGGGGAAGGTGAAGGACCACCAGGTCATCGCGAAGCCCATGCCCCGCCGGCCGGCGCGCAGCACCTGGGCGACGGCGAAGACGAACCAGAGCACGGCGAAGCCCATCACGGGGACCCCGTAGAGCAGGGCGAACACCGCGAACCCCGTGCCGTAGGGGGCCGCCACGACGCCGGGGGCCGCGTCCGCGAAGGCGCCGACGGCGGTGGTGGACTGGCCGAGCGGGCCGAGGACCAGGAACAGCGTCGGGGTGAGGGCGAGCGGCAGCGGTCCGGCGATCAGCAGCCGTCCCAGCACCAGCGGCAGCAGCGCCAGCGTCGCCAGCAGACTCAGCCCGAACATCGCCACGCACCCCAGCAGCAGCGTCTCGCGGGCCTGCCCGGCCGGCAGGTGCCGGACGAGGGCGGGTCCGAGGGCCGCGGACACCATCGGCGCGACGACCGGCAGCAGCCACACCGGACCCGCCTGGTGCGGTTCGATGCGGTGGTGCACGGCCATGAGGTACGGCACCGCCACGGCGGCCACCAGTCCGACGGCCGTGCCCGCGGTGAACAGCACCGTGTCCAGGGCGAGCGCGCCGGTGCCGCCGATCCAGTCCCGGCCCACGGACAGGGCGCCGCCGCCGACGGCCAGCAGCGCCATGGCCAGACAGCCGTAGAACGGAGCCGCGGCCGGGTCGAGCAGGTGGGCGCGGGCCTGGTCGCGGTGGTGGGCCCAGTGCAGGGCGCGGGCGCCCAGCAGCACGGTCAGCCAGAGGAGCGAGAGGGCCCAGACCGCGGTGCACACGGTGCGCAGCCCGGGCACGTGGACCGGCAGCGCGGCGCCCGCCGTGCCGACGGCGGCGGTGCCCATGACGGACCCGTACCAGTTGGGGCCGAGGTGACGCACGGCCGGGACGCGCAGCCGGGGCGCGGCCGGGAGGGACAGGGAATGCGCTGCGGTGACCATGGGGATCACGCTTTCGCGGAGTCCGGGCCCCCACCAGGGGGTTTGTCTCTATCAGGGCATAAGCTGAGTTTATGAGCAGGCGGAGGAGGCCGGAGGTGGAAGCAGGCGGCGGGGCGGTGCGGCCGCCCGCGGCGACGCTGGCGCACCGGGTGCCGGACCTGGGCGCGCTGGAACTGCTGCTGGCGGTGGCCCGGCTGGGGAGCCTGGGTGGTGCGGCACGGGAACTGGGCATCACCCAGCCGGCGGCGAGCAGTCGGATCCGTTCCATGGAACGGCAGCTCGGCCTCGCGCTGGTGGACCGCTCACCGCGCGGGTCGCGGCTGACGGACGCGGGCGCCCTGGTGACGGACTGGGCACGGCGGGTCGTGGAGGCGGCGGAGGCCTTCGACGCGGGGGCGCAGGCGCTGCGCGACCGGCGGGACTCGCGGCTGCGGGTGGCGGCCAGCATGACCATCGCGGAGTACCTGCTGCCCGGCTGGCTGCTCGCGCTGCGCGCACGGCGGCCGGACACGGCGGTGTCGCTGCTGGCCGGGAACTCGGCGGCGGTCGCCGAGCGCCTGCTGGCGGACGAGGCGGACCTGGGTTTCGTGGAGGGCGTGTCGGTGCCGGCCGGCCTGGACTCCGTGGTGATCGCCCACGACCGGCTGACCGTGGTGACCGCCCCCGCCCATCCCTGGGCCCGCCGCCGACGGCCCGTGGACGCGGCGGAACTGGCCGCGACGCCGCTGATCCTGCGGGAGACGGGCTCCGGCACCCGGCAGGTCCTGGACGCGGCGCTGGGCGGCCTGGCCCGTCCGCTGATCGAGCTGTCCTCCACGACCGCCGTGAAGGCCGCCGCCGTGAGCGGAGCGGGACCGGCGGTGCTGAGCGAACTGGCGGTGGGCGACGAACTGTCACTGCGCCGCCTGGTGACCATCCCGGTGGCGGGCGTCGCCCTGCGGCGGGACCTGCGCGCGGTCTGGCCGACGGGCCACCGCCCGGTGGGCCCGGCCCGCGAGCTGCTGTCCCTGACCCGGACGGGGACGGGGTAGCGCCGCCGGTTCCGCGTCTCAGGCCCCGCGGTCGCCCGGTCACACCGTCCTCCTCGCCCCGCACCCGTGCAGGTCGGCCGTCGGGCGCGACGGGGTGAACGTTGCCTGTCGCGGTGCTAGAGGAACGTGTGGCCCTCGCCCCGGTACGTCGGAACGGACGCCGCCACCCGGTCGCCCTCGACCAGGTGCAGCGTGTCGAACCGTTCGCACAGCTCGCCCGCCTTGGCGTGCCGGAACCACACCTTGTCGCCGATCAGCAGGTCGTCGGCGGGCGAGCCGAGCAGCGGCGTCTGCACCTCGCCGGGCCCCTCCTGGGGGTCGTAGCGCAGCCCCTCGGGCAGGTACGGCACCGGCAGCCGGTCCGGCCCGGCCACGCCGGAGGCCGGGTAGCCGCCGCCGAGGACCGTGACGGCACCGACGCCCGGGCGGCGTACGACGGGCTGGGCGAACAAGGCCGCCGGACGCCCCCGGAAGGACGAGTAGTTGTCGAAGAGACGCGGGACGTAGAGCCCGGAACCGGCGGCGATCTCGGTGACCGCGTCCTCGGCTGCGGTGTGCTGGACGCTGCCCGTGCCGCCGCCGTTGACGAACTCCAGGTCCGGCGCCACCGCCCGGACCGCCCGCACCACGGCCGCCCGCCGGTCCGTCAGTTCACGGCGGGCGGCCGTCTGCATCAGCCGGATCGCGCGCGAGCGCAGCGGCCGTCCGGCCACCGCGTCGCCCACCCCCGCGATGTGCCCCTCGTACGCCATGATCCCCACCAGCTCGAACCCCGGCCGCCGCGCCACCGTACGGGCCAACTCGGCCATCCGGACCGGGGAGTGCAGCGGTGAACGGCGCGCGCCGACCCGCACCCGCCCGCCGAACAGCCGCAGCGAGGTGTCCAACTCCAGGCAGATCCGGACGACTTCGCGTCCCCCGCCGCGAGAGGCGTCGATCAGGTCGAGCTGGGCCGGGTCGTCGGCCGTCACCGTGACGGCGGCGGCGAGTTCGGGATCGGCGGTGAGCTCGGCGAACCCGGCACGGTCGGCGGAGGGGTAGGCGAGCAGGACGTCCTCGAACCCCGAACGCGCCAGCCACAGCGACTCGGCGAGGGTGAACGACATGACACCGGCGAAGCCGTCCTTCGCGAGGACGCGTTCCAGCAGGGCCCGGCAGCGCACGGACTTGCTGGCCACCCGGACCGGCTTGCCCCCGGCCCGGCGGAGGAGGTCGTCGGCGTTGGCGTCGAAGGCCTCCAGATCCACGATCGCCACAGGGGCGTCGAGGTGGGCGGTGGCCCGGTCGTACCGGGCCCGGTCGGCGGCACGCGCAGTCATGAGCGAAGCCTGCCAGACAGGATTACCGCAGGGTAGGGGGACGTTCCGGGCAGATGCCCCGGGCCCGCCGAGCGAGTTCCCGCCCACCCGGATTCAGCCCGTAGAGTGACGCGCACGTACGACGGGACGGCGCGACGGGACCGGCCGCGGAGACGGGCCGGGATGGCACTTCGTTCGTACGGGTATGCGTGCCCGGTGACGACGCGTCGGCACCGGGCGGGGCAGCGAGGGCGGCCGAGGAAGCGGCCCGGGTTCGGGGAAACGGGGGGTGCATGAGCACGGAAGCGCGCCGGGGCCCCGTACCTCCGCGCCCGGCCGGACCGCCGCCGCCACTGCCGCCAAGGCCGTCCCATCGTCCCGGCGAACCGGCCCATTCCGCCGCTCTGCCGGGCTCCGTGGGCGGCCCGCCGAGCCGGACCGACGACGCGGGCGACCGCCCGGCGGGCGACCACTCGGCGGGCGCCGCCGACGATCGTGCGTCCGATTCCGCGCGTGCCGCCGGTGCCCGTGCGGCCGATGTCGCACGCGCTGCCGACGATCTCGCGTCCGGCGGCGCGCCCGGTCCCGGCAGGCAGGTGCCCGGTTCGCTCCGCACGGCCGGTGGCCCGGTCGCACCGGCCCCGGACGGCCGCCCCCGCCTCCCCGGCTCACGGCCCGCGGGCAGCCGCGTCCCGGAGCAGCCGACCCCACCCCCACCGCCCGCCTCCGCCCGGTTCCCCGACGCCCCGCCGACGGCCGGACGCGTCGACGCCTCGCCGGACCGTCGTCCGGGCAGCCCGCCGGCCCCGGCGGGAACGCCGGGCGCCGCCGGCCGTCCGGGCACGCCCCGGACCGCGGACACCGGCAGGTCCGCCGGGTACGACGGGTCCGGCAGGTCCGCCGGGTACGGCGGCCGGTCCGGGGGCGGCTTCCCGGACCCGCCCCCGGACCCCGCGCCCAGGCCGGCGAACCCCGTCCAGGACGCCGACCGCACCGCGCCGGGCACCGTGCCGCCGCGGGCGGGGCGCCGGCCCGCGGGCTCCGCACGCCGCACCACCGCGCCGTCGGCTCCGGTACCGCACCCGGGCACACCGGTCGCCGGTACGGCCGGCACACCGGTCGCAGGGCCCGCGGGCGCCGTGGCGGCCCGCGGTACCGAGCCCGAGCCGGCGACCGGCCGTACCGGCGACGCGCCCGCCGGGACCGACCCCGATACGACACGCCTGCGTCCCGTCCCCGCCCACCGGCCCCGCACGCCCGGCGCGCCCCCCGACCCGGCCCGGTCCTGGAGGTCCGCGGGCACTGCGGGCATCGCCGGAGGTCCGGCTGCCCCGGGTGCCCCGGCCGCCCCGGGCGCCGCGCGGCCCTTCGTGGTCCTCGGGGAGCCGGAGGGCTACCACGAGCGCGGGCGGGGACGGGCGCTGGGAGCGCGGAGCCGGCCGCGGGCCGCGGCGGCGGCCGTGTGCCTCGTCCTTGGGCTCGGGCTCATCGGCGGCGCGGTGACCGGGAGCCGGCTCGCCGGGGAGTCAGCGCGGGCCGGCGCGGCCGACTCCTTCGCCACCGCCGCCGCGCTGTGGCACAACGCGCCCGTGGACCAGTTGTTCCCGCCCACGGTGCGGGGCGTCGGAGCCGGCCCCGGCGGCGCCGACCGCACCTGGACCCGGGTGGCCGTCGCCCCGGACAGCGGCTGCGCGGGCGCCTTCGACCCGCCGCTGGGCCAGGCCCTCGCCCCCGTCGGCTGCGCCCGCCTACTGCGCGCCACCTACACCGACGCCACCCAGAGCTACGTCACCACCGTCGGCCTGCTCTTCACCGAGGCCGACGCCCCCGCCATGAGCGCCCTGGCCGCCCGGTTCCAGAACGAGGGTCTGGGCCGGCGCACCGACCTCCTGCCGCGCCCGTACGCCGCCAAGGGCACCGTCGCCGCGGCCTTCGGGGACGAGCAGCGCGCGTCCTGGACCGTCTCCGTGCTGACCGAGGCCCCCGTGGTCGTCTACGCCGTCTCCGGCTGGGCCGACGGCCGCACCGTGGGCGCCCCGCAGCCCGCCGCCGACGCGACGCGAGCCGGCGCCACCACGGCCCCCGCCCAGGCCGGCCTCGGCAACGAGGCGCAGGGCCTCGCCGACCGCATCGAACGGAGCCTTCGCAAGACCGCCGCACCGGCCACGGAGAAGCCCTCGTGAAAGCCCCCGCCGCCACAGACCCGGGCGCCCCCCGGGCCGCCGCCGCTCCCTTCGCCGTCACCCGCCGGAGCACGGCCGTCAGCGTGCTCCTCGCCGCCTCCCTGGCGCTCCTCCCGGCCACCGCCGCGCACGCCGACGGCATCCGCGACCAGCAGTGGGCCCTGGACGCCCTGAACACCCAGCGGGCCTGGCAGACCACCAAGGGCGAGGGCGTCACCGTCGCCGTCCTGGACACCGGTGTCGAGTCCGGCCACCCCGACCTGGCCGGCAACGTCCTGCCCACCAAGGACCTGATCGGCTTCGGCGCCCGGCCCGGCGACCGCGCCTGGGCCCGGCACGGCACCGCCATGGCCGGCATCATCGCCGGGCACGGCCACGGCCCCGGCGACGCCGACGGCGTCATGGGCATCGCCCCCGAGGCCCGGATCCTGCCGGTCCGGGTGATCCTGGAGGACGACGACCCGGCCCGCGCCCGGGCCCGCACCACGCGCGGCAAGGCCCTCGCCGAGGGCATCCGCTGGGCCGCCGACCACGGCGCGGACGTCATCAACCTCTCGCTCGGCGACGACTCCGACTCCGCGCACCCGGAGCCCGCCGAGGACGAGGCCGTCCAGTACGCGCTGAGGAAGGGCGCCGTCGTCGTCGCGTCGGCCGGCAACGGTGGCGACAAGGGCGACCACGTCTCCTACCCGGCCGCCTATCCGGGAGTGATCGCCGCGACCGCCGTCGACCGCAACGGGACCCGGGCCGACTTCTCCACCCGCCGCTGGTACGCGGCGGTCAGCGCGCCCGGCGTCGGCATCGTCATCGCCGACCCGGACCACAAGTACTACGAGGGCTGGGGCACCAGCGCGGCCTCCGCCTTCGTCTCCGGCACCGTCGCGCTGGTCAGGGCCGCCCACCCCGGCCTGGCACCCGCGCAGATCAAGAAACTCCTGGAGGACACGGCACGTGACGCCCCCGTCGGCGGCCGGGACGACTCCCGCGGCTTCGGCATGATCGACCCCGTCGCCGCCATGCGGGCCGCCGGCCGCCTCCAGCCGCAGGGCCTGCGCGTGGCGGCCTACGGCGACAAGTACTTCGGTCCCGGCCCCGACGCCCCCGAGGCGGAGCACGCCACCACGGGGTGGGCCGGCCCCCTCGCCGGCGGCGCCGGGGGAGCACTGCTGCTCGGCGCGGCGGTGCTGTGGCGGCGCGGCCGCCGCGAGGAACCGGCCGACGGGGAGTTCCGGCCGTAGTACGCACGGCGGGCCCCGCCGGAGGCCCCGGCCGGCCGCGGAACGCCGGCACCGGGCCGAGGACCACCGGCACCGGGCCGAGGACCACCGGCACCGGGCCGAGGACCACCGGCACCGGGCCGGGGACCGGCCTCAGGTGCCGTCGCCGAAGACCGACACCGCCGCCCGCGCCGCCGCCTCCACCAGGGCCACGCCCTTCTCCTTCGTCGCGTTGCCGTTCGAGAGCGCCGCCACCAGGTAGTCGTCGCCGCCCGCCGTCACCCGTCCGATGCTGTTGACGACCCACAGACCGGTCGTGCTGCGCGGCAGCCAGCCGTTCTTCAGGGCCCACGCCGAGCCGTCGGCCGCGGCCGACACGCCCCAGTCCTGGTCCTCGGCGATCCGCTCCATCAGCCCCTGGAGGTACGTCCGCGAGCCCTCGGTCAGCTTCGAGTCCTCACCGAACACCTGCTTGAGCAGGACGAGCTGGTCGGCCGCCGTGGTCCGGGTCAGGCCCCACAGCGTGCCCTGGCCGCCGGAGGTCCCGGTCAGCCCGAACCGCCGGTTGGCCGCGTCCAGACCGTCCGCCCCGCCGATGGCCCGCCACAGCGCCGACGCGGAGTCGTTGTCGCTCTCCTCGATCATCGCGGTGGCACAGGCCCTCTCCCGCGCGGTCAGCGACCGCCCCGCGTCCTGCGCCTGGAGCAGCAGGGCCGCCAGGATGTCGGCCTTGACGATGCTCGCCGTGTCGAACAGGCCGTCCCCGTACCCGGCGCCCTCCCCGGAGGCCAGGTCGAGCACGGCCACGGACACGGCGGCGCCGTCCGCCACCGCCACCGACCTCATCGCCGTGGCCAGCAGCGCCGTACGGTCCGTCGCCGGCTCCGTCACCGCATCCACCGACGTCCTCCCGTCCGCCGCCGCCGTCCGCCTCGCGGACGACGATACGGTCTCAGGCCCGGCGAAGTGCGCCCGAGCCTTCACCAACGCGGCGCCCGCCGCGGCGGCGCCCACCACGACGACGCACCCGAGAACGGCGGCCAGGAGGGGCCCGCGCCGGGACCGGCGGGACCGGCGGGACCGGCGCGCGCGGCCGGCCCGGCGGGACCGGCGGGACCGGCGGGGCAGGGCGGCGGTGCGGGATCCGGCGCGGGATGCGGGGGACGGGGACTCCATGCCCGCGATGCTGCCGGCGGTGACTGTGCGTGCCGTGGGACCGGTGTGAGACGGAGGTCAGGGGACCCTGAGAACTCCGTGAACGGCCCCGGATAGGGTCGGGGCCGTGGCGAACAAGAACATCCCCGACTCCGGGTTCTCCGACGACGACGGCTCCGCCGACCCCGGCCTGAGCGCCGCGCTCGCCGCCTGGGCCGAGGACCGCGGCGCCGTGGACCCCGTGCTGCGGGCGCTGCGGGACGCCCGGCTGCTCGTCCCGGTCGTGGCCGTGCTCGGTGAGGTCGAGGAGGACGAGAGCGGGCTGCGCCGCGAGAAGACCAGCGACATGGCGGTGCCGACCCTCAAGGCCGGTCACCGCACGGCCCTGCCCGCCTTCACCTCCACCGAGTCCCTGGCCCGCTGGGACCCGGCCGCCCGCCCGGTGGCCGTGCGCCTGCACCAGGCACTGGAGGCCGCCGCGCACGAGAAGGCGGACACCGTGGTGCTGGACCTGGCCGGGCCGGTGGCGTTCGAACTGACCGGCTCGGCGCTGCTGGCCCTCGCCGAGGGCCGCACCACGGCCGACCCCCTCGCCGACCCGGCGGTGTCGGCGGCCGTGCGGGAGGCGGTGGCCGCCGAGCCGGCCGTGCTGCGCGCCCACCTCGGCCCCGGGACGGCCGACGGCACCCTCGCCCTGGTCCTCGACCCGGCCGCCGCGACCGCCCCGGCCGACGTCGCCCGTGCCGTCGCCGAACGGCTGGCCGCCAGCGGCACACTGAGGGCCCGCCTGGTGCGCGGCCTCGACCTGGCGCTGCTGCCGGCCGGGGCGACGCCGCCGGGCGAGCCCTTGTACGTGCGGGAGTAGGTCAGCCGTAGACCGGGCCGGTGTACTTCTCGCCCGGGCCCTGCCCCGGCTCGTCCGGGACCAGCGAGGCCTCGCGGAACGCCAGCTGCAGCGACTTCAGGCCGTCGCGCAGCGGCGCCGCGTGGAAGGAGCTGATCTCGGTCGCGCTCGCGTCCAGCAGGCCGGCGAGCGCGGTCACCAGCTTGCGGGCCTCGTCGAGGTCCTTGTACGCGTCGCCCTCGTCGGTCAGGCCGAGCTTCACGGCGGCCGCGCTCATCAGGTTGACGGCGACCGTCACGATCACCTCGACCGCGGGAACCTCCGCGATGTCGCGGGTCATGGCGTCGAAGTCGGCGGCGCCGGGGGTCTCGGGGCTCTCCGAGGGGTTCTCAGAGGGGGTCTCACTCATGACCCACACGATAGGTGCAGCGCGGCCCCGTCCCGCACGGTGGCCCGCCCCGCCCCGGTTAGCCCTTCCCGACCGTTCCTGCTAACCTTGTGTAACGACCGGTCGGACACGTATGCCCCACGGCTCACGCGCCCGGCCCACAAGTGGAGGTTTTCGAACTCCCACCCGACCGCCTTCCGGGCGGCGGGTCACCGGTCAGACGGTCCCGTCCTCGTGACGTCGGTCCGTCGGACAGCGCGCCCCGCGACCTTCGCGGCGGTCGCTCCGGTAGTTCGAGGAGCCCCGCCTGTGATCGTCCGGGGCATTTTTCGTGCTTCGGCGCGGTTAGGTCTATCGAACAGAGACGTACGCGGCTGTCCGCCAGACCGTCGCGTGGTGCTACCGAGGAGGATCCATCAGCGCCGAGCCCCGCATCAACGACCGGATTCGCGTTCCCGAGGTGCGACTTGTCGGTCCCAGTGGCGAGCAGGTGGGCATCGTCCCGCTGGCCAAGGCACTGGAGCTTGCGCAGGAGTACGACCTGGACCTGGTCGAGGTCGCGGCGAACGCCCGTCCGCCCGTGTGCAAGCTCATGGACTACGGGAAGTTCAAGTACGAGTCGGCCATGAAGGCCCGTGAGGCGCGCAAGAACCAGGCGCACACGGTCATCAAGGAGATGAAGCTCCGGCCGAAGATCGACCCGCACGACTATGACACCAAGAAGGGTCACGTCGTCCGGTTCCTCAAGCAGGGCGACAAGGTCAAGATCACGATCATGTTCCGTGGTCGCGAGCAGTCCCGGCCCGAGCTGGGCTACCGGCTGCTGCAGCGGCTCGCGGAGGACGTCCAGGACCTCGGTTTCGTCGAGTCGAACCCGAAGCAGGACGGCCGGAACATGATCATGGTTCTCGGTCCGCACAAGAAGAAGACCGAGGCGATGGCCGAGGCCCGCCAGGCGCAGGAGGCCCGCAAGGCCGACGCGAAGGCCAACCCCGGCCGCTCGCAGAACGCCGCGGACGTCGAGGCGCCTGCCGAGGAGCCCGCCGAGGAGCACGCCGAGGCGTGACCCCCCTGGGGCCCCGTGTCCCAGGACGTAACCGATACAAGAGCGACGCTCCACCGTGCCCGGTTTTCGCGACCGGGCACCGGAGCGCCACCGACGAGGAGAGAACGGCGCTATGCCGAAGAACAAGTCGCACAGCGGTGCCAGCAAGCGCTTCAAGGTCACCGGCTCCGGCAAGGTGCTCCGTGAGCGCGCCGGCAAGCGCCACCTGCTCGAGCACAAGTCGTCCCGCGTGACGCGTCGCCTCACCGGCAACGCCGAGATGGCCCCGGGCGACGCCGCGAAGATCAAGAAGCTTCTCGGCAAGTGACGCGGCGGCGCCCGATCCACTGATCCGGCGCGCCCCACGTCGAGACCGGGACCCAATCGTTTCCGGGCCGTGTGACGACAACCGCGGCCCCGCTACAAGGAGTTAATCAAAGTGGCACGCGTCAAGCGGGCAGTCAACGCCCACAAGAAGCGCCGGGCGATCCTCGAGCAGGCCTCCGGCTACCGCGGTCAGCGCTCGCGTCTGTACCGCAAGGCCAAGGAGCAGGTCACCCACTCGCTGGTCTACAACTACAACGACCGCAAGAAGCGCAAGGGCGACTTCCGTCAGCTGTGGATCCAGCGCATCAACGCCGCGGCCCGCGCCAACGGCATGACGTACAACCGCTTCATCCAGGGTCTGAAGGCCGCGAACGTCGAGGTCGACCGCAAGATCCTGGCCGAGCTGGCCGTCAACGACGCGAACGCGTTCGCCGCGCTCGTCGAGGTCGCCCAGAAGGCTCTGCCGAGCGACGTCAACGCGCCGAAGGCCGCCTGACGCCGCGCCGGTCCAGGCCGACGTGACCTAACGGACCCGCGGGCTCTGCCTGCGGGTCCGTGGTGTGTGCGCCGCGTGGCGCCCGGGTCGTCCGGCACCGCCGGAGAACCGCGGTGGCCGGCCGCCGTCGAGGCGGAAAGCTCCCTAACCGAAGGTTGAATCTCCCCATGGCCCCCGCCACCCCTGACCTCATCTCCCCCCGGTCCACCCGGGTGCTGGCCGCGCGGCGGCTGGCGAAGCGGAACTTCCGGGGGAAGGAGCGGCTGTTCCTCGCCGAGGGGCCGCAGGCCGTGCGGGAGGCGGCGGCGCACCGGGCCGGCGAACCGGGCGGGACCGCGGCGGGCGGCGCCACCCTCGTGGAGCTGTTCGCCACGATCGAGGCCGCCGAACGGTACGCCGACATCGTGGGGGAGGCCCGCGCCGCCGGAGCGCGTGTCCACCTCGCCGCCGACGAGGTCATCGCCGACATCTCCACCACGGTCACCCCGCAGGGCCTGGTCGGTGTCTGCCGCTTCCTCGACACGCCGTTCGAGGAGATCCTCGCCGCCCGGCCGCGTCTCGTCGCCGTCCTCGCGCACGTGCGCGATCCCGGCAACGCCGGCACCGTGCTGCGCTGCGCCGACGCCGCCGGAGCCGACGCGGTGGTGCTGACCGACGCCTCCGTCGACCTGTACAACCCCAAGGCCGTACGCGCCTCGGTCGGCTCCCTGTTCCACCTGCCCGTCGCCGTGGGCGTCCCCGTGGCACGGGCGGTCGACGGCCTCAAGTCGGCCGGCGTGCGCATCCTGGCCGCCGACGGCGCGGGGCCGCACGATCTCGACGACGAGCTCGACAAGGGCGCCATGGGCGACCCCACCGCCTGGGTGTTCGGCAACGAGGCGTGGGGCCTGCCGGAGGAGACCCGCGCCCTCGCCGACGCGGTCGTCCGCGTCCCGATCCACGGAAAGGCCGAGAGCCTGAACCTCGCCACCGCCGCCGCCGTGTGCCTCTACGCGTCGGCCCGCGCCCAGCGCGCCCCGGGAGGATGCCGCTCCGTCACCCAGAGCTAGTAGGGTGACCAGTTCGGGGGCCTGCTGCACCGGCTGAGAGGTGGGGTAAGGGGATGAGTGTCGGCACCAGCGGCGCACGGGACGCGCGCGAGACGCGACGACCACCCACGCCCCGCTCCGGCGATCCGTCCCGGCCCGAGACGTCCGCCCCCGCCGGTCCTCCGGTCGGGTCCGGCGATCCTGCCCGGCCCGCGGTCCCGGCCCCGCCGCCGGACGAGCGGCCCCCGCCCGGTGACGGCAGCCGGCCCGACGACCGGCCCCCGCCCGGAGACCTCGGCCCCCCCGGCCCGGCCCCGTCCCCCGACCCGACCGGGCTCGGCGTCGACCCCGACGACCTGCCCGACGGGCTGGTGATCGCCGACGAGGAGGGCCGCGTCGTGTGCTTCAACGCCGCCGCCGCCCGCATCACCGCCGTCCCCGCCGAGCAGGCCCTCGGCCGGCGCCTGGAGAAGGCGCTGCCGTTAGAGGACCTGGAGGGACGCCGCTGGTGGCAGCTGACCGACCCCTACGGCGGACTCGCCACCCGGGTCGGCCAGCCCGAGCGCAACCTCCTGCTGCACGGCGGCCGGGAAGTCCTCGTGTCCGCGAAGTACGTCCGCGCCCGCCCCACCGGCCCGGTCCGCCGCGTGGTCGTCTCCCTGCGGGACACCGAGGCCCGCCGCCGCACCGAGCGCAGCCACGCCGAGCTGATCGCCACCGTGGCGCACGAGCTGCGCTCGCCGCTGACCTCCGTCAAGGGCTTCACCGCCACCCTGCTGGCCAAGTGGGAGAGGTTCACCGACGACCAGAAGCGGCTGATGCTGGAGACCGTCGACGCCGACGCCGACCGCGTCACCCGGCTCATCGCCGAGCTGCTGGACATCTCCCGCATCGACTCCGGCCGTCTGGAGGTGCGCCGCCAGCTCGTCGACATAGGGGCCGCCGTCGGCCGGCACATCCAGGCCTACGTCGCCGCCGGCCAGCCCGCCGACCGGTTCCTCGTCCGGGTCGAGCAGCCGCTGCCCGAGCTGTGGGCCGACCCCGACAAGATCGACCAGGTGCTCAGCAACCTCATCGAAAACGCGGTGCGCCACGGCGAGGGAACCGTCACCATAGACGTCACGCCCGCGGCGTCCCCACGAGAAGGGGACGACGGGGAGAACGCAGCCACGTCGGTCACGGTGAGCGACGAGGGGCCCGGCATCCCGGAGGAGTCCATGAACCGCGTCTTCACCCGCTTCTGGCGGGGCAGCAAGCGCGGCGGAACCGGCCTCGGGCTCTACATCGTCAAGGGCATCGTCGAGGCCCACGGCGGCGCCATCACGGTGGGACGCGCCCCCGGCGGCGGCGCCCGGTTCCGATTTACCCTGCCCGTGGGCACCCCGGCACACCTGCTCTGAGCATCCGCCGAGGACCCACGGGCGCTCCCGCTCACCCCAGCCCCGTTAGACTCGGCCTTTGGCACCTTTGTGTCCCACCACTGAAGACGGAGTGTCCACGAGTCGGTGACGGGGACTGTCAGCCTGGGGGCACCTCCCAGCGTTAGCTGGGGGACAATCGGAAGCACGGGAAGAGATGTCGGCACCCAATAAGTCGTACGACCCTGTCGAGGTCGAGGCGTTGAAACCGGAAGAGATCGAGCGCATGCGGGACGAGGCGCTCGCCGCCTTCGCCGCCGCGGACTCCCTCGACGCGCTCCACGAGGCGAAGGTCGCCCACACCGGCCCGGCCTCCCCGCTGGCCCTCGCCAACCGCGAGATCGGCGCCCTGCCCCCGCACGCCAAGGCCGACGCAGGCAAGCGCGTCGGCATGGCCCGCGGCGCGGTGAACAAGGCCCTCGCCGCCCGCCAGACCGAGCTGGAGGCCGAGCGCGACGCCCGGGTCCTGGTCGAGGAGGCCGTGGACGTCACGCTGCCCTACGACCGCGTGCCGGCCGGCGCCCGGCACCCGCTGAGCACGCTCTCGGAGCGCATCGAGGACATCTTCGTCGCCATGGGCTACGAGGTCGCCGAGGGCCCCGAGGCCGAGGCCGAGTGGTTCAACTTCGACGCCCTGAACATCGGCCCGGACCACCCGGCGCGCAGCGAGCACGACACCTTCTTCGTGCGGGGCGCCGAGGGCGCCGAATCGGGCGTCGTGCTGCGCACCCACACCTCGCCGGTGCAGATCCGCTCCCTGATGGGCCGCGAGCTGCCGGTCTACGTGATCTGCCCCGGCCGCGTCTACCGCACCGACGAGCTGGACGCCACCCACACCCCGGTCTTCCACCAGGTCGAGCTGCTCGCGGTGGACGAGGGGCTGACCATGGCCGACCTCAAGGGCACCCTGGACCACATGGTCCAGTCGCTGTTCGGCGAGGGCATGAAGACCCGGCTGCGGCCGAACTTCTTCCCCTTCACCGAGCCGTCCGCCGAGATGGACATGGTCTGCTACGTCTGCCGCGGCGAGTCCGTCGGCAACCCCGACCGGCCCTGCCGCACCTGCTCGTCCGAGGGCTGGATCGAGCTGGGCGGCTGCGGCATGGTCAACCCGCGGGTGCTGACCGCCTGCGGCGTCGACCCCGAGAAGTACAGCGGGTTCGCCTTCGGGTTCGGCATCGAGCGGATGCTGATGTTCCGCCACAACGTCGAAGACATGCGAGACATGGTCGAGGGTGACGTCCGGTTCACCCGGCCGTTCGGGATGGAGATCTGATGCGGGTCCCGCTTTCTTGGCTGCGGGAGTACGTCGACCTGCCGGCGACGGAGACCGGGCGCGACGTCCAGGCCAAGCTCATTTCGGCCGGCCTAGAGGTCGAGACCGTCGAGCAGCTCGGCGCCGACCTGAAGGGGCCGCTCGTCGTCGGCCAGGTGCTGACCATCGAGGAGCTGGAGGGCTTCAAGAAGCCGATCCGGTTCTGCACCGTCGACGTCGGCCGGGCCAACGGCACCGGCGAGCCCCAGGAGATCGTCTGCGGCGCCCGCAACTTCGCCGTCGGCGACAAGGTCGTGGTCGTGCTGCCCGGCGCCACGCTGCCCGGCGGCTTCTCGATCTCCGCGCGCAAGACCTACGGCAAGACGTCCCACGGCATGATCTGCTCCAGCGACGAGCTGGGCATGGGCGACGACGGCGCCCACGGCATCATCGTGCTGCCGCCCGAGCACGAGGTCGGCAGCGACGCCATCGAACTGCTCCAGCTGGTCGACGAGGTCCTCGACATCGCCGTCACCGCCAACCGCGGCGACTGCCTGTCGATCCGCGGCGTGGCCCGCGAGGCCGCGATCGCCTACGGCCGTCCGCTGCTCGACCCGGCCCTGCTCGACGTGCCGGCGCCCAACGCGTTCGGGCCCGCCGTGCAGATCTCCGACCCGTTCGGCTGCGACCGCTTCACCGCCCGCACGGTGACCGGCCTCGACCCCGAGGCGCGCTCCCCGATCTGGCTCCAGCGCCGCCTGCAGAAGGCGGGCATGCGCCCGATCTCGCTCGCCGTCGACATCACCAACTACGTGATGCTGGAGCTCGGCCAGCCGCTGCACGCCTACGACCGCTCCCGCGTCCAGGGGGCCATCGGCGTGCGCCGGGCCGAGCGCGGCGAGCGGCTCACCACCCTCGACGGCGTCGCCCGCACGCTGTCCCCCGAGGACCTGGTCATCACCGACGACCGCGGCCCCATCGGCCTCGCGGGCGTCATGGGCGGCGCCAACTCCGAGATCGACGACATCGACGGCACCACCACCGAGGTCGTCATCGAGGCCGCCCACTTCGACCCGGTCGCCATCGCGCGCACCGCCCGCCGGCACAGGCTGACCTCCGAGGCCTCGCGCCGCTTCGAGCGCGGCGTCGACCCGCAGGCCGCCTCCGCCGCCGCCCAGCGCACCGTCGACCTGCTGGTGCTCCTGGCCGGCGGCACCGCCGAGGCCGGGGTCACCGAGGTCGTCGCGCCCTCCGCGCCGCGCACCATCGCCGTCCCGGCCGACCACCCCGACAAGGTCGCGGGCGTCGCCTACGGCCGGGAGACCGTCGTACGCCGGCTCCAGCAGATCGGGTGCGACGTCTACGGCCAGGACGAGCTGATCGTCACCACCCCGTCCTGGCGGCCCGATCTGGCCGAGCCGAACGACCTCGCCGAAGAGGTCATCCGGCTGGAGGGCTACGAGAACCTGCCCTCCACGCTGCCCCGGCCGCTGCCCGGCCACGGCCTGACCCACCGGCAGCGGCTGCACCGCCGCGTCGGCCGCGCGCTGGCCGGCGCCGGATACGTCGAGGCGCTGAACTACCCGTTCGTCGGCGAGGCCGCCCTCGACCAGCTCGGGCTCGACGCCGACGACCCGCGGCGCACCGTGGTCACCCTCGTCAACCCGCTCTCCGACGAGGAGCCCGCCCTCCGTACGACGCTGCTGCCGGGCCTGCTCGGCGCGCTGCGCCGCAACGACGGGCGCGGCAGCCACGACCTGGCGCTGTTCGAGACCGGTCTGGTCTTCCGGCCCACCGGCCAGGAGCAGGTACCGGCCCGGCTGTCCGCCGACCGCCGGCCCACCGAGGAGGAGCTGGCCGCCCTGGACAGCGCGCTGCCGCGCCAGCCCCGCCGGGCCGCCGTGGTGCTCACCGGCGCCCGTGAGCAGGCCGGCTGGTGGGGCAAGGGCCGCCCGTCCGACTGGGCGGACGCCGTCGAGGCGGCGCGGATCGTGGCCCGGGAGGCCGGCGCGGAGCTGCGCGTCCGCGCCGACCAGCACGCCCCGTGGCACCCCGGCCGGTGCGCCGCGCTGTACGCCGAGGTGGACGGCGTCGAGACCCTCGTCGGCCACGCCGGCGAACTGCACCCGCGGGTCGTGAAGGCGATGCACCTGCCGGAGCGCACCTGCGCGATGGAGGTCGAGCTCGACCTGCTGGAGCAGGCCGGCAACGGCGTCGCCCGGGCGCCGCGGATCTCCGCGTTCCCGGTCGCCACGCAGGACGTCGCCCTCGTGGTCGACGAGCCGGTCCCGGCCGCCGAGGTCGAGGCCGCGCTGCGCGAGGGCGCCGGCGAACTGCTGGAGTCCATCCGGCTGTTCGACGTCTACGAGAACGCCGAGCAGCTCGGCGACGGCCGCAAGTCGCTGGCCTACGCGCTGCGCTTCCGCGCCCCCGACCGCACCCTGACGGTCGACGAGGCATCCGCGGCCCGCGACGCGGCGGTGGCGCTGGCCGCCGAGCGCACCGGGGCGGTGCTGCGCAGCTGAGGCACCCCGTTCGGATCGGGCCGGGCTCGGGCTTCCCCGACCCGGCCCGATCCGGACGAAGGAGCCCCCGGCGCGTCCGCCACGGACGCGGGTTCCGGTCACCGGCACCCGCGGCCACGGCCGCGACCTGCGTCGACGCGCTACCGGGCAGTGCTCACTCATTCGGGTGAGAACTGTCGGGGATCCGGCCCTGGGCGGGGGCGCGGTCGACACAATCGGACCGGTCCCGCGGGGCCGGTCCGCGCTGTCAGCGCCTCATGGGGGGCCGTGGTCATGATCCGCATCAGGGCTGGGGCTCCGCGCGGAGTGCGGCCGGGCGCCGTGTTCCTGGCCGTGGGCACCGGCCTCGTCCTGCACGCGCGGCGGGCCATGCTGCACGAACTGCGCCGGGCCCGCGCGGTCGCCGGCGCCGCGCAGAGCGTGCTGCTCCGCCCCCTGCCGCCGCACCTCGCCGGGCTCGGCCTCGCGGCGGCCCAGCTGTCCGCCGACCGGGGCGCGGCCGTCGGCGGCGACCTGTACGAGGTGATCGCCACCGAGCACGGCGTACGCGTGGTGATGGGCGACGTGCGAGGACACGGTCTGGCCGCCCTCGGGACCGTCGCCGCCGTGCTCGGCAGCTTTCGCGAGGCCGCCCACGACGAGCCCGAACTCGCCGGCGTGCTCCGCCGACTGGACCGGGCCCTGGCACGTCACCTGCGTACCCGGGGCCCCGATCACCCGGTCGCCGAGGACTTCGTCACCGTGCTCCTGCTGGAGATCGGCGACGACGGCGCCCTGAGCGCCCTCGACTGCGGCCACCCCTGGCCGTACCGGCTGAGCGAGGGGGAGGCCGAGCCGGTGTCCGGGACCGACCCGCTGCCGCCCCTGGGCGCGTTCCCCCTGCCGGCCGACCTGCCGGTCGCGGACCTGGGCCGGCTGGAGCCCGGACAGACGCTGGTCTGCTACACCGACGGGGTGGCGGACGCCCGGGACGCCCGGGGCCGCTTCTTCCCGCTGACGACGGTCCTCACGGAGGCGACCCGCGCGGGCCCGGTCACCTCGCAGTCGGTGCTGCGCGCGGTGTTCATCCCGCTCCTCAGGCACGTCGGGCACCGGCCCGCGGACGACGCCGCCGTCCTGGTGCTCCGCAACGAGCGGCACCGCCCGGGCTGCCGTTCGTAGCACCGGGCTCAAGGGCCCGACGCCACATGCCCGTCCGCCCCGCGACGCCCGGCACGCTCCCCGAGCCCATCGAGCAGGGGCCCCGCTCGCCGCACCCGGCGAAAGCCCGGGTGCGTCGGGCTCGGGCACAGGACCTCCGCCCGGCGCTCCTCCCGGCCCTCCGAGCGAGCACGCCCCGCAGGCCGCGGGAGCCGCCCTTCGTACGACGACGGCAACGTGACGACAGGCCCCGGGCCCGTCCCGGAGCAGCCGCCCGCCCCGCCACGGATCGCCGGGCAGGCGGCGGAGCGGGCGGCGTCGCAGCGGGCCGCCGCACTGTGTGAGGGGGGAGACGACGGCCCGTCCGGCCTCTTGACGAGGCACCTCAGTCAACCGGTCGCCGACTCTCCGCGACAGCGCGCACACGGTCCGGACGCGCGCGCTCCGTTCACACCCCGTGTGAAGACCACCGCACTACGCTGTCCCGCACCGAGCCACCGGGGGGCCCGAGATGCAGCCCAACACTCTGCTCGACGCGATCCTGGACGAAGCGGGGATCTCGCACGCGGGTCTCGCCGCGCACGTCAACCAGGCGGGCCGGGCGCGCGGTCTCGAACTGCGCTACGAGCACACCGCCGTGGCCAGATGGCTGAAGGGCCAGCGGCCCCGCGGCCAGGTCCCCGACCTGATCTGCGAGGTTCTGGCCGCCCGGTTGCGCCGGCCCGTCACCCTCGACGACATCGGTCTGGGCGTACCCGGCGGACCGACCGCCCCGCAGGGCGCCTCCCTGTCCGGCTTCGTCGAACGGGCCACCGCCCTGTGGCGCTCCGACGAGCAGCAGCGCCCGCACGTGCTGGGCGCGCCCGCCGTGACCGGCACCCCGGCGGTCATGCCGGTGTGGGAGTGGGAGAACCCGCCCGAGGACACCGACGTCTCCCGGGGCGGCCGGCACCGGGTCACGCCGTCGGACATCGAGACGCTGCGCGCGGCCCGCGCGCACTACGAGCAGATGTACCGCAAGGCCGGCGGCGTGGCGACCCGCGGCCGCGTCGTGGGCTTCCTCAACGCCGAGACGGCCCCGCTGCTGCGCGGCGCCTACACCGACGCCACCGGCCGCCGGCTGCACCGGGCGACCGGCGCCCTGGTGGCCGTCGCGGGCATCTGCGCCTACGACTCCGACGCGCACGGGCTCGCCCAGCGCTACTTCCACCAGGCGCTCCGGCTCGCCAAGGCCAGCGGGGACCGCGGGCTGGGGGCCTATGTCATAGCGCTGCTGGTCAACCAGTCGCTGTTCATGCGCGAGCACCGCCAGGCCGTCGCCTTCGCCGAGGCCGCGCTGCGCGCCGCCGGCCGGCACATCACGCCCGCACTCGCCTCCGACCTCTACGCGATGCAGGCCAAGGCGTACGCCCGCCTCGGCGACGGCGCCGGCGCGCTGTCCCGCATCCGGCGCGCGGAACAGGCCGCCGAGCGCATCCGGCGCGGCCACGAGCCGGAGGAGACCGACTACGTCCAGCCGGGCCTGGTCAACGTCCAGGTGGCCGAGGCGCTGCTCAGCCTCGGCGAGCTGGCCGCCGCCGAGGAGCACGCCGCGGCGGCCGTGGACACCCCCGCCCACGACCGCGGCCGGGTGCACCGCCTCGCCATGCTCAGCACGATCGAGCTGCGCCGGGGCGACGCCGACAAGGCGGTGGTCACCGCCGTGCGGATGGCCGAGGAGGCCCGCGGCATGGAGTCCCAGCGGCTGCGGGACAGACTGCGCGCCGTGCGCGAGCACCTGGTGCGCAGCGGCTGTGCCGGCACGGCGGAGGCCGCCGAACTCATCGACGGAGCGCTGCGCGTCCCGTTGTGACGGCTCCGGCCCGTCCGGACGGCTCGGAGCTCCCGCGGCACTCGGAGCACTTCAGCGCCCCCACTGCGCCCGCGGTTGCCCCGGGAGCGGCTCGCCGTGCGCCTGCTGCCGGGGTGCCACGACTGCGATATTGCCACTGACCCCACGGAAGGTGGCAGAACCGTGCAGTGGACGAAACAGAGCGAACAGACTGTGTACGCAAACCGCTGGTTCACCGTCAACCTGGCGGATGTCGAGCTGCCGGACGGCCGGCGCCTCGACCACTTCCTGATCCGGCTGCGGCCGGTCGCCGCGGCCACGGTGGTGAACGAGGCAGACGAGGTGCTGCTGCTGTGGCGGCACCGCTTCATCACCGACAGCTGGGGCTGGGAACTCGCGGCGGGCGTCGTCGAGGACGGCGAGGACGTCGCCCGCGCCGCCGCCCGGGAACTCCAGGAGGAGACCGGCTGGCGGCCCGGCCCGCTGCACCACCTGATGAGCGTCGAGCCGTCCAACGGCCTCTCCGACGCCCGGCACCACGTCTACTGGTCCGACGAGGCCGAGTACGTCGGACACCCCGTGGACGACTTCGAGTCGGAGCGCAGGGAGTGGGTCCCGCTCAAGGCCGTGCCCGACCTGGTCGCCCGCGGCGAGGTCCCGGCGGCCGGCATGGCCGCCGCGTTACTGCTCCTGCACCACCTCAGGCTCGGCCCGGGCGCGTAGCCGCGGCCCGTGCCCCGAGGAGGCACGGGCCATCGCGCGCGGCCGTGACTTCCCGGCGTGCCCGGGCGACGGCGCGGAAGGCCGCCCGGCGGCGGGCCGCAGGGGCGGCGCCGACGGGAGCGACCGCGCCGCCGGCGGGGTCAGCCGTACGTGTAGAAGCCCGAACCCGACTTCCGCCCCAGCCGCCCGGCGTCCACCATCCGCTGCAGCAGCGGCGGGGCCGCGTACAACGGCTCCTTGTACTCCTCGTACATCGAATGGGCGACCGAGGCGACCGTGTCCAGGCCGATCAGGTCTGACAGCTTGAGCGGGCCCATCGGGTGGGCGCAGCCCAGCTCCATGCCGTTGTCGATGTCCTCACGGCTGGCGATGCCCGACTCGAACATCCGGATCGCGGAGAGCAGGTAGGGGATCAGCAGCGCGTTCACGACGAAGCCCGAGCGGTCCTGGGCGCGGATCGCGTGCTTGCCCAGCACCTTCTCGGTGAACAGCTGCGCCCGGCTCAGCGTGCCCTCGGAGGTGGTGAGCGCGGGGATCAGCTCCACCAGCTTCTGCACCGGGGCCGGGTTGAAGAAGTGGACGCCGATGACGTGGTCGGGGCGCGCGGTGGCGACCGCCAGCTTGACCAGCGGGATCGAGGAGGTGTTGGAGGCCAGGATCGCGTCAGGCCGGGTCACCACCTGGTCGAGGACCTGGAAGATCTCGGTCTTGACCTGCTCGTTCTCCACCACGGCCTCGATCACCAGATCGCGGTCGGCGAACTCGCCGAGGTCGGTGGTGAAGCTCAGGCGCGCCTGCGTCGCGTCCCGCTCCTCCGCGGTGATCTTGCCGCGCTCGGCCGCCTTGGCCAGGGAGTTGAACAGCCGGGTGCGGCCGATCTCCAGAGCCTCGCCGGTGGTCTCGGCGACCCTCACGTCCAGGCCGGCCCGGGCGCACACCTCGGCGATGCCCGCGCCCATCTGGCCGCAGCCCACCACTCCGACGCGTTCGATGTCGGTCACATCGTCCCTTTCGCTGATCTTCGGCGTGTGGCAGGCGGCCGAGGGGTGCCGGTGCCTGCTCCGATCGTGCACGTTACCCCTGTCGTAACGGTGATCGACCGCCCGGGTCGTGCATCCTGACGCGGTACACGATCCGTGACGGAGCGGATCCACGCCGTACGGGGAGTGGCCGGATGGGCCGAGTGACACGACGGGCGTTCACCGTGGCCGCCCTGTCGACGCTGTCGGCGGCGCACGGGGCGGCCGCGGCGCCGGCCGCGCCCCAGCCGCCGGGCGGGGCCGGGGGCCGGTCGCGGGGGCGCACGACGACCGAGATGCGCGGCATGTGGCTGGCGACCGTCGCCAATCGCGACTGGCCCTCTCGGGCCGGACTGAGCGTGGCCCGCCAGCGCGGCGAGCTGACCGCGCTCCTCGACGCGGCGGTGCGCCGCCGGCTCAACACGGTGATCCTCCAGGTCCGTCCCACCGCCGACGCGCTGTGGCCCTCGCCGTACGAGCCGTGGTCCCGCTACCTCACCGGCACCCAGGGCAAGGACCCCGGCTGGGACCCGCTCGGCACCGCCGTGGCGGAGGCGCACGCCCGCGGTCTGAGACTGCACGCCTGGTTCAACCCCTACCGCGTCGCCCTGAGCACCGACCCGGCCCGGCTCGTCGCCTCGCACCCGGCCCGGCAGCACCCCGACTGGGTGGTGCCCTACGGCGGCCGGCTCTACTACAACCCGGGCCTGCCCGAGGTGCGGGCCTTCGTGCTGCGGGCGATGCTCGACGCGGTCCGCGAGTACCCCGTGGACGCAGTGCACTTCGACGACTACTTCTATCCGTACCCGGTGGCCGGGCACTCCTTCGACGACGACGCCGCCTACGACCGGTACGGCGGCGGCTTCCCGAGCCGGGCCGCCTGGCGGCGGGACAACATCGACAAGCTCGTCCGTGAGACGGCCGCCGGCATCGAACGGATCCGGCCCGGCACCGAGTTCGGGATCAGCCCGTTCGGTGTGTGGCGCAACGCCGCCACCGACCCGCGCGGCTCGAACACGAAGGCGGGCGCGCAGACGTACGACGATCTGTACGCCGACACCCGCAAGTGGGTGCGGGAGGGCTGGATCGACTACATCGTCCCGCAGCTGTACTGGAACATCGGCCTCGCCGCCGCCGACTACGCCGAGCTGGTGCCCTGGTGGGCCGGGGTGGCGCGGGGCAGCCGTACGCGGCTGTACGTGGGAGAGGCGCTGTACAAGGCGGGCGACGCCGCACAGGGCGCCGCCTGGCGGGACGCCGACGAGCTGTCCCGGCACCTCACCCTGGCGAAGAAGTACCCGGAGGTGCGCGGGCACGTCTTCTTCGCGGCCAGGGACGTCGCCGCGGATCCGTCCGGCGCCATGGCGCGGGTGGTCGCCGACCACTACCGGCAGTCGGCGAGACCCCCGCGCTGACCTGGAGCCTGTCGTTCGCGAGAATTCTCAGTGCTGTTGCTGTTGTTCCTTGTGATGACGGACCTGGCAGTCGGGGCCGGGTGACATCACGGCCTCGTGCCCGTCCGGGAAGCGGACGCGGTAGGGCGGATTGCCCTCCGCACCCATGACCTCGACGACTTCGGTGATCTGGTCGTGCTGGCCGACCACCCTGCCGTGCTGGACGAGCTTGTCGCCCACGGTTGCGCGCATCTGCGGGGCCTCCTCACCAGGTGCGGGAGCAGCGGTCCTCGGCTTTCGAGTCTACGGCGCGGAGCGCGGCCGGAGCCGGTGTGCGGCCGGAACCGGGTCGTGCGGTCGGCACCGGATCGTGCCGGTCAGCCGCGCGTCCGCTGGGTGACGGCGATGCAGACGAGCACGGCGGCGGCCGTCACCGGGGCGGCCGGCGTCAGACGCTCGCCGAGCAGCAGCACCGACCACACCAGTGTGAGCAGCGGCTGCGCCAGCTGCAACTGGCTGGCCTTGGGGATGCCCACGGCCGCCATCCCCCGGTACCAGACGACCATCCCGAGGAACTGCGAGCCCGCCGCGACCCACAGCAGCCCGGCCACGCTGTGCACGGTCAGCCGGACGGGCTCGTACGACAGCGCCAGCGCGGTGGCGGGCACGCTGAGCGGCAGGCACAGCACCAGCGCCCAGCCGATCACCTGCCAGCCGGGGATCTCCCGGGCCAGCCGGCCGCCCTCGGTGTATCCGGCCGCGCACACCAGCAGCGCGCCGAAGAGGTACGTGTCCGCGGTGCTCAGCGCGCCGCCGCTCTGCTGCACCGTGAAACCGACCACGGCCGCCGCCCCGGCCAGTGCCGCCGCCCAGAACGTCCGCGAGGGGCGGGCGCCGACGCGCAGCGCGGAGAGCAGCGCCGTGGTGAGCGGGAGCAGGCCGACGACGACCGCCGCGTGCGCGGTGGTCGACGTACGGAGGGCGAGCGTGGTGAGCAGGGGGAAGCCGACGACCACGCCGCCGCCCACCACCGCCAGCCCGGGCCAGTGGCGGCGGGCGGGCGGCGGGACGCGCAGCGCCAGCAGGCAGCCGCCCGCGATGAGGGCGCCGAGCATGCTGCGCACGGGGACCAGCGACCAGGCTCCGAAACCCTCCAGCCCCCAGGCGGTGGCCGGGAAGGTGAGGGAGAAGGCGACGACACCCAGGGCGGCCTGGAGGAGGCCGGACCGGGCACGGCGCGCGGTGTCCGGTGCACCCTCGGCCGAAGCCGGGACGCCGGACGGCGGGACGTCGACCGCTATCGCGGTCACGGCGGTAGCGCTACCCTTTGCTCTCATGCAAGAGCGTAGCAGTGTCGGTGATCTCGCCCATCGGCTGCGACAGGAGCTGAACCGCTACTCTCCCGGTGGAAAGCTCCCCTCCAGTCGGGTCCTCGTCGAGCGATACCGGGTCAGTCCCGTGACCGTCTCCCGCGCCCTGGCGCAGTTGGCGGCCGAGGGCCTGGTGGTCACCCGGCCGGGGGCCGGCGCCTTCCGCGCCGCGCCGCACACGACGGCCGCCCCCGCGGGCGACACCTCCTGGCAGGCGGTGGCGCTCAGCGCGGACGGCGCCGCCGACCTGGTGCCGCGCACGGTCGACGCCTCCGGCGTCACGGTCTCGCTCGCCGTGCCGCCGCCGGGAGTGATCGAGTTCAGCGGCGGCTATCCGCATCCCTCGCTCCAGCCCGAGCGGGCGATGTCCGCCGCGCTCTCCCGGGCCGGCCGCCGCCCCGGGGCCTGGGGCCGGCCGCCGCTGGACGGACTGCCGGAACTGCGCGAGTGGTTCGCGCGCGGCATCGGCGGGCCCGGCGGCACGGTCACCGCCGCCGAGGTGCTGATCGCGGCCGGCGGCCAGTCCGCGCTGACCACGGCGCTGCGCGCGCTGGCCCCGCCCGGCGCCCCGGTGCTGGTGGAGTCGCCGACCTACCCGGGCATGCTGGCCATCGCGCGGGCCTCCGGGCTGCGTCCGGTGCCGGTGCCGGTCGACGCCGACGGGGTGCGGCCCGGACTGCTGGCCGACGCCTTCCGGGCCAGCGGCGCCCGGGTGTTCGTCTGCCAGCCCCTGTTCCAGAACCCGACCGGCGCGGTCCTCGCCCCGGACCGGCGCGCCGAGGTGCTGCGGATCGCCCGCGAGGCCGGAGCGTTCGTCGTGGAGGACGACTTCGTGCGCCGCCTCGCGCACGAGGACGCCGGGCCGCTGCCGCCCCCGCTGGCCGCCGACGACACCGACGGGGTCGTGGTGCACGTCGGCTCGCTGACCAAGGCCACCTCGCCCAGCTTCCGGGTGAGCGCGCTGGCCGCCCGCGGACCGGTGCTGGAACGGCTGCGCGCCATCCAGGTGGTCGACACCTTCTTCGTGCCCAGGCCGCTTCAGGAAGCGGCCCTCGAACTGGTCGGCTCGGCCGCCTGGCCGCGCCACCTGCGCACGCTGGCGGCCGAGTTGAGGCACCGGCGGGACGCCATGACGAGCGCGCTGCTGCGGCGCCTACCAGAACTCGCCCTCCCGCACGTCCCGTCCGGCGGCTACCACCTGTGGGCACGCCTGCCCGACGGCGCTCACGAGTCCGCCCTGACCACCGCGGCCCTGCGCGCGGGCGTCGCGATCACCCCGGGCCGCCCCTACTTCAGCGCCGAACCCCCGGCCGCCCACGTGCGGCTGAGCTTCGCCGCGGTCGGTGGGACGGGAGAGATCGCGGAGGGCGTGCGCCGGCTGCGGGCGGCCTGCGACGAGGTGCTCCCGGCCGGGGCGTGAAAACGGTTCGACACCGCCGGCCGGGGGCTGCCAGGATCCGGCCATGAGCGACACCCCACGGCTGGCCGACGGCTACGAGGTCTCCACGGATCCCGACCGCATCGACGCCGAACGCGTCCACCACTGGCTCTCCACGGACGCCTACTGGGCGCTCGGCCGGACCCGCGAGAAGCAGGACCGGGCCATCGGCGGGTCGCTGAACTTCGGTGTCTTCGAGACCGCCTCCGGCACGCAGGTGGCGTACGCCCGGGTCGTCACCGACGGCGCCACCTTCGCCTGGCTGTGCGACGTGTATGTCCAGCCGGACGTGCGCGGCAAGGGCATCGGCACCGCGCTCGTCGCCGCCGTCCGCGACCGGCTGCGGCCGCACGGGCTGCGCCGGATCCTGCTCGCCACCCACGACGCGCACGGCGTCTACGAGAAGCTCGGCTTCCGGCCCCTGGAGCGGCCCGGACAGTGGATGGCCCTCGTCCTCGAGTGACCCCTCGCGGGCCGCCCGCCGCGGCGCCCCGCACCCCGCGCGTCCGTGCGGGCCACGACCGCCGCCGGGCGGGCGGGTCGCCGGAGCCCGCGGCCGGGGGTGCGGGCTCAGCCCTCGCGGGCGTAGTCGGTGACGATCAGCAGGTCCTTGGCCGGACCGCCCACCCGCCACTCCGTCCACCAGTGGTCCGCGTCCCGGACGGTGAACTCACCGCGGTAGAGGTCTGCCGCGCACGGGTGGTCGGTCACGTGGCGCCCGGAGCGCAGGTCGAGGTCGTGGAAGGGCCGCCCGTCCGCGAACCGCACGTCGGCGGTGCCCGGCACGCTCCCCGGAAGGAACCGCAGGGTCCGCTCGGCCGGGCGGCCCACGCCCTGCCAGACGAACGTGCCGGACTCCTCGTGCAGCAGCCCGCCGCCCGGCAGCGGGCCGAAGACCGTCGAGCCGGTGAACTCGCCCTCGTAGCCGCCCGCCAGGTCCCGCACCGACCGCTCGACCCGCCACCGCCCGGCGAGATACGCCCGCACGTCCGCCACCGGCCAGAACTCACCCATCGCGCTCCGCTCCCGCCTCCCGTCGGCCCCACGCACGCCTTCCCGGCGACCCGGCCGCCTTCCCGCGCTCAGGCGGAAGCGGCGGCCGCGGTGTCCGGCGCGGGCCGTTCTCCCGGCGGCGGCAGTCCGCGTCCGGCGAACACCTCCTCCGCGGCGAAGGTCGCGTCCAGCGCCTTTCGGCATCCCGCGGCAGACCGCCGAGTGCGGCGGCGTCTCCGTGATCCGCTCCGGCGTGCGGCCCCCGCTCAGGGCCGCGGTGACGCGCACGTCCAGCCGGGCTCGCAGCCGCCGAGCGCGGTGAGCATACCCAGGGTGGCCGGCCGGCGGTCGCGCGGGGCCCGCCCGGGCCGGTCGTGGACGTCGCCGAAGGCCCGGGCGACGATCCGGTGGCCCAGCTCGGGACTGATGTGAGACCGGTGCGCCCGACGACCCGGGCGATGGCCGACGTGGCTTCCCGGCCCCGCGGGAGGGGCCGTCCGCCGGTCACGGACGAACCGTAGAGCCTGGAGCCGCACCCCGGGTGGAGCGCCGTCCGCGGCCGGGCGCCCAGGGCGCCCCCCACGCCCCACGTCCCCCGCCGGACACCCTCCGAGCGGCCGGTGGAAATCATTAACCCCGGGATCATTCACCTGACGAAGCCCGTTTCCCTGGGCGTCATGGAATTCATCGAAATTCCACTCTACGCATTCCGTATTCGCGGCGTTATTCACGGGCGGCGGCAGAACCGTCCGCACGGAACGCCCGTCTGAGCCGACGAATGGACAGCGCCCGGGGGAGCGCCTTCCCCGGGGCGAGACACCTTACGTCCCGAATTGGCTGGGAGCCCGCCGAAAATGCATCGCCCGACCCTGCGGGGAAAACCGTGGCAGGCCGCCCTGCTCGCCGCGGTGATCACCGTCACCGCGTTCTGGGCGGCCGACGCCGTCGCCGGGAGCTTCCCCTTCGGCCCGCGCACCCGCAGCGTCAACGACCTGGGCAACCAGTACGTGCCGTTCCACGCCCACCTGTGGGACCTGCTGCACGGCCGTGCCGACGGCGGACTGCTGATCAACTGGCAGTCCGGGTTCGGATCCAGCTTCCTGCCCGATCTCGGGACCTACCTCAGCAGCCCGTTCGCCCTGCTCGTGGCCCTCTTCCCGCGCGACGAGATCGATCTCGCCGTCTACGCGGTCACCGTGCTCAAGACGGCGTGCGCGGGCGCCGCCATGGCTTGGCTGCTGCCGCGGCTGCGCCCCGGCCGCTGGTGGGCGGCGGGACTGCTCGGGGCGGCGTACGCCCTGTGCGGCTGGTCCGTGGCGGACGCCTCCTACAACCCGATGTGGCTCGACGGTCTCGTCGCCCTGCCGCTGCTCTGCCTGGTCGGCGAGTGGGCGCTGGCCGGACGCCGCCGGCTCCTGGGCGTGGCGGTGGTGGCGCTCGCCTGGATCGCCAACTTCTACACCGCGTACATGGCCACGATCGGCGCCGGCCTGGTGCTGCTGCTGCGGCTGTGGCTCCTGGGCCTCGCGCGGCGGCGGGCGCTCGCGGCGGCGGGCCGGGCCGCGGTCACCGTCGTGCTCGGCGTGGGGCTGTCCGCCCCGCTGGTCGCCGTGATCTACCTGGGCACCAAGCACGCCTACCCGGGCCGGGTCACGCACTTCACGCCGGTGCCCACCCAGGACCTGCTGGCCCGCCTGCTGCCGACCACCTACGGCTTCGGTTCACCGGCCCTGTTCGTCGGCACCACGGCGCTGCTGCTCGCCCTCGCCCTGCCCTTCCACCGGGCCGCGCCCCGGCGGGTGCGGGCCGGCTGGCCGCTGCTGGTGGCCGCGGTCGCGCTGTCCATGCAGTGGACGCCCACCCACCTGGCCTGGCACGCCTTCGCCACCCCGAACGGCAGTCCGTACCGCCAGACCTTCGTGCTGTGCGCGCTGCTGGTGATCACCGCCTGGCACGCCCTCTCCTACGGCGTGCCCGACCGGCGCGCGCTGGGCGCCGCGAGCGTGGCTCTCGCCCTGATCGCCGCGGTGGCGAGCGGCAGTTCCCTGGTGCGCTCCTTCGCCTGGCCCGTGCTGCTGGCGGGTGCGGCGGGGGCCCTGGGCGGGCTGCTCCTGCTGGGCCGTACGGAAGGCGGCGGCGCCGGCACGGCGCAAGCCGCCGGCACGGCGAACGGCGCCGCGGGGCGCGGCGCGGGCGCCGTCCGGCGCCGGCCGGCGCTCGCCGGACTCGCCGTGGTGCTGCTGATCGGCGCGCAGCTGGGCGAGGCCACCGCCACCTCCGCGGTGGCCACCCGGCTGCGGCTCGGGCACCTGGACGACTACGCGCCCTGGGGAACGCGCCAGCAGCGGCAGGCGGACGCCGTCGCCGAGGCCGGCGGCTGGCCCCGCTACCGCACCGACCCGGGCCGGGAACAGACCGTGGGCAACGACCCGATGGTGGTCGGCGGCCAGGGCGCCCAGTACTACAGCAGCCTCACCGCCGACGTGCTCAGCCGCATGCTCACCGCCCTCGGCGACGGCTGGACGTCGCGGGGCCGCAACCTGCAGAGCCTGGACAACGCCGTCACCGACGCGATCTTCTCCGTGGGCGCGCGCGTGCACTCGCCGCCGGACCCGCACCAGCGGTGGAACCCGCGGGACCACACCCCCGTGACGGTGTCCAGGCAGGACGTGCCGCAACTGGTCACCGTGCGGCCCTCCGACGGCTCGGCCCGGGCGGGCCGGGGGGTCTCGGCCTTCGGCCCGTCGCCGTACCGCAACCAGGAACTGCTGCTCGGCGCCCGCGTCTACACCGTGCCCGGCCTCACCGTGCGCACCGGCGACGGGCAGCGGCCGGACGACGGCCCGGTCGGCCGCGCCGGGCGGCCGGTCGAGGCGCCGCGCCGCGGCTCCACCGCGTCCGGGCCGGCGATCACGGCGCGGTGCCCGGCCGGCAGCGAGGTGTACCTGTGGGCGCCGCACTACTCGGGCACCGCACGGCTCACCGCCGAGCCGGCCGGCAAATCCGGCGGCGGCCGCCCGTACGGCCCCACCGGACGGTTCACCGCGGACGCCGCCAAGATCGCGGCCATGCAGCGGCTCGGCACGGTCCCGGCCTCCGGACGGCTGCGGATCGAGCTGTCCCCGAGCCGGGCCGGCACCGTCCCGGACGGGGCGGTCGGCTGCCTGGACACCGCCCGGCTGGGCACCGCCGTCCAGCGGCTGAGGACGACCGGGGCGACCCGGGTGACCGTCTCCGACGGCACCGTCCGGGCCCAGCTCCCGGCCGGCAGCACCGGCACCGCCGTCCTCGCGGCCCCCCGGATCGCCGGCTGGCGGTGCGCCGCCGGCGACGCCCCGGCCGCGCCCGCCGAGCAGTACTACGGCCTGATCGCCGTCCCCCTCGACGGCTCCGCCGCCAGTCTCACCTGCACCTTCCACCCGCCCGGTCTGCGCCTGGGCGGGGCCGTCGGCGGCGCCTCGCTGCTGGCCCTGGCCGTGCTCGGCGCCGTCACCGCCGTCCGCCGACGGCGTGCCGCGGGCCGTCCCGCACCCGAAACGACCACACCGCCGCGCCGGCGCACCACTGCCGCGCTCTGACCGCGCCCTGGGAGAACCATGCTCATCTCGATCGTCGCACCCTGCTACAACGAGGAAGACGTCATAGAACGCTTCCACGAGGCGGTCCAGAAGGTCGCCGACGACCTGCTGCCGCTCGGCCACGACATGGAGTTCGTGTACGTCGACGACGGCAGCCGCGACCGGACCCTCACCCTGCTCCAGGAGCTGGCCGGCCGCGACCAGCGGGTGCGTTACGTCTCCTTCAGCCGCAACTTCGGCAAGGAGGCGGCCCTGCTCGCCGGTCTGCGGCACGCCTCGGGCGACTCCGTGGTCGTCATGGACGCCGACCTCCAGCATCCGCCGGAGCTGATCCGCCGCATGGTCGAGCTGCGCGGACAGGGCTACGACCAGGTCCTGGCCCGGCGCAGCCGCAGCGGCGACCGGTTCACCCGCACCCTCACCGCCCGCCTGTACTACCGGCTGGTCAACCGGCTCGTCGACGTCGAGCTCGTGGACGGCGTCGGCGACTTCCGCCTCCTGTCGCGTCGGGTGGTGGACGCTGTGCTGGCGCTCACCGAGTACAACCGCTTCTCCAAGGGCCTGTTCGCCTGGGTGGGCTTCCCCAGCACCACCTTCGAGTACGAGAACGCGGTCCGGGAGCACGGCCGCAGCTCGTGGACCCTGAAGTCCCTGCTCAACTACGGGCTCGACGGGCTGCTGTCGTTCAACAACCGGCCGCTGCGGGCCGCCCTCCACCTCGGCATGGGCCTGCTGCTGTGCGCCGGGCTCTACACCGCGTGGATCGTGGGCGCGGCGCTCGTCAACGGTGTGCAGACCCCCGGCTACGTCACCATCATCACCGCCGTCACCGCTCTGGCCGGCGTGCAGATGGTGATGCTCGGCGTGATCGGCGAGTACACCGGCCGCATCTACTACGAGGTCAAGGGGCGCCCGCACTTCCTGGTGAAGGCGACCAACGTGGAACGATCGGACGACCGCACGCCGGACGACACCGAGAAGGACCTCATTCCCTGATGCCCACGGCCCCCGCCCGCCCGATGGTGAAACAGATTCTGACCTTCGCCGTGGTCGGCGTCGTGAACACCTTGACGTACTACTTGCTTTACCTGTTGTTCCTCGTTCGTTTGCCTTATCTGGCCGCGCACGTCCTCGCATTCCTGATCAGCATGGTCGGCTCCTTCTTCCTCAATGCCCGGTTCACCTACCGGATCCGGCCGACCTGGCGGAAATTCCTGCTCTTCCCGCTGACGAACGCCACCAATTTCGTGATCACCACGGCGGGCGTCTACGTGATCGTCGACGTGCTGCACGCCGGCAGCCGCTTCGCCCCGCTGCTGGCCTCCGCGGCGGCGATCCCGGTGACCTTCGTCGTCTCCCGCATGATCATGCTGCCGAAGGTGGACACCGCATAGATTGCATAAACGTGCAGCGATACGTATAGTCATGCCATCGAGGAGGAGGGTTCATGGCTGTACGTGTGGCGGTCGCCGGAGCGAGTGGATACGCGGGCGGAGAGGCGCTGCGTCTGCTGCTGGCGCACCCCGAGGTCGAGATCGGCGCCCTGACCGGGAACTCCAACGCCGGTCAGCGGCTGGGCGCGCTCCAGCCGCATCTGCTGCCGCTGGCCGACCGGGTCCTTGAGGAGACCACCCCCGAGGCGCTCGCCGGACACGACGTCGTCTTCCTCGCCCTGCCGCACGGACAGTCGGCGGCCGTCGCCGAGCGGCTCGGCCCCGACGTCCTCGTCATCGACATGGGCGCCGACTTCCGGCTGAAGGACCCGGCCGACTGGGAGCGGTTCTACGGCTCGCCGCACGCCGGCACCTGGCCCTACGGCCTGCCCGAACTTCCGGGTGGCCGCGCCGCGCTGGAGGGGTCCAAGCGCATCGCGGTGCCCGGTTGCTACCCCACGGCCGCGTCCCTGGCGCTCGTCCCGGCCTGCGCGGCCGGGCTCGTCGAGGACGAGGCCGTGATCGTCGCCGCCTCCGGCACCTCCGGCGCCGGCAAGGCCGCCAAGCCGCACCTGCTCGGCTCCGAGGTCATGGGCTCCATGTCCCCCTACGGCGTCGGCGGCGGCCACCGGCACACCCCCGAGATGATCCAGAACCTCAGCGCGGCGGCGGGGCGGCGGGTCACGGTCTCCTTCACGCCCACCCTCGCCCCGATGCCCCGCGGCATCCTCGCCACCTGCAGCGCCCGGGCGGCCGACGGCGTCACCGCCGAGTCCGTGCGCGCCGCCTACGAGAAGGCCTACGCCGACGAGCCGTTCGTCCACCTCCTGCCCGAGGGACAGTGGCCGGCCACCGCCGCCGTGTACGGCTCCAACGCCGCGCTGATCCAGGTGGCGTACGACCCCGCGGCGCACCGCGTCATCGCCGTCAGCGCCATCGACAACCTGACGAAGGGCACCGCGGGCGGTGCCGTGCAGAGCATGAACATCGCCCTCGGCCTCGACGAGACCACCGGACTTTCCACGATCGGAGTCGCACCGTGAGTGTCACGGCAGCCAAGGGATTCCAGGCGGCGGGCATCGCCGCCGGAATCAAGGAGAACGGCAACCCGGACCTGGCCCTCGTGGTCAACACCGGGCCCCGCCGCGCCGCCGCGGGCGTCTTCACCTCCAACCGCGTCAAGGCCGCGCCGGTGCAGTGGTCCGAGCAGGTCCTCAAGACCGGCCGGCTCTCCGCGGTCGTCCTCAACTCCGGCGGAGCCAACGCCTGTACGGGCCCCAAGGGCTTCCAGGACACCCACGCCACCGCCGAGAAGGCCGCCGACGTCCTCGGCGTCGGCGCCATCGAGGTCGCCGTCTGCTCCACCGGCCTCATCGGCGTGCTGCTGCCGATGGACAAGCTGCTGCCCGGAGTCGGGACGGCCGCCGCCGCGCTGTCCGAGCACGGCGGCGAGAAGGCCGCCATCGCCATCAAGACCACCGACACCGTCCACAAGACCTCCGTCGTCACCAAGGACGGCTGGACGGTCGGCGGCATGGCCAAGGGCGCGGGCATGCTCGCCCCGGGCCTGGCCACCATGCTCGTCGTCCTCACCACCGACGCCGACCTCGACAGCGAGACCCTCGACACCGCGCTGCGCGCCGCCACCAGGGTCACCTTCGACCGCGTCGACTCCGACGGCTGCATGTCCACCAACGACACCGTGCTGCTGCTCGCCTCCGGCGCCAGCGGCGTCGCCCCGGAGTTCGAGGAGTTCGCGGCGGCCGTGCGCGCCGTCTGCGACGACCTCGGGCAGCAGCTCATCCGGGACGCCGAGGGCGCCAGCAAGGACATCAAGGTCGAGGTGGTCAACGCCGCGACGGAGGACGACGCCGTGGAGGTGGGCCGCTCCATCGCCCGCAACAACCTCCTCAAGTGCGCCATCCACGGCGAGGACCCAAACTGGGGCCGCGTCCTGTCCGCGATCGGCACCACGCGGGCCGCCTTCGAACCCGACCAGCTCAACGTCGCCATCAACGGCGTCTGGGTGTGCAAGAACGGCGGCGTCGGCGAGGACCGCGCGCTGGTCGACATGCGCTACCGCGAGGTGCACATCGTCGCCGACCTCGCGGCGGGCTCCGAGTCCGCCACCATCTGGACCAACGACCTCACCGCCGACTACGTCCACGAGAACAGCGCCTACTCGTCATGAGCACCGGACCGACCCGCAAGCACACGGCCCTGCCGAAGGCCCAGACCCTCATCGAGGCGCTGCCCTGGCTCACCCGGCACCACGGCAAGACCGTCGTCATCAAGTTCGGCGGCAACGCCATGGTGAACGAGGAGCTGAAGGCGGCCTTCGCCCAGGACGTCGTCTTCCTGCACCACGCCGGCCTGAGGCCGGTCGTCGTGCACGGCGGCGGCCCGCAGATCAGCGCGGCCCTGGACCGGCACGGCATCGTCAGCGAGTTCAAGGCGGGCCTGCGCGTCACCACCGAGGACGCCATGGACGTCGTACGGATGGTGCTGGCCGGACAGGTGCAGCGGGAGCTGGTCGGGCTGCTCAACCAGCACGGACCGCTCGCCGTCGGCCTCACCGGCGAGGACGCGCACACCATCACCGCCACCAGGCACACCCCCGAGATCGACGGCGAGCGGATCGACATCGGGCGGGTGGGCGAGATCACCGCGATCGACACGGGCGCGATCGAGGCCCTGCTCGCCGACGGCCGCATCCCGGTCGTCTCCTCGATCGCCCGCTCCCAGGACGACGGTGATTCGGGACATGTCTACAACGTCAATGCTGATACGGCGGCTGCGGCACTCGCTGCGGCACTGGACGCCGAGACCCTCATGGTCCTCACCGACGTGGAGGGCCTCTACGAGGACTGGCCGAACTCCGACGAGGTGATCAGCCGCCTCACCGCGAGCCAACTGGAGAAGCTGCTGCCGGAGCTGTCCTCCGGCATGGTGCCGAAGATGGAGGGCTGCCTGCACGCGGTGCGCAACGGCGTGACCACGGCCCGCGTCATCGACGGCCGGGTCCAGCACTCGATCCTGCTGGAGATCTTCACCGACGAGGGCATCGGCACGATGGTCGTGCCGGACGAAAAGGGGGAGTCGTGAACACCGTGGACACCGGCAACCAGGAACTGACCGCGCGGTGGCGGGGTGCGCTCATGAACAACTACGCCACCCCGCTGCTGCCCCTGGTCCGCGGCGCGGGAAGCCGGGTCTGGGACGCCGACGGCAAGGAGTACCTGGACTTCGTCGGCGGCATCGCGACCAACGCCCTCGGTCACGCCCACCCGGCGATCGTGGAGGCCGTGAGCCGGCAGATCGGCTCCCTCGGCCACATCTCCAACTTCTTCATGGCCGAACCGACCGTCGCCCTCGCCGAACGGCTGCTCCAGCTCTTCGGCCGGGACGGCAGGGTCTTCTTCTGCAACTCCGGCGCCGAGGCCAACGAGGCCGCCTTCAAGATCGGCCGGCTGACCGGGCGCACCCACATGGTCGCCACCGAGGGCGGCTTCCACGGCCGTACCATCGGCGCCCTCGCCCTCACCGGCCAGCCCGGCAAGCGCGAGCCGTTCCTGCCGCTGCCCGGCGACATCACCCACGTGCCCTACGGCGACGCCCAGGCGCTGGCCGCCGCGGTCACCGAGGAGACGGCCCTGGTCGTCATCGAGCCCATCCAGGGCGAGAACGGTGTCGTGGTGCCCCCGGCCGGCTATCTGAAGGCGGCCAGGGCCATCACGGCCGCGACCGGCGCCCTGCTGGTCCTGGACGAGGTGCAGACGGGCGTCGGCCGCACCGGGCACTGGTTCGAGTACCAGGCCCACGAGGGAGTGCTGCCCGACGTCGTCACCCTCGCCAAGCAGCTCGGCGGCGGCCTGCCGCTCGGCGCCACCGTCGCCTTCGGGCGGGCCGCCGAACTCCTCCGGCCCGGCCACCACGGCACCACCTTCGGCGGCAACCCGGTCGCCTGCGCCGCCGGACTCGCCGTCCTGGACACCATCGCGGGCGAGGGGCTGCTGGAGAACGTCAAGCGGCAGAGCGAGACGCTGCGCGAGGGCGTCGAGTCCCTGGGGCACCCGCTGGTCGACCACGTCCGGGGCGCGGGACTGCTCCTGGGTATCGTGCTCACCGGGCCGCACGCGCAGCAGGCGCAGCAGGCGGCCCAGGAGGCCGGCTTCCTCGTGAACGCGCCCGCGGCCGACGCCATCCGGCTCATGCCGCCGCTGAACCTCGGCGACGACGACGTGGACGCGTTCCTCCGGGCGCTGCCCGGCATCCTGGACGTGGCCAACGGGGACGGATGATCCGGAGAATGGGACGACGATGAGTCAGGCGCAGGACCACGGGCAGACCGACGCCGGGGCCGGGCCGGCCTTGCCGCAGACCCGCACCGCACGCCACCGCCGGATCGTGGACATCCTCAACCGGCAACCGGTGCGCTCGCAGAGCCAGTTGGCGAAACTCCTCGCCGACGACGGGCTGAGCGTCACCCAGGCGACACTCTCCCGGGACCTGGACGAGCTGAACGCGGTGAAGATCCGCAACGCCGACGGGGACCTCATCTACGCGGTGCCCAGCGAGGGCGGCTTCCGCACGCCGCGGGCGCCGCTGGGCGGGTCCGTCAAGGAGGAGCGGATGCGGCGGCTCTCCCAGGAGCTGCTGATCTCCGCGGAGGCCTCCGCGAACCTCGTGGTCCTGCGCACCCCGCCGGGGGCCGCGCAGTTCCTCGCCTCGGCCATCGACCAGGCGGAACTGCACGACATCCTGGGCACCATCGCCGGCGACGACACGCTGCTGCTGATCAGCCGGGACCCCAGCGGGGGACAGGCGCTGGCGGACCACCTGCTGCGACTGGCGCAGAACGGGCACTGAGGCGACGCCGGGGCGGCCCGCCCGCGGCCGGTGGGGTGCGGCCCGGATCCGGCCGTGCCGCCGGGGAAGGCGCGGGCGCGCGGCGCCGGGGCGGGACGGCCTGCCGCGGGCGCGTCAGCCCAGCAGGGCGGCCAGTCCGCCGGTGCACCGCACCTCGTCGCCCGCCGTGATCAGCAGGGCCTCCACGTCCGGCAGGGACTCCAGCCAGGCCAGGCCCGCCCGTGAGCCCATCGCGAAGGCGGCCGTGGCCCAGCAGTCCGCCCAGAGGAGCCGGGGCGCGACCACCGTGACGGCCACCAGGTCGGTGACGGCGGGCCCGCCGGTGCGCGGATCCACGATGTGGGCGCCGCGCTCGGCGGTGCCCGAGGTCGCGACGGCCATCTCCACCGCCCCGGCGGCCGAGATCACCGCGGCCAGGCCGCCGGGGCGGAGCGGATCGGACACCCCGACCCGCCAGGGCCGGCCCGCCCCGGGCGAACCCAGGAGTTGCACGTCCCCGCCGCCGTTGACGCTCACCCCGGCCGCCCCGGCCGCCGCCACGTGCCGGGCCGCCCTCTCGGCCGCCCAGCCCTTGACGATGCCCGTCGGATCCAGCCGCCCCTCGTAGCGCAGGCTGAACCAGCCCTCGCTGACCCGCTCGGCCCGCGCGCCCAGGGCGAGCACCTCGGCGACCTCCGGATCGCAGTGGGCCGGCGCGAGCTCACCGCGCACCACGCGGGCGATCTGGCTGTCCTCACGGTAGGTGCTGAACAAGGCGTCGGCCCGGTGCAGGGCGGCCACCGCCTCGCCCAGGGCCGCCCGCACCGCGTCGCGCTCCCCGCCGCGGACGTCGAAGGAGAAGACCGTCCCCATGACCTCCTCCGCGTGACGCACCGCGGCGGGAGCCGGGGGATTCGGCCCGTGGCCCGTGGACGCGCGACGCGTCCGGCGGGCGTTCACAGGCCCGCCGAGTCCAGCGCGGACTGGAGCGACCGGCGGTAGCCGTCACTGGTGTACGTGGCTCCCGACACCGAGTCGATGTCCGCGCTCTGCGCGGCCAGCGCCTCCCGCCTCAACTGGGGTACGGCGTAGCTGTTGATCTCCTGGTCGCGAGGGTTCTCGGTGGGGTACACGACCGCGCTCACCTCGGTGATCCGGCGGCCGCTGAGCGTGATCCGCACCTGGACGGGCCCCCAACGGGTCTGCGCCGTCTCGCCGGTGACGGTCCGGGTGCCGGTCGAACCACCGGTCCCGGTGGAGCCCGTGGAGGCGCCCGCGCCGCCCGACACCGCCGGAGCGGGCGCCGCGGCGATCTGCGGCGGGGTGTGCGGCTTCAGCGACAGCAGCATCACCAGCCCGGAGACGGTGGCGGCGCTCGCCAGCACGATCCGGCGCAGCGGACGGTTCTTCCTCAGCGCGTGCACGACGGCCTCACCACTTCCTCGACTTCTCGGATGCGCATGGTTCTCACAGCTCGAACGACTCGTGGTGGATGCGCCGGTCCGGCACCCCGGCGGCGCGCAGCACCTCGTACAGGTCCCGGGCGAAGGCGTGCGGACCGCAGATGTACACGTCGTGCCCGGCCAGGTCCCAGACGGCCGCGCGCAGCGACTCCACGGTGATGCCCGGGCGTTCGCCGTCAGGCCCGTTGAGCGCGTAGAGCACCCGCGCCCCGCGCCAGCGGGCGATGGCCTCCAGTTCGCCGCCCAGGGCGAGGTCGTGCGCGGTGCGGGCCCGGTACAGGAGGGTGACCTCGCCGGGCAGCGTCTCGAACAGCGCCCGCAGCGGAGTGATGCCGACTCCCGCGCCGATCAGCAGCGTCCGGTGGGAGGTGCGCCGGTCGGCGGTCATCGACCCGTAGGGTCCCTCCGCCCACACCCGGGTGCCCGGCCGCAGCAGCGGGACGGCCGCGCTGTGGTCGCCGAGCGCCTTCACCGTGATGCGCAGCAGATCCGGCCGGGGCGGCGCCGACAGGGAGTACGGCGTCGAGGTCCAGCCCATGCCCTCGGACAGGAACCGCCAGCGGAAGAACTGCCCCGGCCGGGCGCCCAGTTCGTCCAGCCGGTGGCCGCGCACGACGACCGAGTACACCCCGGGCGACTCCTTGTGCACCGACTCCACCCGCATCCGGTGCCGCCGGTTGAGCCGCACCGGGGCGAGCACCCGGAACCACAGCACCAGCGCGGCCGCGCCCAGGTAGAGCGCGTACCAGGCGGCCGTTGCCGCGGTTCGGCCGTGGAACTCGTTGCCCAGCGTGAGCTGGTGGAAGAAGGCGAGGAAGACGGCGGCGTAGGTGAGCAGGTGCGTGTAGTACCAGAACTCGTGGCTGGTGCGGCGGCGCACCGCGCGTGCCGAGGTGATGCCGACCGCGAACAGGATCACCGTGCCCGCGGTCGCCTTCAGCATGTCCGGGTAGTCCAGGACCACCGTGACCGCCTCGTGGACGACCGAGGCGTGGTCCTGGGCGGCGTACCCCGCCAGGATCAGCACGATGTGAGCCAGGAGCAGGCACACCGTGTACCGGCCGGCCATGGCGTGCCAGCGGGCCACCCGGTCCGAGCCGATCCGCCGTTCCAGCAGCGGCACCCGGGCCATCAGCGCGACGAGCACCGCGCAGGCGTAGCCGCACAGCAGTCCCGCGATCCGCCCGGCGCCGGTCAGCCAGCCCGCCGTCCCGACGACCGTGGCCGTGCCCTGCCACCACAGGCCGACCACCGCGGCGGCCCCCGCCCACAGCAGCGCCAGCACGGCGCCCGCCGGGGAGCGCCGGGGCGCCGGCGCGACGGGCGGTGCCGCCCGCCGCTCGTACACCGTGGTCATCCGTTCCACGTCCTTTCGCCGGTCCAGGACGCCACTGTGCGGGCCGAACCTCTGAGAGCCCTCTGAAACCGGGGTCCGCGAGGAGCACTCACAGGGAACTCAGAGCACCCCCCGGCGCCGCGCCCGCGGGCGAGGGGCGATGCTGGGATGGCCATGAACACATCCCGCCCGGGCCCGCCCGGCCCGCCCGCGCTGACCCGTCCCGACGGCACGCCCGTCCGCGTCCTCGTCGTCGACGACGACCCCGACCTCGCCGAGGTCCTCTCCGGCGCCCTGCGTTACCAGGGCTGGGAGGTCCGCACCGCGGGCGACGGCGCCGCCGCGGTCGCCGAGGCCCGCGCGCTGCGGCCCGACGCCGTGGTGCTCGACGTGATGCTCCCCGACACCGACGGCTTCTCGGTGCTGCGGCGGCTGCACGCCGTGCGGCCGGACGTCTGTGTGCTCTTCCTCACCGCCCGGGACGCGGTGGAGGACCGCATCGCGGGCATCACCGCCGGCGGCGACGACTACGTGACCAAGCCGTTCAGCCTGGAGGAGGTGGTCGCCCGGCTGCGCGGGCTGCTGCGCCGCGCCGGCATGGCCCGGCAGCCGGCGGACGGCCCGCGGCTGACCGTGGGCGACCTGGTCATGGACGAGGACGCCCGTGAGGTCACCCGGGCCGGGAAGCTGGTCGAACTCTCCCCGACCGAGTACGAGCTGCTGCGCTTCCTGATGCACAACCCGCGCCGGGTGCTCAGCAAGGCGCAGATCCTGGACCGCGTGTGGTCCTACGACTTCGGCGGCCAGGCCCACGTCGTGGAGCTGTACATCTCCTACCTGCGCAAGAAGGTCGACGCGGGCCGCGAACCCATGATCCACACGGTGCGCGGGGCGGGCTACGTACTGAAGCCGGCCCCGTGATGAGCGCGCCGGCGCGGACCCGGGCCCGGTGGCGCGGGCGGCTGCCGTGGCCGCGCACGCTGCGGGCCAGGCTGACCGCGGGCCTGGTCGTGCTGCTCGCCGTGAGCTGCGCGGCCGTCGGCGTGGCCGCGGTCGTCGAGCTGAACGGCTTCCTCACCGGCCGGCTCGACCAGCAGCTCCAGCAGGCCGGGACGGGCTTCCCGCAGAGCCTGGAACACGGCACGGCCGAGGACGCCGGGGCCGCCGGGAGCGCCCGGACCCCGAGGAACACGAAGCCGTCCGACCACGACGGCGACGAACACGGCGACACCCGCCGCCAGGCCGCCGCGACCTTCGGCGCCCGGCTGGTGGCCGGCCGGATCACCAACGCGGCGGTGGTGCCGTGCCCCTCCCACCCCGGCTTCGACGTCGCCCTCACCGCCGCCGACCGCGCCGCGCTCGCCGCGCTCCCGGACGACGGCGAGGGACACACCGTCCACCTGTCGGAACTGGGCGGCTACCGGCTGGCCGCGTGGCCGGGCCGGGACGGCGACGTCCTGGTCACCGGCCTGCCGATGGAACCGGTACGCGCCACGGTCCACCGGCTCGAACTGGTCGCCGGATGCGTCTTCGGTCTCGCCCTGGCCGCCGCCGGGGTCGTCGGGGCCCTCTGGGTGCGCTGGTCGCTGCGGCCGCTGAGCCGGGTCGCCGCGACCGCCGCCCGGGTCAGCGAGCTGCCGCTGGCCAGCGGCGAGGTGGTGCTGCCGCCCCGGGCCGGCGAGGCCGATCCGCGCAGCGAGGTGGGCCGGGTCGCCGCCGCCTTCGACCGGATGCTCCACCATGTGCAGGACGCGCTGACCAAACGGCACGCCAGCGAGGAGCGGCTGCGCAGCTTCGCCGCCGACGCCAGCCACGAGCTGCGCACCCCGGTCGCCTCGGTCCGCGGCCACGCGGAACTGGCGCTGCTGCACCCGGGGCCGGTGCCGCCCGAGGTGGCACGCGCCCTGGAACGCATCGCCGCCGAGTCCGCCCGGATGGGCGAGATGGTCGACGAGATGCTGCTCCTGGCCCGCCTGGACGCCGGCCGCCCCCTGGAGCGCCGCCCCGTCGACCTCACCCGCCTGGTCCTGGACGCGGTGACGGACGCGCGGGCCGCCGGGCCCGGGCACCGCTGGACGATGGAGCTGCCGGAGGAACCGGTGACGGTGACCGGCGACGCCCACCGCCTGCAACAGGTGCTGGCCAACCTGCTGGCCAACGCGCGTCTGCACACACCGGAGGGGACCAGGGTGACGGTGTCCCTGGAGACGGTCCCGCCGGCCGACGGCGGCAACCCGGCCGACGGCGGCACGCCTCCTGACGGCCGTACGCCCGCCGACGGCGGCACGGCCGTCCTCCTCCGGGTCGGCGACGACGGACCCGGCGTCCCGGAGGACATCCAGCCGGGCGTCTTCGAGCGCTTCACCCGCGCCGACCGGCGCCGCGCCGGCCCTTCCGGCGGCGCCGGAGCGGGCCTCGGCCTGTCGATCGTGGCCGCGGTGGCACAGGCACACGGCGGGAGCGTGGCCCTCAGGAGCCGCCCGGGCGCGACGGCGTTCACGGTACGGCTCCCGTCCGGCGGGGCGGACGCCGCCGGGGAGTAGCGGCCGGGGCCGCCGGCGGCGGGGCGGGCGCTCAGACCGGGGTCGGCGGCAGCGGCAGCGGGAGCCCGGGCAGTCCGTCCAGGCTGGTGGCCACGTGGTCCTTCTTCGTGAAGTAGGCGCTCAGCGAGGTGTCGTCCTCGCGCGCGAAGCGCTTGCCGTGCAGGTCGCGGTCCTCCTCGTACGCCATGAAGGGCACCGCGTAGCCGCAGGTGTCCCGGATCAGCTCGGCGTGGACGACGATGACCGCGCGCAGGCCGTGCGCGGCCGGGTCGATGTCCGGGAAACGGGTGAGGAGTTCCGTGAAGCGCGGGTCGTCGCGGAAGACCGGCTCGCCCCGGCCGTGGACGCGCACGATGTTGGGCGGGCCCTGGAAGGCGCACCACATGAGGGTGATCCGTCCGTTCTCCCGCAGGTGCGCGATGGTCTCCGCGTTCGACCCGGCGAAGTCCAGGTAGGCCACGGTGAGCTCGTCGAGCACCGCCAGAGAGCCCTTGAGGCCCTTGGGGGACAGGTTGACCGTGCCGTCGCCGGACAGGGGAGCGGTCGCGGTGAAGAAGAGGGGCTGCTCCTCGATGAACGTGCGCAGCCTGCCGTCTATGCGCTCATAGGTCTTTCCCATGTCCAGTGATTATCGGCCGGTTTCGTTCGGCTGTCTAAGGAATTGCGGTTTCCTTCCCCCCGCCCGCCGGTGCCCGCGGGCGTGTCCGCCGGGCGTCCGTGCCCGCGTTCGCCGCGTTCGTCCCGCCCGCGCCGGGCGGTTCGGAGATTGACGAATCATGCAGGCTTCTGCATACTCATGCATGCCAGTGCGCGCTGTCATCGAAGATCGCGGCACCGCGTGATCCGCGGGCGCGGCCCGGCGCGGACCTTCCCCGACCCGGACGGGTCACCCCGCACGCATCAGCCTGACGGCCGCCTCCCCGCCTGCGAGGGTGGGGAGGCGGCCGCACAGGGACAACTCTTCCGAGGAGCAACGCAAGTGAGCAGCAACAGCGGTGACGTCCGGCTCTGGGGCGGCCGTTTCGCCGACGGTCCCGCCGAGGCCCTGGCGAAGCTGTCCGCGTCCGTCCACTTCGACTGGCGGCTCGCGCCCTACGACATCGCCGGTTCGCGCGCCCACGCCCGCGTGCTGCACAAGGCCGGGCTGCTCACCGAGGACGAACTGACCCGGATGATCGCCGGACTCGACCGGCTCGAGGCGGACGTGGCGTCCGGCGACTTCACGGGCACCATCGCCGACGAGGACGTGCACACCGCCCTGGAGCGCGGACTGCTGGAACGCCTCGGCGCCGACCTCGGCGGCAAGCTGCGCGCCGGCCGCTCCCGCAACGACCAGGTCGCCACGCTCTTCCGCATGTACCTGCGCGACCACGCCCGGATCATCGGCGGCCTGATCGCCGACCTCCAGGACGCGCTGACCGGTCTCGCCGAGGCCCACCCGGACGTGGCCATGCCCGGCCGCACCCACCTCCAGCACGCCCAGCCGGTCCTCTTCGCCCACCACGTCCTCGCGCACGTGCAGTCGCTGTCCCGGGACGCCGAGCGGCTGCGCCAGTGGGACGAGCGGACGGCCGTCTCGCCGTACGGCTCGGGCGCGCTGGCCGGCTCCTCCCTCGGCCTCGACCCCGAGGCGGTGGCGCGGGACCTCGGCTTCGAGCGCGGCAGCGTCGGCAACTCCATCGACGGCACCGCCTCGCGGGACTTCGTCGCCGAGTTCGCCTTCATCACCGCGATGATCGGTGTGAACCTCTCCCGGATCGCCGAGGAGGTCATCATCTGGAACACGAAGGAGTTCTCCTTCGTGACCCTGCACGACGCCTTCTCCACCGGTTCGTCGATCATGCCGCAGAAGAAGAACCCGGACATCGCGGAGCTGGCGCGCGGCAAGTCGGGCCGGCTGATCGGCAACCTGACCGGTCTGCTCGCGACCCTGAAGGCCCTGCCCCTCGCCTACAACCGCGACCTTCAGGAGGACAAGGAGCCCGTCTTCGACTCCTGCGACCAGCTGGAGGTCCTGCTCCCCGCCTTCACCGGCATGATCGCGACCCTCACCGTGCACCGCGAGCGGATGGAGGAGCTGGCCCCGGCCGGCTTCTCACTGGCCACCGACATCGCCGAGTGGCTGGTCAAGCAGGGCGTGCCGTTCCGGGTCGCGCACGAGGTCGCCGGCGAGTGCGTGAAGGCCGCCGAGGCCGAGGGCAAGGAACTGGACGAGCTGACCGACGAGCAGTTCGCGAAGATCTCCGCCCACCTCACCCCGGAGGTGCGCACGGTCCTCAACGTCCCCGGCGCCCTCGCCTCCCGCAACGGTCGCGGCGGCACCGCGCCGAGCGCGGTCGCCGTCCAGCTCGCCGAGGTGAAGGCGGACGTCGCGGCGCAGCACGAGTGGGCGAACGCCCGGAAGTAGGCCGGCGGCCCCAGGCGGTACGTCGCAGGTCATCGCGGGTTACGTTGGTCGGCAGCCGCAAGGAACCGACCGGACGGAGCCCGCGATGCCGTTTTCCCTGCCCCAAGCTCTCGGCCTCGCTCGAGCAGGGGGGACCCCCATGGCCGCAGCCACCACTCCCACCTGTCACCTCGGCCTCGGCCTGGCCGCCGTCGGGCGCCCCGGATACATCAACCTCGGCCGGGACCGCGACCTCCCGGCCGACCGCACCGTCGACGCCCTGCGCGCCCGTACCCACGAACTGCTGGACGCGGCGTACGCGCAGGGCGTCCGCTACATCGACGCCGCCCGTTCCTACGGCCGCTCCGAGGAGTTCCTCGCGGACTGGCTGCGGGCGAGGCCCGACGCCGCCGACGTGGTCGTCGGCAGCAAGTGGGGCTACACCTACACCGCGAACTGGACGACCGACGCCGAGCGGCACGAGGTCAAGGACCACGGCCTCGGCACCTACCGGCGGCAGCGCGCGGAGAGCGCCGCGCTGCTCGGCGACCGGCTCGACCTCTACCAGATCCACTCGGTGACCCCGGACAGTCCGGCCCTCACCGACAAGGCCCTGCACGCCGAACTCGCCGAGGCCGCCGCGCAGGGCCTCACCATCGGGTTCTCCACCAGCGGTCCCGCCCAGGCCGACGCCGTCCGGGCCGCGCTGGCCGTGACGGTCGACGGCGAGCCCCTGTTCCGCACCGTCCAGTCGACGTACAACGTCCTGGAGACCTCCGCCGGTCCCGCCCTCGCCGAGGCGCACGACGCGGGGCTCGCCGTGATCGTCAAGGAGGGCATGGCGAACGGGCGGCTGGCCGGTCCGGACGCTCCCGAGGCCCTGCGGGCCGTGGCCCGGGAGACCGGCCTCGGCTGCGACGCGGTCGCCCTGGCCCTGATCCTGCGCCGGCCGTGGGCCGGCGTCGTCCTGTCCGGCGCCGCCACCCTCGGCCAGCTCGCCTCCAATCTGCACGCGGCCGCGGTCGACCTGGGCGAGGAGCAGCTCGCCCGCCTGGACGCGCTGGCCGAGCAGCCGCAGGCCTACTGGGAGCGGCGCGGACAGCTTCCCTGGCACTGATGCACCGGAGCTGAAAAAACGTTCCGGCTCACCCGATCTGAGACGTTCGCGTTCACGATGAGACATCTATGTCTCATATGGTTTATGCTTGTCTCATGGCCGTTGACCGTGAGCACGTACTGCGCAGCGCCGCGGCCCTGCTGAGCCGCAAATCCACCGCCACGATGGACGAGGTCGCCAGGGCGGCCGGGATCAGCCGGGCCACGCTGCACCGCCAGTTCGCCGGGCGCGACGCGCTCGTGCGGGCACTGGAGTCGCTCGGCATCGCCGAGTGCGAGGCGGCGCTGGCCGCGGCCCGCCTGGACGAGGGGCCCGCGAGCGAGGCGGTACGGCGCCTGGTGCGGGAGATCGAGCCCTCCGCCGGACTCCTGTCCTTCCTCTACACCGAGAACCAGCTCTTCGAGGGCGAGGGGCAGAACGAGGGCTGGGCCCGGATCGACGACCGCATCTCCGCCGTGTTCCAGCGCGGCCGGCTCGGCGGCGAGTTCCGGGTCGATCTCACCCCGGCCTGGCTCACGGAGGCGCTGTTCGGGCTGATCGCCTCCGCGGCGTACGTCGTGCTGTGCGGCAAGGCCGCCCCCAGGGACTTCCACCACATGATCACCGAGCTGCTGCTCGGCGGCGCCCTGCGCACGGACCCGCCACCCGCGAACGCCGCACGCGAACCCGGACCACGCTCCACGGCGACGAGCCGACACCGATCACCGAGAGAGGAACCATGACCAGCACCCTGCGGCCGGCCCACGTGGCGGAGACGGTGAAGGGCCCGGGCCGCTGGCTCGCGCTCGGCGTCCTCGTCCTGGCCGTGCTGCTGGTGGCCGTCGACGCGACCGTACTCGGTCTCGCGACCCCCTACATCAGCGAGGACCTCAAGCCCTCCGGCACCCAGCTGCTCTGGATCGGCGACGTCTACTCGTTCGTCATCGCCGGTCTGCTCGTCTCCATGGGCAGCCTCGGCGACCGCGTCGGCCGCAAGCGCGTCCTGCTCGGCGGCGCCACCGCGTTCGGCGCGATCTCCGTCCTCAACGCCTACGCGACCACGCCGGAGACGATGATCCTGGCCCGGGCGCTGCTCGGCGTGGCCGGCGCGACCCTGATGCCGGCCACGCTCGCCCTGATCCGCAACCTCTTCCACGACCCGCGCGAGCGCAGCCTCGCCGTCGGTATCTGGGGCGCGACCGCCTCCGCCGGCACGGCGGTCGGCCCGATCGCCGGCGGGTTCCTGCTGGAGCACTTCTGGTGGGGCTCGGTCTTCCTCATCAACCTGCCCGTGATGGCGGTGCTCGTCCTGGTCGGGAGCCGGCTGCTGCCGGAGTCCCGCAACCCGGACCCGGGCCCGTGGGACCTCGCCGGCGTGCTGCTGTCGCTGGTCGGCATGATCGGGGTCGTGTACGCGGTCAAGGAGGCCGCCGCGCACGGCTTCGGCTGGACCGTGCTCGGCACGGGGCTGCTGGGCGCCGCCGCGCTGTACTGGTTCGTCCGCCGCCAGCTCACCCTGCCCGCGCCGCTGCTGGACGTCCGGCTCTTCAGCAGCCGGGGCTTCAGCGGCGCGGTCCTCGCCGACCTGCTGACCGTGCTCGGCATGTCCGGGCTGGTGTTCTTCCTGTCCCAGTACCTCCAACTGGTGCAGGGCAGGCGGCCGTTCGAGGCGGGCCTGGCGGAACTGCCCGCGGCCGTCGGCGCGGTCGCGGCCGGTCTGGTGGCCGGCCGGGCGGCCCGGCGGTTCTCGGTGCGGGCCGTGGTCTGCGGTGGTCTCGCCGCCGTCGGCCTGGCCCTGGCCGTGCTGACCACGCTCAGCGCCTCGACCGGCTACCCGCTGCTGGGCGCCGCCCTGCTGGTGGTCGGCGTGGGCGCCGGCTTCTCCTTCACGGTGACCGCCGACGTCATCCTCGCCGGTGTGCCCAAGGAGCAGGCGGGCGCCGCCTCCGCGGTCTCCGAGACGGCGTACGAACTCGGCGCGGCCCTCGGCATCGCCCTGCTGGGCTCCATCGTGACGGCGGCCTACCGCGACTTCACCGGCCCGAGCGGCACTCCCGCCCAGGCGCACGAGTCACTGGGCGGCGCGGTGCAGGCGGCGGCCGGCCTGCCCGCCGACACGGCGGACGCCCTGCTGGCCGCGGCCCGCGACTCCTTCGTCCACGGCCTGCACCTGGCCTCGGGCGCGGGCGCGGTGGTCCTGCTGACGGCGGCGGGCGCGGCGTGGTTCCTCCTGAAGGGACAGCGGCTGTGAGCCGCCGTCAGGGGCGCGGGGCCGTGCCGTCCCGCGGCCCCGCGGCGTGGGCGCGGCCGCCCGCACCCGGAAGCGGTCGGACACCTCGCGGCGTCCGACCGCCGGAGGTCGGCGACGGGCCCTACGCCGCCTTCGCCTTCGTGGCGTACATGTCGACGTACTCCTGACCCGACAGGTGCATGACCTCGGTCATCACCGAGTCGGTCACCGCCCGCAGGACGTACCGGTCGCGGTCCATGCCCTCGTACCGGGAGAACTCCATCGGCTCGCCGAAGCGCACGGTCACCTTGCCCGGGCGGGGCAGTCCCTTGCCGCCCGGCTGGAGCTTGTCGGTGCCGATCATGGCGAACGGCACGACGGGGGCGCCGGTCATCAGGGTGAGCCGGGCGATGCCGGTGCGGCCGCGGTAGAGGCGGCCGTCGGGGGAGCGAGTGCCCTCCGGGTAGATCCCGAAGATCCGGTTCTCCTCCAGCACCCGGCGGCCGGTCATCAGCGCCGCGACTCCGCCCCGGCCGCCGTCGCGGTCGACCGGGATCATGCCGACGCCGGTGAAGAACCAGGCCATCAGCCGGCCCTTGAAGCCCTTGCCGGTGACGTACTCGTCCTTGCCGATGAAGACCACCTGACGGTCGCAGACCAGCGGAAGGATCATCGAGTCGATGAAGGTGAGGTGGTTGCCGGCCAGGATGACCGGACCGTCGCCCGGAATACGCTCCGCGCCCTCCACCTGTGGGCGGAACATCAGGCGCATGATCGGACCGAGCACTGCCTTGATGAGCGCGAAGCGGGACAACGGGCCCTCCGGTGTCAAGGGATTGTCAAGCGGAACGGTATGGGTCTGTGCAGGTGAGGACGATACTCGCGGCCCGGGCCCCAATGCACATCGGGCTCACCACCTCTTACGCACCGTTGACCTACGTTTACCTGGGCGGAGGAGCCGGCGCACCCCGGTGACCGGCTCGCCCGGCTGTGACGGAGGTCGCCCGCCGCCGCGGCACGACCGGACGCCGAGCCGGACCCGGGAGCGCGACCGCCCGCCCGGACACCGGCCCCGTGGCGGCCGCCACCGCCCACTCACCCGGCTTCCCCCGACCGCGGCAGGCCATGCCGACGACCCGTCAAAGCGCCCCTCGCGTACGACATCCAGCGTCACCCCGGTGTTCGGCACGACGTCTCCCCGACGTCATCCGAACGCACCTACGATCAGCGCGCACGGACGACACCGAGAGCAGGAGGCGGGCATGGGGACGCAGCAGCCGGACGAGCGGACCGGGACGCGGGAGTCCGACGGACGGGCACGCGGGACCGGGCGCCGGGCGCTGCTCGGAGCCGCGGTGCTCGGGGCGGGCGGAGCGGTCCTCGGGCTGCCCGGCACGGCCGGCGCGGCGCAGAGCGGGGCCGCCGGCCACCGGGGCGGCGGCCTGAGGAGCCTGCCGGTGCCGACGATCATCGGTCACCGGGGCGCCAGCGGCTATCGGCCCGAACACACCTTCGGCTCCTATGAGCTGGCCCTCGACCTCGGCGCGCACGTCGTCGAGGCCGGCGACCTGGTGCCCACCAGGGACGGCCACCTGGTGTGCCGGCACGAGCCGGAGATCGGCGGCACCACGGACGTCGCCGACCACCCCGAGTTCGCCGACCGGAGGACCACCAAGACCCTCGACGGGGTGCCGACCACCGGCTGGTTCACCGAGGACTTCACCCTCGCCGAACTGAAGACGCTGCGCGCGACCGAGCGCATCCCGGCCAACCGCCCGCACAACACCCTCTACGACGGCCGCTGGGAGATCCCCACCTTCGAAGAGGTCCTGAAGTGGCAGGACGAGCAGACCCGCAAGCGCGGAAGGCAGGTCTGGATCTACCCCGAGACCAAGCACCCGACCTACTTCCGCGGGCTCGGCCTCGGCCTGGAGGAGCGGGTCGCCAAGCTGCTGCGCCGGCACGGCAAGGACGGCAAGGACTCGCCGGTCATCCTCCAGTCCTTCGAGCCGACCAGCATCCAGCGCCTGAACAAGCTGGTGGACAACCCGCTGGTGGTGCTGCTGTCGAGTGCCGACTCCCGCCCCTACGACTTCGTCGCCACGGGCGATGCGCGCACCGTCGCCGACCTCGTCACGCCCAGGGGCCTGCGGGAGATCGCCTCCTACGCGCAGGGCATCGGCCCGACCGTCGACCTGGTCATCCCCAAGGACGCGGACGGCAACCTCGCCGCGCCGAGCACCCTGGTCCGCGACGCCCACGCCGCGGGCCTGATCCTGCACCCCTACACCGTCCGCAACGAGAACCCCTTCCTGCCGCCGAAGTTCCGCAAGGGCACGGCCAAGGACGCCTACGGCGACGTCTTCGGGGTGTTCCAGGCGTACTTCGCCACCGGCATCGACGGCGTCTTCACGGACAACGCCGACACGGGTCTGCTCGCCCGCGAGGACTTCCTGGCCAACCGGCCCGTCAACCACTGATCCCGCCCCGCCCTCGTCGGGGTGAACCCGCGGCCGTCCCGGAAACTCCCGCCGGGGCGGCCGCGTCGTGTCGCACATGACGCACGACATGCTCACCGCCCTGCGCCCGCTGCTCCTGGCCGAGGCGTCGGCGGAGGCACTCGCCGCCGGGACCGAGCCGGGCGACCTGGAGCAGGCCGTCTGGCTGCGGCTGCTGGAGCGGCTGGCGGCGGACGGTCCCCCGCACGACCCGCAGGGCTGGCTGCGCAAGGCCGTCCGCTCCGAGGCCCGCCGCACCCGACGCACCATCAGCATCGAACGGCCGTACGGTCTCGAACCGGCCGACGACAGCGAACGCGGACCCGAACAGCTCGCCCTGACCGCCGCCCGGGAGCACGCCCTGCGCTCGGCGGTGCGCCGGCTGCCCGGCCGCTGCCCCCGGCTGCTGGAGGCACTGCTGTCCCCCAGGGACCTCACCTACCGCGAGATCGCGGGGGAGTTGGGTATCTCACAGGGCAGTCTCGGCCCGGAACGCTCCAGATGTCTTGGATGTCTGCGGCGTTTGCTCGCGCCGGAGGTTGCGGCCCGCGAAGCGCGGGGATAGGAGTGGGGGACGACAGACGATCAGGTGAGCGGGAGGCGTGCGCACATGGGCATGAGCGTGACCATCTCTGCGGCGACCGAGCAGGACGCGGAGCAGATCTTCAAGCTGCAGTACCTCTGCTTCCAGAGTGAGGCCGCGCTGTACGGCAACTACCGCATCGGCCCGCTCGTCCAGAGCCTCGACTCGGTCCGCCAGGAGGTCGCCGGGGACTGCGTCTTCGTGGCGCGGCTCGGCGAGGAGGTGGTCGGCTCGGTGCGCGGCCGGGTGGCCGAGGACGGCTCCGCCGCCATCGGCAAGCTCTGTGTGCACCCCCGTCTCCAGGGCCACGGCATCGGCGCCCGGCTGCTGCGCGCGGTCGAGACGGCGCTGGCCGACGAGCTCGGCGTGACCCGGTTCCGCCTGTTCACCGGTCACCGCAGCGAGGGCAACCTGCGTCTGTACCGGCGTGTCGGCTATCAGACGGTGGGCACCTCCCAGGGCGCCGACGGCGTACCGATGATCATTCTGGAGAAGCCGGCCGGGACGTACGTCGCGACCGCCTGACGCCGACGCCCGCGCGGCGACCGCCGCACACCCGCGCCCGCGCGGCGCCGGCCCGGTGCCACCGGGGCGCCGACGGCGGCTCAGCCGGCCGCCGTCGCCCGCTCCGGTGCCCTGCGCAGCCAGTACAGGGCCGACAGCGGCAGCAGCACCGGGATGAAGAGGTACTCCATGCCGTAGTCCGACCACACGGTGGAGTCCGCGAACGCGGACGGCTCGACGAGCGTCCAGGTACCGACCGTCAGCACCCCCACGAGTTCGGCGGCACAGCAGGCCAGGGCCGCCCTGCGGGCGGTCTCCCCGCCGCGCACCAGCGAGTACGTGATGAAGCCGTAGACCACGCCCGCCACCGCGGAGAGCGAGTACGCCAGCGGCGCCCGGCCGAAGTCGGTGGCGATCTGGTAGACGGAGCGGGACACCGCGCCGACGACCATCACGCCGTACAGCCAGACGAGCAGCGTGCCCGGACCGCTGATGAGCCGGTTACGGGCCGGCTTCTCCTCGACGGTGGTCACCTCAGCCTCCCCAGATGTCATAGAGCCGCACCTCCAGCACGGCCAGGACGACACCGCCGGCCGCCACCGTCACCGAGCCCCAGCGCGTCCGCTCCGCCAGCGACATGAAACCGGCCGCCGGGACGCAGGCGAAGGCGCCCAGCAGATACGCCACGAAGATCGTCGTCCCCTGGTCCGGCTTCCCGCCCCGCGCCAGCGCCACGATCCCGATCACCAACTGGACGAGGGCCAGCAGCGAGACCACGGCCATGGCGATGAAGTGCCAGTCCTTCGTCGGCTGGTCACGATGGGCCGCCCAGCCGCACCAGGCGGCGAGCAGCAGCGCGGCGACACCGGTCACCAGCGTCAGGGCAGCAAGCATGCTGAGACCCTATTACGGGCCAAAGTCCCCACCGCGCCCGGCCCGGCCGCAAGGCCGGCCGTACGCGTTCCGGCCGCCGGCCGGCCCGCCCGGCGGCCGTGGCGTTGGCCACAGCACGCCCGGGCCCCGCCGCGCGGTCCCGAGCCGCCAGGCCCCTGCCGGGCCCCGTCCGCCCTGGTCACCGGCGCGGACGCGGCGGCCGGTGCGCGCGGGCAGTGGTGTCCATGAGCGTCCACCATGCGGACGGGGGTGCCGTGTCAGCAGCGTAGGTCTGGTTTACTGATCGCATGACCACGACGAGCTGCCGCATCCCTGCGACCGAGGCGACGATGACGCCCGGTGCTCGTTGTATGTGTCCTACGCGTCGAATGTGCGCCTTCTAGAGGGCCCCCGCACCACCTGAGCCTCGCGCCCCGAAGCGAGAGCCCGCTCATGTCCGCGTCAGCGTCCGGCCCGTCCGGCGAACGCGGCCGAGCCCTTCCCCCGCCGCCCGACCGGCGTGGGGGCGCCCCCAGCGCGCGCACGTTTCCCCTCCGCCCCGGCGTCCTTCCGGGAACCGTGCCGCGTTCCGGCTGCACCCGACCATGAACGCCGTGCCCGGCGCCCACGACGCGCCGCGCACTCGACAGTGACGGAAACCCACGTGATCACCACATCGGGCCTCACCAAGGTCTACCGCTCGCGCGGCCGCGAGGTCACCGCCCTCGACGGCGTCGACCTGCACGTCCGCGAAGGCGAGGTGTACGGCGTCATCGGCCAGTCCGGCGCCGGCAAGTCCTCGCTCATCCGCTGCGTCAACCTGCTGGAGCGGCCGACCTCGGGAACGGTCACCGTCGCCGGGCAGGACCTGACCGCGCTGGCCGGCCGCGGGCCGCGCGCCGGCCGGGAGCTGCGGCAGGCGCGCAGCCGGATCGGCATGGTCTTCCAGCACTTCAACCTGCTGTCCACGCGCACCGTGCGGGACAACGTCGAGCTGCCCCTGGAGATCCTCGGGAAGTCAGGGAAGGAGCGTTCCCGCAAGGCGCTGGAACTCCTCGACCTCGTCGGCCTGGCCGACAAGGCCGGGGCCTACCCCGCCCAGCTCTCCGGCGGCCAGAAGCAGCGGGTCGGCATCGCCCGAGCCCTGGCCGGCGACCCCAAGGTGCTGCTCTCCGACGAGGCCACCAGCGCCCTCGACCCGGAGACCACCCGCTCCATCCTCCAGCTGCTGCGCGACCTCAACCGGCAGCTCGGACTGACCGTCCTGCTCATCACGCACGAGATGGACGTGGTGAAGTCGATCTGCGACTCGGCGGCGCTCATGGAGAAGGGCCGGATCGTCGAGTCCGGCACGGTGAGCGAGCTGCTCGCGACTCCGGGCTCCCAGCTCGCCGCCGCGCTCTTCCCGGTCGGCGGCGGCGCGACCGGCGCGGACCGGACGGTCGTCGACGTCACCTTCCACGGCGACGCCGCCACCCGGCCCGTCATCTCCCAGCTCGCCCGCACCTACAACATCGACATATCGATCCTCGGCGCGGCCATCGACACCGTCGGCGGCCACCAGGTCGGCCGGATGCGCATCGAACTGCCCGGCCGCTACGAGGAGAACGTCGTGCCCGTCGGCTTCCTGCGCGAGCAGGGCCTGCAGATCGACGTCGTGGACGACGCGGCGGACAGCACGGCGCGTCAGACCCCGCTGGTGAAGGAAGGTGCCAAGTGACCTGGTCCGAGATGCAGCCGCTGCTGTCCCAGGCGTGTTGGGACACCCTCTACATGGTCGGCTGGTCCACGCTCATCGCCGTCGTCGGCGGACTTCCGCTCGGCGTCCTGCTGGTCCTCACCGACCGCGGCGGCCTGCTCCAGAACGTCCTCGCCAACAAGGTCCTCGGGCAGCTGGTGAACGTCGCCCGCTCGATGCCGTTCATCATCCTGATGGTCGCCCTGATGAGCTTCACCCGCTGGGTGACGGGCACCACGATCGGCCGGGACGCCGCCATCGTGCCGCTGGCCATCGGCGCCATCCCGTTCTTCGCGCGCCTGGTCGAGACGGCCGTCCGCGAGGTCGACGGCGGCCTCGTCGAGGCCGTGCAGGCGATGGGCGGCAACACCTGGACCGTCGTGCGCAAGGTCCTCGTCCCCGAGTCCCTGCCCTCGCTGATCTCCGGCGCCACCACCACGATCGTCGCCCTCATCGGCTACTCCGCCATGGCCGGCACGGTCGGCGCCGGCGGCCTGGGCGACATCGCCATCCGCTACGGCTACCAGCGTTTCGAGACCCAGCTGATGTGGATCACCGTGGCGATCCTCGCCGTGGTCATCTCCGCCATCCAGTTCGCCGGCGACCTCGCGGCCCGCTCCCTGCACCGGCGCGGCGGCCACTCCGGCCCGGCCCCCAGGCTGCGGCTGCTGAAGGGCGGCAAGCCCGCCTCGGCCACGGCCGACGTGAGCAAGGCCGCCTGAGCCCCCGCCCCCGTCCGCCCGACCGCCACCGGACCACCACCCCCCGACGACGGCGCACCGCGCCGGCACCCCTTGACCCAAGGGCCGCACCACCCCAAGGAAAGGCACTTTTCGTGCGTAACACCGCCAAGATCACCACCGCCGTACTGGCCGCCGGAACCCTCGCGCTCGGGCTCTCCGCCTGCGGCTCGGACTCCGGCTCCGGCAAGGCCGACGCCGACGCCACGCTGACGGTCGCCGCCACCCCCACCCCGCAGGGCGAGATCCTCACCTATGTGAAGGACCACCTGGCGCAGAAGGCCGGCCTCAAGCTGGAGGTCAAGGAGTTCACCGACTACGTGACCCCGAACACGGCCGTCCAGCAGGGCCAGGTGGACGCCAACTACTTCCAGCACAAGCCGTACCTCGACGACTTCAACAAGAAGAACGGCACGGACATCGTGCCGGTGCCCGGCGGCACCGTGCACCTGGAACCGCTCGGCGTCTACTCCAAGAGCGTCAAGAAGCTGGCGGACCTGAAGAAGGGCGCCACCGTCGCCCTGCCCAACGACACCACCAACGAGGCCCGCGCGCTGAAGCTGCTGGAGGCCAACGGCGTCGTCGGGCTGAAGTCGGGCGCCGGGTACGACGCGACCCCCAAGGACGTCACCGACAACCCCAAGGGCCTGAAGTTCAAGGAGCTGGAGGCGGCCCAGCTGCCGCGCTCCCTCGGTGACGTCGACGCCGCGGTGATCAACGGCAACTACGCGCTCGAGGCGAAGCTCAGCCCGGCCAAGGACGCGCTCGCCGCCGAGTCCGCCAAGGACAACCCGTACGCCAACTTCCTCGCCGTGAAGAAGGGCAACGAGAACGACCCGCGCGTCAAGAAGCTCGCCAAGCTGCTGACCTCGCCCGAGGTGAAGAAGTTCATCGAGGACAAGTACAACGGCGCGGTCGTACCGGCGTTCTAATATCGCCCGGGGTCGCCGCACCCGGGGTCCGCTCCCGCACCGGGCGGGGGCACTTCCCCGCCGCCGAGGCGGCGGGGGCGGACCCCGTGGTGCGGTTGGGTGCTTCCATGCTGCATGCTGGGCAGTTCAGCAGGCCCTGACGGTATTTCCGAAGGTTACGGAGCGGCGCATGACTAGCACCTTCCCCAACATCTCCATCAGCACGGAGCGGTTGGTGCTGCGTCGCCTCGACGAGGACGACGTCGCCGCCCTGACCGAGATGATGAACGACGAGCAGGTCGTGGCCTGGACCGACGTCCCGCAGCCCTTCACCGAGGAGCACGCCCGCTCCTGGATCACCGAGTACGCCCCGGCCGAGCGCACCGCGGGCCGCGGCTTCGGCCTCGCCGTCACCGAGTTCCTCACCCAGCGGCTGGTCGGCGTCGTCCAGCTGACCGGAACCGACTGGAGCGTACGCTCCACCGAACTGTCCTACGTCATCGCCCCCTGGGCCCGGGGCGAGGGCTACGCCTCCGAGGCGGCCCTGGCCATCGCCCAATGGCTCTTCGGCGACCAGCGGTTCGAGCGCATCGAACTGCGCACCGCCGCCGACAACACCGCCTCCCAGCAGGTCGCGCAGAGGATCGGCTGCATCAGCGAGGGCGTGCTGCGCAACGCCTGCATAGCCCGCGCGCGCACCGAGGACGGCGCCTGGACGGAGGTGCGCACCGACTACATAGTCTGGAGCCTGCTGCCGGAGGACCTGGACGGGGCGGACGAGGAACTCGCCGACACCGGCGGTTTCACGTCGTTCCTGGACTGGAGCTGACGGGCCTGGGCCGACCGCCGGCACCGCCCGGTCGCGCACCCGGCGGCCGCACCGGATAACCTCACGGAGCCCGCCTGCGGGCGTTCGCACCCTGACGACCTGCGACATCCCCTGGAGAATGACAACGATGGCCGACCGGGTCACGGTGATCGGCTGGGACGGCTCGCCGCTGACCGACGCGGCGCGCGGCGCGCTCGGCGCCGCCACTCTGGTGGCGGGCGCGGCCCACCATCTGGCCCTCCCCGAGGTGCCCCGCACGGCCGAGCGCATCCGCCTCGGCAGCGTCGCCCTCGCCGCCCGCCGGATCGCCGGCCACCGCGGTACCGCCGTGGTGCTCGCCGACGGCGACCCGGCCTTCTTCGGGGTCGTACGGACCCTGCGCGCACCCGAGTTCGGCCTGGAGGTCGAGGTCGTCCCCGCGGTCTCCTCGGTGGCCACCGCCTTCGCCCGTGCCGGAATGCCCTGGGACGACGCCCAGGTGGTCGTGGCCCACAAGCGCACCCTGCGACGCGCGGTCAACGTGTGCCGGGCCCACACCAAGGTCGCCGTGCTGACCGCCCCCGGCGCCGGGCCGGCCGAGCTGGGCCTGCTCATGGAAGGGGTGCACCGCACCTTCGTCATCTGCGAGGAACTGGGCACCGAACACGAGCGGGTCACGGTCGTCACCTCGGACAAGGCCGCCGACCACACCTGGCGCGACCCGAACGTCGTCATCGTCGTCGGCGGCCGGGCCGGCGCCGGTGAGGACGGCGGCTGGATCGCCGGGCGCGACCCGGCCGCGGGCCCGCGCGGCTGGACCCAGCCCGCCGAGGCGTACGGCGGGGGACTCGGCGAGGGAGAAACGGATCTGCTTCGCGCCGCCCAACTCGCCCGCCTCGGGCCGCGCGTCGGCGACCTCGTCTGGGACATCGGCTGCGGCAGCGGCGCGTTCGCCACCGAGGCCGCCCGTGGCGGCGCCGCCGTCATCGCCGTCGACCGGGACCCGGAGGCCTGCGCCCGCACCGAGGCCGCCGCACGCCGCTTCGGCGTCCAACTGCACGTGGTGCCCGGCATCGCCCCGCACATCCTGGAGAACCTGCCCGAACCGGACGTCGTCCGCGTCGGCGGCGGGGGAGCGGCCGTGGTCAACGCGGTCGCCGACCGGCGCCCGCAGCGCATCGTCACGCACGCCGCCACCCGGGACGCCGCCGAGCGCGTCGGCCGCGAACTCACCGAGCACGGCTACCGCGTCGAGTGCGCCCTGCTCCAGTCCGTCGAACTCGACACCCGCGCCTGGACGGAGACCGAGCGGAGTGTCGCGTTCCTGCTCAGCGGGGAACTGGGGCGGAGCGAGACCCCTCACTGAGGGCCGCCGGACGGGGCTCGCGGACCGCGCCCCGTGATCGGGTTGTCGTACCGCGCGGGGTAGGCTGGCCGATCGTTGTACCGCACTGGGTGGTCCGGAGCTTCGTTCGGCAATGTCCGGAAAACCCGCCCGTTTCACGGGGGTGCGGTACGGCGGAACCGGAGGACGCGCAACGTGGCGCAGTCCACAGCGGGCCGTGGCGGATCACGCTGTCGCGACGGCCGGACGACCGCGACAATGCCACTCAATGGCTTTGTCGCCTTTTACGGGCGGGTCGTTCGTGCCGCTGGGCGCGGACGCTCGTTCTTCACTGCGGGGCGGTCGGTGCGCCGCTCCCGGTGAGCTGGTCGTAGGAGCACTAACCGATTGGGCGAGGGGTACGCATGACGGACACCGGCCAGGTCCCGGGCGAGGGGCTGCCGGAGAGCGCAGGCATGGTGGAGCAGCCGGGCGTCGCCGCGCACGGTGTCTACACCTACCTCTCCGAGTCACCCGCCGAGGACGAAGACCTGCTGCTGCCCGGCTCCCAGGGCGCCTGGGGCAACGAAGTGCCGCCGCCCGTCCCGGAACCCGTCGTCGAGGCCGTCCACCAGCCCGGCCCGCACGAGACGGCCGGCCGCGACACCGGCTCCGTCGACCTGAGCGGCGTTCTGCACCCCGACCCGATGATGCCGCCCGCCGCCGCGCAGGTGCCCCCGCGCAGGCCGCTGCACCTCGGCCCGCCGATCCCCGACGCCTCCGCCAGCCCCGTCCGCTCCCTGGCCGACCGCGGCCCCGCGGACGCGCCGGTCCGGCCGTCGGCGCAGCCCACCGCCGTGCCCGAGTACCTCGACGCCCGGCAGCCGCGCGAGACGGCTCCGCAGGGCGCCGCCCCGTGGGGCGCGCCGGCCGCGCAGGGCGGCGCGGCGGCTCCGGTGGCGCCCCCGGCGGGCGTCCGGGTGGCGGACACGGAAACGGCCGGCCCGGCGGCGGAGCCCGTCGACGCGGCCCAGGCCACCGTGGCCCGCCTCACCGCCCAGGCCGGCGTCGCCGGTTACGCCCCGGCACCGCAGGAGCAGCCCGGCGTACCGGCCGGGCACGAGCACGAGGGCGCCCGGCACCCTGTGACCGGGGAGACGCCCGAGCAGCCCGGCCGGGCGGCGCAGGAGACCCCCGCCGCCCCGGGCGGCTCCACCCCCGAGGCCGAGCCCGCGCTCGCTCCCGAGGCCGCGCTCGCTCCCGAGGCCGAGGCCGCCCCTGAGGCCGAGGCCGCCCCTGAGGCCGCGCTCGCCCCTGAGGCCGAGGCCGCCCCCGAGGCCGCGCCCGCGCCTGGGGTGCCGCACGCCGGTGCCGAGTCCGTCGCCGAGACGGGCCCGGCCCCGGTGGCGGAGCCGGCGACCGAGGCCGGTGAGCCGGACTCCGGCACGGACGGGGCCGTACCCGCCGCCGAGGCGGTCGCCGCCCCGGCCGCCGGCCAGGTGCCGCAGACGGCCGTTCCGGAAGCCCCCGGGGCCGCCGAGGCGGCGGAAGGCCTCCAGGCCGTGGAGGAGACCCCGGTTCCCGAGGCCGTTCCGGTTTCCGAGGCCGTAGCGGTCCCGGAGGCCGTTCCGGTTCCGCAGGGCGCGGAGGCTGCTCAGCACACGGAGGCTGCTCAGGACGCCGAGGTTGCCCAGGGCGCGGAGGCCGCGCAGGGCGCTGCGGTCTCCCAGGCCGTGCGGGACTCCCAGGACTCCCAGGCTCCCGAGGTGGCCCAGGCTCCCGAGGTGGCCCAGGCTCCCGAGGTGGCCCAGGCTCCCGAGGTGGCCCGGGCTCCCGAGGTGGCCGAGGCCCCTGAGGTATCCCAGGCTCCCGAGGCCGCTCAGGCCCCCGAAGTCGCTCAGGCCCCCGAGGGCGCCCCGGCGTCCGGGACCGCACAGGAACCGGCCGCCGGCCCGGCCGCCGGGACGGACGAGGCCGGGCCGGTCGCGCCGACCGACACAGCAGCCGAGGCCGTCGCGCCGGAGCAGGTCGCGCCCCCGGAGCAGGTCGCCGCTTCGGCACAGGCCCAGGAGCGGGCTGCCGCCTCCGAGCAGGCCGCCGCGGTCCAGCAGGCCGCCGACGCTCCGCAGCCGGCCGAGGCGCAGCCCGCGGCCGAGCCCACGCCCGACGCCGCCGAGGCGCGGGCAGCCGCTTTGGAGGAGCCCGCGGCCCCCGCGCCGCAGCCGGAGTCCGAGACCGTGCCGCAGTCCGAGGCCGGGCCCGCGCCGGAAGCGGCGGACCCCGCCGGGCCCGCGGCTCCCGCCCAGGCAGCGGTGCCGCCCGCCGAGGGCGTTCCCGCCGTCGCGGAGGACGTCGCCGTACCCGCCGGGGCCGCCGCCGCGCCCGGCCACCCGGAGGCGGCCGAGGACGCACAGCCGGTGGCGCCCCTGCCGACCCCGGTCGCGCAGGCCGGCCAGCAGGTCGCCGTCCCGGCCGCCGCCGCGGCCCCCGTGGACCCCGCCGTCGGGCACGTGACCGAGCCGGAGGCGGTGACCGAGCCGGAGGCCGCGCCCCAGGCGACGGCCGTGCCCGAGCCCGCCGACGCGCCCGTGGCGGCCGTACCGGAGACCGCCCGGGCCACCGCGCCCGCCGAGCCCGCGCCCACCGGGACGGCCCCCGCGGACCACGGGGCGGCGCGGCCCGCCGACGACCGGCCCCCGCTCGCCGGACCGGCCGGCCCGGCGGCGGCCGACGCCGAGGCCGAGCCTGCGTCGGCGCCCGAGGGCCAGGAACCCCGGGCGGCCGCCACGGACGCCGCCCCCGCCGAGCGGATCGACGGCGCGAGCGTTCCCGCCGTGCCGCCGCAGTCCGGGCCCGAGACGCCGGTGGGTCTGTTCGTCCCGGTCGAGGGCTCGGTGCCGACCACCCCGCACCTGGCCCCCATCCCTCCGCAGCCGCACGCCGAGCCCGCGGAGCAGCCGGCCCCGCGGGCGCACGGGCAGCAGCCGGACGCCGAGCACGTCGAGTCCATCGCCACCGTCCCCGCCCCCCGTGACGGCGACGCCGTCCCCGCCGCGGCCGGCGAGGCGGACGGACCCCACGCGGTCCAGCACACGGACGACCCGGGCACCGCGGTCGCCGATCAGGAAGAGCACCAGGAAGAGAGCACGGCCGCAGTGGCGGAAGCACGACAGTCCACCGGTCCGGCCGCGCCCGGCTACGACGAGGCCGAGCGCGAGGCCGTGCTCAAGGTGATGCGCGAGCGCCGCGACATCCGCAACGGCTTCCGCGGCGACCCGATCCCGCACGAGGTGCTGCTGCGCGTCCTGGAGGCGGCCCACACGGCGCCGTCCGTGGGCCACTCCCAGCCCTGGGACTTCGTCGTCATCCGCTCCGCCGAGACCCGCCGCGCGATGCACGAACTGGCCGAGCGGCAGCGCGACGCGTACGCCAGATCGCTGCCGAAGGGCCGGGCCAAGCAGTTCAAGGCCCTGAAGATCGAGGCCATCCTCGAGACCCCGGTGAACATCGTCGTCACCGCCGACCCGACCCGCGGCGGCCGGCACACCCTCGGCCGGCACACCCAGCCCCAGATGGCGCCGTACTCCGCCGCTCTGGCGGTCGAGAACCTCTGGCTCGCCGCCCGCGCCGAAGGACTCGGCGTCGGCTGGGTCAGCTTCTTCGACGAGCGCGAGATGGTCCGGACCCTCGGCCTGCCCGAGCACCTCGAGGTCATCGCCTACCTGTGCGTCGGATACGTCGACGAGTTCCCGGACGAGCCCGAGCTGATGCAGGCCGGCTGGTCCAAGCGCCGCCCGCTGTCCTGGGTCGTGCACGAGGAGACCTACGGCCGGCGCGCGCTGCCCGGGGAGGACCCGCACGACCTGCTCGCCGAGACCGTCGCCGGTATCCGGCCGCTGGACGCCAAGGCGCTCGGCGAGGCATGGGAGCGGCAGAAGCGGATGACCAAGCCGGCCGGCGCGCTCGGCATGCTGGAGATCATCTCCGCGCAGCTGTCCGGGCTGTCCCGGCAGTGCCCCCCGCCGATCCCGGAGCCCGCAGCCGTCGCGATCTTCGCCGGCGACCACGGCGTGCACGCCCAGGGCGTCACCCCGTGGCCGCAGGAGGTCACCGCCCAGATGGTGGCCAACTTCCTCGGCGGGGGAGCGGTCTGCAACGCCTTCGCGGCCCAGGTGGGCGCCGAGGTCTGCGTCGTCGACGTCGGTGTCGCCGCCGACCTCCCGGCCACCCCCGGTCTGCTGCCCCGCAAGATCCGCGGCGGTACGTCCGACATGACCGCCGGTCCCGCGATGACCCGCGAGGAGGCCAAGCAGGCCATCGAGGTCGGCATCGAGACCGCCCGCGACCTGGTGGCGGCGGGCAACAAGGCGCTGCTCACCGGCGAGATGGGCATCGCGAACACCACCGCGTCCGCGGCCCTCATCTCGGTCTACACCGGCGTCGACCCCGCCGAGGTCACCGGCCGGGGCACCGGCATCAACGACGAGACGCTGGCCCGCAAGACCGAGGTGGTGCGCCGCGCCCTGGAACTGCACCAGCCGGACCCGGCCGACCCCATCGGAGTCCTCGCGGCGATCGGCGGCTTCGAGCACGCGGCCATGGTCGGCCTGCTCCTCGGCGGCGCCTCGCTGCGTACGCCGGTGATCCTGGACGGCGTCAGCGCCGGCGCGGCCGCGCTGGTCGCCCGCGCGATCGCCCCGGAGGTCCTGGCCGCCTGCATCGCCGGCCACCGCAGCGCCGAACCCGGGCACGTCGCCGCCCTCAACAAGCTCGGCCTGCGCCCCCTGGTCGACCTCGACCTGCGCCTCGGCGAGGGCACCGGCGCGCTGCTCGCCCTGCCGCTGGTGCAGAGCACGGCGCGGGCGATGCACGAGGTGGCGACCTTCGACTCGGCGGGCGTCACCGAGAAGTGACGCCGCGGCGACCGGGGCCGGCGGGTTCGCGCTTCCGCGTGCCCCCCGGCCCCGCCGTACGCTGAACGCACGTCTAAAATCCGCACGTCAGGGCTGCTCCGAAGCCGTAGCGCCCCTTCGTACCGCTTCGACTGCTGCACGATGTCGCACCACCGCGACCGCCCGGACGAGGAGCCGCACTCCATGGCCGAACACCCCGCCTACCCCGTAGGCCTCCGCCTGACCGGCCGCCGTGTGGTCGTCCTCGGCGGCGGCCAGGTCGCCCAGCGCCGCCTGCCCGCGCTGATCGCGGCCGGCGCGGACATCGTGCTCGTCTCGCCCGAGGCGACCCCGTCCGTCGAGGCCATGGCGGACGCCGGCGAGATCGCCTGGCAGCGGCGCCCGTACCAGGACGGCGACCTCGCCGACGCCTGGTACGCCCTGATCGCCACCAGCGACCGCGACGCGAACACCCGCGCGTCCGCCGAGGCGGAGCGCCACCGCGTGTGGTGCGTCCGCTCCGACGACGCCGACGCGGCGACCGCCTGGACCCCGGCCACCGGCCACAGCGAAGGCGTCACGGTCGCCGTGCTCACCACGGACGCGCGCGGCCGGGACCCCCGGCACACCGCCGCCGTCCGGGACGCGGTCGTCGAGGGGCTGCGCGACGGCACCCTCGTCGCCCCGCACCACCGCACCCGCACCCCCGGCGTCGCCCTGGTCGGCGGCGGCCCCGGCGACCCCGACCTGATCACCGTGCGCGGCCGGCGCCTGCTGGCCGAGGCCGACGTCGTCATCGCCGACCGGCTCGGTCCGCGCGACCTGCTCGCCGAACTCCCTCCGCACGTCGAGGTGATCGACGCGGCGAAGATCCCCTACGGCCGGTACATGGCCCAGGAGGCCATCAACGACGCGCTCGTCGAGCACGCCAAGCAGGGCAAGTCGGTGGTCCGGCTCAAGGGCGGCGACCCCTACGTCTTCGGCCGCGGCATGGAGGAGCTCCAGGCGCTCGCCGAGGCCGGCATCCCGTGCACGGTGGTCCCCGGCATCTCCAGTTCCATCTCCGTCCCGGGCGCGGCCGGCATACCGGTCACCCACCGCGGAGTGGCCCACGAGTTCACCGTGGTCAGCGGGCACGTGGCCCCGGACGACGAACGTTCCCTGGTCGACTGGCCGAGCCTGGCCAAGCTCACCGGCACCCTGGTGGTGCTCATGGGCGTCGACAAGATCGGGAAGATCGCCGAGACGCTCGTGGCCCACGGCAGGTCGCCCGACACCCCGGTCGCCCTGGTCCAGGAGGGCACGACGGCCGCCCAGCGCCGCGTCGACGCCACTCTCGCGACCGTCGCCGAGACCGTACGCGCGCAGGACGTGAAGCCGCCGGCCGTCATCGTCATCGGCGCGGTCGTCACGGTGGGCCCGCGCTCCGCCGGGTGACCCGGGCCGCTCCCCCGGCGCCGCGCGCACCGGGCCGTCCCGCACGGTTGCGCGCCGTCCGCACCGCATCCAGGACAAGTCCGCCCCCGTACCGAGGACAAGGCAGTAACACCCCGTGGCCGATCTCATCACCGTCGACGACCCCGCAGACCCGCGTCTTCGCGACTACACGGGCCTGACCGACGTCGAGCTGCGCCGCAGGCGCGAGCCGGCCGAGGGCCTGTTCATCGCCGAGGGGGAGAAGGTCATCCGCCGGGCCGGGGACGCCGGCTACCGGATGCGTTCGATGCTGCTGTCCGCCAAGTGGGTCGACGCCATGCGCGACGTCATCGACGAAGCCACGGCCCCGGTCTACGTGGCCGCTCCGGAGCTCGCCGAACAGGTCACCGGCTACCACGTGCACCGCGGCGCCCTCGCCTCCATGCAGCGCAAGCCGCTGCCCACGGCGGCCGACCTGCTCGGCTCCGCCCGCCGGGTCGCGGTCATGGAGTCCGTCAACGACCACACCAACATCGGCGCCATCTTCCGGTCCGCGGCGGCCCTCGGCATGGACGCCGTCCTGCTCTCCCCGGACTGCGCCGACCCGCTCTACCGCCGCAGCGTCAAGGTCTCCATGGGCGCGGTCTTCTCCGTGCCGTACGCCCGCCTCGACACCTGGCCCAAGGACCTGGCCCCGGTCCGCGAGGCGGGCTTCGCCCTCCTCGCCCTCACCCCCGACGAGAAGGCCAGAGCGCTGGACGAGGTCGCCCCGCACCGGATGGACCGGGTCGCCCTGATGCTCGGCGCCGAGGGGTCCGGACTGTCCGCCCGGGCGCTGGCCGCCGCCGACGAGTGGGTCCGCATCCCCATGTCCCACGGGGTCGACTCGCTCAACGTCGGCGCGGCGGCTGCGGTCGCCTTCTACGCGGTGGCCACCGGCCGTCCCGGGGCGTAGGCGCGTTCCCCGCCTTCCCGGGCGCTCCGCGACGACGATCCGGCCGCCGGGCCGCTCGTCCCCGCCGCCCGCGGTCCCGCGGACGGCGCGTCCGGCAGACGCGCCCCGCCCCCGGGTACCGTTCGCCGACCCGGGCCGTCCCGCTCCGGCCTGTCGCGGACGGAGGAACCTATCCGCCGGTCCGGGCCCGCTCGCCGGCGCCGGGGAGCGAGACGTACGGCTGCGCGGCCGCCGCCGTACGGTCCTGACCCGCCGTCGAGCCGCCGCGGTCGCCGCCGAGCCCGCGCGAGGGCCCCTGGCAGCCCTGCGCCGCCGCGATGCCCAGCGCGACCAGCAGTGTCACCACCACGAACACGAACAGCCGCTGCCGCAGCAGCCGCGGGTTGGCGGGCCGCCGGCCGGTCGAGGTGTTGCGCGGCCGCGGCCGCCCGGCGCCGCTGCGCGGAGCGGGACGGCCGCCGCCCGGACGGGAACCGCCGCGGGACGCCGGGACCGTCCGTCCACCGCCGGTCCGGGATGGCCCGCCGCCGCGCCGGGCGCCGGCGCTCCGGGGCGAGCCGCCGGTACGCGGTGACGCGCCGTTTCGCGAGGCCGGAACCGCACCCCGCGGGGCGTCGGCGGCGGGGGAGGAGCCCTGCGGGCGCCGCCGGCCCCGCCGCTGATCGGCGTAGCCGGGCCGCGGCTGTTCGGGACGGCCGGCGCGCTGCTGTTCCGGGTAGTTGGCGCGCAGCTGGTCGGGATAGGTGTCGGCGAGGCGGCCGGTCGGCCGGTCGGCCTCGGCGGCGCGCGGCGCGGGCGGCCGCAGATCGCCCAGGCCCTGCGCCTCGCGCGCGGCGATCTCCTTGAGCCGCAGTGACAGTTGCAGGGTGCTCGGCCGTTCCTCGGGGTCCTTGGCAAGACAGGCCCGCACGAGCGGGGCCAGCGCGTCGGGCACGCCGTGCAGCTGGGGCTCCTCGTGCACCACGCGGTACAGCATCACCTCCGAACTGCCGTGCCCGAACGGGGAGTCGCCGGTCGACGCGTAGGCCAGCGTGGCCCCGAGCGAGAACACGTCGGTGGCCGGGGTGACGGCGGCGCCGCGCACCTGCTCGGGAGCGAGGAAGCCGGGCGAGCCGACCGCGGTGCCCACGTGGGTGAGCGTCGAGGCGCCGGTCGCCCAGGCGATGCCGAAGTCGATGATCCGGGGCCCCTTGGGGGACAGCAGGATGTTGGAGGGCTTCAGGTCCCGGTGCACCACCCCGGCCTCGTGCACCGCGACCAGCCCCTCGGACAGCGCGGCCCCGATCGCCGCCGCCTCCGCGGCGCCCAGCGCCCCCTCGTCGGCCACCTTGTCGTGCAGGGAGGGGCCCGGTACGTACTGCGTGGCGAACCACGGCCGGTCCGCGTCCAGGTCGGCGGCGACCAGCCGGGCCGTGCAGCCGCCCCTGATCCGGCGGGCCGCCGAGACCTCGCGCGCGAACCGCGAGCGGAACTCCTGGTCCTCCGCCAGGTCCGGCCGGATGACCTTCAGCGCGACCCGCTGGCCCTTGCGGTCGGAGCCGAGGTAGACCACGCCCATCCCGCCCGCGCCGAGCCGTCGGTGAAGCCTGAACGAGCCGACGACGCGCGGGTCCTCGCGCCTCAGGCGCATCATCGCCATGTTCATCCCCGCTGCCCGGTCCCTGTGACGAGCCACAGCTTACGTACCCGGGGCCGTTCCCGCGCAGAGGCCGCGCCCTCTCTACCCGATCGATTGTCATTGCCGCGCGGGCGAATTGAGGGGCGGTCAGGGGGCCGGTGGACGCCTCGGCCCCGGACCGGGCGTGATGCCAACCGGCCGCCCGCCCAGGGCGGTTGGCCGACTCGGCGGGCGGCGGGAGGGGAACGCGCCGGGCACGGGGGAGACGAGGCGCAGGTGGGGGGCGGTGGCGGACACGCCCGACCCAAGGGGGAGGGCGCCGGCCCGCCGCCGCGGGGCGGAAGTGAGCGAAGTCACGACTCGGAGCGGAGGAGGGCGGGACACGCCGCGTCCCCTCCGGGAAGACCCCGAGACCCGGAGCCGGGTCTCCACCCAGGGGAGTACACCCCGGGCCGCGGCTCATCCTCCGGGAGGCCCGGCAATCGGTACGAGGGCATGACGCCCGGCAGCCGTCCCGCGCCTAGATTTGAGGTCAAGCGGCGGGTGCAGCACTCGTCCCCCGAGGTCACGACACCCGCCGCTGCCAAGGACAACTGAGACGGTCGGGAGAGGGACCATGGCCCAGACGGCTCCGCGGACGCTGGTCCGCCCCCAGGGGCGGCGCACCCGCCCCCGCCGTACGGGCCGTCGCCACCCCCTGGTGGCGACGCTGATGGCCCTTCCCCTGGCGGCCCTGCTCCTGCTGGTCTTCGACGGCTGGGACACAGTGGCCACACAGGCGTCGTCCGTGGGCGTGATGCTGGGGCGCTGAGCGGCGTCCCCAGGCCCGGAAGAGCGGTCCGGGCGGGGACATCAACCCATGAAACCCCGTGGGGACGGGGGTGCGGCGGACGGCAGAATGCCGGCGCAGCTGGGGAGCTGCGCCGGCATTGTCCTTTTCCCGTACGGCGCGGGACCACCGGAAGCGGTCCCCAGAGTGGACGGGCCTCACCGCCCCGTACCCGAGGGCGCGGTACGGCGGTGCCGGGGGAGGGCGGCCCGGTCCTCCGCCACCAACCCGCGGGGCGGGGTGCGGCCGTGCCAGTGGGGCGGCCCGGTTCTCCGCCCGGCCCGTCCGCGTAAGCTCACGGTCGCCGCCGTATCCGAGGGAGCCCCGTGACAGCCGACGCCCTGCTGCCCGAGCTGACCGCGCAGGCCGCGACGGCGGCCCATCGTGCCGCGGACCACCGCCACGGCGGGGCGACCGCGCGGGCCGCGAATGCGGCCCGCCTCGACGAGGGCGGCCGCTCCCGCGAGGCGGACGCGCGGGCCGAGGGGGCCACGGGCGGCTGCTCCTGCGCGGCGGACGTCCTGGCCGCCCGCCCCGACGCCACCGTCGTCCGTCACGCCGGCGCCGTCGCCAAGGCCCACGCCCCCGGCACCGACCCGGCGGAACTCGCCCTCCGTCTCGCGGCGGCCGCCCGGCTCCCCGGCGTCCTGCTGCCCCCGCTCGCCCCCGAACCCCTCCGGCTGCGCGACCGTCTCGTCACCTTCTGGCCCCACGGCTCTCCCGTCGACCCCGACGTTCCCGACGCGGCCCCCTGGGAAGCCGCCGCCACCCTGCTGGCCCGGCTCCACCGGGCCCCCGTCGCACCGGGCCTGCCCGCCATGCGCGGCCCCGCCAAGGCGGCGGATGCCGTCGCCCGGCTCCGCGCCGCCGCCCCCGGGCACCCGGCGGCGCGGCCCGTCCTGCGGGCCTGGACCACCCTGCCGGCCTGGGCCCGCGCCGAGGCGCCCATGCCGGGCCCCGGCACCCTCTGCCACGGCGACCTGCACCTCGGCCAGCTCGTGCGGCACCCGGCCGGAGACGGCCCCTGGCTGCTGATCGACGTCGACGACCTCGGCACGGGAGCGCCGGTCTGGGACCTGGGCCGCCCTGCGGCCTGGTTCGCCTGCGGGCTGCTGCCGCCCGAGACCTGGACGCGTTTCCTCACCGCGTACCGCGCGGCGGGCGGACCGGCCGTCGCGGCGGCCGGTGACCCCTGGGCGGCCCTGGACACCGCGGCCCGCGCGCTGACCGTGCAGACCGCCGCGCTGGCCGTCGCCAAGGCGGCCGGGGCGGGCCGCCCGGTGGACGAGGTCGAACAGGCCGTCGTGGACGCCTGCGACCGAATGAGCCGTCTCCCGCCGGAGTTGGCCGACGGGCCGCCCAAGTAGGGTGCAACCGACCGCGGGCGGACGGAGTCCGTCCTGACGGTGCCCGAAGCAGAACCCACCGGCGAGGAGTTGAGCCGAGCATGCAGTGTCCGAAGTGCCATGCGCCGATGCACACCTACAACCGCAACGGCGTCCAGATCGAGCAGTGCAGCGGCTGCCGCGGCATCTTCCTCGACTACGGCGAGCTGGAGGCGCTGACCCGCCTCGAGGCCCAGTGGTCCCAGCCGGTGCCGCCCCCGCCCGCCCCGCAGGCCTACCCGGCGCCGCCCGCCCCCGCCTGGGGCGCGCCGTACGGCGGCCACCACGGGCACCACGGGCACCACCACAAGAGCTTCGGCCGCATGCTGTTCTCCAGCTGACCCGGCCGGGCCACGAGAGAAGCCCCCGGCCGTACGAGACGGCCGGGGGCTTCCTGGTGTGTGGACGATACTGGGATTGAACCAGTGACCTCTTCCGTGTCAGGGAAGCGCTCTCCCGCTGAGCTAATCGTCCTCGGGACCGTGATCGTACACCGACGATCACGGGCACTGCGTGCGCGATACTGGGATTGAACCAGTGACCTCTTCCGTGTCAGGGAAGCGCTCTCCCGCTGAGCTAATCGCGCGGGTGGAAGCCTCTCGGCTTCAGTGGACGATACTGGGATTGAACCAGTGACCTCTTCCGTGTCAGGGAAGCGCTCTCCCGCTGAGCTAATCGTCCTTGGAGGTGGAGACGGGATTTGAACCCGTGTAGACGGCTTTGCAGGCCGTTGCCTCGCCTCTCGGCCACTCCACCAGGAGTGCAGAGGACCCGGGAGGCCCTCTCTTCCTTCGAGCGGACGACGAGGCTCGAACTCGCGACCTCAACCTTGGCAAGGTTGCGCTCTACCAACTGAGCTACGTCCGCCTGTCGTTTCGGTCCGCTTCCGCGTCCCGGCGACGTGTTGAACTCTAGCGGATTCCCGGGCCAGTACAAAAACGCGTTTGCGCAGCGTGCTGCGGTGCGTCCCGGTGAGGACCCGGTCGGCCCCCCGGTCGGGCCCCCGGCAGGTCACGCGCGGGCCACCCGTGCGACACCCGCCCTAGACTCGACCATGTGCTCGACCTCCCTCCCCTCGCCCGCTTCGGCGACCGCGCGGCCATCGGACTGACCGACGTCACCAGCGATCCCGCGGCCCTCGACTCCAGTGGCTTCTGGGCCGTCGCCGCCGACTACGAGGGCCGGCTGACCTGCGCCCGCTTCCGGGACGTACGGGAGGAACCGGTGCCCGCCCCCGCGCCCGGCCGGTGGCGGGGCCCGGCCGCCGGCGATTGGACGTCGTCCCTGGACCGCGCCGCCTACACGGCCGGCGTCCGGCGTGTCCGCGAGCACATCGCGGCCGGCGAGGTCTACCAGGTGAACCTCTGCCGCGTCCTGTCCGCGCCCGTCGAGCCCGAGGCCGACGTGGACGCGCTGACCGCCGTGCTGGCCCGCGGCAACCCGGCGCCGTACGCCGGGACGATTCGGCTTCCGGAGCACGGCGTGGAGATCGCCACCGCCTCCCCGGAGCTCTTCCTGCGCCGGGCCGGCCGGAGCGTCGAGTCCGGGCCGATCAAGGGCACCGCCCGCACCGAGGCGGAGCTACTGGAGAAGGACCACGCCGAGAACGTGATGATCGTGGACCTGGTCCGCAACGACATCGGGCGGGTCTGCACCACCGGCAGCGTCACCGTCCCCGACCTGTGCGCCGTCGAGAAGCACCCCGGCCTGGTCCACCTGGTCTCCTCCGTCCGCGGCGAACTGCGGCCCGGCGCCGGCTGGCCGGAACTGCTGGCCGCCGCCTTCCCGGCCGGCTCGATCACCGGTGCCCCCAAGTCGAGCGCCCTGCGGATCATCGACGCACTGGAGACCGCGCCCCGCGGCCCCTACTGCGGTGGCATCGGCTGGGTCGACGCCGACCGGGGCGTGGGCGAGCTGGCCGTCGGCATCCGCACCTTCTGGATCGACCGGACGCCCGGCGGCGCGGCCGTGCTGAGGTTCGGCGCCGGCGCCGGCATCACCTGGGGCTCCGACCCCGAGGGGGAGTGGCGGGAGACCGAACTGAAGGCCGCCCGGCTGCTCGCGGTAGCGTCGGGGACGTACGCGGAGCCCGGGGAGTGATCCCCCCGGCGCCCTGCCCGCCCGGCGGGCACGGCGTCCGGCAGCGGCTCCGCCGCCGGCCGGCCCCTGGCCGGCGCGACGCACCACTCGGCGCGTCAGGTACGCAACAGGTACGGATCAGTGAGGCAGGCAACCAGTGAGGATCTGGCTCGACGGCGGGCTGCGGGACATCGAGTCCGCGCGCGTGTCCGTCCTCGACCACGGACTGACCGTGGGCGACGGCATCTTCGAGACGGTGAGGGCGACCGACGGCAAGCCGTTCGCGCTCACCCGCCATCTGGACCGGCTGACCCGGTCCGCGCGCGGGCTCGGGCTGCCCGACCCCGACCACGACGAGGTCCGCCGCGCCTGCGCCGCCGTCCTCGAGGCCAACCCGATGCCGCTGGGCCGGCTGCGCATCACCTACACCGGGGGCCACGGCCCGCTCGGCTCCGACCGGGGCGATCTCGGGCCGACGCTGGTGGTCGCCCTGGGCGAGGTCACCCGCCGTCCCGACTCCACCGCCGTCGTCACCGTCCCCTGGACCCGCAACGAGCGCGGCGCGCTCACCGGCCTGAAGACCACCTCGTACGCCGAGAACGTCGTCGCCCTCGCCCGGGCCCACCGGCAGGGCGCCTCCGAGGCCCTGTTCGCCAACACGGTCGGACAGCTCTGCGAGGGCACCGGGTCGAATGTGTTCGTCGTCCTGGACGGTGAGATCCACACCCCGCCGCTCGCCTCCGGCTGCCTCGCCGGCGTCACGCGGGCGCTCGCCGTCGAGTGGACCGGCGCCAAGGAGACCGACCTGCCGCTGGACGTGCTCGAGCGGGCCGAGGAGGTCTTCCTCACCTCCACCCTGCGCGACGTCCAGGCCGTTCACCGCGTCGACGACCGGGAACTGCCCGGCGCGGCGGGCCCGGTGACCGCCAAGGCCATGCGGATCTTCGGCGAACGCTCGGGCGACGACCTCGATCCGTGAGGAGGCCGCGCATAATCGGCTGCCTCCGTGCCCGGCAACGGGTAGAACACCTCTGATGACCACGACCCTGCGGCCCACCGAGCCGCTTCAGCACCACGCCGACGGGACCCGTTCACGCCGCTACCAGGTGTGCGTGAACAGCCGTCCCGTCGGGGTGATCCACCTCGGCACCTCGCCCGCCTTCGGCGACTCGGTCGCCCGCATCGTCCACCTGCGGATCGAGGAGCCCGACCGCCGGCGCGGCCGGGGCACCGTGGCCGCGCTCGCCGCCGAGGAGGTGGCCCGCGGCTGGGGCTGCGGGCAGATCGAGGCGGTCGTCCCGGCGGACGCGCCGGCGGCCCTGCGGCTGACCGAGACGCTCGGCTACGTCCACCGCAACCGCGGCATGGTGAAGCGGCTCGGCGCCCGCCCGCCCGGCCTGCCCGCGGGCAGCCGGGCACGCCCCATGACCCGGGCGGAGTTCGCGGCCTGGCAGGAGTACGAGAGCGAGCACTACGCGCGCACCTGGATCGAACGGGGCATGCCGGAGGCCGAGGCGTACGCCAAGGCCCGCCGCGACCACGAGCAACTCCTGCCCCAGGGCCTCGACACCGAGAACATGCTGTTCAGCGTCCTGGAGCACGAGGGCACGCGGGTGGGCACCCTGTGGGTGGCGCTGCGCGAGGACGACGCCTACGTGTTCGACGTCGAGACGGACGCCCCCCACCGCGGACGAGGGCACGGCCGCACGCTCATGCTGCTGGCCGAGTGCCAGGCGATCGCCGCCGGCCGGCGTGTCCTGGGACTCAACGTCTTCGCGGGCAACACCGTGGCCGAGCGGCTCTACGAGTCACTCGGCTACGAGAACCAGCGGTACGCCCTGTGCAAGTCCCTGCTGTAGGACGGCGGTGCCGCGGGCCGGTCAGGCGCCCTGGCCGGCCAGCAGCCGGTCCACGATCTCCTCGATGCGCTCGCGCAGCCCCTCCTGGCTCTTGCCGCCGTCCAGCCGTTCGCCGCCGACGACGTAGGTGGGCGTGCCGGTGACGCCGATCGCCTTGCCCTCGGCCTGGTCCGCGTCGACGACCAGGATGTGCCGGCCGTCGATGAGCGCGGTGTCGAACTCCTCCGCGTCCAGGCCCAGTTCACGGGCCACCTCGACGAGGAGGGGCTCGCCCCGGCGGTTCAGCTCCCCGACCCGGCCGAGCACCGCCTCGACGTAGGGCCACAGCCTGCCCTGCTCGGCGGCCTCCTCGGCGGCCTGCGCGGCGGCGAAGGAGTGCTTGTGCTTCTCCAGCGGGAAGTGCCGCAGGCGCAGCTCCAGCCGGTCGCCGTAACGGGCGCGCAGGACGCGCAGGTCGTCCAGCGCGGTACGGCAGTCGGGGCACTGGAGTTCGCACCAGACCTCGAGAACCGGGACGGCGGGTGCGGAGGAGGAGTCGCTCATGGGGCCAGTCTCCCAGGCCCGCCGTACAGGACCCAATCCACGTCACGGGACCCGGCACGCACCGACCGACGTGCTCCCGGGCGGGACGTGATGTGGGGCGGACGCCATCCCGGGCGGACGTGGTCCTGACAGGACGTGGGCGTGGGCGGGAGGCGTGGTCCCGACCGGACGTGGGCCCGGGCGGGAGGCGTGGTCCCGACCGGACGTGATCCCGGGCGGGACGTGACGCGGGCGGGGCGCGGCCCGGACCGGACGTCGACCGGGCCGTGAGGGTCGGGCCCGGCCGGGCGGGACGAGCGATGCGGGTCAGCCGGTGCGGGACCGGCACCTGCGGAGGAGGTGACCCGGAGATCTCCCTGATGTCGGCCGGGAGCGTGGCCTCCGGGGCGGCGGCCGGTGCAGGATGGATGGGACGAACTGTTCGACCGGCGAGTCCCGCCTGGAGGACCGGATGATTGCCGAGACCGTCTGTTCCGCCGTCTCCGCGGCCGGCCTGGGCATCGCCGCGGTCACGGCCTACCGGAAGCGCTTCCTCGCGGCGACCCGGATCGCCGCCTACTCCCTCGTTCCGGTCGGCCTGGTGATGACCGGAGTCGTCGGCTGGCTGGCCGACACCGCCTTCAGCCCCACGGCCTGGGCGGGCTTCGCCCTGCTCGGCTGCGCCTGGCTGCTCTTCGCGACGACCCGCGCGGTGGAGCGCCGCCGCGGCGGCACGCGCAAGGAGCGCAGGACGGCGGCCCGCGCCGCGGCACAGGACGCGACGACGGCTCCGACGGCGTCGGCGCCGTCCCTGGACCCCGCCGCCCGGCCCGCCGGGCGCCCCACCGCCCGCCCGGCGGCGAAGCCCCGCGGCGAGGACGACTTCGGCGACATCGAGGCGATCCTCAAGAAGCACGGCATCTGACGCACGGCCCGGACCGACGACCGACACGGGGGTGTCCGTCACGCCCCGGACCGACACGGGGTGTCCATCACGGCCCCGGAAGTGATCAACACCCGGGCCGAATCGAAACGAAGATCACGACAATTGGCGAACTCCCGGGCATTTCGTGCATGTTGATCGCGTCGACGGTGTCCGCTGCGTCATCATCACCGCGAAATGGTGGACACGACACAGAGCGAGGCCGCGCCGCCGAAGGACAAGCCGCGCGGATGCCTCTTCGCCCTCTCCCAGCCGCCCCTGATGATCTTCCTGGCGGTGATCGGGTGTCTGCTGCTCATGGCCGCGTTGCACGACCTGCTGTTGCTGTGAGCCGTACCCGTGGGTCCTCGGCGTCACCCGCCGGGGACCACGACACCTCTGGCCCGCGCCGGCCCGTCAGCCCGCCGCCTCCTTGCGCCGTGCCCGGTAGGCGGCCACGTGCAGCCGGTTGCCGCAGGTCCGGCTGTCGCAGTACCGGCGCGAGCGGTTGCGGGAGAGGTCGACGAAGGCCCGTCGGCAGTCGGGCGCCTCGCAGCGCCGCAGCCGCTCCTGCTCGCCGGCGACCACGAAGAAGGCGAGCGCCATGCCGCAGTCCGCCGCCAGGTGATCGGCCACGGAGGCGCCGGGGGCGAAGTAGTGCACGTGCCAGTCGTAGCCGTCGTGGTCCGTCAGTCTCGGCGTGGTGCCCGCGGCGGCGACCAGCTCGTTGATCATTCCGGCCGCCGTGCGGGGGTCCGGGGCCGCGAAGATCCCGGCGAACCGGCCGCGGATCCTGCGCACCGCCGACAGATCGAACTCCGAGAGCACCCCGACATCGCTCATCTTGTGGCTTCGCACGAAATCCGCGAGCGCGGGGACGTCCGCCAGGCCGTCCGGCGCCGCGTCGTCCTCCGGTGCGGTGTTCACCAGATCCACCACGGTGTCCAGCGCGCACCGGGTGTCGTGGGTGATCAGCACGTTTCGCTCCCTGGCCTGGGGATCGGGCACACGCCCGCCGATGCAGGCCGATGGTAGTGGTTCCGCCATCGCCCGGGCAGCGCGGAAGCACGCGCGTCGGCCACGGTGGACGCACCGGTGCTCCGGCCGCCCCCGAGGCGGCCGGCGGTCACCATGCGTCACCGTGGCCGACGGCGTGCGGGCACAGCGGCACCGGCCCCCCGCGGGGAACCGGCGCCGGTGCTTCCCTATGCGGTTGTCCTGGCCCGAGCCGTCTCCCCGAGTGGACGGCAACGGGCAGCTCGAAGGGCCTCGACGGCCTACCGCTAACTTTCCGCGAGGATGTGCGAGAGCTCCTGATCGAGATCGAAGTGCCGGTGTTCCGTGCCCGGGGGCACGGCGGCGTCCGTTCGCTTCAGGAAGGACTCCAGGGCCCGCGCCGGGGCCTCGAGGAGGGCCTCGCCCTCCGGGGAGCTCAGGGCGATGCACACGACGCCCTGACCATGGCTGCGCGACGGCCAGACACGGACGTCGCCGGTTCCAGTGGGACGGTGAAGCCCCTCGGCGAGGAGGTCGCGGGCGAACACCCACTCGACGGTTTCCTCGGCTCCGGTGTGGAAGGTGGCGTGCACGGCGTAGGGGTCGGCCGTGTCGTACCGCAGGCCTGCGGGGACAGGCAGGGAGGACTCGCTCGACACAACGAGGCGCAGGTGCAGCTCGCAGCTGACCGTGGTGTTCATAAGCGCCAGGGCCTTTCGCTCAGTGTGCGCTCGGGGATTCGCACGTCGGCGAAATCGACATGCCACCTACGGTGCCGTTGTAAACCCCTCTGAGTGTTTTGCCTGGCTTTACGTAACTCTTCCGGCCGAGAACCGGTTCGCGCGGTACGGCCATTCCGGTGACTGGTTTCTCTCCGGTAGGTTTGTCCGTATGAATACGGGGAGTGACGAGCCGCACGAGGTTGCCGTGGCGTCGGACGGAGCGAAGATGGAGGGGAACGCGGGAAATCCGGACGAGGAACGGGACCGGCGAGGACTGGGCTCGCGGGCGCCGGAATTCGTCCGGTCGCGGCGAGCGCTGCACCTGAGCTGGCAGGTCGGTGTCTTCGTCGTCGGACTCGCGGTCGTGGCCGCCGGCATCGTCATGCTGCCGCTGCCCGGTCCGGGCTGGGTGGTGATCTTCGGCGGCATGGCGATCTGGGCGACCGAATTCGTGTGGGCCCAGCTCGTGCTCCGCTGGACCAAGCGCAAGGTCACCGAGGCGGCCCAGCGGGCCCTCGACCCCAAGGTGCGCCGCCGCAACATCGTCCTCACGGTGACCGGCCTCGTGATCGTCGCGGCGCTGGTCGGAACCTACGTCTGGAAGTTCGGGCTCGTCCCGCCCTGGAACGTCAGGAACCAGTGATCAGGGCCCCGGGGGGCGGCTCCGGGCCGTCCAGCGGGACCCTGGTCCCGGGCACTGCCTGACATGCGGTAATGTTCTTCCTGCGCCCGGGCGATTAGCTCAGTGGGAGAGCGCTTCGTTCACACCGAAGAGGTCACTGGTTCGAACCCAGTATCGCCCACCCGGGACGGCGGCCCGTCTGCGATCACGCAGGCGGGCCGCCGTCGTATGCGCGCCCGGCCGCCCCGCCCTCCCGGGCGGCAGTCCGGCGACCGTCCGGCGGGAGAGCCCCGGCGCGCCCGGGCGCCCCGGCCCGCACGGGCCGGCGGCCCCGGGACGTGAGGGATCGCCGGGCACCTGGCGGGCGGCAGGGGGGCCGGTGAGCGGCCGCCCGCCCGCAGGCCCGCCAAGCGCCCTGCCCGTACGGGCCCCGGCGAGCGATCGGCCGGTCCACGCAGCGCGTATCCACCCCGTGCGTCTCCCCCCTGGAGCGTCTCCACACCGCACCGGCCCCGTGCGGCGCCCCGGCCGCCCCCGGCGGTCCACGCGGACCGGACCGGGCCGCCCCCGTCGAACCGCACGGCGGCCTCGCCCGGGAACCGGTCCGGACGCCGGACCGAGAGGGGTCCGCCCGGCCGTCGCCGGACACCCCCGTCGAGGATTCCCATCGAGAATTCCCGTCCGTGTCGTCCGGCGCCCCGACCCCTCCGGACCACGCGGGCGAATGCGCGAAACGATTCACGACAATGGGCGACGCCGAGCGGAGGAAGCGACTGCGGCGCGGCGGGGACTCCGAGAGGCGGACGGTCCCGACGCCGGCCGGTGCTCCGGCGGCCCCGCCCGGGCCGGGCGCGACGACCCGCCGCGGCGGCGAAAGGGACCGCACGGAATGGATGGTGACGCCCCGTTACTCCAGCGGTGCGCGCAACGCGCCCAGAGGGTCGGTCGGGCCGTCGTGCTCTTCGGGAAGAAATATCCGAAGACCAAGGTACGGACGGGCTCTCAGGTGTACCGGTCTTTCCGTGAGGAGTTTCCGGAAGCGGGCCTTCGGCGGAAATCCCTTCTCCGCTTTCCAAAAGGCCGTCACCTTTCCTCGGAAATACGACAAGAGGGGCGAGGCGCACTCGGTCCCGGTCGCGGATCGGCGCGGACGATCCGGGGCCGGGGGCTTCCACGCCGGTTCGCCCGGGCCAGCCGGGCCGACGGCAGGCCTTCCCCGACGCCTGGAAAGGCTTCACGGGTCCGCCGCCCCTGGGCAGACTGGACGGTCATGGACTGGACCCACTACCGCTTCCGCAGTCTGTGGAGGCTGACGGCGCCGCCCGCCGCCGTCCACGCCGCGCTGGAACGGATCGAGGACTACCCCAGGTGGTGGCGGCAGGTACGCGAGGTCCGGCGGGCCGACCAGGCCGCCGGGACCCTCCGGATCCGCTCCCTGCTGCCGTACGATCTGGTCCTCGCCGTGCGGGAGACGCGCCGGGACCGGGCGGCCGGGATCCTGGAGGTCGCGGTGTCCGGCGACATGGACGGCTGGGCCCGTTGGACGCTCACCCCGCACGGCGCGGGCACGCTCGCCCGTTACGACCAGGCCGTCGACGTGAGCAAACCGCTGCTCAGGCACTTCGCCGTGCCGGGGCGGCCGGTCTTCCGGCTGAACCACCGGCTGATGATGCGCTCCGGGCGCCGCGGTCTGGCGGCCCACCTGGAAGCGGTTTGAAGGAAGCCCGTCGGGACCTGTATTGTTCACTGCGTTCCCGGGCGATTAGCTCAGCGGGAGAGCGCTTCGTTCACACCGAAGAGGTCACTGGTTCGAACCCAGTATCGCCCACGATCGCGAGAGCGACGCGGATCCGCCGACTGTGCGGAGCCGCGTCGCTCTCTGCGTGTCCCACGCGGCATCGGCGCGCGAAGCCGGGGCGCCGCCACCCGCACCCCGTCCCCCGCACCCCGGCTCCCGGGCCGTCGTCGGCCGCGGCGGACCTCACGCCGCTGCCGGGAACTCCGGGCGCAGGGGCCAGGACGGGTCCACGGTCTCCTCCGTGCCGCTGCGCGCGAACCACGCCTGCAGGCCGCGGGCCTGGGCCGCGTGCCATCCCGTCTGGAGGCTGTGCAGTTCGGCGGGGGACAGCCGGTCCAGACGGGTCGCGAAGCGGCGGCCGACGGCACGGACGACCTCCAGCGCGGCCAGCGCGTCCGCCGCCGCGTCGTGCGCGTCCGCGAGGACCACCTCGTAGTGGGCGCACAGGTCGGTCAGGGTGCGGCGGCCCTTGCGGTAGCGGTCCAGGTGCTTGTCCAGGACCCGCGGATCCAGCACCCGCAGCGGCGTCGCCTCGAACCAGCGCTCCAGCGAGGAGGCCCGGTGCCGGCGCAACTCCCGGTCCAGGAGCGTCAGGTCGAACGGTGCGTTCATCACCACGAGCGGGCGGCCCATCGCGGCCTGCTCCGCCAGTTCCTCGGCTATCTCGTACATCACGGGGGCCGGCCAGCGCCCGGTGCGCTGCAACTGGTCCTCCGTCAGCCCGTGCACCGCCGTCGCCGCCTCCGGCACCGGAACACCGGGGTTCACCAGCCAGCGGGCCACCCGCGGCCGCGAACCCGGGGCGTCCTGCACGACGACGGCGGCCGACACGATGCGGTCGGTCTCGACGTCGACGCCCGTGGTCTCGGTGTCGAAGGCGGCCAGCGGCCCCTCGTACCAGCAGCTCGTCATGTCGACCACAACTCCTCGTTCGCCCAGGGCACCTGACGCGCCGTCCCTGCCCGATTCGGTGATACCCGGGCTGTTTGCGCCGTACGCCGGAAGGAGACAACAGGAGTACGGGTCTTTGCAGTTCACCGGCCCGCGGCGGGAATCTCCCGGCAAGTCACTCGGTGTGGGGAGCTGTTGGCCATGGCGGTTGCGCAGCCCGAGCGGGGCGGGCTGCTGCCCGAGCGTGCGGGCCCCCCGCGCGGCACCCTCGCCGTCACCGCCTGCATGGAGACACTGCAGGTGGGCTATCTGCACGCGGTCGCGGCGGCGGCGGGCTGCTCGCTGTCCCAGCCCTTTCCGGACAACGGCATCGACTGGCACGTCAGCCACAGCGCGCCCGGGCACACGGTCGACGACGAGGTGACCATCAAGGTGCAGCTGAAGTGCACCTACCAGATACCGCCCGACCCGCCGGGCCGGTTCTTCTCCTTCACCCTCGACAACGCCCACCTGGCGAAGCTCGCCCGCACCCCGGTCTCGGTGCACAGGATCCTCGTCGTGATGATCGTGCCCCGCTCCCAGGAGCAGTGGCTGCGGGCCGGACACGACCGGCTCGACCTCAGGCACTGCTGCTACTGGATCAACCTCGCCGGCCACCCGATCACCGGCCGGCACCGCACCACCGTGCGGATACCGACCTCGCGCATCTTCGACGACCGGGCCCTGTGCGAGATCATGACGCGGGTCGGGACGGGAGGCAGACCATGACGCACCGCCCCCTCGGCGAACCGGCCCACCGCCCCCTCGGCGAACCGCTCCGGCAGGTCCGGCCGCACCCCGTCGACGTCCCCTGGAGCCGCCCGCCGCTCCCCGCCGACGTCGACCCGGCCGTGCTCGGCGCCCTGCTGCGCCGGCACGGCTGGCAGCGCCGAGGCGGCGCGGCGGGGCGCTACGGCCGCTGGACCCCGCCCGGCCCCGCAGGCCCCGCGACCAGCCTGCTGGTACCCGAGAGCCGCGCCTTCCCCGACAGCGACGACCTGCTCGGCGAGGCGCTCGACGCCCTCGCCCGCAGTGGCACGTCCGCCGCCCGCGAAGTGCTGGTCGCGCTCGCCGTGCCCAGCGACGAGATCCACTGGTGGCGGGACGTGCCGGGCGGGCCGGCCGGCACCGGGTCCTGGACGGCCGAGGAGCGGCTGCGCTCCGCCGCCCGGCAGACGCTGCTCGCCGCCGCGCTCGCCACCCGCGCGCGGGCCGGCTACCACGGCGCCCGGCACCGGCGCTCGGCCGCCGCCTTTCTGGAGCACGTCCTGGTCGGCTCCGCCGCCGGCGGGTGCGGCCTGAGCGCCCTCGTGCCGGTCGCCTCCGGCCGGCCGCTCGCCGTACGCCTCCACCAGTCCCTGTACGCCGTGCGCGAGGCCGTCGACTACCGGCGGGCCACCGGCGCCATGGACGCCTTCGACGGCGCCGTCCGGGCCGGCGCCAGCCGGGAGCTCACCGAGGCCCTGGTGGCACTCGTGCGCGGCACCGAGGGCGCCCGGATCGCGGTCGACTGGGCGCCCGCCGCCGGTGTCCCCGCCGACTGCGCCGCCGGGGCCGTCGAGTTCTCGCCCGGCGACCTGCCGGTGCTGCGCGAGGCGGGCGCCCGCTACCTGCGCGCCGAGCCGTCCGTGCCCGCGCGGATCACCGGCGCCGTGGTCCGTATGCGCAGGGCGCAGCCGCACGGCGAGGGCACGGTGCGGCTGCGGGTGATCTCGGGCGCCGAGGTGCCGTACGTCCGCGTGGCCCTGGACGAGGAGGACTACCGGACCGCGGGGCACGCCCACCTCGTCGGCCTGCCGGTGCGGGTGCTCGGCCGGCTGGAGAGCCGCGGCGGTTTCCGCCGGCTGACGGGAGCCTGCGAGGTCGCACCCGTGCGGGTGGACGACGAGGAACGGGACCGTCTGATGAAGTGGCTGCGGGAGGAGCCGGGAGACCCGGACTTCTTCGGCCGGGAGTGTCCGGGGGAGGACCGACGGTAACCGTTTCGCGGTCGGCGGGCCGAGGTCGGTACGATCCCGTCATGCGCGCGCTCCCGGTATGGCGCCGCAGCCCACCTGCAGTCAGGAGAGACCGGTGTCAGACGTCCGTGTGATCATCCAACGCGATTCCGAGCGGGAAGAGCGCACGGTGACGACGGGCACTACGGCCGCCGACCTCTTCGCCGGCGAGCGCTCGATCGTCGCCGCGCGCGTCGGCGGCGAGCTCAAGGACCTCGCCCACGAGGTCCGGGACGGCGAGATCGTCGAAGGTGTCGAGATCACCTCCGAGGACGGCCTGAACATCCTGCGCCACTCCACCGCGCACGTGATGGCGCAGGCCGTGCAGGAGCTGTTCCCCGAGGCCAAGCTGGGCATCGGCCCGCCGGTCAGGGACGGCTTCTACTACGACTTCGACGTCGACAGGCCCTTCCACCCCGATGACCTCAAGGCCATCGAGAAGAAGATGCAGGAGATCCAGAAGCGGGGGCAGAAGTTCTCCCGCCGGGTGGTCACCGACGAGCAGGCCCGCGAGGAACTGGCCGACGAGCCCTACAAGCTGGAACTGATCGGCCTCAAGGGCTCCGCGTCGCACGACGACGGCGCGGACGTCGAGGTCGGCGCCGGCGAGCTGACGATCTACGACAACCTGGACGCCAAGACCGGCGAGCTGTGCTGGAAGGACCTCTGCCGCGGTCCCCACCTGCCCTCGACCCGCCTCATCCCGGCGTTCAAGCTGATGCGCAACGCGGCCGCCTACTGGCGCGGCAGCGAGAAGAACCCGATGCTCCAGCGCATCTACGGCACCGCCTGGCCCTCCAAGGACGAGCTGAAGCAGTACCTCGACTTCCTCGCCGAGGCGGAGAAGCGCGACCACCGCAAGCTGGGCAACGAGCTGGACCTGTTCTCCATCTCCGACCAGATCGGCTCCGGCCTCGCCGTCTTCCACCCCAAGGGCGGCATCGTCCGCCGGGTCATGGAGGACTACTCGCGCCGCCGCCACGAGGAGGAGGGCTACGAGTTCGTCTACACCCCGCACGCCACCAAGGGGAAGCTCTTCGAGACCTCGGGCCACCTGGACTGGTACGCCGACGGCATGTACCCGCCCATGCAGCTCGACGAGGGCGTGGACTACTACCTCAAGCCCATGAACTGCCCGATGCACAACCTGATCTTCGACGCGCGCGGCCGGTCCTACCGCGAACTGCCGCTGCGCCTGTTCGAGTTCGGGACCGTGTACCGGTACGAGAAGTCGGGCGTCGTGCACGGCCTGACCCGCTCGCGCGGCTTCACGCAGGACGACGCGCACATCTACTGCACCCGCGAGCAGATGGCCGAGGAGCTCGACAAGACGCTCACCTTCGTCCTGAACCTGCTGCGCGACTACGGCCTGACCGACTTCTACCTGGAGCTGTCCACCAAGGACCCGGAGAAGTTCGTCGGCTCCGACGAGGTCTGGGAGGAGGCCACCGAGACCCTGCGCCAGGTCGGCGAGAAGCAGGGCCTGGAGCTCGTCCCGGACCCGGGCGGCGCGGCCTTCTACGGCCCGAAGATCTCCGTGCAGGTCAAGGACGCGATCGGCCGCACCTGGCAGATGTCGACGGTCCAGCTCGACTTCAACCTGCCGGAGCGCTTCAACCTGGAGTACACCGCCGCCGACGGCTCCAAGCAGCGGCCGGTCATGATCCACCGTGCGCTGTTCGGCTCCATCGAGCGGTTCTTCGCCGTGCTGCTGGAGCACTACGCGGGCGCGTTCCCGGCGTGGCTGGCCCCGGTCCAGGCGATCGGCATCCCGATCGGCGACGCGCACGTGGAGTACCTCCAGAAGTTCGCCGCCGAGGCGAAGAAGCAGCGCCTGCGGGTGGAGGTCGACTCCTCCTCCGACCGGATGCAGAAGAAGATCCGCAACGCGCAGAAGCAGAAGGTGCCCTTCATGGTCATCGCCGGCGACGAGGACATGGCGAACAACGCCGTCTCCTTCCGCTACCGCGACGGCTCCCAGGAGAACGGCATCCCGTTCGACGAGGCCATCGCGAAGATCGCGAAGGTCGTCGAGGAGCGCACGCAGGTCTGAGCTCCCACGGCGGCCGTACGGCAGCGGGCAGGGCCCCCGGTGATCTTCGGGCACCGGGGGCCCTGCCCTGTGCCCGGGCCCGAAGCCATATGCTGACTGGCATGACGAGTGAGCCGGAGCAGCAGATCGGAGTGGGGACGCAGGACGCGTTCCAGCGCCTGTGGACGCCCCATCGGATGGCCTACATCCAGGGCGAGAACAAGCCGACCGGCCCAGGGGCCGGCGACGGCTGCCCCTTCTGCGCGATCCCGGCCAAGTCGGACGAGGACGGCCTGATCGTCAAGCGGGGCGAGCAGGTGTACGCGGTGCTCAACCTCTACCCGTACAACGGCGGCCACCTGATGACCGTGCCGTACCGGCACGTCGCCGACTACACCGACCTCACCGCCGCGGAGACCGCCGAGCTGGGGGAGCTGACCAAGCAGGCCATGCGGGCGCTGCGCGCGGCCTCCGGCGCGCAGGGCTTCAACATCGGCATGAACCAGGGCTCGGTCGCGGGCGCGGGCATCGCCGCCCACCTGCACCAGCACATCGTGCCCCGCTGGGGCGGCGACACGAACTTCATGCCGGTGGTCGGCCACACCCGGGTGCTGCCCCAGCTGCTGGCCGACACCCGGAAGATGCTCGCGGAGGCCTGGCCGGCGTGACGGCACGGCCGGGCGCGCCGCTTCACGCGTCGTAGACGTCGGCCTTCTTCGGCGTCACTTCCTGCACCCCGCCGCTCAGGCCCGCCGAGCGGGCGCCGAACTTCTCCACGTTCACGCCGTTCTCCTTGAGCGTCTTCAGCGCCGCCGCGTGCACCACCCGCAGCACCGGCGTGGCGGCGCGCAGCGCGTCGTCGGCCATGAAGCGGTGCCGCCAGGGCTGGTCGGCCCAGGAGTGCCTGAGGCCGAACGGCTCGGGCAGGCCGAGGCTGCCGCCGAGCCAGTTCAGCAGCGGCGGATACCAGGTCAGGGGTGCGCGAGCGGCCAGCCGCACCACCTCGTCGGGGTCGATCAGGGGCAGCTTCACCTTGCGGGTCTCCCAGAACCTGAACGCCTTCTGCACCTCCTTCTCCTTGGCCGCGGGCTTCTCGTTGAACAGGGGGTTGACCGGGCCCAGGGCGTGACCGGTGACCTCGATGCGCAGTGTGTCGTGCAGCACCGTCACCGTGATGAGCATGGTGATCACCAGGTGGCCGTCCCACAGGGTCCACTGCACGCCGAGGTAGTGCCGGTCGCCGCTGCCGAACTGCTGCTTGTTGCAGATGTCCTGTATGGCGTGCGTCTTGACCGTGTACGCGTCCACGTCGGTGCCGGAGGGCCGGGAGACCTCCTTGGCGTTCTCCCCGATCGGCGTGACGATCCAGTGCGTGATCGACGGCTTGGGGAAGCCCCCGGTGTTGATGGGCGTGCGCTCCAGCATCGCCAGCCCGCCCTGGATCGCGGTGATCACGTCCCAGCTGCGGAACGGATGGAAGTCCTTGCCCGGTGTGTCCGAGACCAGATCCTCGGCCAGTTGCCAGCTGCCCCACCGGGTGCCCATGCCGAGTATGCCCTTGGGCCCGGCGTAGAAGACCGAGTTGGATCGCTGCTCGGCGCCGAGCCGGGCGAGTTCCTTGCGGACCTGCTCGGCCGCGTCACCGGGGTTGCCGGGCACCGCCTCGGGGATCTTCGCCCCGACGCCGCCGCCGGACAGCAGGCCCTCCCAGCGTTCCCTGAGGTCCCGCGCGGTGCGCTCGCAGATCTGCTTGGCCCAGAACCAGCCGATCACCGGCATGACGATCGCGGCCCGCGAGTACCACGCCCAGAAGCCGTGGAACGGCATCTTGACCAGGAAGAGCACGGCGAGCGCGGCCATGGCGACCAGCAGGGCCGTGCCCATGGCGCCGGCCCGCTTGTCCTCACGCTTGCTCACGGTGGTGCGCAGCGTGAACACCAGCAGCCACACCAGCAGGCCGGGCAGGAAGAGCACCCCGCACAGCACCGTGACGGCGCTGAGCCAGTTGTCGCGTTCCCGGCGGATGCGGTGGGCCGCCAGGCAGTGCTCCACGACGACCTGGGGCTCCAGTCCGAAGGACTGGATGAGCGGCTTGCGTCCGGCGCCCAGCATGCGGTCGATCACCGCGCGGGCGTACGCCTCACCGAACTTGGGGCGGAAGATCTTCGCCCACGGGCGCGGTGACGTGACGGTGGACTGGTGCCACTCGTTGTCGGCGTCCTTGATCTTGGTCACTTCATCGTCCCGGTAGGCGGCCGCGGCCAGCGCGTTCGTCGCCGCCGTCTGTCCCGCCGAGCCCGACAGGGGCACCTGCGCCCCTGGACTGAAATCGAATCCGTCCGTCACTGCCGCCCCCACTGCCGCCGCCTCTGCTCCTGCGGCCTTCCCGACTTCCCTGCCCCGCACACCTGTTGATCAGGTCATCAGCGTATCCGCCGCCGCCGACGTGCGGAGGTGGACGGCCGAAGCCGCCCACCTTTTCGGAGCGAGGTGTTCCGCGCCCTTGCGTGACCGCCCTGTTGTGCGCCGGGCGCGTCAACTACGACGCCTCGCGCTCCTGTTGCCGGACCCGGTCGGCGACCTGCGGCGGCATCGGCTCGTGCCGGACGTAGCGGCGGTCGAAGCGGGCGGTGCCGTGCGACAGGGACCGCAGGTCCACCGCGTACCGGCCGATCTCGATCTCGGGCACCTCGGCCCGGACCAGCGTGCGGCCGCCGGCCACCTGCTCGGTGCCCACCACCCGGCCGCGCCGCCCGGACAGATCGCTCATCACGGCGCCCACGTAGTCGTCGCCGACCAGCACGGTCACCTCGGCCACCGGTTCCAGCAGGTGGATCCTCGCGTCGGCCGCGGCCTCCCGCAGCGCCAGCGCGCCCGCCGTCTGGAACGCGGCGTCGGAGGAGTCCACCGAGTGCGCCTTGCCGTCCAGGAGCGTGATCCGCACGTCGATCAGCGGGTGGCCGGCGGCGACTCCCCTGGCGGCCTGGGCCCGTACGCCCTTCTCCACCGAGGGGATGAACTGCCGGGGCACCGCTCCGCCGACCACCTTGTCGACGAACTCGATGCCCGAGCCGCCCGGCAGCGGCTCCACCTCGATCTCGCAGATGGCGTACTGCCCGTGCCCGCCGGACTGCTTGACGTGCCGGCCGCGCCCCGCCGATTTGTCGGCGAACGTCTCCCGCAGGGGGACCAGGTGCGGCACCACGTCGACCTGGACGCCGTACCGGCTGCGCAGCCGCTCCAGTGCGACGTCGGCGTGGGCCTCGCCCAGGCACCACAGCACCACCTGGTGGGTGTCCTGGTTCTGCTCCAGCCGCATCGTCGGGTCCTCCGCGACCAGCCGGGACAGGCCCTGGGACAGCTTGTCCTCGTCCGCCTTGCTGTGCGCCTGGATGGCCAGCGGCAGCAGCGGGTCGGGCATCTCCCACGGGGCCATCAGCAGCGGGTCGTCCTTGGCGGAGAGCGTGTCGCCGGTCTCGGCACGGGTGAGCTTGGCCACGGAGACCAGATCGCCGGCGACGGCGTGCGTCACCGGGCGCTGCTGCTTGCCGAACGGGGTGGACAGCGCGCCGACGCGCTCGTCGACGTCGTGGTCCTCGTGGCCGCGGTCGGTCAGTCCGTGCCCGGAGACGTGCACCGTCTCGTCGGGGCGCAGGGCGCCGGAGAACACCCGGACCAGGGAGACCCGGCCGACGTAGGGGTCGGAGGAGGTCTTGACGACCTCGGCGACCAGCGGCCCGTCCGGGTCGCACGCCGTGAGCCCGCGCGGCTTGCCGTCGACCGTGGTGACGCCGGGCGTCTCCCGCTCCAGGGGGGTCGGGAAGCCGCGGACGACCAGGTCGAGCAACTCGACCGTGCCGATGCCCTGCCTCGCGCCGTCGGCCGCCGGGGCGGCGGCCAGCACCGGGAAGAAGGAGCCGCGCGCGACGGCCCGCTCCAGGTCGCCGACGAGCGTGTCGAGGTCCACCTGCTCACCGCCGAGATAGTGGTCCATGAGCGTCTCGTCCTCGCTCTCGGCGATGATCCCCTCGATCAGCCGGTTGCGCGCCTCCTCCATCTCCGGCAGCTCGTCCTCGCCCGGCTCGGACTCCTTGCGCTCGCCGGTCGAGTAGTCGAACAGCTTCCGTGTCAGCAGTCCGACCAGACCGGTCACGGGCGCGTGCCCGTCGGGGCCCTCGGGGCCGTGCAGGGGCAGGTAGAGCGGCAGCACCGCGTCGGGGTCGTCCGCGCCGAACGCCTCGGCGCACACCCGTGTCATCTCCTCGTAGTCCGCGCGCGCGGACTCCAGGTGGGTGATCACGATGGCCCGCGGCATGCCGACGGCGGCGCACTCCTCCCACACCATGCGGGTCGAGCCGTCCACGCCGTCGGAGGCCGAGACGACGAAGAGGGCCGCGTCCGCCGCCCGCAGACCGGCCCTGAGCTCCCCGACGAAGTCCGCGTAGCCGGGGGTGTCCAGCAAGTTGATCTTGATGCCCTCCCACTCGACGGGCACCAGGGAGAGCTGCACCGAGCGCTGCTGTCGGTGCTCGATCTCGTCGTAGTCGGAGACGCAGCCGCCGTCCTCCACGCGGCCCGCCCGGTTCACCGCTCCCGCGGTCAGCGCGAGAGCCTCCACCAAGGTCGTCTTGCCCGATCCGGAGTGGCCGACCAGCACCACATTCCGTATGGACGCGGGATGGTCGGCCGCCACTGCCCTGCCGGCGGCTCCGGGGTGTGTGTGCGCCTTGTCGCCCATGGTCCTGCCTCCCGTTGACGGTGAGGTCGCTGTGGGCGCGGACACGCGGCACCGCGTGCACTGGCGGCTCCTGCGACGCCCGCGGTCCTTCGAGCTTTCCACTCCCGTCACGATGCGTCCATACGAAGGACCCCGGGGCGTCCGGCCCCGTTCACCGACCGCGTCCGCGCACCGTCGCCCGACGCCGCCCGCGGCGCCGGCCGGCGGCCGGCGCCGACCCTCCCGGCGGGCGCCGCGGCCCGGCGGGAACGAGTGCCGAGGACGCCCGGAGCCGCTGCCGCCGGCCCGGGCCGCGGGTGCCCGGACGTCGCGCACGCGCACGCGTGGCTACGATGGGCCAGCCGGGGACCACCAGGGGCCGCCCGGCGACACCGACCGTCGGGAAGGCCATGCTGAACAAGTACGCGCGTGCATTCTTCACGCGTGTCCTCACACCGTTCGCCGCGTTTCTCATCCGCCGGGGCGTGAGTCCCGACACGGTCACGCTCATCGGCACCGCCGGAGTGGTCGCGGGCGCACTGGTCTTCTACCCCCGGGGAGAGTTCTTCTGGGGCACGGTCGTGATCACGCTGTTCGTGTTCTCCGACCTCGTCGACGGCAACATGGCCCGCCAGCTCGGCCGCTCCAGCCGCTGGGGCGCCTTCCTGGACTCCACCCTCGACCGGGTGGCCGACGGCGCCATCTTCGGCGGCTTCGCCCTGTGGTACGCGGGCAACGGCGACGACAACCTGCTGTGCGCCGTGTCGATCTTCTGTCTGGCCAGCGGCCAGGTGGTGTCGTACACCAAGGCGCGCGGCGAGTCGATCGGGCTGCCGGTCGCCGTCAACGGGCTGGTCGAACGCGCCGAGCGACTGGTGATCTCGCTGGTCGCGGCCGGGTTCGCGGGCCTGCACAAGTTCGGTGTGCCAGGTATCCAGTACCTGCTGCCGGTCGCCCTGTGGATCGTCGCCGTCGGCAGCCTGGTCACGCTCGTCCAGCGCGTCGTCACCGTGCGCCGCGAATCGGCGGAGGCGGAGGCGGAGGCCGCCCGGCAGGAGAACCAGGGGAGCGGGGCGGCGACGTGAGCGCCCAGGAGCGTCTCACCGACGCCCTCTACGGGCTGGCCTGGAGCACGGTCAGGAAACTCCCCGAGCCCGCCGCCGTGCGCCTCGGCCGCACCATCGCCGACCTCGCCTGGCAGCGGCGCGGCAAGGGCGTGCGGCGGCTGGAGCGCAACTACGCGCGCGTGGTGCCCGACGCGTCCCCCGAGCGGCTGGCCGAGCTGTCCCGCGCGGGCATGCGGTCCTACCTGCGCTACTGGATGGAGTCCTTCCGGCTCCCCGCCTGGAGCCCCGAGCGGGTCCGCGCCGGCTTCACCCCCAAGGACGTGCACCACCTGACCGACGGCCTCGCCTCCGACCGGGGCGTCGTCCTCGCCCTGCCCCACCTCGCCAACTGGGACCTGGCCGGCGCCTGGGTCACCACCGAGCTCCGGACGCCGTTCACCACGGTCGCCGAGCGCTTGAAGCCGGAGACGCTCTACGACCGGTTCGTCGCCTACCGCCAGGGCCTGGGCATGGAGGTCCTGCCGCACAGCGGCGGCTCCGCCTTCGGCACGCTGGCCCGGCGGCTGCGCGAGGGCGGCCTGGTCTGCCTGGTCGCCGACCGCGACCTGTCCGCCTCCGGCGTCGAGGTGGAGTTCTTCGGCGCGACGGCGCGCATGCCGGCCGGCCCCGCCCTGCTCGCCCAGCAGACCGGCGCCCTGCTGCTCCCCGTCACCCTCTGGTACGACGACTCGCCCGTCATGCAGGGCCGCGTCCACGCCCCGGTCGAGGTGCCCGAGACCGGTACGAAGGTGGAGCGGACCTCCGTGATGACACAGGCGCTGGCCGACGCCTTCGCCACGGGGATCGCCGACCACCCGGAGGACTGGCACATGCTCCAGCGGCTGTGGCTGGAGGACCTGGAGCCCCGGCCCGGGGACGAGGAGCCCGCGTGAGGATCGGCATCGTCTGCCCCTACTCCTGGGACGTCCCCGGGGGCGTCCAGTTCCACATCCGAGACCTGGCGGAGTACTTCACCGGCCTGGGCCACGAGGTGTCCGTCCTCGCCCCCGCCGACGACGACACCCCGCTGCCGCCGTACGTCGTCTCGGCCGGCCGCGCGGTCCCGGTCCCGTACAACGGCTCGGTGGCCCGGCTGAACTTCGGCTTCCTGTCGGCGGCCCGGGTGCGGCGCTGGCTGCACGAGGGCGGGTTCGACGTGATCCACATCCACGAGCCGACCTCGCCGTCGCTGGGCCTGCTCGCCTGCTGGGCGGCACAGGGCCCGATCGTCGCCACCTTCCACACCTCCAACCCGCGCTCCCGGGCGATGGTCGCCGCGTACGCCATCCTCCAGGCGGCCCTGGAGAAGATCAGCGCCCGGATCGCGGTCAGCGAGTACGCCCGGCGCACCCTCGTCGAACACCTGGGCGGCGACGCGGTGGTCATCCCCAACGGCGTGGACGTCGACTTCTTCGCCCGGGCCGAGCCCCGGCCCGAGTGGCAGGGCGAGACGATCGGCTTCATGGGACGCATCGACGAGCCCCGCAAGGGCCTGCCGGTGCTCATGGGAGCCCTGCCGAAGATCCTCGCCGCCCGCCCGCGGGCCCGGCTGCTGGTCGCCGGCCGCGGCGACGAGGAGGAGGCCGTGGCGAGCCTGCCGAAGGAGCTGCGCTCGCGGGTGGAGTTCCTCGGCATGATCAGCGACGAGGACAAGGCGCGCTTCCTGCGCAGCGTGGACCTCTACGTGGCGCCGAACACCGGCGGCGAGAGCTTCGGCATCATCCTGGTCGAGGCCATGTCCGCCGGCGCTCCGGTGCTCGCCTCCGACCTGGACGCCTTCGCGCAGGTGCTCGACCAGGGCAAGGCGGGCGAACTGTTCGCCAACGAGGACGCGGACGCGCTCGCCGACGCGGCCGTGCGCCTGCTCGCCGACCCCGCCCGCCGCACCGAACTGCGTCGGCGCGGCAGCGCCCACGTGCGCCGCTTCGACTGGTCGACCGTCGGCGCGGACATCCTGTCCGTGTACGAGACCGTGACGGCCGGAGCGGCGGCCGTCGCCGCCGACGACCGTGCCACCGGCCTGCGGGCGCGCCTGGGACTGGCCCGCGACTGACCCCGGCGGGCCGCCTGGGGGCCGGCGCCCCGAGCCGCCCCGGTAGCCTTGCCGCCCGTGATCGCAACGCTCATCTGGATCCTCGTCGCGCTCGTCGCCGTCGGCCTGTACCTGAGCTGGACGGCGGGACGGCTGGACCGGCTGCACGCCCGGATCGACGCCGCCCGCGCCGCGCTCGACGCCCAGCTGCTGCGCCGCGCCTCCGTGGCCCAGGAACTGGCCACCTCCGGGGTGCTCGACCCGGCCGCCTCGATCGTGCTGTACGAGGCCGCGCACGCCGCCCGGCAGTCCGAGGAGGACCAGCGCGAGGTCGCCGAGAGCGAGCTGAGCCAGGCGTTGCGGGCGGTGTTCGCCGAGGCGCAGCAGGTGGAGGCGGTCCGCGAGGCGCCCGGGGGAGAGGCGGCGGCGCGCGAGCTGACCGAGGCCGTGCGGCGGGTGCCGATGGCCCGACGCTTCCACAACGACGCCGTGGGCGCGGTCCGCAGACTGCGCGAGCACCGCAAGGTGCGCTGGTTCCGGCTGGCCGGCCATGCCCCGTTCCCCATGGCCTTCGAGATGGACGACGAGCCGCCGACGGCCCTGGTGGACCGGGGCTAGGGTCCCGCGTCCGAATCCGGCCGGATCTCGGGTGCGCCCTCGCGGGCAGTGCGCCCCCGGGGGAGCACGGCCGGGGCCCCGCCCGCGGGCCGCCGCGAACGTGCGCCGCTCGGCGCCGTCGACTCGGTGCGCGGGCAGCCGGCCCCCGCCACCGGACGCGGCTCGCGGCTCGCGGCCCGTGCCCGGCCGCGCGGGCGACGTGGTCCGCACCGTCGCCGGGGCAGCGGACATCGCCGTGGTGCCGCGGGAGCCGTGGAAACGCGGCTGCGCGGCCACACCACGCCGACCGCGCGCCGGCTGTTCCTCGCCGCGGACGCCTCGCACGCCGCGCACCGCGGCCCGGTCCGCGCCGCACGGGGGTCCCGGAACCCGTGACGCCGGGCCCGTCCGGCGCCGGTCGGCGGCGCACCGGTGCCGGACCGGTTCCGGCGCGCGGGCGAGGGCACGGGCGAGGACGGCGGACGGCGGACGGCGGACGGAGGCGGGGGAGGAGAGCCGGGAGGAGAGGGAGGGGCGACGGAAAAGGATCCACCGGGTGGCCATTGGCCCTTGCCGTGGACTGGTCCATTCGCGTTTCCTCGTCCTGCATCAACCGCCTCTTTTCCATCGAGTGAGGTCACCCGTGTCCACCACGCTTTCCGAGTCCGCCCAGACCCCCGAGACCGGCACCGCCCGGGTGAAGCGCGGCATGGCCGAGCAGCTCAAGGGCGGCGTGATCATGGACGTCGTCACGCCGGAGCAGGCGAAGATCGCCGAGGACGCGGGCGCCGTCGCCGTCATGGCCCTGGAGAGGGTCCCCGCCGACATCCGCAAGGACGGCGGCGTGGCCCGCATGTCCGACCCGGACATGATCGAGGGCATCATCGACGCCGTCTCCATCCCGGTCATGGCCAAGTCCCGCATCGGTCACTTCGTCGAGGCCCAGGTCCTGCAGTCGCTCGGCGTCGACTACATCGACGAGTCCGAGGTGCTCACCCCGGCCGACGAGGTCAACCACTCCGACAAGTGGGCCTTCACCACCCCCTTCGTCTGCGGCGCCACCAACCTCGGCGAGGCCCTGCGCCGCATCGCCGAGGGCGCCGCGATGATCCGCTCCAAGGGCGAGGCCGGCACCGGCAACGTCGTCGAGGCCGTGCGCCACCTGCGCCAGATCAAGAACGAGATCGCCAAGCTGCGCGGCTTCGACAACCACGAGCTGTACGCCGCCGCCAAGGAGCTGCGCGCCCCGTACGAGCTGGTGAAGGAGGTCGCCGAGCTCGGCAAGCTCCCGGTGGTCCTGTTCTCGGCCGGCGGTGTGGCCACCCCGGCCGACGCCGCGCTGATGCGCCAGCTCGGCGCCGAGGGCGTCTTCGTCGGCTCCGGCATCTTCAAGTCCGGCGACCCGGCCAAGCGCGCCGCCGCCATCGTCAAGGCGACCACCTTCTACGACGACCCGAAGATCATCGCGGAAGCGTCCCGCAACCTCGGCGAGGCCATGGTCGGCATCAACTGCGACACCCTCCCCGAGACCGAGCGCTACGCCAACCGCGGCTGGTAATCGCCCTCATGAGCAACGAAGCCCCTGTCATCGGCGTCCTGGCCCTCCAGGGCGACGTACGGGAGCACCTCATCGCCCTGGCCGCGGCCGACGCCGTGGCCAGGCCGGTGCGGCGCCCCGAGGAACTCGCCGAGGTCGACGGCATCGTCCTGCCCGGCGGCGAGTCCACCACCATCTCCAAGCTCGCCGTCCTCTTCGGCGTGATGGACCCCCTGCGCGCCCGTGTGCGGGACGGCATGCCCGTCTACGGCACCTGCGCGGGCATGATCATGCTCGCCGACAAGATCCTCGACCCGCGCTCGGGCCAGGAGACCATCGGCGGCATCGACATGATCGTGCGCCGCAACGCCTTCGGCCGGCAGAACGAGTCCTTCGAGGCCGCCGTGGACGTGGCGGGCGTTCCGGGCCATCCTGTGGAGGGCGTCTTCATCCGCGCCCCCTGGGTGGAGTCCGTCGGCGCCGGGGTCGAGGTGCTCGCCGAGCACGACGGCCACATCGTCGCGGTCCGCCAGGGCAACGCGCTGGCCACGTCGTTCCACCCGGAACTGACCGGGGACCACCGTGTTCACTCCCTGTTCGTCGACATGGTGCGCGCGAACCGGGCGGCGGAGTCCTTGTAGGATCTCCGGGGGTACCTCCCGGCTGCTTTCGGCCCGGGGGCGTTCGTACAGGATGGGTTTACGCGAAGGAGACAGGCAGATGTCCGGCCACTCTAAATGGGCCACGACGAAGCACAAGAAGGCCGTCATCGATGCCAAGCGCGGCAAGCTCTTCGCGAAGCTGATCAAGAACATCGAGGTCGCGGCTCGCATGGGCGGCGTCGACCTGGACGGCAACCCGACGCTCTACGACGCGGTGCAGAAGGCCAAGAAGCAGTCGGTGCCCAACAAGAACATCGACTCGGCCATCAAGCGCGGCGGCGGCCTGGAGGCCGGCGGCGCCGACTACGAGACCATCATGTACGAGGGTTACGGGCCGAACGGCGTCGCGGTGCTCATCGAGTGCCTCACCGACAACCGCAACCGCGCCGCCTCCGACGTCCGCGTCGCCATGACCCGCAACGGCGGCTCCATGGCCGACCCGGGCTCGGTGTCGTACCTCTTCAACCGCAAGGGCGTCGTGATCGTCCCCAAGGGCGAGCTGGCCGAGGACGACGTCCTGGCCGCCGTCCTGGACGCCGGCGCCGAGGAGGTCAACGACCTCGGCGAGAACTTCGAGGTGCTCAGCGAGGCCACCGACCTGGTCGCGGTCCGCACCGCCCTCCAGGACGCCGGCATCGACTACGACTCCGCCGACGCCAACTTCGTCCCGACCATGCAGGTCGAGCTGGACGAGGAAGGCGCCAGGAAGATCTTCAAGCTGATCGACGCGCTCGAGGACAGCGACGACGTGCAGAACGTCTTCGCGAACTTCGACGTCAGCGACGACGTCATGGAGAAGGTCGAGGCGTAAGCGCTGCGCGCGCACGGCGATCGGCGGGGGGGGGGGGGGGCCCCCCCCCCCCCCCCCCCCCCCGGGGGGGGGGGCCCCCCCCCCCCCCCCGAAAACCCCGCGACGGGGGGCGGCGGGGGCGGGGGGGGGGGGGGGGGCG
>NZ_JBIBUK010000025.1:0-27407 GCF_043079345.1 Streptomyces sp. NPDC015220 | reverse complement strand
GCGGGGAACACGGTTGGCCCCACGTGGGCGGTCCGCGCGCCGGGGGGGGGGGGGGGGGTGTCCCCCGGGGGGGGGGCGCGGGGGGGGGGGGGGGGGGCGGGGGGCCCCCGCCCCCCGCCCCGCCGCCGTTGTCGGTGGCACCCGATAGCCTGCACAAACAGGCGATCGAAGGGGAAGCGCGTGCGCGTACTGGGGGTGGACCCGGGGCTGACCCGGTGCGGCGTCGGCGTCGTGGAGGGCGTCGCCGGCCGGCCGCTGACCATGATCGGTGTCGGTGTCGTCCGCACACCCGCGGACGCCGACCTCGGCCAGCGCCTCGTCGCCGTCGAGCAGGGCATAGAGCGGTGGCTCGACGAACACCGGCCGGAGTACGTCGCCGTGGAGCGGGTCTTCAGCCAGCACAACGTCCGCACGGTGATGGGCACCGCACAGGCCAGCGCCGTCGCCATCCTGTGCGCCTCGCGCCGGGGCATCCCCGTCGCCCTGCACACCCCCAGCGAGGTCAAGGCCGCCGTCACCGGCAGCGGCCGCGCGGACAAGGCCCAGGTGGGCGCCATGGTCACCCGCCTGCTGCGGCTCGCCGCGCCCCCGAAGCCCGCCGACGCCGCCGACGCGCTCGCGCTCGCCATCTGCCACATCTGGCGGGCCCCGGCGCAGAACCGGCTCCAGCAGGCCGTCGCCCGGCACGCGGCCCAGGCGCCGGCGGCGGCCGGAGCGGGAACACCGACGACAGCCCGAGCACCCATGACAACGAAAGGCCGTACGGCATGATCGCCTTCGTCAGCGGCACGGTCGCCGCACTCGCCCCCGACACCGCGGTGATCGAGGTCGGCGGCGTCGGCATGGCCGTGCATTGCACGCCCGACACGCTCTCCGCGCTCCGCGTCGGCCGGCCCGCCAAGCTCGCCACCTCCCTGGTCGTGAGGGAGGACTCGCTGACGCTGTACGGCTTCGCGGACGACGACGAGCGGCAGGTCTTCGAGCTGCTGCAGACCGCGAGCGGCGTCGGCCCCCGGCTCGCCCAGGCCATGCTCGCCGTGCACCGCCCCGACGCCCTGCGCCGCGCGGTGGCCACCGGCGACGAGAAGGCCCTGACCGCCGTTCCCGGCATCGGCAAGAAGGGCGCCCAGAAACTGCTGCTGGAGCTCAAGGACCGGCTGGGCGAACCGGTCGGCGCCCCCGCGGTCGGCGCACCGGTCACCCAGGGCTGGCGCGACCAGCTGCACGCGGCGCTCATCGGCCTCGGCTACGCCACCCGGGAGGCCGACGAGGCCGTCGCCGCGGTGGCGCCGCAGGCCGAGGCCGCCGGGGGGCCGCCCCAGGTGGGACGGCTGCTGAAGGCCGCCCTGCAGACCCTGAACCGAGCCCGCTGACCCACGACTCCGAGGCAGAGCAGACATGAACTGGGACGACACGACCGACAGCCCCGCCGCCGAGCGGCCCGTCGGCCCCGCCGAGGAGCGGCTGGTGGACTCCGCCGCCGACCGCGAGGACCAGGCCGTCGAGGCCGCCCTGCGCCCCAAGGACCTGGGCGAGTTCATCGGCCAGGAGAAGGTCCGCGAACAGCTCGACCTCGTGCTGCGCGCCGCCCGCGCGCGCGGCGCCACCGCCGACCACGTGCTGCTCTCCGGTGCTCCCGGCCTCGGCAAGACCACCCTGTCGATGATCATCGCGGCCGAGATGGGCGCCCCCATCCGCATCACCTCCGGCCCCGCCATCCAGCACGCCGGCGACCTCGCGGCCATCCTCTCCTCCCTCCAGGAGGGGGAGGTGCTCTTCCTCGACGAGATCCACCGCATGTCCCGGCCCGCCGAGGAGATGCTCTACATGGCGATGGAGGACTTCCGCGTCGACGTGATCGTCGGCAAGGGCCCCGGCGCCACCGCCATCCCGCTCGAACTGCCCCCCTTCACCCTGGTGGGCGCCACCACCCGGGCCGGCCTGCTGCCGCCCCCGCTGCGCGACCGGTTCGGCTTCACCGCGCACATGGAGTTCTACGAACCCGCCGAACTGGAACGCGTGGTGCACCGCTCGGCGAGCCTCCTCGACGTCGAGATCGACACCCACGGCGCCGCCGAGATCGCCGGCCGCTCCCGCGGCACCCCCCGGATCGCCAACCGTCTGCTGCGCCGGGTGCGCGACTACGCGCAGGTCAAGGCCGACGGAGTGATCACCCGTGACATCGCCGCCGCGGCCCTCGCCGTCTACGAGGTCGACGCCCGCGGCCTCGACCGGCTCGACCGCGCGGTGCTCCAGGCGCTGCTGAAGCTGTTCGGCGGCGGCCCGGTCGGCCTGTCGACGCTCGCTGTCGCGGTGGGGGAGGAACGTGAGACCGTGGAAGAGGTCGCCGAACCCTTCCTCGTCCGGGAGGGTCTGCTCGCGCGTACGCCGCGCGGGAGGGTGGCCACCCCCGCCGCCTGGGAACACCTCGGGCTCACCCCGCCCCGTTCGCAGGCCGGGGGAAACGGACAACAGGACCTGTTCGGGGCGTGACCGCGACGTCACTGGCCCGGGCAGGAACCCAGGTGCCATGCTGAGCGTTGTTCCTTGCGCGCGGACTCGCTTAGACTCCGCCGATGCCGCTCCTTGTCGACGGCACGCATACCCCCAACCATCAGGCCGCTCCCCATCGCGGTCGTGTGAAGGAAGTTCCGACCCGTGAGTCTCGTGACCCTCCTCCCGTTCATCGTGCTCATCGGGGCCATGTTCCTGATGACCCGGTCGGCCAAGCGCAAGCAGCAGCAGGCCGCCGAGATGCGGACCCAGATGCAGCCCGGCAGCGGAATCCGCACCATCGGGGGCATGTACGCCACGGTCAAGGAGGTCAACGACGACACGGTCCTCCTTGACGCCGGACCGGGCGTGGAACTGCTGTTCGCCAAGAACGCGATCGCGACCGTCCTGTCCGACGACGAGTACAACCGCATCGTCCACGGCGTCGAGCACGACCTGAAGTCCGACGCCGACCTCGTTCCCGACGACGCCTCCTCCCTCACCGAGACCGACGAGCCCGCCGCCGACGCTTCCACCGCCTCCGACGACAAGCCCATCGACCTCGGTAAGAAGGACGCGGCCGAGGAGCCGGCCGACGCCACCACCGAGGCGAAGGCGGACGCAGAGCCGAAGAAGACCGACGGCGACTCCGAGGCGAAGTAGTCACCACCCAGGGCGCGCGGCAGTCGCCCGCGCGCCCTGGCACGTGTTCACTTCGCGCGGGATCCCGACACCATGTCATGGCCGCCACCGGCTCATCCGGCGCGGAGCGGCCCGAGAGGGAGTACGAGAAGGTGGCAGCACCTAAGAAGGGCCGGAGTGCGAGCGCCCCGAGCAAGCCAGGGCGCTCGCTGGCCCTCATCCTGATCGCCATCGTGGCGCTCACCGCCGGCATGTTCGCCTCGGGGAACACCACCCCGCGCCTGGGCATCGACCTGGCCGGCGGTACGAGCATCACCCTGCGGGCGGTCCCCGAGCGCGGTCAGGAATCCGCGATCAACAAGACCAACATGAACACGGCCGTCAACATCATGGAACGCCGTGTCAATGGTCTTGGTGTCTCGGAGGCCGAGGTCCAGACCCAGGGCAACGACAACATCATCGTCAACATCCCCAAGGGCACGAACTCCAAGCAGGCCCGGGAGCAGGTCGGCACCACCGCGAAGCTGTACTTCCGTCCGGTCCTCACCACCGAGGTCTCCGGCGGCGCCGCCACGTCCAGCCCGTCGCCGAGCGCTTCCCCCAGCGGCTCCGGCAAGGCCACGGACAAGGCCGGCGACAAGGCGACCTCCGGCTCGGCGAGCCCGTCGGCGACCGCGACCAAGCAGGGCCGCGCCGTCACCGACGGTCTGAAGGCCGACGCCACCCCGTCCTCCGGCGGCTCGGCCAGCCCGAAGACCTCGGCCAGCCCCTCCCCGTCCGCGAGCGGCGGCGCCACCGACGACGCGACGGCCAAGCTCCAGGCCGAGTACACCGCGCTCGACTGCTCCAAGGAGAGCGCCCGCGCCACCGCCGGCAAGGGCGTGCTGCCCACCGTGCCGACCGTCGCCTGCGGCCAGAACTCCTCCGGCCAGTGGCAGAAGTACATCCTCGGCCCCGCCGCGGTGGACGGCACCGACGTGAAGAAGGGCCAGGCGGTCTTCGACACGCAGGGCGCCTCCGGCTGGATCGTCCAGCTCGACTTCACCAGCAAGGGCGCGAAGAAGTTCGCCGACGTCACCGGCAAGCTGGCGCAGAACCAGTCCCCGCAGAACCAGTTCGCCATCGTCCTGGACGGCGACGTGGTCTCGGACCCCTACGTCAAGAACGCCATCACCGGCGGCAACGCCCAGATCTCCGGCAACTTCGACCAGAAGTCCGCGCAGAGCCTGGCCAACATGCTGTCCTACGGCGCCCTGCCGCTGACCTTCAAGGAGGACAGCGTCACCACCGTGACCGCCGCGCTCGGCGGTGACCAGCTGCACGCCGGCCTGATCGCGGGCGCCATCGGCCTCGCCCTGGTCGTGATCTACCTGCTGATCTTCTACCGGGGCCTGTCGATCATCGCCGTCCCCTCGCTGCTGGTCTCGGCCGCCCTCGCCTACGTGATCATGTCGCTGCTCGGCCCGGCCATCGGCTTCGCGCTGAACCTGCCGGCCGTGTGCGGCGCGATCGTCGCCATCGGCATCACGGCGGACTCGTTCATCGTGTTCTTCGAACGCATCCGGGACGAGGTCCGCGAGGGACGCACGCTGCGGCCCTCCGTGGAGCGCGCCTGGCCGCGCGCCCGGCGGACCATCCTGGTCTCCGACTTCGTGTCGTTCCTGGCCGCCGCGGTGCTCTTCGTCGTCACCGTCGGCAAGGTGCAGGGCTTCGCGTTCACGCTCGGCCTGACCACCCTGCTCGACGTGGTCGTCGTCTTCCTCTTCACCAAGCCGCTGATGACGATCCTCGCCCGCAGGAAGTTCTTCGCGAACGGCCACAAGTTCTCCGGCCTCGACCCGAAGGCCCTGGGCGCCAAGCCGCCGCTGCGCCGTACCCGCCGTCCCGCCCGCCCGGCCGCCGGCCCCGTCGACCCGAAGGAGGCGTGAGATGGCCAAGCTCGGTTCCCTCGGCGCCCGACTGCATCGCGGTGAGGTCGGCTACGACTTCATCAAGAACCGCAAGATCTGGTACGGCATCTCCATCCTGATCACCATCACGGCCATCCTCGGTCTGGCGGTGCGCGGCCTGAACATGGGCATCGAGTTCCAGGGCGGAGCGGTCTTCACCACGCCGAAGCACATGAGCACCTCGGTCTCCCAGGCCGAGACGTACGCGACGGAGGCCTCCGGCCACGACGCGATCGTGCAGAAGCTCGGCGACGGCAGCCTGCGCATCCAGATCGCGGGCATCGACACCGGCAAGTCCGACCAGATCAAGGACGCGCTGGCCAAGGACCTGAAGGTCAACCCCGAGCGGATCAACGCCGACCTGGTCGGCCCCAGCTGGGGCAAGCAGATCGCCAACAAGGCCTGGGAGGGCCTGGCGATCTTCATGGTCCTGGTCGTGATCTACCTGGCGATCGCCTTCGAGTGGCGGATGGCGGTGGCGGCGCTGGTCGCGCTGATCCACGACATCACCATCACCACCGGCATCTACGCCCTCGTCGGCTTCGAGGTCACCCCCGGCACGGTGATCGGTCTGCTGACCATCCTCGGTTACTCGCTCTACGACACGGTCGTCGTCTTCGACAGCCTCAAGGAGCAGACGAAGGACATCACCCGGCAGACCCGCTGGACCTACAGCGACCTCGCCAACCTCTCCATCAACGGCACGCTGATGCGGTCCATCAACACCACGGTGGTCGCCCTGCTGCCGGTGGCCGGCCTGCTGTTCATCGGCGGCGGCGTGCTCGGCGCGGGCATGCTCAACGACATCTCGCTGTCGCTGTTCGTCGGCCTCGCGGCCGGCGCGTACTCCTCGATCTTCATCGCCACGCCGCTCGTCGCCGACCTCAAGGAGCGCGAGCCGCAGATGAAGGCGCTCAAGAAGCGCGTCCTGGCCAAGCGGGCGCAGGCCGCCGCCCAGGGTGAGCCGCTGGAGGCGGAGCCCACCGACGACGGGTACGACGAGGACCCCGAGGACGCCGCCCCCGCGGTGGTGGGCCCGCGCAACCAGCCCGCGTCCCGCGGCCGCGGCCGCGGCCGTCCCTCCGGGAAGCGCCGGTGACCGCGATGACCGACATACAGGAACTGCTGCTCAGCCGCATCCGGGACGTGGAGGACTACCCGGAGCAGGGCGTGATGTTCAAGGACATCACCCCGCTCCTGGCCGACCCGGCCGCGTTCACCGCCCTCACGGACGCGCTCGCGGAGACCGCCGAGCGCACCGGCGCGACGAAGATCGTCGGCCTGGAGGCCCGCGGCTTCATCCTCGGCGCCCCGGTCGCCGTCCGCGCGGGCCTCGGCTTCATCCCCGTGCGCAAGGCGGGCAAGCTCCCCGGAGCCACCCTCCGCCAGGCCTACGACCTGGAGTACGGCTCGGCGGAGATCGAGGTGCACGCCGAGGACCTGAGCGCCGGCGACCGGGTCCTGGTCGTCGACGACGTCCTCGCCACCGGCGGCACCGCCGAGGCGTCCCTGCAGCTCATCCGCCGCGCGGGCGCCGAGGTCGCCGGCGTCGCGGTCCTGATGGAGCTGGGCTTCCTGGGCGGCCGGGCCCGTCTGGAACCGGTTCTGGACGGAGCCCCGCTGGAGGCGCTGCTGCAGGTCTGACCGCCTGCTCGGGACGGGGTCGGAAGACCCCTGGACCCGCCACGGAGGAACACAGGGGACGGGACCGGAGGAATCCGGCGCCCGTCCCCGGTGTTCGCAGGGGGTGAAGGGCCCGCACAGCGGGCTGGAGGCGATCCGGGAGCCCGGGTCGCTACCATGGGGTTTCCGGAGCCTGACCGGGGGACCCGGATCGCGCACGAGGAGTCCTCTTGCCAGACGAGGCCCAGCCACTGACCGCCGCCAAGCCCGAGTCCGCCTCGGCGTCCACGGCGAAGCCCGCGCCGAACGTGTCGACCGCCAGGAACGACACCCGTGGGACGGTCGAGCACGCCCAGTCCGCGCCCGTCGAGAAGACCGCCGAGGCCGCCCGTCCCAAACCCCCCGCGCCGGTGCGGTCCGCCACCGGATCGAGCGCACGCTCCGGATCCTCCAACCGCGTCCGCGCCCGCCTCGCCCGCCTCGGCGTCCAGCGCGCCAACCCGTACAACCCGGTCCTGGAGCCGCTGCTGCGGATAGTGCGCAGCAACGACCCCAAGATCGAGACGTCGACGCTGCGCCAGATCGAGCGCGCCTACCAGGTCGCCGAGCGCTGGCACCGCGGCCAGAAGCGCAAGAGCGGCGACCCGTACATCACGCATCCGCTCGCCGTCACCACCATCCTCGCCGAACTGGGCATGGACCCGGCCACCCTCATGGCCGGCCTGCTGCACGACACCGTCGAGGACACCGAGTACGGCCTGGAGGACCTGCGCCGAGACTTCGGCGACGTGGTCGCCCTGCTCGTCGACGGCGTCACCAAGCTGGACAAGGTCAAGTTCGGCGAGGCCGCGCAGGCCGAGACCGTGCGCAAGATGGTCGTCGCCATGGCCAAGGACCCCCGCGTCCTGGTCATCAAGCTCGCCGACCGCCTGCACAACATGCGCACCATGCGCTACCTCAAGCGCGAGAAGCAGGAGAAGAAGGCCCGCGAGACGCTGGAGATCTACGCGCCGCTCGCCCACCGCCTGGGCATGAACACCATCAAGTGGGAGCTGGAGGACCTCGCCTTCGCGATCCTCTACCCCAAGATGTACGACGAGATCGTCCGCCTCGTCGCCGAGCGCGCCCCCAAGCGCGACGAGTACCTCGCCGTCGTCACCGACGAGGTCCAGTCCGACCTGCGCGCCGCGCGCATCAAGGCGACCGTCACCGGCCGCCCCAAGCACTACTACAGCGTCTACCAGAAGATGATCGTCCGCGGCCGTGACTTCGCGGAGATCTACGACCTGGTGGGCATCCGCGTCCTCGTCGACACGGTCCGCGACTGCTACGCCGCCCTCGGCACCGTGCACGCGCGATGGAACCCGGTCCCCGGCCGGTTCAAGGACTACATCGCGATGCCCAAGTTCAACATGTACCAGTCGCTGCACACGACGGTCATCGGCCCGAACGGCAAGCCGGTCGAACTCCAGATCCGCACGTTCGACATGCACCGCCGCGCCGAGTACGGCATCGCCGCGCACTGGAAGTACAAGCAGGAGGCCGTCGCCGGCGCCTCCAAGGTCCGTACCGACGCGCCGAAGACGTCCGCCAAGGACAAGGACGCCATCAACGACATGGCGTGGCTGAGGCAGCTGCTGGACTGGCAGAAGGAGACCGAGGACCCCGGCGAGTTCCTGGAGTCGCTGCGCTTCGACCTCTCCCGCAACGAGGTCTTCGTCTTCACGCCCAAGGGCGATGTCATAGCGCTCCCGGCCGGCGCCACCCCCGTCGACTTCGCCTACGCCGTGCACACCGAGGTCGGCCACCGCACCATAGGGGCACGGGTCAACGGCCGTCTCGTACCGCTGGAGTCCACCCTGGACAACGGCGACCTGGTCGAGGTCTTCACCTCCAAGGCGACCGGCGCCGGGCCCTCGCGCGACTGGCTCGGCTTCGTCAAGTCGCCGCGCGCCCGCAACAAGATCCGCGGCTGGTTCTCCAAGGAGCGCCGCGACGAGGCGATCGAACAGGGCAAGGACGCGATCGTCCGGGCGATGCGCAAGCAGAACCTGCCGATCCAGCGGATCCTGACCGGCGACTCGCTCGTCACCCTCGCGCACGAGATGCGCTACTCGGACATCTCCGCGCTGTACGCGGCGATCGGCGAGGGCCATGTCTCGGCGCAGAACATCGTGCAGAAGCTCGTCCAGGCCCTCGGCGGCGAGGAGGCCGCCACCGAGGAGATCGACGAGACCATGCCGCCCGCGCGCGGGCGGGGCCGCAAGCGCCGCTCCAGCGCCGACCCCGGCGTCGTCGTCAAGGGCGTCGACGACGTGTGGGTCAAACTGGCCCGCTGCTGTACGCCCGTGCCCGGCGACCCGATCATCGGCTTCGTCACCCGCGGCAGCGGCGTGTCGGTCCACCGCAGCGACTGCGTCAACGTGGAGTCGCTGTCCCGCGAGCCCGAGCGCATCCTGGACGTCGAATGGGCGCCCACCCAGTCCTCGGTCTTCCTGGTCGCCATCCAGGTCGAGGCGCTGGACCGATCCCGGCTGCTCTCGGACGTCACCCGCGTATTGTCCGACCAGCACGTCAACATCCTCTCCGCTGCCGTGCAGACCTCCCGGGACCGCGTCGCCACCTCGCGCTTCACCTTCGAGATGGGCGACCCCAAGCACCTCGGGCACGTCCTGCGCGCCGTCCGCGGCGTGGAGGGCGTCTACGACGTGTACCGGGTGACCTCGGCCCGCAGCCGGGCGTAGCCCGCGGCGCGCCCCGCTCAGGGGCGTCCGGCTCGCGCACCCCGCTCAGGGGCGTCCGGCTCACGCGCCGCGCTCAGGGGCGTCCGGCTCACGCGCCGCGCGCCCCCGGGGCCCGGGAGCGCGCGACGGTGTACGGGCCGCCGGAGGGCACGCACACGGCCGAGGGCTCCCGTACGCGCCGTACGGGAGCCCTCGGCCGTGTGTCGGAGACGTTGCCGGCCGCCTCCGGGGCCCGGCTAGCCGCCGAACTCGTGCAGGCCCTTCAGCGCCTGGTCCAGGAGCGCCTGACGGCCCTCCAGCTCCTTCTCCAGCTTGTCGGCCTTGGCACTGTTGCCCTGGGAGCGCGCCTGCTCGACCTGGCCCTTCAGCTTGTCCACGGCGGCCTGCAACTGGCCGGTCAGACCCGCGGCACGCGCGCGTGCCTCCGGGTTCGTCCGGCGCCACTCGGCCTCCTCGGCCTCCTGCAGGGCCCGCTCGACCGTGTGCATCCGGCCCTCGACGCGGGGACGGGCGTCCCGCGGCACATGGCCGATGGCCTCCCAGCGCTCGTTGATCGAGCGGAACGCGGCCCGGGCGGCCTTCAGGTCGCCGATCGGCAGGAGCCTCTCGGCCTCCTCGGCCAGCTCCTCCTTCAGCTTCAGGTTCTCCGCCTGCTCGGCGTCCCGCTCCGCGAACACCGAGCCGCGGGCGGCGAAGAAGACGTCCTGGGCGCCGCGGAACCGGTTCCACAGGTCGTCCTCGTGCTCACGCTGAGCGCGGCCGGCGGCCTTCCACTCGGCCATCAGGTCGCGGTAGCGGGCCGCCGTCGGACCCCAGTCCGTCGAGCCCGACAGCGCCTCGGCCTCGGCGACCAGCCGCTCCTTGGCCCTGCGCGCCTCCTCGCGCTGCGCGTCCAGCTGCGCGAAGTGCGCCTTGCGCCGCTTGGAGAACGCCGACCGCGCGTGCGAGAAGCGATGCCACAGCTCGTCGTCGGACTTGCGGTCCAGGCGCGGCAGCCCCTTCCAGGTGTCGACCAGAGCGCGCAGCCGCTCACCGGCCACCCGCCACTGGTCGGACCGGGCCAGCTCCTCCGCCTCGGCGACCAGCGCCTCCTTGGCGTGCCGGGCCTCGTCCGTCTGCCGGGCGCGCTGGACCTTGCGCTCCTCGCGCCGCGCCTCGACGGTCTCGACCAGCTTGTCCAGGCGTGCGCGCAGTGCCTGGAGGTCGCCGACCGCGTGGTGCGCGTCGACCTGCTCCCGCAGGTGCCCGATGGCCACCTGCGCGTCCTTGGACGACAGGTCGGTGGTCCGCACCCGCTTCTCGAGGAGGCCGATCTCGACAACCAGGCCCTCGTACTTGCGCTCGAAGTAGGCCAGCGCCTCCTCGGGGGAGCCGGCCTGCCAGGAACCGACGACCTGCTCGCCGTCGGCCGTCCGCACGTACACGGTCCCCGTCTCGTCGACGCGGCCCCACGGGTCGCTGCTCACAGCGCCTCCTCCACATGATGCCCGCGAGGGGGCTTCGGGGCTCCCCCGGGCATCGTCCACAGTTTCGTCACGGCCAACATAGGCGACCAGTGGGTTTCCTGTCCGCATCCAGCGCGAGCGAAATTACGCAGTTGACGCTCAGGATTTCGCGACCGTGGCCTTGTTGATCACGACCGTCGCGTTGGGGGCCCCGTCGCCGGCGCCCGTGTTCTCACCCGCGGCGGCGATCTTCTTCAGCACCTTCAGCCCGGACTCGGAAATCGTGCCGAACGGGGTGTAGTTGGGCGGCAACTGACTGTCCTGGTAGACCAGGAAGAACTGGCTGCCCCCGGTGTGCTTCTGCCCGGTGTTCGCCATGGCCACGGTGCCCGCCGGGTAGACGTTGCCCTTCAGGGCGGCGTCCTTGAGGTTCTCGTCCGGGATCGTGTAGCCGGGTCCGCCGGTACCCTGGCCCGTCGGGTCGCCGCACTGGAGCACGTAGATCCCGTTGGTGGTCAGCCGGTGGCACTTGGTGTGGTCGAAGAAGCCCTTGCCCGCCAGGAAGTCGAACGAGTTCACCGTGTGCGGCGCCGCGGCGGTCTTCAACGCGATGTCTATGTCGCCGCACGTCGTCGCGAGCTTCATCGAGTACTTCGCCGACGTGTCGATCGTCACCGCCGGCTCCTTCTTCCAGCTCAGCTTCTTCACCGCGCCCGCGGCGGGCTTCCCGCACGGGTCCGGCGCCTTGCTGGTGGCCGAGGCGCTGGGGGTGACGTCCGCGCTCGCGTTGGTCTTGTCGTCGTCCTTGCCGTCCTTGAGCACCCCGGTCGTGTACAGCGCGACACTCCCGATGACGACCACGCCGAGCACCGACGCGATGACCGAGTTGCGCATGCGCGCCCTGCGCCGTGCGGACGTGCGCCGCTGCTGCTGCCGCAAGAACTTCTCCCGGGCGAGCTGACGCCGCCGCTGCTCCTGGCTGACCACCGGGTTCTCTCCTCATGCGTCTCGTGTGTCGACCGGCACGCGCGCGCCCGGTGAGCGGGCCGCCCGTGTGTGCCCCGTACCGTATATGGGTTCGCTGAGGATCCGGCAGCGCCGGTAGGCTCGGACGACGGGCCTCGCCGCCCGAAGCCCTCCCGTATCCACACAAACGAAGGACGATCGTGCTCATTGCCGGGTTCCCCGCCGGGGCCTGGGGGACGAACTGCTATCTCGTCGCCCCCGCCGCCGGTGAGGAGTGCGTGATCATCGACCCGGGCCACCAGGCCGCCCCGGGCGTCGAGGAAGCACTGAGGAAGCATCGGCTCAAGCCCGTGGCCGTCGTCCTCACCCACGGCCACATCGACCATGTCGCCTCGGTCGTGCCGGTGTGCGGGGCTCACGGCGTACCGGCCTGGATCCACCCGGCCGACCGGTACATGATGAGCGACCCCGAGAAGGCGCTGGGCCGTTCCATCGGGATGCCGCTGATGGGCGAGCTGACCGTGGGGGAGCCGGACGACGTCGAGGAACTGGCCGACGGCGCGAAGCTGGAGCTGGCCGGTCTGGAGTTCTCCGTCGCGCACGCGCCCGGCCATACCAAGGGGTCGGTGACGTTCCAGATGCCCGAGGCCGCGGACGTCCCGCCGGTCCTCTTCTCCGGGGATCTGCTCTTCGCCGGCTCCATCGGGCGCACCGACCTGCCCGGCGGCGACGCGGCCGAGATCCTCGACTCGCTGGCCCGCGTGTGCCTGCCCCTCGACGACTCGACCGTGGTGCTGTCCGGCCACGGCCCCCAGACGACCATCGGCCAGGAGCGCGCCACCAACCCCTATCTGCGGCAGGTGGCCGCCGGCCAGGGAGCCGTCGAGGCTCCCCGACGAGGAATGTGACGAGAGACTTCGTGAGCACCTTCAAGGCCCCCAAGGGCACGTACGACCTGATCCCGCCTGACTCCGCGACGTACCTGGCGGTCCGCGAGGCGATCGCCGCCCCGCTGCGCAACTCCGGCTACGGCTACGTCGAGACCCCCGGCTTCGAGAACGTCGAGCTCTTCGCGCGCGGTGTCGGCGAGTCCACCGACATCGTGACCAAGGAGATGTACGCCTTCGAGACCAAGGGCGGCGACAGGCTGGCCCTGCGTCCCGAGGGCACCGCCTCCGTGCTGCGCGCCGCCCTGGAGGCCAACCTCCACAAGGCCGGCAACCTGCCGGTCAAGCTCTGGTACTCCGGCTCCTACTACCGCTACGAGCGCCCGCAGAAGGGCCGCTACCGCCACTTCTCCCAGGTCGGCGCGGAGGCGATCGGCGCGGAGGACCCGGCGCTCGACGCCGAGCTGATCATCCTGGCCGACCAGGCCTACCGCTCGCTGGGCCTCAGGGACTTCCGCATCCTGCTCAACAGCCTGGGCGACAAGGAGTGCCGGCCGCTCTACCGCGCGGCGCTCCAGGACTTCCTGCGCGGTCTGGACCTGGACGAGGACACCCTGCGCCGCGCGGAGATCAACCCGCTGCGCGTCCTGGACGACAAGCGTCCGGACGTGCAGAAGCAGCTGACCGGGGCCCCGCTGCTGCGCGACTACCTGTGCGACGCGTGCAAGGCGTACCACGAGGAGGTCCGCGAGCTGATCACCGCGGCGGGCGTCGCCTTCGAGGACGACCCGAAGCTGGTGCGCGGCCTGGACTACTACACCCGCACCACCTTCGAGTTCGTGCACGACGGGCTGGGCTCGCAGTCGGCGGTGGGCGGCGGCGGCCGGTACGACGGCCTGTCGGAGATGATCGGCGGCCCCGCGCTGCCCTCGGTGGGCTGGGCGCTGGGCGTGGACCGTACCGTCCTGGCCCTCCAGGCGGAGGGCGTGGAACTCCAACTCCCGGCCGCCACCAGCGTGTTCGCGGTCCCGCTCGGTGAGGAGGCGCGCCGGGTGCTGTTCGCGAAGGTCACCGAGCTGCGCAAGAACGGCATCGCCGCCGACTTCTCCTACGGCGGCAAGGGCCTGAAGGCGGCGATGAAGGCGGCCAACCGCTCGGGCGCGCGCTACGCGCTCGTGCTGGGCGAGCGCGACCTGGCCGAGGGCGTCGTCCAGCTCAAGGACATGGAGTCCGGCGAGCAGGCGCCGATCGGCGTGAACGAGATCGTGGCCGAACTGGAGTCGCGGCTCGGCTGAGGAGGGGGGACGAGGGCCTGGCAGCACACCCGCGCCAGGCCCTTCGACGTCCCGCGGCGAGAGGGCGGGGCCTCCGGCCGCGGTGCGTGCCCGGAGCACCTCCCACCGGCGGGGACGACGCCCGGGCGAACCGAACCGTGCGACGGTCCGCGGCCCGGGGCGTCACCGCTCCGGCACATCGTCAAGACCCCGAGCACCCGTTCGCTCCGTCGGATGAATTCGACGCGCCGAGGCCGTGTCCGCCGGCAGGGGGGCGCGGGGCGTTGCGAGACGCCGGGCGGCCTCGCGCGGTCCCGACCGGCCGTTGCCACGGCGCCGACCCCGCCCGCGCGCGGGACCGGGAGGCCGGCACACCCGGTCTGTCGCCGGAGCGGGACGGATCCGCCGGCCGGGGACGGCGTGCCCGGCGGCCGCGGCGAACCGGCGCGCCCCACGCGGGTCCGTCAGCGGCGACGCCCCCGGCGAGCGTCCGGTCACGGCCGTGCGTACTTCCTTATGCGCAGCAGACGGTGGACACGCGTGCCCGTACGGCACAATGGCCCTGCCCGAAGCAGTCCCGACTCTCAAGCGACGGAATCGGCGTGATGAGCAAGACGACAGTCAAGGACGTCTCGATGGAGCCCGAGTCGGACCGCACGGTCCCCGGACCGCGGACGGCGGGCGGCAGCCGCGCCCTCGCCCTGCTGCTGGTGATCACCGGCGCGGCCGGACTGCTCGCCGCGTGGGTCATCACGATCGACAAACAGAAGATCCTCGAAGGCAAGCTGACCGGCAAGACGTTCACGCCGAGCTGCAGCCTCAACCCGATCGTCTCCTGCGGCAGCGTCATGGAGAGCAAGCAGGCCGCCGTCTTCGGGTTCCCCAACCCGATGCTCGGCCTGGTCTGCTACGGCATCGTCATCTGCGTCGGCATGAGCCTGCTCGCCCGCGCCCGCTTCCCGCGCTGGTACTGGCTGACCTTCAACCTCGGCACGCTCTTCGGTGTCTGCTTCGTCACCTGGCTGCAGTTCCAGTCCCTGTACCGGATCAACGCGCTGTGCCTGTGGTGCTCGCTGGCCTGGGTCGCCACCCTCACCATGTTCTGGTACGTGACCTCCTACAACGTCCGCAACGACTTCCTGCCCGCCCCGCGCCCGGTGAAGGGCTTCCTCGCCGAGTTCACCTGGGTGCTCCCGGTCACGCACACCGGTGTCATCGCCATGCTGATCCTGACCCGCTGGGGCAGCAGCCTCTGGGCCTGAGCCGCCGCGGGCCCCGGCCCCGGCGGCGTTGTCGGTGGCGTGCCATAGGGTTTCAGCGTGGAGCCCGACCTGTTCACCGCCGCAGCAGAAGAACGTCAGGAGAAGAACCCGGCCGCCAGCCCCCTGGCGGTCCGGATGCGCCCGCGCACCCTCGACGAGGTGGTGGGCCAGCAGCACCTGCTCAAGCCCGGCTCGCCGCTGCGCCGACTGGTCGGCGAGGGCGCGGGCGGCCCGGCGGGACCGTCGTCGGTGATCCTCTGGGGCCCGCCCGGCACCGGCAAGACCACCCTGGCCTACGTCGTCTCCAAGGCCACCAACAAGCGCTTCGTGGAGCTGTCGGCGATCACCGCGGGCGTCAAGGAGGTCCGCGCGGTCATCGACGGCGCCCGCCGTGCCTCCGGCGGCTACGGCCAGGAGACCGTCCTCTTCCTCGACGAGATCCACCGCTTCAGCAAGGCCCAGCAGGACTCCCTGCTCCCGGCGGTCGAGAACCGCTGGGTGACCCTGATCGCCGCCACCACGGAGAACCCGTACTTCTCGGTGATCTCCCCGCTGCTGTCCCGCTCACTGCTGCTCACCCTCGAACCCCTCACCGACGACGACGTGCGCGGCCTGCTGCGCCGCGCGCTCACCGACGAGCGCGGCCTGAAGGACGCCGTCACCCTCCCCGCGGACACCGAGGACCACCTGCTGCGCATCGCCGGCGGTGACGCCAGGCGGGCGCTGACCGCGCTGGAGGCCGCCGCCGGAGCCGCCCTGGACAAGGGCGAGGCGGAGATCGGCCTGACCACGCTGGAGGAGACGGTCGACCGGGCGGCGGTGAAGTACGACCGCGACGGCGACCAGCACTACGACGTCGCCAGCGCCCTCATCAAGTCCATCCGCGGCTCCGACGTCGACGCCGCCCTGCACTACCTGGCCCGGATGATCGAGGCCGGCGAGGACCCCCGGTTCATCGCCCGCCGGCTGATGATCTCCGCCAGCGAGGACATCGGCCTCGCCGACCCCAACGCCCTGCCGACGGCGGTGGCCGCCGCCCAGGCCGTCGCCATGATCGGTTTCCCCGAGGCCGCCCTGACCCTCAGCCACGCCACCATCGCCCTGGCGCTGGCCCCCAAGTCCAACTCCGCCACCACGGCGATCGGCGCCGCCCTGGACGACGTGCGCAAGGGGCTGGCCGGAGCCGTGCCGCCACACCTGCGCGACGGGCACTACAAGGGCGCCGCCAAGCTCGGCCACGCCCAGGGGTACGTCTACCCGCACGACCTGCCCGAGGGGATCGCCGCCCAGCAGTACGCGCCGGACGCCCTCAGGGACCGTGAGTACTACAGCCCGACCAGGCACGGCGCGGAGGCGCGGTACGCGGACGCGGTGGAGTGGACCCGCAGGCACCTCGGTCGGGGGCGTTCCTAGCACCCTGTAGACTGCTGCGAAGTGCTGAGTCCCGTGTCCGGACCTCCGCAAGGAGAACCGGCGCCACCAGAGCGGGACATCCAGCCGGAACCCCACGACCGCGAGGACGCGGGGATCCAGGAGCGTCGCGCACCGTCGAACGGTGTCGCGGGCAGCCCACCACCACCCGGGGCGTCCGGGAGCGGTCGGTGGGCCACTCGCGTGCTGCACGTATGTGCCCAGACCAGGGGAGCGGCTGCCCCGCAGGTCCCACCCGGACCCGCAGGGTTTCCCCGGCTGCGGATGCGACCTCCCCTAACCCTGGTGAAGCCGTATTCGCACAGAAGACATAGAGGTGTTTGGTTCATGGCGAACCAGTCCCGCCCCAAGGTCAAGAAGTCGCGTGCCCTCGGCATCGCGCTGACCCCCAAGGCCGTCAAGTACTTCGAGGCCCGCCCCTACCCGCCGGGCGAGCACGGCCGCGGCCGCAAGCAGAACTCGGACTACAAGGTCCGTCTGCTCGAGAAGCAGCGTCTGCGCGCGCAGTACGACGTGTCCGAGCGCCAGCTCGTCCGCGCCTACGAGCGTGCCTCCAAGGTCCAGGGCAAGACCGGTGAGGCCCTGATCGTCGAGCTCGAGCGCCGCCTCGACGCGCTGGTCCTGCGTTCGGGCATCGCCCGCACGATCTACCAGGCCCGCCAGATGGTCGTCCACGGCCACATCCAGGTGAACGGCCAGAAGGTCGACAAGCCGTCCTTCCGCGTCCGCCCGGACGACGTCGTGCAGGTCCGCGACCGTTCCAAGGAGAAGACGCTCTTCACCATCGCCCGTGAGGGCGGCTTCGCCCCCGAGGGCGAGACCCCGCGCTACCTCCAGGTGAACCTCAAGGCCCTGGCGTTCCGCCTGGACCGTGAGCCGAACCGCAAGGAGATCCCGGTGATCTGCGACGAGCAGCTCGTCGTCGAGTACTACGCCCGCTGATCCTCAGCAGGCCGCAGTACCACCCCGGCCCGCCGTTCCCCCCCGCCCCCTCCGGGCGGGCGGGGCGGCGGGTCCGCGCGTTTCCGCGGCACCCTGCCGCCCGGGCCCGTCCCTCAGGGGTGGCCGCGGACACGGGGTCCGGCCCGCCGTCCGCGCCGGCCGGTCACTCGCCGTTGCGCACCCGCGATCCGATCCGCCGGGCCGCCCCCGGCCCGCGCGGCGTCGGCAGCGCCCGCACCGCCCGGACCCGCGACCCCCGCAGCGCCCGCGACACCGCCGCCTCCCGGCCGAGCCCCGCTCCCTGGCGCACACACTCCTCGTACCGCTCGTCGCCCAGCAGCTCCCGGGCCGTCGCCTCGCACAGCTCGTGCGGGGCGTTGTAGTGCGCCGACCCGAACAGCCGCAGCCCCACCGACGGCCACATGCCGGCCGCCGCGCCCTGCAGCACCGCCGCCTCCACCGCGTCGCCCTCGCCGACCGTCACCAGGGCCAGCAGCTCCACCGCCAGCACCGACCCCAGCAGGTCACGGAAGCCGTGCGCGCTGCCCAGACAGTCCACGAGCAGCGCCCGGGCACGGGACAGGTCCCGCTCTCGCCAGGCCGCGTACGCCAGGACGTACAGCGCGTAGGCGCGCGTCCAGCGCTCCCCGTGGTCGTCGCAGACCCGGCGCACGTCCTCGCACAGCCGCACCGCCTCCGGCAGATCCCCCTGGAACGCCCGGGCCATCGCCAGCTCCACCTGGCCCATGAGCACGGTGCTGTTGAGCTCGCCGAGCTCCTGGTAGCGGGCCAGGGCCGAGCGCAGCAGCCCCTCCGCGCGCTCCATGTCGTCCGTGATCAGCGCCAGACAGCCGGCGCGGTGCTCCGCGTACGCCAGCGCCGCCGCGCTCGCGGAGCGCTCCGCGCTCTCCCGGCACTCCCGCAGCGCGGCCAGCGCCGGCACGGTGTCGCCCTGGAGGATCGCCACGTAGCCGAGGGTCGCCAGCGCCCTCAGCCGGGACTGCTCGTGGCCGCCGTCCAGTCCGACGGCGCGTCCCAGCCAGTGCCGGCCCTCCGACAACCGCCCGCACCCCGCCCAGCAGAACCACAGGCAGCCCGCCAGGTACTGGCCCAGATGCGCCTCGTCCGGTCCGGTCATGCAGTACTCCAGGGCGCCGCGCAGATTCGGCAGCTCCGCCTCGATCCGCGCGGCCACCTCCCGCTGCCGGGGCGAGAACCACTCCAGCTCGCACCAGGTGGCCAGACCGACGTACCAGTCGCGGTGCCGCCGCCGCAGCCGCTCCGCGTCCCCGGTCGCCGCCAGCCAGTGCGCGCCGTAGGCACGGACCGTGTCCAGCATCCGGTACCGCACCCCGGCCGCCGTCTCCTCACGGGACACCACCGACTGCGCCAGCAGTTCCGTCAGCACGTCCAGGACGTCGTCGGCGAGCAGACCGTCGCCGCTGCACACGTACTCGGCGGCCTCCAGGTCGAACGGCCCCGCGAACACCGACAGCCGCGCCCACAGCAACCGCTCCCCGGGCGTGCACAGCTCATGGCTCCAGCCGATCGCCGTGCGCAGCGTCCGGTGCCGGGGCAGGGCGTCCCGGCCGCCGCCGGTCAGCAGCCGGAACCGGTCGTCCAGCCGCTCCAGCAGCCGGGCCGGCGACAGCGCCCGCAGCCGCCCCGCGGCGAGCTCGATCGCCAGCGGGATCCCGTCCAGGCGCCGGCACACCTCCCGCACCGCCGGGTCCGCGCCGTCCACGGCCACGTCGAGCTGCGCGGCCCGCGCCGCCAGCAGCTCCGCCGCGTCCTCCTCGGCCAGCGGCGCCAGCCGGAACAGCCGCTCGCCCGCCACCCCCAGCGGCCGGCGCCCCGCCGCCAGCACCGTCAGCCCGGGCGTCCGCCGCAGCAGCTCGGCCACCAGATCCGCGCACGCGTCGGCCAGGTGCTCGAACCCGTCCAGGACCAGCAGCAGCCGGCGCCCGGCGAGCCGACCGATCAGGGTCTCGCGCGGCGGGCGTGCCGTGGCGTCGGCGAGCCCCAGCGCCTCCAGCACGGCGTGGTCGAGGAACTCGGGGTCCCGCAGCGGCGCCAGCTCCACCCGCCACGCCCCGTCCGGCGGTGCCGAGCGGGCCGCCGCCCGCGCCGCCAGGCGCGACTTGCCGACCCCGCCCACTCCGGTCACCGTCACCAGCCGCGCGGCGCCGAGCGCCCGCGCCAGCGCGTCGAGTTCGGCCGCGCGGCCGACGAACGCGTCGAGTTCGGCGGGGAGATTGCCCGCCGCGCCGCTCCCCGGGGACCGGCCGGCCGACGTGGAATCATGGATGGGACCTCGCATGGGACACGGAGCGTACTGAACCGTATTCGTTCCGTACAAGCGCCCGTCGCCACCGTGCGGCGCACGGGCGGTAATCCGGTACGGAGCCCCACCCCGGGCGCGATAGGCTCAGTGCACGACTTTCTCGATGTTCAGGCACGTTTCAGGGAGCGGGTGCGCACAGTGTCCGGTGGCGAGGTGGCCGGGATCCTGGTGGCCGTCTTCTGGGCGATCCTGGTCTCCTTCCTCGCCGTCGCACTGGCGAGGCTGGCCCAGACGCTCAAGGCGACCACCAAGCTCGTGGCGGACGTGACCGACCAGGCGGTCCCGCTGCTGGCCGACGCGTCCCAGGCGGTGCGCTCGGCGCAGACCCAGATCGACCGCGTCGACGCTATCGCCTCCGACGTCCAGGAGGTCACGTCCAACGCGTCCGCGTTGTCCACGACGGTCGCCTCCACCTTCGGCGGCCCCCTGGTGAAGGTCGCGGCCTTCGGCTACGGCGTGCGCCGGGCCCTCGGCGGCCGCAAGGAGGACGTGCCGGGCAAGGCGTCGAGGCGTACCGTGATCGTGGGCCGCACCGTCCCGGCCGCGCGGCGGGGAAAGCGGAACAACCGGGAGAAGTAAGGACTAGCGATGTTCCGCCGTTCGTTCTGGTTCACCACAGGTGTCGCCGCCGGTGTGTGGGCCACCACCAAGGTCAACCGCAAGCTGAGGCAGCTGACCCCCGAGTCCATCGCCGCGACCGCGGCGAACAAGGCGCTCGAGACCGGTCACCGGCTCAAGGACCGTGCGGTCGGCTTCGCGCTCGACGTCCGCGACAACATGGCCCAGCGGGAGGCCGAACTCGGCGAGGCGCTCGGCATCAACGCCCCCGTCGACCCCGGACTCCCCTCCGGCGGACTCCCGGCTCCGCACGAGCAGGGAGTGCCCCCGTCCCGGCGGCCCGCCGCCATCGAGAACCACAACAGCCCGAAGTACGTCGACGGCTCGACGTACCCGACGTACTCGTACAACCGGAATGAGGACCACTGATGGAGTCGGCTGAGATCCGCCGCCGCTGGCTGAGCTTCTTCGAGGAGCGCGGGCACACCGTCGTCCCTTCGGCGTCGCTCATCGCGGACGACCCGACTCTGCTCCTCGTCCCGGCCGGCATGGTGCCCTTCAAGCCCTACTTCCTGGGCGAGGTCAAGCCGCCCTTCCCGCGCGCCACCAGCGTGCAGAAGTGCGTGCGCACGCCCGACATCGAAGAGGTCGGCAAGACCACCCGGCACGGCACGTTCTTCCAGATGTGCGGCAACTTCTCCTTCGGCGACTACTTCAAGGAAGGCGCCATCAAGCTCGCCTGGGAGCTGCTCACCGCGCCCCAGGACAAGGGCGGTTACGGCCTCGACCCCGAGCGCCTGTGGATCACCGTCTACAAGGACGACGACGAGGCCGAGCGCATCTGGCACGAGGTGGTCGGCGTGCCCAAGGAGCGCATCCAGCGCCTGGGCATGAAGGACAACTACTGGTCCATGGGCGTCCCCGGCCCGTGCGGCCCCTGCTCCGAGATCAACTACGACCGCGGCCCCGAGTTCGGCGCCGAGGGCGGCCCCGCCGTCAACGACGAGCGGTACGTGGAGATCTGGAACCTCGTCTTCATGCAGTACGAGCGCGGCGAGGGCATCGGCAAGGACGACTTCGAGATCCTCGGGGATCTGCCGAGCAAGAACATCGACACCGGCCTCGGTCTCGAGCGGCTCGCCATGATTCTGCAGGGCGTGCGGAACATGTACGAGATCGACACCTCCATGGCCGTGATCGACAGGGCCACCGAGCTGACCGGCGTGGCCTACGGCGACGCCCACGCCTCGGACGTGTCCCTGCGCGTGGTCACCGACCACATGCGCACCGCCACCATGCTCATCGGCGACGGCGTCACCCCGGGCAACGAGGGCCGCGGCTACGTGCTGCGCCGCATCATGCGCCGCGCCATCCGCAACATGCGTCTGCTGGGCGCGACCGGTCCGGTCGTCAAGGACCTGATCGACGTCGTCATCGACATGATGGGCCGGCAGTACCCGGAGCTGGTCACCGACCGCGAGCGGATCGAGAAGGTCGCCCTCGCCGAGGAGAACGCCTTCCTCAAGACGCTGAAGGCCGGCACCAACATCCTCGACACCGCGGTCACCGACACCAAGGCCGCCGGCGGCAGGGTCCTCTCCGGTGACAAGGCCTTCCTGCTCCACGACACCTGGGGCTTCCCGATCGACCTCACCCTGGAGATGGCCGCCGAGCAGGGCCTCGCCGTGGACGAGGAGGGCTTCCGCCGCCTGATGAAGGAGCAGCGGGAGCGCGCCAAGGCCGACGCCCGGGCCAAGAAGACCGGCCACGCCGACCTCGGCGCCTACCGCGAGATCGCCGACTCCGCCGGCGAGACCGACTTCATCGGCTACGGCGACACCGAGGGCGAGTCCACGATCGTCGGCATCCTCGTCGACGGCGTCTCCTCCCCGGCCGCGACCGAGGGCGACGAGGTCGAGGTCGTCCTGGACCGCACCCCGTTCTACGCCGAGGGCGGCGGCCAGATCGGCGACACCGGCCGCATCAGGGTCGACTCCGGCGCCGTCATCGAGGTCCGCGACTGCCAGAAGCCGGTGCCGGGCGTCTACGTCCACAAGGGCGTCGTCCAGGTCGGCGAGGTGACGGTGGGCGCCAAGGCCCACGCCTCGATCGACGTCCGCCGCCGCCACGCCATCGCCCGTGCCCACTCGGCCACGCACCTGACCCACCAGGCGCTGCGCGACGCCCTCGGCCCGACGGCCGCCCAGGCCGGCTCGGAGAACCAGCCCGGCCGCTTCCGCTTCGACTTCGGCTCCCCGTCCGCCGTCCCGACGGCCGTGATGACCGACGTCGAGCAGAAGATCAACGAGGTGCTCGCCCGCGACCTCGACGTGCGCGCCGAGGTCATGGGCATCGACGAGGCCAAGAAGCAGGGCGCCATCGCCGAGTTCGGCGAGAAGTACGGCGAGCGGGTCCGCGTCGTGACCATCGGCGACTTCTCCAAGGAGCTGTGCGGCGGCACGCACGTGCACAACACCGCCCAGCTCGGCCTGGTGAAGCTGCTCGGCGAGTCCTCGATCGGCTCCGGTGTGCGCCGCATCGAGGCCCTGGTCGGCGTCGACGCCTACAACTTCCTCGCCCGGGAGCACACGGTCGTGGCCCAGCTCCAGGAGCTGATCAAGGGCCGTCCGGAGGAGCTGCCGGAGAAGGTCTCCGCCATGCTCGGCAAGCTGAAGGACGCCGAGAAGGAGATCGAGAAGTTCCGCGCCGAGAAGGTGCTGCAGGCCGCCGCGGGGCTCGCCGAGTCCGCCAAGGACGTCCGCGGGATCGCCGTCGTCACCGGCCGGGTGCCGGACGGCACCACCCCCGACGACCTGCGCAAGCTGGTCCTCGACGTGCGCGGCCGGATCCAGGGCGGCCGGGCCGCCGTGGTCGCCCTGTTCACCGTGAACAACGGCAAGCCGCTGACGGTCATCGCCACCAACGAGGCCGCCCGTGAGCGCGGGCTGAAGGCCGGCGACCTGGTCCGTACGGCCGCCAAGACCCTGGGCGGCGGCGGTGGCGGCAAGCCGGACGTCGCCCAGGGCGGCGGCCAGAACCCGGCCGCCGTCGGCGAGGCCGTCGAGGCCGTCGAGCGCCTGGTCGACGAGACCGCCAAGTGACGGTCGGGTAAGGAAGCGGTCAGAGATGCGCAGAGGACGTCGGCTCGCGATCGACGTCGGGGACGCCCGGATCGGGGTCGCCTCGTGCGACCCCGACGGGATCCTCGCCACCCCGGTGGAGACGGTGCCCGGCCGGGACGTCCCGGCGGCCCACCGCCGGCTGAGGCAACTCGTCGAGGAGTACGAGCCGGTCGAGGTCGTCGTCGGCCTCCCTCGCTCCCTCAAGGGGGGCGAGGGCCCGGCCGCGGCCAAGGTCCGCGGCTTCGCCGGGGAGTTGGCCAAGGGCATCGCCCCGGTTCCGGTCCGGCTGGTGGACGAGCGGATGACCACGGTGACAGCCAGTCAGGGCCTGCGCGCCTCCGGGGTGCGGTCCAAGAAGGGACGCTCCGTCATCGACCAGGCCGCCGCCGTCGTCATCCTGCAGCAGGCCCTGGAATCCGAACGGGTGTCAGGCCGGCCACCCGGCGAGGGCGTCGAAGTGGGCGTCTGATCGCGATACGGTAACGTTCCGCGCGATGCGCCGGTGTTCGAACAGTCGGCGCACAGCAAGAGGTGGGACGGAAGCCGGGCGATACGCTGCGTGACCGCCGCCTCGCGGCTCTAGGGGATCGATGACTGAGTATGGCCGGGGCCCAGGCTCCGAACCGTGGCATCCGGAGGACCCGTTGTACGGGGACGGCGGATGGGGAGGACAGCAGGGCCACCCCGGCCCGCAGTCTCCTTACGGCGGCCTGCCGCAGCACCACCCGCAGCAGCCGCAGCAGCCGCAGTACGGCGACTGGGGCCAGGAACAGCAGGCCGGCTACGGCTCGCAGTACCCGCACTACGACGATCAGGGAGCCGGGCAGCCGCAGCGTCAGGGCCACGAGGGCGACCACCAGTACGACCAGCGGTACGCGGCCCAGTCGCACGACCAGCACGACCAGCACGACCAGCGGGGCGGCTGGGACGGTGCCGCGGCGCAGCAGCATGTCCCCTACGCGGGCGACCCGGCGGATCCGTACGGGCAGCAGGCCATGGCCTACGGTGCGGAACAGCCCGACCTCTACGGGACGCCCGAGGCCTACCCGCCGCCGGAGCCGCCCAACCGCAGGAACGCCGAACCGGAACCACGGCCCGACCGGTACCCGGAGTCCGGCCCGGACCAGGACGAGGACCACGCCTTCTTCGCGGGCGGCGCCGACGACGAGGACGACGCTCCCGACGCCGACGAGCCCAAGGCGGGGCGCGGCCGCGCCGACCGCAAGGGACGGGGTGGGAAAGGCAAGGGCGGCAGGAAACGCCGCAACGGCTGTGCCTGCCTGGTCGTCGTGCTGGTGTTCGCCGGCGGCGTGGCGGGCGTCGGGTACTACGGCTACCAGTTCTACCAAAATCGTTTCGGCACGGCGCCGGACTACGCGGGCAACGGCACCAGCGAGACGGTGACCGTGGAGATCCCGCAGGGCGCCGGCGGCTACGACATCGGCCGCGCGCTGAAGAAGGCGGGCGTCGTCAAGAGCGTCGACGCGTTCGTGGCCGCACAGTCGCACAACGCCAACGGCAAGCAGATCCAGGCGGGCGCCTATCTGCTGAAGAAGGAGATGTCCGCGGCGAGCGCCGTCACGCTCATGCTCGACCCCAGGAGCCAGAGCAATGTGCTGGTCAAACCCGGCGAGCGCAACGTGCAGGTCTACGCGGCGATCGACAAGCAGCTCGGGCTGTCGAGCGGCAGCACCAAGAAGGTCGCCACCAAGGAACTCAAGACCCTCGGCCTGCCCTCCTGGGCGAACACCAACAACCAGATCATGGACCCGCTGGAGGGCTTCCTCTTCCCCGGCACCTATCCGGCGGCCAAGGGCATGAAGCCCGAGGCGGTCCTCAAGGAGATGGTCAAGCAGGCCGGCCAGGCCTACGGCCGCTACGACCTCGCCGCGAAGGCGAAGGAGTTCGACCTCGCGAACCCGCTGGAACTCGTCACGGTGGCGAGTCTCGTCCAGGCCGAGGGCAAGACGCACGACGACTTCCGCATGATGGCCGAGGTGGTCTACAACCGCCTCAAGACGACCAACACCGAGACCAACCAGAAACTCCAGTTCGACTCGACCTTCAACTACCTGAAGGGCGAGAGCAACATCCACATCAGCGAGAAGGAGATCAACAGCAACCAGAGCCCGTACAACACGTACACCCACAAGGGCCTGCCGCCCGGGCCGATCGGGAACCCCGGCGACGACGCGCTGAAGGCGGCGGTCAATCCGACCGGCGACGGCTGGATCTACTTCGTGGCGACCGACGGCATGAACAAGACCGAGTTCGCCAAGACCTACGCCGAATTCCTGAAGCTCAAGGACAAGTTCGATGCCAGCTCGGGCCACTGACGCCCGCCGGGCCGCCGTGCTCGGTTCCCCCATCGCCCACTCCCTCTCCCCGGTGCTGCACCGCGCGGCCTACGAGGAACTGGGGCTCACGGACTGGTCCTACGACCGGTTCGAGATCGACGAGTCCGCTCTGCCCGCCTTCTTCGAGGGGCTCGGGCCCGAGTGGGCCGGGCTGTCGCTGACGATGCCGCTGAAACGGGCCGTCATCCCGCTGCTCGACCAGATCAGCGAGACGGCGGCGGCCGTCGAGGCGGTCAACACCGTCGTCCTGACCGAGGACGGCCGTCGTACCGGTGACAACACGGACATCCCCGGCATGGTCGCCGCCCTGCGCGAGCACGGCATCGAGCAGGTGGACTCCGCGGCCGTCCTCGGCGCCGGCGCCACCGCGTCCTCCGCGCTCGCCGCGCTCGCCCGGATCTGCGCCGGCGAGGTCGTCGTCTACGTCCGCAGCGAGGCCCGCGCGGCGGAGATGCGGCAGTGGGGCGAGCGGCTGGAGGTCGAGGTCCGCACGGCCGACTGGGCGGACGCGGCGCGGGCCCTGCGGGCCCCGCTGGTGTTCGCCACCACCCCGGCCGGTACCACGGACGACCTCGCCCAAGCGGTGCCCGAGCGTCCCGCCACCCTCTTCGACGTGCTCTACCACCCCTGGCCCACCGCCCTCGCGGCCCGCTGGTCCATGGCCGGCGGGGCCGTCGTCGGCGGCCTGGACCTCCTGGTCCACCAGGCGGTCCTCCAGGTGGAACAGATGACGGGCCGTGCCCCGGCCCCGCTGGAGGCCATGCGCCGGGCGGGCGAGAAGGCACTGGCCGAGCGCTGAGAGCCGCCCGGGCGGCGCACACGTGCCGCCCGCCCTGCCCGGTCCTCGTCCCGCCGGAACCGCCGGACGCCTCCTACGGCCGGGCCCCTGCGCACCACGACGGGACGGCCGGCGCCGCCGTCGTGGCGCGCGGGGCCCATCGGCCGTCCCGCTCGCCGGTGCTGCGCGGGGGCCCGCCGGCCGCTCCGCTCGTCGTGGGCGGCCGGGCGCCTGCGGCCGGAGCGGTCCGGGCGGCTCGCGGCGGACCGGAAGCCGGGGGCCGCCGACGCCGGGCCGTGGCGGCGGCAGGCCGGTGACCACCGGGCGTCCGACTGCTGGACCGGCGGCCGGGTCGGGAGTCCGGACGTGGGAGGATCGGAGGTGGCGGGCCAGGGCCGCGCACCCGGTCGCGCCGTCGCAGTTCAGGCGCGAATATGAGGAGCACCGTTGAGCAGGTTGCGTTGGCTGACGGCGGGGGAGTCGCACGGACCCGCACTGGTGGCCACGCTGGAGGGTCTTCCCGCCGGCGTGCCGATCACCACGGAGATGGTGGCGGACCACCTCGCGCGGCGTCGTCTGGGTTACGGCCG
>NZ_JBIBUK010000024.1:0-133049 GCF_043079345.1 Streptomyces sp. NPDC015220 | reverse complement strand
GCAAGACGCTCGGCTGGGATACCCCAGCCGAGCGTCTACGTGATCTACTCACCACCTAAAACCCAGTGGTGTTGCGACGACCCCTAGAACCCAAGGGATGCCCGGGGGGCCTCGTCGTGTCGTCGTCCGGACGGGCGACGGCACGGCGTCCGCTCGGCGTCAGAGCTCGTACGTCGCCCCCGGCGCCGCCAGTGCCACCGGACCCGCGTAGACCGCGCGGGCGTCGGCGAGGTTGATCTGGGGGTCGGTCCACGGGGGGATGTGGGTGAGGACCAGGCTGCGGGCGCCCGCGCGGGCGGCGGCCTCGCCGGCCTCGCGGCCGTTGAGGTGGAGGTCGGGGATGGCCTCCTTGCCGTCCGTGAAGGCGGCCTCGCACAGGAACAGGTCGGCGTCCCGGGCGAGTTCCTCCAGCGCCCGGCTCACACCGGTGTCGCCGGAGTACGTCAGCGTCCTGCCGCCGTGCTCGATGCGGATGGCGTACGCCTCGACGGGGTGCGCCACCCGCTCGGTGTGCACGGTGAACGGGCCGATGTCGAACGTGCCCGGCTTCACCGTGTGGAAGTCGAAGACCTCGCTCATCGACGAGGCGGTGGGGGTGTCGGCGTAGGCGGTGGTCAGCCGGTGTTCGGTGCCCTCGGGGCCGTACACCGGGAGGGGGGCGCAGCGGCCGCCGTCGTACCGGTAGTAGCGGGCGACGAAGTAGGCGCACATGTCGATGCAGTGGTCGGCGTGCAGATGGCTCAGGAAGATCGCGTCGAGGTCGTAGAGACCGCAGTGGCGCTGCAGCTCGCCCAGGGCGCCGTTGCCCATGTCGAGGAGCAGCCGGAAGCCGTCGGCCTCTACGAGGTAGCTCGAACAGGCCGATTCCGCGGACGGGAACGACCCCGAGCAGCCGACGACGGTGAGCTTCATGGAGAAGAAACCTCCGCTGAAGGGAAAGATACAGAAGGTGACGGGGGTCGTGCGGTCCGTCGAGCGTACGGGCCGAGAGGGCCGGTCGCTCCTTCGGAAAGGGCGGTTGTGGGCGAACTCACCTGTGGTGTCACCGGTTCGGCTGGACGTGGGGCGCATGAGGTGTGGAAGAGGGCGCGCGCCTGGGGACGCGCGCCGGTAACGTCGTCCCTATGGATACGTCCTGGTGGCTGGCGCTCGCGGCGGTGGTCCTGCTGGCGCTCGTCGCCACGCTCGTCGACGGCTGGGGGCGGGGCCGTCGGCCCGCGGGTCGCCGGACGCGTCCGCCGGGGCGTCCGGAGGGCCGGGAGGCCGGAGCGCGTCCGCGGCCCGCGGAGATCTGGTGGGCCAACGTGCCCTACGAGGAGGGTCCCGGGTCGAAGGACCGGCCGTGCCTGGTTCTGTCGGTGCACGGCAAGCGGGCCCGGGTCGCCAAGATAACCAGCAAGTTCCACGACGAGCGTGCCGGGGTGATTCCCCTGCCGCCCGGGTCGGTGGGGGACGGGCAGGGGCGGACCAGTTTCCTGGAGACCGACGAGGTGCGGGAGGTTCCGGTGTGGGACTTCCGGCGCCGGGTGGGGGTCGTGGACCCCGTGCTCTGGGACCAGGTGCGGTACCTGGCGGGCTGATCCGGGCGGCGGGCGGGGGCGGCTGGTCCGCCGCCGCGGTCGCCGGGGGTGCGTCGGGCGGGTCATGGTTTCGTCACCCGCACGGTGACCGTCCAGTCTTGAACGGCCTTGCAGGAGACCTTCCCGGGGCCGGTCGCGCACAGCGGACGGGAGGAGGTCAGCCGGGCCGTGCCGGGCGCGACCGCCGTGTAGGCGGCGAGTGCGTCGCCGGGCAGGATGACGATTCCGGCGTCGGCGCCCTTGAGGACGGCGCCGGTGGCCCGGACCGGGCTCCAGGGTCGGTCCTTGGTGCCGTCGAGGTTGAGGCGCAGGTATCCCCCGACGGACAGGCAGACGGTGCGGCCGGTGTCGGCGGCGGTGAGTTCCGACTGGTGGGCGCAGCCGGACGGGGGCTTCGGCGACGGCTGGGCCGGCGTCGAGGCGGCCGGGTCGGTGGGCGCGGTCGGCGAGGGGGACGGTGCGCCGCTGCCGGCGGGGCTCACGGAGCCCGCCGAGCCCTTGCCGTCGTTCTGGGTGCCGCCGCAGCCCGCGAGCGCGAGGAGCAGGGCCGCCGCCGCGGTGGCGGTGACGGTGGTGCGGTGGAGCGTCGTACGGCGCATGGGGCGTCCGCCTTTCTGCCGACCCGTTACGGGTGTCCAGTGCCCTGATGCCGATGTGACGTTTCTCCAGCACATCAGGATCCCTCCGGCCGCGCACGCCGGGGCCCCGGCCGGTGAGCCGGCCGGGGCCCTTCGGGCCTGGTGCGGGGTGGATCAGCCGGTCGTCAGCGCCGTGTCGTCGATGACGAAGCTGGTCTGCAGGGAGGAGTCCTCGACGCCGTTGAACTTCAGCGTGACCGTGGAGCCGGCCAGCGAGGAGAGGTCGAAGGACTTCTGGGAGTAGCCGGAGCCGGCGTTGAGGTTGGAGTAGGTCGCCAGCGTCTTGGACCCGGCGGTCACCGTCAGCTTGTCGTACTGGCTGCCGGTGGTGGTCTCCGCGGTGTCGACGTGCAGGTAGAAGGTGAGGGTGGCCTTGCAGCCGGCCGGGACGGTCACCGACTGGGACAGGGTGTCGGTGTGGCTGGAGCCGTATCCGTCGAGCCAGGCCTTGTAGGAGCCGCTGTGGGCGGCCTCGCCGCTCGCGTTGGTGATGACGCCGCTGGTGGTGCTCCAGGTGGTGCTGCCCGACTCGAAGCCGGCGTTGCCGAGCAGTTGTGCCGGGGTGCAGGAGCCGCCGGAGGTGCCGACGGTCCAGGTGAAGGATGCGGAGCCAAAGGCGCCGGTGGAGTCCTTCGCGGTGACGGTGGCGCTGTAGGTGCCGGCGGTGGAGGCGGTGCCGGTGATCAGGCCGGTGGAGCTGTTGACGGACAGGCCGGTCGGCAGGCCGCTCGCGCTGTAGGTGAGGGCCGCTCCCGCGCTGTCCGAGGCGGAGATCTGCAGGCTGACCGAGCCGCCGGTCGCGGTGGACTGGTTGCCCGGGTTGGTGACGGTCACCGTGTTGCCGGTGCTGGTGCCGGAGGTGAAGGCGGCGGTGCCGTTGGGGGTGCCCCAGCCGGTCGGGCCGTCGTAGCCGGTGGCCGCCTTGCAGAAGTACGAGGTCGAGCAGGAGCCGTTGCTGCCGCTGGTGACGTCGTAGAGGTTGCTCGTGTGGGTGTACGGGTACTTCGCCGGGTAGTCGGCGCCGCCCGGGGTGCCGGCGAGGGCGTAGACGCCGGCGATGATCGGGGCGGAGGCGCTGGTGCCGCCGTAGACCGCCCAGCCGGAGCCGCCGTAGGTGTCGTAGACGGCGACGCCGGTGGCCGGGTCGGCGACCGCGGAGACGTCGGCCTCCATGCGCTTGGCGCAGCCGGTGTCGGTCTGCCAGCTCGGCTTGGGGTCGTAGGCGGAGCAGCCGGAGCCGGTGCCCTCGGTGCTGCTGGTGTTCCAGACCGACTCGCTCCAGCCCCGGGCGTTGGCGGCGGTGGTCAGCGCGGTGCCGCCGACGGCGGTCACGTACTGGGAGGTCGCCGGGTATTCGGCGCCGTAGCCGGAGTCGCCCGCGGAGACGGTGATCGCGACGCCCGGGTGCTTGAAGTACTGGGTGTCCTCGGTGGTCTGGGAGGACGCCTCGTCGCCGCCCCAGCTGTTGGAGACGAACTTGGCGCCGAGGGCGACGGCCTCGTTCTCGGCGGTGCCGAGGTCGGTGTCGGTGGCCGAGTTGGCTTCCACCAGGAGGATGTCGCAGTTGGGGCAGACGGCGCTGACCATGTCGATGTCGAGCGCCTCCTCACCGGCCCAGCCGCTGTCGTTGCCGGGCAGCGAGGTGGTGGAGCCGGTCTGGCCGACCTGCTTGAAGCAGCCGTTGGCCTTGGTGCACGCGGACAGGCCGTAGGTGGAGCGGTAGGTGGCCAGGTCCGACTCGGCGTTGGGGTCGTTGTAGGCGTCGACGACGGCGACGGTCAGGCCGGACCCGCCGGTCGAGGGCAGGTTGTAGGCGCTGTGCAGGTTGGCCGGGCCGAGGCCGGAGGGCGCGGCGGCGGCGAGCGCGGAGGCGAGCTTCTGCCGGATGTCGGTGCGCCGTTGGGCGAAGCAGGAGGCGTGGCCGGGTTCGGCGGTCGCGCACAGGTGTGTGGTGGGCACCTTCTGGCCGGCCTTGCCGGTGGTGTGCCAGGTCTGCCGCTGGGGGTCGGTCAGGGCCTTCTTGTTCTGGGTGACGCGGGTGGTGGGGGCGGTCGTCTTGGACGCGGTGTGGGCGCCCGCGGCCGGGGCCGCCACGAGGCCGGCGAGGGTGAGGGCGAGGGCGGGTACCGCGGCCGTGAGGAGTCTTCGCAGGCTCCGGCGCCGCTTGCTCGGGCGTGGATCACGCATGGGGGTGCTGCCTCCATCGGTGGGGTCGTACTGGTGGGCAGGCCCGTGACGTGCGCAGCGGCGGCGAACACATAGTCATGGGCATGACACATCAACGCGACTGGGCGCCGGGGCGCACGGCCGCGAACACCCCGCGGCCGTCCCGATGTGAGCGAGACATGACAGGGTGCGCTGGGGAACGTAGCCCCGCGCGGACGTGACCGGCAGTACCGGACCGAATTCTTTGCCCCGCCATAGGAATGGCTTAGCTCCCCTAAGGGCCTTTCTTTCGGATCGGCCGGATCAGGGAGCGGGGTCCGGTGACCGGGGGCGCCGCCCGCGCCGTTCGGGCGGTGGGGGGAGGATGGCGAGGCGGAGGAGGGCGTCACGGCGCGGCCGTGACGGCCGGCGCCGGCGCGGCGCGGACGCCCCTGGCCTGCTCAAAGAGCCCGGGGAAAGCGGTGCCGGGGCCCACGGGCCCGGCGTGATCCGGACGGAAGGCCCAGGCAGGCCCCAGGCAGGCCCCGGGCGGGGGCCGGCGACCGCCTGCCGTCGCCGCGGCGGCCCGGGTCACGCCCAGAGCTGGCCCTGGAGGGTCTCGATGGCCTCTTCCGTGGTGGCCGCCGTGTAGACGCCGGTGGAGAGGTACTTCCAGCCGCCGTCGGCGACGACGAACACGATGTCCGCGCTCTCCCCCGCCTTCACCGCCTTCCTGCCGACGCCGATCGCCGCGTGCAGGGCCGCGCCCGTCGAGACGCCCGCGAAGATGCCCTCCTGCTGGAGGAGTTCACGGGTGCGGGTGACCGCGTCGGCGGAGCCGACCGAGAAGCGGGTGGTGAGGACGGAGGCGTCGTAGAGCTCGGGGACGAAGCCCTCGTCGAGGTTGCGCAGGCCGTAGACCAGGTCGTCGTAGCGCGGCTCGGCGGCGACGATCCGTACGTCCGGCTTGTGCTCGCGCAGGTAGCGGCCGACGCCCATCAGCGTGCCGGTGGTGCCGAGGCCCGCGACGAAGTGCGTGACGGAGGGCAGGTCCGCCAGGATCTCGGGGCCGGTGGTGGCGTAGTGGGCGCCGGCGTTGTCCGGGTTGCCGTACTGGTAGAGCATCACCCAGTCCGGATGCTCCGCGGACAGCTCCTTGGCGACGCGCACGGCGGTGTTGGAGCCGCCCGCGGCCGGCGAGGAGATGATCTGAGCGCCCCACATGCCGAGCAGGTCCCGGCGCTCCTGGGAGGTGTTCTCGGGCATCACGCACACCATGCGGTAGCCCTTGAGCTTGGCCGCCATGGCGAGTGAGATGCCGGTGTTGCCGGAGGTGGGTTCGAGGATGGTGCAGCCCGGCGTGAGCCGGCCGTCCTTCTCCGCCTGCTCGATCATGTGCAGGGCGGGGCGGTCCTTGACCGAGCCGGTCGGGTTGCGGTCCTCCAGCTTCGCCCAGATGCGGACGTCGGCGGACGGCGAGAGCCGCGGCAGGCGCACCAGGGGGGTGTTGCCCACCGCGGCCAGCGGGGAGTCGTAGCGCATCGCTGGTCAGCGGCCGATCAGCGCATGCCGCCGGCGACGGCCGGCAGGATCGTCACGTTGTCGCCGTCGGCGAGCTTGGTGTTGATGCCGTCCAGGAAGCGGACGTCCTCGTCGTTCAGGTAGACGTTGACGAAGCGGCGGAGCTGGTCGCCGTCCACGATGCGGGCCTGGACGCCCGGGTGCCGGGCCTCGAGGTCGGCGAAGAGCTCGGCGAGGGTCTCCCCGTTGCCTTCCACCGCCTTCTGCCCGTCGGTGTAGGTGCGGAGGATGGTCGGGATGCGGACCTCGATGGCCATGGTTGCGGGCTCCTGTCGGGAAGGTTCAGGGCGGTGTCGTCGGTTCGGGGGGCGCGAGGGTTCCCCGAGGCTTTCGGCTCGGGGGGAGCGCCGCGGCTCACGGCCGTACGGCGGCAGGGAACGTCAACAGATGGCGCTGTTCAACCTGCACAGGTCGACGTGCAGCCGCGCCACGAGCAGCATGCCCGGGATCTCGTCGCTCACGTCGTGGAGAACCATGGGCTCATCGTATCGATTCCCGGTCCTGCTCCTGGAGTGTGATCTCGCCCCTCGGACGGTTTCCGTCCACGGTGCGAGACCGCTAGCGGGTCAGTACGCCTCCACGACCTTGACCTCCTCCTCCGTGACCTCGCCCTCCACGATGCGGAACGAGCGGAACTGGAACTCGCCCGCGCCGTCGGTGTCCGCGGTCGACACCAGGACGTAGTGGGCGCCGGGCTCGTTGGCGTAGGAGATGTCGGTGCGGGAGGGGTGGGCCTCGGTCGCGGTGTGGGAGTGGTAGATGATCACCGGCTCCTCGTCGCGGTCGTCCATCTCGCGGTAGAGCTTGAGCAGGTCCTGCGAGTCGAACTCGTAGAAGGTGGGCGAGCGGGCCGCGTTCAGCATCGGGATGAACCGCTCGGGGCGGCCGGCGCCCACGGGTCCCGCGACCACTCCGCACGCCTCGTCGGGGTGGTCCGCACGGGCGTGGGCGACGATCTGGTCGTAGAGCGACTGGGTGATGGTCAGCATGGGGCACAGGATAAGCAGAAGGGCCGTTCCGTACCGGGGACTGGTACGGAACGGCCCATATGACGGACGCCCTGAGCGGCGGCTGGGGCGGATCCCACGAGTGTCCGCTCCCGCCGGACGTCCGGTCCGCGGAGGTCAGCGCCTGTTGAAGGCGGCCGCCTCCGGGTCGCGGCGCTTGAGCACCACGTAGGCGACGCCGAGGACCAGGGCCCACAGCGGCGCGCAGTACAGCGAGACCCGGGCGTCCTTGTCGATGCCCATCAGCACGATCACCATGCCGATGAAGGCGAGCGCGAACCAGCTGGCGACCGGGGCGCCGGGGGCGCGGAACTCCGACTTGGGCAGCTCGCCGCGGTCGGACTTGGCCCGGTAGCGGATCTGGCAGACCAGGATGACGATCCAGGCCCACATGCCGGAGATGGTCGCGAAGGACACCACGTAGTCGAACGCCTTGCCCGGCCACTGGTAGTTGATCCAGACGCCCACCAGCATCAGCGCCGCGGAGAACGTCGTCCCGATGAGCGGGGTGCCGCTGCGGGTCAGCCTGGTGAAGAACCGCGGGCCCTGCCCGTTGAGCGCGAGGTCGCGCAGCATGCGGCCGGTGGAGTACATGCCCGAGTTGCAGGAGGACAGGGCGGCGGTGAGCACCACGAAGTTCACGATGCCGGCGCCGGCCGGCAGGCCCATCTTCTCGAAGGCGACCACGAACGGGCTCGCGCCCGCGTGGAAGTTCGTCCACGGCACGACCGAGAGGATCATGATCAGCGCGCCGACGTAGAAGACGGCGATGCGCCACGGCACGGTGTTGATCGCCCGGGGCAGCACGGTCTTGGGGTCCTTGGACTCGCCCGCGGTCACACCGACCAGCTCGACGGCGAGGAAGGCGAACATGACCATCTGGAGGGTCATCAGGGTGTTGCCGACGCCGTGCGGGAAGAACCCGCCTTCGTTCCACAGGTGCGCCATGGACGCGGTGTCGCCGGCGTCCGAGAAGCCGACCGTCAGAACGCCCACGCAGATCAGGATCATGCCGATGATCGCGGTGACCTTGACCATGGAGAACCAGAACTCCAGCTCACCGAAGAGCTTCACGGAGATCAGGTTGGCGCCGTAGAGCACGACCGTGAAGATCAGGGCCGACACCCACTGGGGGATGTCGAACCAGTACGTCATGTAGGCGGCCGCGGCGGTGACCTCGGTGATGCCGGTGACCACCCAGAACAGCCAGTACGTCCAGCCGGTCACGAAGCCCGCGAAGGGGCCGATGAACTCCCGCGCGTACTCGGAGAACGATCCGGAGACCGGGCGGTACATCAGCAGTTCGCCGAGCGCCCGCATGATGAGGAAGATGACGAAACCGGCGACGGCGTACGCCAGGATCAGGCTGGGTCCGGCCTTGGAGATGCCCTTGCCCGCTCCGAGGAACAGGCCGGTGCCGATGGCACCGCCGATGGCGATCATCTGGATCTGCCGGGCTCCGAGCCCGCGCTGATACCCCTCGCCGCCGTGCGCGGCCTCTTCGCCGCCGCGTTCTTTCTCGACCTGCGCTGAGGTCATGGGTGGTGCGCCTTTCTCCATGCCGACCCGGGCCTCGCGTCGGCCTCGGATCGGGTCTCGATCCCCCCGGATGAAATGGAGTGGTGCCTGGCCGGCGGTCGCCGGCTCGGTGGCGCACCCGGCCGAACATGGGTGGTGTTCGCCGGGCGGTCGTGAAGATGTACCACGCCCGGGCCGCTGATCGCAGGTGCCCACTGTGTCCCACGACACAGGAAGAACCGGACAAGTCGTGCCCTAGAGGGGCATACGAAGTGTCGAGAGTGACGCGATCGTTATCCGGATTTGAGCGTCCTCTGAGCGAACACGGAATCCGCGCGGACCGGGAGGATTCAGGGCAGGAGAGTGGAGACCAGGGTCTCCTGGAGCCCGCCCAGCCACAGGTACGCCATCACCATCGGCTTGCGCGGGTCCTCGTCGGGCAGGCGGTAGAGGTCGTCGGCGTCGTCCTCGCCGATGATGTCCAGCCGGGAGGCGATGGCCAGGCGCAGGTCGTTGAGGGCGCCGAGCCAGCGCCTGGAGTCGTCCGGCGCCAGCTTCAGGACGGCCGCCTCCCCGGCGCCGGCGGACAGCTCGTCGAGCGAGCGGATCACCGCGAGGGCGTTCTCGCGCTTGCCGGCCCTGAGGTCGTTCTCGGTGTAGCGGCGGAACTCGGCGGAGTGCTCACGCCGCTCGGCGGCCTCCTCGGCACTGGCCGGGGCCTGCTCCGGGTCGCTGTAGGCGTCCGGGAAGAGCCGCTTCAGCACCGGGTCGGAGGGCGGCTCGCTCGGGCCCTCGGCGAACAGCTCGGCGAGCGGGTCGGCCGGGGCGTCCGCCGCGGGGCCGGGACCGATCAGCTCCAGGAGCTGCACGGCCAGCGAGCGGATGATGGAGATCTCGACCTCGTCGAGGGCGACGGCCGCGCCGCCGCCGGGGAGCGGTTCGAAGTGTCCTGGCATGGAGGGAGTTCGCTACTTCCGGTCCGGGCTGACTTCCGGGCTACTTGCGGTCCTGCTGGAGGGTGGCCCACAGACCGTAGCCGTGCATGGCCTGCACGTCCCGTTCCATCTCCTCGCGGCTGCCGCTGGAGACGACCGCCCGGCCCTTGTGGTGGACGTCGAGCATGAGCTTGGTGGCCTTGTCCTTGGAGTAGCCGAAGTACGTCTGGAAGACATACGTCACATAGCTCATGAGGTTGACGGGGTCGTTGTGGACGATCGTCACCCAGGGGACGTCGGGCTCGGGTACGGCGAAGACCTCCTCCGCCGGCTCTGTCTTCTCGATCTCGATGGGTGCGGCTGCCGTCACATGGCCCATGCTGCCACTACAGGGGGGTAGGAGCACAAACGAGCGGCGCGGCGGGCCCGCGAGGGGCCCCGGCGACCGCGACGACCTGCGGCGACGCCGGATCAGCGGGAACCGAAATCGTCAGACTGACGAAATGAGAGTACGATTCCTCGTCGTGCCGCACACACCGGGGACCGACCCCCGGACCCCCGGCCCACGCGTCGGGCGCCGGAGATTCACAGCTAGGAGAGTTTGGTGGGCGTAGCGGACCTTGGGCTGCCGGTGGATGTTCCCTCGACGGCGCTCTTCACCGATCACTACGAGCTGACCATGCTGCAGGCCGCCCTGAAGGCCGGGACGGCCGAGCGGCGCAGCGTCTTCGAGGTGTTCACCCGCAGGCTGCCGCACGGGCGCCGCTACGGCGTCGTGGCCGGCACCGGGCGGGTGCTGGACGCGGTGGAGAACTTCCGTTTCGACCCCGCCGTGCTCGGCTACCTGCGCGAGCGGCGGGTCGTCGACGAGCCGACCCTCCAGTGGCTCGCCGACTACCGGTTCGGCGGGGACGTCTGGGGCTACCCCGAGGGCGAGGTCTACTTCCCGGGCTCGCCGATCATGCGGGTGGAGGGGTCGTTCGGCGAGTGCGTGCTGCTGGAGACCGTGATCCTGTCGATCCTCAACCACGACTCGGCCATCGCGGCCGCCGCCTCCCGGATGTCCTCGGCCGCCGGCGACCGCCCGCTGATCGAGATGGGCGCCCGCCGCACCCATGAGCTGGCCGCGGTCGCCGCCTCCCGCGCCGCCTACGTCGGCGGTTTCGCCTCGACCTCCGACCTGGCGGCCGGCTTCCGCTACAACATCCCCACCGTCGGCACCTCCGCCCACGCCTTCACCCTGCTGCACGACCACGAGCGGGACGCCTTCCAGGCCCAGGTCGACTCGCTCGGCCGGGACACCACACTGCTGGTGGACACCTACGACGTCGCCGCGGCCGTCCGCACCGCCGTCGAGGTCGCCGGGCCGGAGCTGGGCGCCGTGCGCATCGACTCCGGCGACCTGCTGCTGGTCGCGCACCGGGTGCGGCAGCAGCTGGACGAGCTGGGCGCCCACGACACGAAGATCGTCGTGACCTCGGACCTCGACGAGTACGCCATCGCCTCGCTCGCGGCTGCTCCGGTGGACGCGTACGGCGTCGGCACCCAGCTGGTCACCGGGTCCGGCCACCCGACCTGCTCGATGGTCTACAAGCTGGTCGCGCGCGCCGAGTCCGCCGACCCCAAGGCGCCGCTGGTGCCGGTGGCGAAGAAGTCCACCGGCGGCAAGACCTCCATCGGCGGCCGCAAGTGGGCCGCGCGCCGGCTGGACGCGCACGGCATCGCGGAGACCGAGGTGGTCGGCACCGGCCCGGTCCCCGCCGAGCTGGCGGACCGGCAGCTGCTGGTCCGGCTCGTCGAGGGCGGCGAGGTCGTCGGCCGCGAGCCGCTGGACGTCGTACGGGACCGGCACGCGGCGGCCCGCGCCAACCTGCCGCTGTCGGCGACCCAGCTCTCGCGCGGGGAACCCGTCCTCCCGACGGAGTACGCCACCGAGCGCTCGGGTAACTAAAGCGGGTGCCCGCTTCCACCCCGCCGAGCCCGCCGAGAGCCACCGCCGCCCACTGACCCACAGCCGAAGGACACCCACCATGCGCCGCGCCCTGATCGTCGTCGATGTGCAGAACGACTTCTGCGAGGGAGGCAGCCTCGCGGTGACCGGCGGCGCCGACGTCGCCGCCGCGATCACCGAGCTGATCGGTCAGGCGCCGGCCGGTTACCGGCACGTGGTGGCCACCCGCGACCACCACATCGCGCCCGGCGGGCACTTCGCGGACGACCCGGACTACGTCCGCTCCTGGCCCGCGCACTGCGTGGCGGGCACGGAGGGAGTGGGTTTCCACCCCAACTTCGCCCCCGCCGTCGCCTCCGGCGCGATCGACGCCGTCTTCGACAAGGGCGCCTACGCGGCGGCGTACAGCGGTTTCGAGGGCTTCGACGAGAACGGCGTGTCCCTGGCGGACTGGCTGCGGGCCAGGGAGATCGACGAGGTGGACGTGGTGGGGATCGCCACCGACCACTGCGTGCGCGCCACCGCCCTGGACGCCGCCCGGGAGGGGTTCCGCACCCAGGTGCTGCTGGAACTCACCGCCGGGGTGGCCGCGCGGACCACCGAACAGGCCCTGGAGGAACTGCGCCGGGCCGGCGTCGAACTCACCGGCAAGCCGGTCGTCGCCTAGCGGGCCTGCCGTCCGGGCCGGGCAGGTGGGCCCCGGCTTCGGGCGCCCCGAGTCTCCGCTACGCCGGGGCGGGGGTGCGGCGGCGCAGCAGGGCCCTGATCGGCTGCCACAGCTGCGGGGGGCCGGACGGCGCGCCGACGGCGTCGTCCGTGGAGGTGCGCCATATCAGGCCGTCGGGGTGGTGCAGGACCGCGGTGACCTCGTCCGGGGTGGGCGGGGCGGAGTTGCCCCGCAGGTAGACCGCGCGCAGGCCGAGGTTGCGCAGCCGGGTCAGGGCGCGGGCCCGGTTGTGGGCGTGGACGAGGACACGGACACCGCCGATGCCGTCGGGGCCGGCGCCGGGCAGGTTCAGGGCCACCACGACCCTGCCGTTCGGCAGTTTGCAGAAACCTCCTGCGGCCATGCGGTCACTTCCCCGTTCCGGTCGGTGTCAATAAGAGAGTCACAGCAGGCACCTAAACACGATCGGCGGCAACCCGCCAGGGGTTGCCGCCGATACGCTTTTTACCTGCGCTTTTGGTGACTACTTCACCGCGCGGCCGACCTCGAACTCGATCGTGGAGCCGTCGTGGGCCTCCTTGGTGATCTCGATCCGGGTGTTGGTGTCAGTGATCTTGACACCGCCGGCCGGGTTGGAGGGGTCGTAGTAGGTGCTGGTGTGGTCGTTGAAGACCGGCACCCCCTTCGACGACTTGATCTTCACCGCGACGTCCGCCTTGTGCAGGGTGATGCCGTCGGTGCGGAACGTGCTGAACGGCGAGTCGTAGGCCTGGACGCGGTTGCGCATCAGGGTGCCGTCGGTCCACTTCAGCACGGTCGGGTGCGAGTCGATCGGGAGGATCAGACCGGCGCCCGGGTGCGTGCCGGTGTTGTTGTCCACCTGGGAGGTGTCCCACTTCCAGATCAGCAGGCCGTTCTGGTACGGGTAGTGCTCCACCCAGTCGGGGCGCTTGGCCGAGCCGAAGTTGTACGGGCCGGTCTGCAGCGTGGTGTCGTACGAGACGTACTGACGGTTCTCGGCGATGTAGTACTGCTTGTAGTCCTTGGTGAAGGACCCGCCGATGCGGGAGAAGCCGTTCGCGGTCCAGGCCGGGTCGGCGCTCTCGGTGTCGTCGGAGAAGAGCGCCGAGCCGTCGGCGGTCAGCGTGATCTCGTCGGCCGCGAAGCCCTTGAGCGCCACGCCGCCGTCCGTCTGGTAGCGGAAGCGGAGCTGGATCTTCTTGCCCGCGTAGGCGTCGAGGGAGTACGACAGCTTCTTGTAGGCGTCGACCGAGCCGGTCAGGGCCGGGGCGTCGCTGGCGTCACGCGGGATCGGCTGCCCGTCCACGGTGCCGTCCACGGCGGTCCAGTTGGCGCCGCCGTCGGTGGAGACCTCGGTGTAGAGGTAGTCGTAGTTGGCCTCGATGTCGTACCAGCCGTCGAGCGTGAGGGTGGCCGACTTCTTGCCGGTGAGGTCCACGGACCGGGTCAGGGTGTTCTTCAGGTCGTTGGCGCTGCCGCTCCACCACTGGGTGGCGCCCTGGGCCGGGGCGACGACGCTGGTGGTGACCGCCTTGTCGGGCAGGGAGACCACCGCGGCCTGACGGTACTTGGTGTTGTACTCGGACACGCCCAGCTTGTGCCAGGACTTCACGCCGGCCTTGGCGGTGTCGTAGTTCAGCCAGCCGAGCTGCAGCTTGTCCCAGGCGTTCATGTCGCCGGGCAGGTCGCCGATGGCGTCCTCGCCGCGGCCGAGCCAGGAACCGGAGGACATCAGCGTCCAGAAGCCGGTGGAGTTCTCGCCGCCCGCGGTGTCGTACTCGTCCGGCAGGCCGAGGTCGTGGCCGTACTCGTGCGCGTAGACGCCGAGTCCGCCGTTCTCCGGCTGGATCGTGTAGTCGCCGATCCAGATGCCGCTGTCGCCGATCTGCGTGCCGCCCAGCTTGTTGTTCTGGGGGCCGGTGGCGCCGGCGTCGGTGCCGAAGGCGTACCAGCGGTGCGCCCAGATCGCGTCGGTGCCCTGGACACCGCCGCCCGCGGACTCGTCCTCGCCGGCGTGCACGATCTGGAAGTGGTCGATGTAGCCGTCGGGCTCGTTGAAGTCGCCGTCGCCGTCGTAGTCGTAGCGGTCCCACTGGTCGTACTTGGCCAGGTCCGCCTTGATGTCGGCGTCGGACTTGCCGGCCGCCTTCTGCTGGGCGACCCAGGCGCCGACGCCGTCGCTGACGACGTTCCACACGCTCGGGCAGTTGGTGGATCCGCAGGCGTTGTTGCCGTAACGGGCCTCGTTGTACGGGACCTTGACCCAGTCGGAGACCTCGCCGTCGACCGAGTAGCGGCCCGAGGACTGGGTCTCGTAGTACTTCTTGACCGACTCGGTGTTCTTGCCGGTGCCGAAGTACAGGTCCTGGAAGTGCTTCTGGTCGTAGTCCTTCTGCCAGGCCGTCGAGTTGTCCTTCGACCGGTCCGGCGCGGCTATCTGGTTGTGCAGCGGGCCCGCCGAGCCGCCGTACTTGGGGTCCGTCTTGTCGCCGAACTCGACCAGGATGGTGAAGATCTTGTCGGTCTTCTCGCGGCCCAGCTCGACGTACTTGCTGTCGCCCTTCTTGCCCTGGAGCTTGACGACCTTGGAGCCGTCGCGGTCCTGGACCTTGGACTTGCCCTCGATGACCTGGCTCAGCGCCTCCTGGCGCTGGGCGTCCTGAGTCTTGCTCAGCGGGCCGTCGAGGTCGTGCTTCTGCTGCACCGACGTCGGGTCGTGCCGGTTCGCGGAGGCGGAGTCGGCCGTCGTGGCGGCCTCCGCGACGGCGAACGTCGAGAACGTGGCGGTGGCCGCCGCGAGCGCGACACCGATCGCGGCCGTTCTGAACGTCCAGGTTCTGCTCGTCACTTGATGTCCTCCCCTGACGCGTGCCCATACGCGCGGAAGGGGGGATGAGAGCATGCGAAGGTCCGCGCGCGATCAACGCGTTTAGTCAAGTGACGACATTTGACTAGAGGTTTATGAGAAAAGACAGACCTTGACTTGGACAGTTCAAGTGCACTATGCGGAGCGGGTGTCCGTTTTACGGACGTCCGGTGGTCCGCGGCTCACCGGCCCGTGAGCGCCCGGTGAACGGTCGGCGGCTCGGCGGCTCGGCGGCTCGGCGGCTCGGCGGCTCGGCGACTCGGCGGCCGGAGCATGACCTGTCCGCGGCCCGGGCCGGTCGGTGGGCGGGCGCGTGGACCCGTCCACTGGGTGGACGACGTGAATCCGTGCGCCCCCCGTGCACCGGCACCGTGGGTTAGGTCACGCTTACCAGGCGTTCCCCTCGGGCATCCAGGCGAATAGAGTCGCTTGGCGGAACGCCCGGAATCGACGGAAAGCCAGGCCGTCACCCCGTCGCACCCCCGAAATCTTCCGAGGACACGATTGCCATGCCTCGTCCGACCGCCGCACAGCTCGCCTACGGTTCCTGCACCGTGATCCTGTCGACGCTCGCCATGCTGCTGCTGTCGCAGACGAGTTCGGGTCTGGGAATCACCGTCATCGCCCTGGCCGCGCTCGCCCTGGGGCTCCTGATCGCCATGACGGTGCCCCTGCCGGGAGCGCGCGAGGCGGCGCCCGCGGACACCGCGCCCGCCACCCACCCGGAGGCGACCACCGCGACGGCGAGAGCCACGGTGAGCGCCGGACGGCAGCGGGCGCCCGAGCGGCGGGAGACCGTCCCGGCGGGCGTGCAGCCGGGCCGGCGCCGGACATCGGGTTCCTGACTCCCGTTCGAGGGACCGGAGCCGCTCTCCGGCGCCCCTTCGTGCGCGCGCGTCCGTGGTCCGTGCGTGCCCGCGTCCGTGCCGCGGCTCAGGCGGTGCGGCCGGTGCTGACCACCACCGTCTTGGCCGCCTTGTCGTGCAGGCCCTGCTTGTAGGGCCGGTCGAAGAAGCTCCAACCCCCGCAGATCGCCAGCCAGAAGCAGGCGCAGCAGAACCAGAACGGGATCCAGAGCACCGCGGCGCGCGCCAGCGCGGTCGGGACGGACGGGGTGGAGCCGTCGGCCAGGTCGGCCACGCGCATGCCCAGCCACTTCTTGCCCAGGGTCTGCCCCGAGCCGGCGATCATGAAGGTGTCGTAGGCGATGTAGAGCACCAGGCCGACCGCCGACTGCCCGATGGACTTGCCGACCTCGACCTGGTCGGCGTTCATCGCGTACTCGTTGACGTGCACGGCCCAGGTGATCAGCCAGGTGACGATGCCGACCAGGATCAGGTCGATGATCCGGGCGAGGGTGCGCCTGCCGCTGTCCGCGAGCGGGGGCATGCCGGCCAGCGGGTCCTCGGGGAACGGACCGCCGCCGTAAGGACCTCCGCCACCGTACGGGCCGCCGCCCTGGGGGCCACCGCCGTACGGGCCGCCCCCGTACGGGCCTGTCCCGCCGTAGGGACCTGAGCCGCCGTGCGGGCCGCCGCCCGCGCCGCCACCGCCGTACGGGTCGCCGCCGTACGGGTCGCCGCCGTACGGCCCGCCGCCGGAGGGCGGGGGCCGGTCGCCGTGGGGCGGGGGCCCGGAGCCGGGGGGCGGTTCGGAGCCGGGGGGCGGTTCGGTGCTCATGGGCCGAGTTGATCTCGAACCCGTCCGGCTCGCATCCGGCGAGCGCCCGTACGGATGACCCGGGCGTGCGCCCGCGCCCTCCCGGTCAGCCGGCCACGAAGGTGTGCGCCGCCTTGTCGTGCCAGCACTGGCGCCAGGGCCGGTCGAACAGGCACCACAGGACGCCCAGGAGGCCGACGCCGAGGAGCCCGGGCACGCTGTAGACGAGCCAGCGGCGCAGGGCCGCGCCGAGGGACGGCGGTTCGTGGCCCTCGATGTCCCGCACCTGGAGGCCGCACAGCTTCTTGCCCAGGGTGCGGCCCCACTTGGCGGTGGGCAGGGCTTCGTAGAGGGCGCCGAAGACCAGCAGGACGGCGAGGACGCCGCCGAGGTACGTCGCCGTCGTGCCGTCCAGCAGCCAGACGGTGACCGTGCGGCCGGACAGCTTCGCCGCGTCGATCTTCCCGTCGACGTGGTCGATCACCTTCGTGCCGAGCGGTACGGCGGCCACGGCGGTGACGCCCGCGAGGACGACCGAGTCGACCAGCCGGGCCGCCAGCCGCCTGCCGAGTCCGGCGGGCCGGGCCTCCGCCTGCCGGCGGGCCGCCGCCTGGAACAGGTCCTCGACCGGCGGCTTCCAGGGCACGACGGGCTGGTCCTCCCCCGCCCCCGCGAGCTGGTGCACCTGCTGCGCCCAGGAGGCCTGCCCGCCGCCGGCCCCGCTGGTCACGGGCGTGGGGAGGGGCTGGGGCGCGCCGGACTGCTGGGGCAGCGCCGAGGCGGGGACCTGGGGACCGGCGTCGGGCGGCGCGGAGCGGGCCGCGGCCGGCCCGGCGGCGGGGGCCGCCTGCCCCGGCGCGTGGCCCTGCCCCGGATGCCCGGCCGTGCCGTGCGCCGGCCCCTGTCCCGGTACCTGACCCTGCGCCTGTGCCGGCATCTGACCAGGGGGTTGGCCCTGTGCCTGGGCCGGCATCTGGCTGGGGGGCTGGCCCTGTGCCTGTGACGGCATCTGGCCGGGGGGCTGGCCCTGTGCCTGTCCCGGAACCTGTGCCGGGGGCTGACCGTGCGTATGCGCGGCCGACGCGCGCGCGGCGGCGGCCTTCCCGGCTCCGTAGCCCGGGGCACCGGCCGGGTCGGGTCCGCCGGCCGGGTCGTGCGGCACGGGCCCCGTCCGCAGGGGCGATCCCTGCGCGGGCACCGATGCCGTCCCCGGGGCTCCCCCGGGGCCGCCGCGCCGGGCCGGGCCCGGGACCGGGCGGAAGGTCATGGTGCCCTCGTCGGCGCGTGGGCCGCCCGGACCCGGAATGCCGGGCGCGGGCGGGTTCCCCGGCTCTCCCGGTCCGTCCGCGGCCGTCGGGCGGCGGAACACGAACGTGCCGTCGGACTCGGCGGGCACCTGTCCCGGGCTCTGATCCGGGCCCTGCGACGGCCCCTGCCCGGCACCCTGTTCCGGGCCGTGGAACTGCCCCTGCCCCTGCATCTGGCCGTGCTCCGGGCCGTGGAACCGCCCCTGCGCCTGGCCCTGGCCCTGCCCCTGATCGGCGGGTGCGGCCGTCGCCCGGCCGTCCGGGCCGTCGGCCTGCGGCAGCCGGGGGTCGGCCGCCGCCTGGGCGCCCCAGGAGACACGGTGGTCCGGGTCGCCGGCGAAACCCGACTGGCGGGCCGGGTCGGCGCCCCACACCGCCGGTTCGGAGGGGACGTCGTGCGCCGCGGCCCCGCCCGGTCCCGGCTCGCCGACCGGGTCCTCGTCGAAGAAGTGCGGGCCGGTCTCCTCGAGCGCGGGGGCGGCGGCCTGCGCGGGGCGCGCCCCGGGCGGCGGGCTGAGCGGCTCGCCGTCGGCCGGTGCCGGGCGGCTGGTGCCCGGCACCCAGGCGGCACCGTTCCAGTACCGGACGTAGCCGGGGATGGACGGGTCCGGGTAGTACCCCTCGCGGGGCCTGTCGTCACCTGGTGCCGGGGTTGGGGCGCTCATGTCCGTCGTCCCACTATCTGCTCGGGGGCCGTCTTGGGGGCCTCCACATCTATCAGACCCGCGCACCCGGCACGGCCGGTCCGGCCGGACCCACTCCTTCCGGTCAACCTCGTGCACGTGCTTCACATCGGCGGAAGCACCCGGGCGCCCGCGGAAGCGGGTGGCAAAATTCCGCCGTCCGGCGTAATCAGAACAGCTTGCCGGGGTTGAGGATGCCGAGCGGGTCGAAGACCTGCTTGACCGCCCGCTGCATCTCGACCCCCACCGGGCCGAGTTCGCGCGCCAGCCACTCCTTCTTCAGCACTCCCACGCCGTGCTCGCCGGTGATCGTGCCGCCGAGCCGCAGACCGAGGGCCATGATCTCGTCGAAGGACTCGCGGGCGCGCCGGGACTCGTCGGGGTCCTGCGCGTCGAAGCAGACGGTGGGGTGCGTGTTGCCGTCGCCGGCGTGTGCGCAGAGGCCGATCGTGAGCCGGTACTTCTCGGCGATCCGCTCGACGCCTTCGAGCATCTCGCCGAGCCGGGAACGGGGCACGCACACGTCGTCGATCATCGTCGTGCCCTTGGCCGCCTCCAGCGCGACCAGTGCCAGCCGGCGGGCCTGGAGCAGCATCTCGGACTCGGCGACGTCGTCGGCGGGGACGACCTGGGTGGCGCCGGCCGCCTCGCACAGCGCGCCGACGGCGGCGAGGTCGGCGGCGGGGTCGGGGGTGTCGAAGGCGGCGAGCAGCAGGGCCTCGGTGGACTCGGGCAGGCCCATGTGGGCGAGGTCGTTGACGGCCTTCACGGTCGTCCTGTCCATGAGTTCGAGCAGCGAGGGCACATGGCCGCCGGCCATGATCCGGCACACCGCGTCGCAGGCGTCGGCCGCCGAGGCGAACTCGGCGGCCAGCACGAGCTGCCGCGGCGGCTGCGGCTTGAGCGCCAGCACGGCCCGTACGACGATGCCGAGCGAGCCCTCGGAGCCGACGAACAGCCGGGTCAGGTCGTACCCGGCGACGCCCTTGGCGGTGCGGCGGCCGGTGGACATCAGGCGGCCGTCGGCGAGCACGACGTCCAGGCCGAGGACGTACTCGGCGGTGACCCCGTACTTCACGCAGCACAGTCCGCCGGAGGCGGTGCCGATGTTGCCGCCGATGGTGCACGTCTCCCAGCTGGAGGGGTCCGGCGGGTAGTACAGGCCGTGTTCGCCCACGGCGCGGGAGAGCGTGGCGTTGACGACGCCCGGCTCTACCACCGCGACGCGGTCGACCGGGTTGATCTCCAGGATCCGGTCCATCTTCGTCAGGGAGAGGACGATGCAGCCCTCGGTGGCGTTGGCCGCGCCGGACAGGCCGGTGCGGGCGCCCTGCGGGACGACGGGGACGCGCAGTTCGGTGGCGACCCGCATGACGTGCTGGACCTGTTCCACCGTGCGCGGCAGGACGACGACGGCGGGGACGCCGGACGGGCAGAAGCTCGCCATGTCGTTGGCGTAGGCGGCGGTGACGTCGGGGTCGAGGAGGACCGCCTCGGCCGGCAGGCCCGCGAGGAGCCGGTCGCTGAGGTTGCCCTGGGCTTCGTCGGGTGCGGCTTGGATGCGGCTCATGATCACAGCGTCGCACTCGCGGCCATCGGTGTGAACCCCACGGCACGTGCCCCAGGGCCTGTCGGGTGGCGGCGGTCCGGGCCGCCGGGTCGCGGGCGGTGCGGCGGCGGACGCCGGCGCACAGTGGGCGCCATGGAGAAGCGTCCGCGGAGCCCGGCCACGTCCCTGATGACCGCACCCGGGCGCCGCTCGCGCCCGGTGCTCCGGGTGTTCGCCGGGCTGCTCGTGGCGGCGGTCTGCGGGCTGGGCACGGTGTCCCTGCTGACGCCGGACCCGCGGCGCGCGGAGAAGCCGCCGGCGCCCTCGGCGCCCGGGGCGGCGGGGGCGCTGGGCGCGGTGACGGCCGGGACGCCTGCCTCGCTGCCCGGCCTGGCCGAGCTGATCGCCGACCGGGAACGGCTGCTGCGCGGGCGCCCCGGGGACGCGCGGACGTGGGCGGTGCTCGGGGCCGCCTACGTCGAGCGGGGCCGGCGCACGGCCGACGCGGCGGACTTCCCGAAGGCCGACCGTGCCCTGCGGACGTCGCTGCGGCTGCGCCCGGAGGGCAACACGGACGCGCTGGACGGGCTGGCCGCGCTGGCCGACCAGCGGCGTGACTTCCGTACGGCGCGTTCCCGGGGCGAGGCGGCGCTGAAGCTGGAGCCGAAGCGGTGGACGACGTATCCGCTGCTGATCGACGCCTACGACGGGCTCGGCGACTACCGGGCCGCCCGGCGCACCCTCGACGGGCTGCTGAAGCTGCGCCGCTCCCCCGCCGTCCGGGCGCGGGCCGCCGCGGTCTACTGGGACCGCGGCTGGCGCGAGGACGCGGCGGCCCAGCTCTCGGACGCGGCGGCGGCCGCGACCGCGCCCGCCGAGCGGGCCGCCTATCTGGAGCGGGCCGGGCGGATCGCCTGGCAGCGCGGGGACCTGGACGACGCGCTGCGGCACTTCGAGGCGGCGCTGCGGCTGGACCCGGACCAGCGGGACGCGGCGGCCGGGCGGGCCCGCACGCTCGCCTCGCTCGGGCGCACGGAGGAGGCGCGGGCCGCCTACCGGCAGGCGCTCGGCAGCCGTCCGCGCCCCGAGGTCCTGCTGGAACTGGGCGAGTTGTACGAGTCGCTGGGGCGGCTGGGCGAGGCGGCGGAGCAGTACGGGCTGGTGCGGGCGCGGGTCCGGCAGGACGCGGCGGCCGGGGTCGACGGCGAACTGGTGCTCGGGCGGCTGGAGGCGGACCACGGCGACGCGCGGTCGGCGGTGCGACGGCTGCGCTCGGAGTGGCGGCGGCAGGCCGGGATCGCGGTGGCCGACGCCCTGGGCTGGGCGCTGCACCGGGCCGGCGAGGACCAGGAGGCGCTGAGGTTCGCCACGACGGCGACGGACGGGGCGAAGGGCGGCGGGGTGCGCGACGCGCTGTACGCGTACCACCGGGGCGTGATCGAGCAGAGCCTGGACGAGACCGGCGTCGCGCGGCGCCACCTGGAGCTGGCGCTGCGCACCAATCCCGCCTTCTCCCCGCTGTGGGCGCCGCGGGCGAGACGGGCGCTGGACGAACTGGCCGAGCCGTCGATGGACGACGCGCCGGAGGAGGTGGAGACGGAGGCGGAGCCGCCCGCGCAACCGGTGGCCGCTCAGGTGGCGCCCGTGCCACCGGCCGGCGGTGGGGCGGCCCGTCCGCCGGTGGGCGGGCCACCCGCGGGCGGGCCGCCCCGGGCGCCCTCGGGCCGCGTGCCGGCCGGCCCCGGCGCGCCAGGGCGTGGCGGCACGGCCGGGGGGCCGGCGGGCGGCTCCGCGGCCCGGACCGGCGTCGGCGGCTCCGGGGCCCGCGCACCGGGGCCGGCCGGCACGCGGAGCCCCCGCTGAGCCCGTGCGGGTCGCGGCGGCCGACGCCGCTCAGAGGTTGCCGCGGCGCTCCTGCTCGCGCTCGATCGCCTCGAACAGGGCCTTGAAGTTGCCCTTGCCGAAGCCCATCGAGCCGTGCCGCTCGATGATCTCGAAGAAGACGGTCGGGCGGTCCTGGACCGGCTTGGTGAAGATCTGCAGCAGGTAGCCGTCCTCGTCGCGGTCGACGAGGATCTTCAGCTCGCGCAGGACGTCGACGGGCACGCGGGTCTCGCCGGCCCACTCGCCGAGGGTGTCGTAGTACGAGTCCGGGGTGTCCAGGAACTCCACGCCGGCCGCGCGCATCTGCCGGACCGTGTGCACGATGTCGTTGGAGTTCAGCGCGATGTGCTGGACGCCGGCGCCGCCGTAGAACTCCAGGTACTCGTCGATCTGGGACTTCTTCTTGGCGATGGCCGGCTCGTTGATCGGGAACTTGACCTTGAGCGTGCCGTCGGCCACGACCTTGGACATCAGCGCGCTGTACTCGGTGGCGATGTCGTCGCCCACGAACTCCTTCATGTTCGTGAAGCCCATGACCTTGTTGTAGAACTCGACCCACTCGTTCATCCGGCCGAGTTCGACGTTGCCGACGCAGTGGTCGACGGCCTGGAAGGAGCGCCGGGCGGGCGGTTCGACGATCGGCTCGGCCGCCGTGTAACCGGGCAGGTAGGGGCCGTCGTAGCCGGAGCGGTCCACGAGGGTGTGGCGGGTCTCGCCGTAGGTGGCGATCGCGGCGAGGACGACCGTGCCGTGCTCGTCCTTCACCTCGTACGGCTCGGCCACGGAGCGGGCGCCGTGCTCGACGGCGTAGGCGTGGGCGGCGCGCGCGTCCGGCACCTCGATGGCGAGGTCGACGACGCCGTCGCCGTGCTCGGCCACGTGCTGGACGAGGAAGCGGCCCCAGTCGGTGGCGGGCTTGATCACCGAGGTGAACACGAAGCGGGCGGAGCCGCTTTCCAGGACGTAGCTCGCGGTCTCCCGGCTGCCGTTCTCCGGTCCGGAGTAGGCGACCAGCGTCATGCCGAAGGCGGTGGAGTAGTAGTGCGCCGCCTGCTTGGCGTTGCCCACGGCGAAGACGACCGCGTCCATTCCCTTGACCGGGAAGGGGTCGGCCTGCCGGGCGGTCGCGTCGGGAGCGTGCTCTGTGGTCTGCGTCATAGCGGAAGGTTCACCCCGTCCCGCAAGGTGCGCAATAGTTCGCGAATTCACTGGGCAGGATGACCAGTGGAAGACCCGTATCAACGGGCTTTCTGTACAGGATGACCACCCGGGAGGCGGGGCTGGTGGCGATCGATCATCTGGACGGCCGCATCATCGTGCTGCTGGCGCGCGAGCCGCGGATCGGCGTGCTGGAGATGTCCCGGCGGCTGGGGGTCGCCCGGGGCACCGTGCAGGCCCGGCTGGACCGGCTCCAGTCGAACGGGGTCGTCCGGGGCTTCGGTCCGGAGGTGGACCCCGCGGCGCTCGGCTATCCGGTGACGGCGTTCGCGACGCTGCAGATCCGGCAGGGGCAGGGCGCGGGCGTACGGGCCCACCTGGCGACCGTGCCGGAGGTGCTGGAGCTGCACACCACCACGGGCGCCAACGACATGCTGTGCCGGCTGGTGGCCCGCTCCAACGCCGACCTCCAGCGGGTGATCGACCGGGTGGTGGGGATCGAGGGCATCGTCCGCGCCTCGACCGCGATCGTGATGGAGAACCCGGTGCCGCTGCGGATCATTCCGCTGGTGGAGCAGGCGGCGGAGGAGAACCGGTAGGCGGGCGCGGGCGCGGGGAAGACCCCGCATGACCTAGTTGCAAAGAAAGCCTTGCAAGAGGTTCTTTGCAACGCTACCTTTGCATGCATGTCGGAGCCCCAGCCCCAGAAGCCCAACCTCCATCACCTCAACGCCCGGTCACTGCGCGGGCTCGCCCACCCGCTGCGCGTGCAGCTGCTCACCGCCCTGCGCTTCGGCGGGCCCGCCACCGCGTCCCAACTCGCCGGGAAACTGGGCGAGTCCAGCGGTGCGACCAGCTACCACCTGCGCCAACTGGCGGCCTACGGCTTCGTCGAGGACGCCCCGGAGCACGGCAAGGGGCGCGAGCGGTGGTGGCGGGCGGCCCACGACGGTCTGGCGTTCGACGACGAACTGTTCACGGACACCGACCCCGCCGTGCGCGGCGCGCTCGACATGCTGATGCACGAAGTGGCGACTAGGCACACGCAGGAGCTCTCGACCTGGCTCGGCAACCGGCACACCTGGCCGGAGGAGTGGATCCACGCCTCGGACCTGAGCGACATGACCCTGCGGCTCACACCCGGACGCGCCCGCGAACTGGTCGCGCGGATGCACGCGCTCGTCGACGAATACCGCGACCTGCCCGCGACGGCGGACGACCCGGACGCCGAGCGCGTGCGCGTCCACACGCACACCTTCCCGATCCACACGGACTGAGAGGACCCACGATGCATCCCGAGAGCCACCTCATCCTGCACCGCGCCCGCGCGACCGAACTCCGGGCCGACGCCGAGGCACACCGCCTGGCCGCGGACGCCCGGGGGCCGGGCGAGCTGCGGGCCCGGCTCGGCTGGACCCTCGTCGAGGTCGGCCTGCGCATGGCCGCCGCGCCCAGGCCCGCGGCCGTCTAGCCGGAGTTGGCCGCGGATCACGCCGGGCGCCGTGAGCCGGTTCCGGTCACGGCACCGGGAATCAGCAGCTCGGAACCGAGCCCTTGCCCTTGCTCAGGGCGGTCAGCGCGTTCACCGCGCCCTTGAGGGTGGTCACCGGAACCAGGCGCAGCCCCTTCGGCAGCTCCGCCTTGGCGTCGGCGCACTCGGCCTTCGGGACCAGGAAGACCGTGGCGCCGTCCCGACGGGCGGCCTGCGTCTTGAGGGCCACACCGCCGACCGCGCCCACCGTGCCGTCGGGGGTGATCGTCCCCGTGCCGGCCACCGTACGGCCGCCGGTGAGGTCGGCGCCGCCGCCGTCGCCGTGGAGCTTGTCGATGATGCCCAGGGTGAACAGCAGGCCCGCGCTGGGACCGCCGATGTCGCCGAGGTCCAGCGAGACCTTGATGTTCTTGTCGCCGCTGCGACCGAGGTACTTCAGGGCGGCCTGGGTGGCCGCCTCCTGGGACTCCTTCATCTGGCCGACGTTGTGCCGCTCGATCTGCTGGACGGTGTCGCCGCTCGGGTAGACCGCGTCACGCGGCATGACCGCCCGGTCGGTGGCGAACCAGCCGTCGACCACGTCGCCCAGCGAGATGTGCGCGTCGGGGCCGGTCGCCACGATGGTCGTCATCCGCAACTGTCCGCTGGTCCTGCGCACGGGGGCGCCGGAGATCCGGATCACCTCGTTGCCCTTGAACGACCCGAGCACGTTCGCCGTCGACCCCGGCTGCGCCACCGAGAACGGCAGCGGCGCGAACACCGCGGTGGCGATCAGAGCCACGACGGGAGCCGCGCAGACGGCTAGGGCCTGGGGGCGTGTGAGGCGAGAGAGCACGGAATCAATCTACGCGACGACCGCTCGCGGCCACTCGTCGGCCGTGGGGCGCGGGAGACCGCACGACCGCCGGGCGCGGGAGGCCCCACGGCCGACGTCGACGGGTGCGGGAGGCGGCCGCGTCACCGGCGGGCGCGGAAGATGCCCACGGCTGACGGACGCGAGCGCGGGAAGCGGCCGCGAGACCGGCAGGATGCGGGAGGCCTCACGGCCGGCAGGCGCGGGTGCGGGAGACGGCCGCGGGACCGGCAGGGCGCGGACGACCCCACGGCCGACAAGCGCCGGCGCGGGAGACGGCTGCTCGGTCGGCTGGGGGCGACGGGCCCCGCACGCTCGCAAGGCCCGCGCTCGCGGAGCCCGCGCTCGCGGGTCCGCCGCTCGCCCCCCGCTCGGTCACCTGAGCGCTTCGGCCACCTCGCGGGCCGCGTCCATCACCCTCGGACCCACCCGTTCGGGCACGGCGTCGGCCAGCATCACCACACCCACACTGCCCTCGACCCCGGTCACGCCGAGCAGCGGCGCCGCGGCGCCGCAGGCGCCCGCCTCCAGTTCGCCGTGGGTGAGGGTGTAGCCGGGGTCCGTCATCGGCTGGCGGCGGGCCGAGAGGATGGCCTTGCCCGCGGCGCCCCGGTCCAGGGAGTGGCGGAACCCGGCCCGGTAGGCCACGTGGTAGTCCGTCCAGGTGGGCTCCACCACGGCGACGGCCAGCGCCTCCGCACCGTCCACCAGGGTCAGGTGCGCGGTCGCGCCTATGTCCTCGGCCAGCGACCGCAGCGCGGGCAGCGCCGCCTCGCGCACCAGCGGGTGCACCTGCCGGCCCAGGCGCAGCACCCCGAGCCCGACCCGGGCCCGTCCGCCGAGGTCTCGGCGGACCAGCGCGTGCTGCTCCAGGGTGGCGAGGAGCCGGTACACCACCGTCCGGTTCACGCCCAGTTTCAGGGAAAGCTCGGTGACGGTCAGCCCGTGGTCCGTGTCGGCCAAAAGTTTGAGGACCCTGAGTCCCCGGTCGAGCGTCTGGGAGGTCTCCGCGGTCACGACGCCCACTCCTTAGGTGGTGAGGTCGGCAGCGCTCCTCGCGGCGGATACGTCACCGAGTCCCGTTCAGTGACGCGCGACAGAGGCCGCCGATCGGCCTGCGGTCCGGGCCGTCCCGGACTGAAGTCGCTTCACGGCTGCGCTCCGCGGCGGCGCTGCCACGGGGCGTGTGCGTAGCCGGACAGTAGCGAAGCCGGTTCGCTGAGCGGAAGCCTCCGTCCAGAATCCGGTCACCGGCCGACGGAGACTGTGCGCGTTCGTCCCGATACGTACGGCAAACCCGTGCCACCCGGTCCCACGTGTCCCGCGGGACCCGCCCCTACCTCATCCGGGTCGCCCACTCCTGCACCTTGGCGATGCGCTGCCGCAGCTGCCCCGCCGTCGCCTCGGCGCTCGGCGGGCCGCCGCACACCCGGCGCAGCTCGGTGTGGATGACGCCGTGCGGCTTGCCGCTCTGGTGGACGTAGGCGCCGACCATGGTGTTGAGCTGCTTGCGCAGCTCCATCATCTCCTTGTGGCTCACCACCGGACGCCGCTCGGCGGGCAGTTCGAGCAGGTCGGCCTCGGTGTCCGGCTTCCTGCGGCTGTGCGCGATCTGCCGGGCCTGCCGCTTCTGCAGCAGCATCTGCACCTGGTCGGGTTCGAGCAGCCCCGGGATGCCGAGGTAGTCCTGCTCCTCCTCGCTCCCCGGGTGGGCCTGCATGCCGAACTCGGCGCCGTCGTAGAGGACCCGGTCGAAGACGGCGTCGGACTCCAGCGCCTCGAAGGGCAGCATGTCCTGCTCGCCGGTGTCCTCGTCCTGCTCCCGGTTCGCCTCCTCCATCTCCTTCTCGGACTCGGCGTAGGGGTCCTCCTCGCCCTCCTTCTTCGGCCTGTCGAGGGCGTGGTCGCGCTCGACCTCCATCTCGTTGGCGAAGGTCAGCAGGTCCGGGACGGTAGGCAGGAAGACGGAGGCGGTCTCGCCGCGCCGCCGGGACCGTACGAAACGGCCGACGGCCTGGGCGAAGAACAGCGGCGTGGAGATGGTCGTCGCGTACACCCCGACGGCGAGCCGGGGTACGTCGACGCCCTCGGAGACCATGCGGACGGCGACCATCCAGCGGTCGTCGCCGGCGCTGAACTCGTCGATCTTCTTCGAAGCGCCGACGTCGTCGGACAGCACGACCGTCGGGCCCTTGCCCGTGATCTCGCGGATCAGCTTGGCGTAGGCGCGCGCGGAGTCCTGGTCGGAGGCGATGACCAGGGCGCCGGCGTCCGGGATGCCCTTGCGGACCTCGGTCAGCCGCTGGTCGGCGGCGCGCAGCACGGCCGGCATCCACTCGCCGCGCGCGTCGAGCGCGGTGCGCCAGGCCTGGCTGACCGCGTCCTTGGTCATCGGCTCGCCGAGCCTGGCCTCGATCTCGTCGCCCGCCTTGGTGCGCCAGCGCATGTTGCCGCTGTAGGAGAGGAAGATGACGGGCCGGACGACGCCGTCGGAGAGCGCGGAGCCGTAGCCGTAGGTGTAGTCGGCGGACGAGCGCCGGATGCCGTCGTCGCCCTCCTCGTACGTCACGAACGGGATCGGGTTGGTGTCGGAGCGGAACGGCGTGCCGGTGAGGGCGAGCCGGCGGGTCGCGGGCTCGAACGCCTCCAGACAGGCCTCGCCCCACGACTTGGAGTCGCCGGCGTGGTGGATCTCGTCGAGGATCACCAGGGTCTTGCGCTGCTCGACGCGGTTGCGGTGCAGCATCGGGCGCACGCCGACACCGGCGTACGTCACGGCGACCCCGTGGTACTCCCGGCTCAGCGGGCCCGCGCTGTACTCGGGGTCCAGCCTGATGCCGACGCGCGCGGCCGCCTCCGCCCACTGCTTCTTCAGGTGCTCGGTCGGGGCGACCACGGTCACCTGCTGCACGACGTGGTGGTGCAGCAGCCAGGAGGCGAGCGTCAGCGCGAAGGTGGTCTTCCCGGCGCCGGGAGTGGCGACCGCGAGGAAGTCACGCGGCTGTTCCTGGAGGTACTTCTCCATCGCGCCCTGCTGCCAGGCACGCAGCTTGCTGGCGGTGCCCCAGGGGGCGCGACCGGGGAAGGCGGGCGAGAGGTGGTGGGAGGAGGAGGCGGTAGTAGTCACGGTCTCCGGTTCGCTGTGCTGGGGGCTCGGCTACGTATGACAACCGGGCCACCCTACCGGCGGCCCGGCGGTGCCGACGCGCCGACGGCGCGGCGCGACTCCGGGATGGGACTCAGCTCACACGTCCCGCTCGGCGAGTTCCCGCAGCGCCTCGCCGATCGCCTTCACCTCGTCCAGCGCGCCCGTCGCGACAGCGATGACCAGACGTTCCGCCGCATCGATGTCGGGGCGCAACTGCACGTCGTTCATGGCCAGGAAGACCACGCACGAGGTCCAGGCCGTGCGCTTGTTGCCGTCGACGAACGGATGGTTGATCGCCAGGGACTGGAGGAGCGCCGCCGCCTTGTCCAGCAGGTCGGGGTACGCCTCCTGCCCGAACATCGCGGCCGAGGGCCGGTGCACGGCCGACTCCAGCAGACCGGCGTCGCGTACGACGACGTCCTGGTCGTCGACCGCGAGCGCGGCGACGGCCAGGACGTCCTCGGCGGACAGGTAGACGACCGTCACTTGAGCCGCTCCAGCAGTTCGGCCCACTTGGCGGTCTGCTCCTTGGCGGCCTTCCGGACCAGGGCCTCGTGCGCCGTCCTGGCCAGGTAGTCGTCCACGGCCCTCAGCAGTATGGCGTGCATGCTGACGCCCTCCTCCTCGGCGCGCGCCTTCAGGGCTTCCGTCTGGTCTTCGCGGAGTCGCAGGTTCATAGCCATACCAAAACGGTACCATCGCCTTGGGGCCAAAGTGGTACCAATCAAGGCTGGGCGTGCAACCGCCGCGTCACCCAGGCCCCCGTCAACGCCACCGCCGCCATCGGCAGGAACACCGCGGCGAAGGCGGCCGGGTGGGCCGGGGAGCCGGAGGTCGTCGCGGCGGCGACCGTGCCGCCGCCCAGGGCGGCGAACGCCGCACCGCCGATCGCCAGGAGGACGACGTTGGACAGGGCGTCGGAGATCTGCAGGGCCGCGGAGTTGGCGCCGGCCTCCTCGGGGGCGGAGAGCTGGAGCAGGAGCACGCTGGTGGAGGAGATGACCAGGCCCATGCCGAAGCAGCCGAAGCCCCAGGCGACGGCGACCGTCCAGACCGGCACGGAGTGGATCAGCACGCTGGGCGCGGTGACGATGGCCGCCGCGACCAGCACCATCCCGAGCGTCATCAGCCGCTCCCGGTACGGCGCCGCGCCCGGCCGCGACTGCACCCAGGAGCCCAGCGCCCAGGTGCCCCCGCCGGCCGCGAGCGAGAACCCGGCCAGCGTCGGGGACAGCCCGCGCTGGGTGACCAGCATCAGCGGCACGAAGGACTCGGCGGCGATGAAGGAGCCCGCCGCGACCCCGCGCAGCAGCACCACCGACGGCAGCCCGCGCGCCGCCCGGTACGTGCCGCGCGGCAGCAGCCCGCGCACGGCGGGCACCAGCAGCACCGCGCCCGCCGCCGCGGGCAGCAGCGAGATCCACCGCAGGTCCTGCGCCGCGTACTGCAGCAGTCCGGCGCCGAGCGAGATGCCGAGGGCGAGCCGGATGCGCCGCCGGTCGAACGACTGCCCGGCCGTCTCCCGGGCGCCCTCCCCCACCGGCCCGGACGCCCGCCGGCGTATCTGCGGCAGGGCGATCGCCAGCGGGAACACCACCAGCACCGGGATGCCGACGAACACCCAGCGCCAGCCCAGGTGCTCGGTCACCGCGCCGGCGGCGAGCGGACCGACTATGGAGGGCACGACCCAGGCCGCCGCGAAGGCCGCCATGATCGCCGGGCGCAGCCGCTCGGGATAGGCCCGGCCGACGACGACGTACAGGGCGACGATGACCAGCCCGCCGCCGAGCCCCTGCACGGCGCGCCCGACGATGAACACCCACATGGTGCCCGCCGTCCCGGCCAGCAGCAGCCCGGCCGCGAACGCGCCGATCCCCGCGGTGAGCGCGCCCAGCGGTCCCCGCCGGTCCGACCACTGCCCGGCGAGCACCATCCCGAACAGGCTCGTCGTGAAGTACCCGGAGAACGCGAACGCGTACAGCGAGATCCCGTGCAGTTCCCGCGCCGCGACCGGCATCGCCGTGCCGACGGCGGTCGCCTCGAAGGCGATCAGCAGCACGACCGAGACGATCCCGATGCTGAGCGACCGGTAGGCGCGGCCGAGCACGGTGTCGGCCGGTGAGTCGATCGGCGGGCGGGCGGTACCGGAGGTGTCCGCGACATCGGCGTCGCGCGGTTCGAGCACGGTCATGGTCGTCAGGGTAAGGTCCGCGAGCGGCTTTGACCCCTGTCGGGAGTCGGCCCCGGACCGGGACCTTGGTCGTACGACCGGATGTGCCGGGGCCCCGCTTTCGTGAACGGCGTGTGGCAGTCCCGTTGCAGCCCCCGCCCGTCCCTTGAGCGGCCGCGCCCCCGCGGCCTACGGTCGTTCCACCGGTTCGGAACGAGTGCGCGGCTCAACGAGCGAGCGGCTCCCCGACACGGCCGTGTGCCCGAGTGGCCGAGGGACTCGCCTGCAAAGCGAGGTACGCGGGTTCAATTCCCGCCACGGCCTCCCAGAGGGGGTCGGCGGGCGGTGTGCTGCGGAGCACGCCGCCCGCCTCGTCCCGGAACAGCTCCGCCCAGTAGTGCCAGTCGGCGTCCGGCGTGGTCCGCGCCGGGTCGGAGGCGGCGAGTTCCCCGATCATCGTCATGGCGAGCCGGTCGTACGCGTCGGTGCCGGGCCCGGCGCCGGTCCGCTCCTCGTGGTGCAGCAGCCACAGGGTGAAGGCGAGGGTGGAGACGTCCTTGTTGAGCGGGTGGAGCGTGGCCTCGGGCTCGCTCCAGTTCCACACCTCGCCCGTGGCGCCGTCCACCACCAGGCCGTTGTCGTCCGCCAGGCGGCCCAGGCGTACCAACCGGTCGGCGAGGGCGGGCGGTTCGGCGGGCGGGCGGTCACCGGGGTCCTGGTCGGCGCGGTACTCGGCGAGGGTGGGCAGGGCGACGTCGGTGTCCGTGCGGAACGGCCGGCCGTCCTCGGGCAGGCCCGTCTCGCGCAGGAAGCGGCGGGTCGGCTCGTGGGTGAGCGCGGCGGGGAAGTCGACCTCCTCGAAGCGGACGACGCGGCCCGCGCCGAACTCCCGCTCCAGCAGGCGGACGGGGAGGTCCAGGGTCAGACCGGAGGCCGTGCCCGGGCCGGCGGCGAGGGAGAGCGGGCGGACCAGGACGGCCGCCGGCCGGCACGCCGGGACCCGGCCGTCCGTGCCCTCCTCGAACACCGCGAGGAGGCGATGGGAGGACTCGGCGACCGCCTCCGGGCCGTAACGGCCGGCGCGGGAGGCGAACCGTCCGCGCAGGCCCGCCAGTTCCTCCGTGACCGCGGCGAACCGCACGAGGGCGTCCAGGGACGGCGCGAGCGGGCGCGAGCGGTCCCCGCGCGGCGCCCCGGACGCCGGTGGGGCGACGGCGACCGGCGGTACGACGGCGACCGGCGGTACGACGCCCGTGCGAAGGCGGCGCGTCGGCCCGTGCGGGCCGCGGGGACCGGGGTCGGGCCCGGTCAGGGCGATCGTCTTGGTGGCGGTCAGGGTCGTGCTCATCGTCCGGTTCCCCCGTGCGGATCGGTTCCACAGGCCCGGGCCGGCCCGCTCCCGGGCGGGGAACGGCCGGCCCGCCGCGGGCGGAGCCGTCGTCCCCACTGCCGAGAACCCTACGCCGCACCACTGACAACGACCCCGGTCCGCTCGAACACCGGTGGAACGACCGGTCAAGGGCCGGTGACCACCGCGGCCTGCGGCCGGATCGGGAGACGGTTGACGGCGCGTCCGGTGGCGGCCCGCACCGCGGAGGCGATCGCCGCGGGAGCGGTGACCACCGGGACCGCGCTGACCGCCTTCGCACCGAACGGCGCCACCACGTCCCGCTCCTCCACCAGCTTCACGATCCGGATGTCCGGCGCGTCCAGGGCGGTGGGCAGGGCGTAGCCCGTGAGGTCGGGGTGGCGGACCAGGCCGCGCGGGGCGCGCAGGTTCTCGGTGAGGGCGATGCCCACGCCCTGGGTGACGCCGCCCTCGATGCGGGAGGCGAGCTGCGCGGGGTTCAGCACCCGGCCCACGTCCTGGGCGACGGCCAGCTCCACCACCCGTACCGAGCCGATCTCGACGTCGACGTCCACGACCGCGCGGATCGCGCAGAAGGCGAGGCCCACGAAGGCGTCGCCCTGCCCGGCCTCGTCCAGCGGCTCGGTGGGGTGCGGGCGGCACTGGGCCGTCGCCCACAGCTCCTTGCCGTCCATCGCCTCGGTGACCGTGGTCGACAGCACGCCGTCGTACGAGGTGATCTTGCCGTCGGTGATCTGCAGCAGTTCGGTGGACATGCCGAACTTGTGCGCCAGCGGCTGGAGCAACTGGGTGCGGACCATCTTCGCCGCCCGCTCCACCGCGCCGCCCGACACCCAGGTGTGCCGGCCGCGGCAGCCCGCGCCCGCCGGCGGCTGGTCGGTGTCGACCGGGGCCACGTGCACCTCGTCGACGCCCAGGGTCTCCTGGACGATCTGCCGGGCCAGCGTGGTGAAGCCCTGGCCGGTCTCGACGGCCGCGCACAGCACGGTCGCGACACCGTCGTGCACCTTCACGGTGGCCGTCGAGACCTCGTCGGTGCCCTCCGCGCCCAGCATGTGCACCATGCCCAGGCCGTAGCCCACGCCTCGGCGCACCGCGCCCGGTTCGCCCGCGCCCTCGGGACCGCCGGGCAGCAGCCACTCGTCCTCGGCGGTGTCCTTGGGCAGCGGGGGCAGCGGGTGGTCCTGGACGGCCTGGAGGAGTTCGGCGACCGGGGCCGGGCAGGTGACCGTCTGGCCGGTCGGCAGGACGTCACCGGTCGCCAGCACGTTGCGCAGCCGCAGTTCCGCCGGGTCCACGCCGAGCTTCTTGGCCAGCTTGTCCATCTGCGCCTCGTAGGCGGCGCAGACCTGCATCGCCCCCTCGCCGCGCACATGGCCCGACGGCGGGTTGTTGGTACGCACCGCCCAGCCCTCGATGAAGGCGTTCGGGACGACGTAGGGACCGCAGGCGAAGGACACGGCGGCGGCCAGTGCCTCGGCGGAGGTGTCGGCGTAGGCGCCCGCGTCCAGCAGGATCTGCGCCTCGACCTTCACCAGTCTGCCCTCGGCGTCGGCGTGGTGGCGGTAGCGCAGGAGGGTGGGGTGCCGGTGCGCGTGGCCCAGGAAGGACTCCTCGCGGGTCGCCGTCAGCTTCACCGGGCAGCCGGTGCGCAGCGCCAGCAGGCCGAGCGGCAGTTGGAAGCCCTGGTCCTCGCGGTCGGCGACCGCGCCCGGGACCCCGGTGACGACGATCTTCACCCGTTCGGGGGCCAGACCGTAGCAGGCGGCGAGCGTGTCCCGGTCGGCGTGCGGGTCGGTGGAGGCCAGGTACAGCTCGACGCCGCCGTCGGGGCGGGGCACGGCGAGGCCCGCCTCGGCGCCGATGGGGGCCGGGTCCTGGCGGCCGATGCGGTACAGGCCCTCGACGACGATCTCCCCTGCCGCCTCCGGGTCGCCGTGGCGCAGCGGGATGTGCCGGATCAGGTTGCCGTCCGGGTGCAGCGGTTCGGCCTCGAACGCCTGCTCGGGGTCGGTCACCGGGTCGAGGACCTCGTACTCGACGATGACGGCGGCGGCGGCCATCCGCGCGGTGTCCGGGTGGTCGGCGGCGACGGCCGCGATGGGCTCGCCGTGGTGGCGTACGACCTCGGAGGCGAACACCGGGCGGTCGGCCCTGCCCCGGCCGTGCAGCGGGCTGCCGGGCACGTCCTGGTGGGTGACGACGGCGCGCACACCGGGCATCTCGCGCGCGTGGGTGGTGTCGATGGACACGATGCGCGCGTGCGGGTGGGGCGAGCGCAGCACGGCCGCCCACAGCAGGCCCTCGGCCCACAGGTCGGCCGCGTACGGGAAGGTGCCCTCCGTCTTGGCGCGGGCGTCGGCGGCCGGCAGCGAGGAGCCGATGCCGTGCGGCAGCGGCTCGGGCGCGGTGGCGGTCTCCGTGGCGGCAGCGGCGGCGGCTTCGTTGCTCACGCCTGGCCTCCGTCCTGGCCGTAGGGGTCGTGCTGTTCGGGCGAGTCGAACGCCGAGGGGTGGATCCCGCCGGCCCCGGGCCCCGCCTGGTGCGGGATGCGCGGCTCGTCGGCGGGCGGTTCGGCCGCCTCGCCCGCGGTGTCCGCCGCGCGCTCGGCGACGACCTCCCGGACCGCGTCCAGGACACCCCGGTAGCCCGAGCAGCGGCACAGGTTGCCGCACAGGGCCTGACGGGTCTCCAGTTCGGTGGGTTCCGGGTTGCCCTCCAGCAGGTCGTGCACGGTCATCGCCATGCCGGGCACGCAGAAGCCGCACTGCACGGCGCCGCACCGGGCGAGCGCGCGCTGCACGTCCGAGGGCTGTCCGTCGACGGCCAGGCCCTCGACGGTACGGACCTCGCTGCCGGCCGCGGTCACGGCGGGCACCAGGCAGGAGGCGACCAGCCGGCCGTCGACCTGCACGTTGCAGGCGCCGCACTCGCCCTGCGAGCAGCCGTCCTTGGCGCCCGCGAGGCCGAGCCGCTCACGCAGCACGTACAGCAGCGACTCGCCGATCCAGGCGTCGGTGACCGGCCGGTCGGCGCCGTTGACGCGCAGGACGAAGGAGGCGAGCGGGTGTTCGTCCTGCGGTGGCGCGGGCGGCGGGTCGTCCTGGGGGGCCGGGTCCTGGCGCGCGGCCTCGGCGTCGGTGTCCGGGACGGTCTCGGCGGCGGTGTCCGGCACGGTCCCGAGGTCGGCGTGCGGGGCGGTCCCGGGGCCGGGGTCCGGCACGGTTGCGGCGTCGGCGCGCGGGACGGTTCCGGCGTCGGCGTCCGGCGCGGCCTCCGGGGCCGTGGGTTCGGGGGCTCGGTCCTCCGGGGCCGTGGGTTCGGGGGCTCGGTCCTCCGGGGCCGTGGCGGGCTCCTCGGCGGGCCGGGGCGCGGGGCCGGTCCCCTCGGCGGGCGCGGTGTCCGCGGACGCCTCGGCGGGCTCCGCGGGCACTTCCGCGGTCTCGGCCGGCGCGCCCTCGGCGTGGTCGGGGTGGTGTGCGGGCTCGGCGCCCGGTCCGACCGCGGGCCGGGCTTCGTCGACGTCCGGGGCCCCGGGCCGGGCGAGCGCGGCCTCCGGGGCGCCGGCCCGCGGGGTCCCGGCCCGCGCGGGCCCTGGTTCCTGGGTCCCGGCCCGCGCGGTCCCGGACTCCGGGTCGGCCGCGCCGGTGGCGTCCGTCCCGAGTCCGGCGTGCTCGGCACGTTCGGTGTACTCGGACTCGATGTGTCCGGCGTGCTCGGCACGTTCGGTGTACTCGGACTCGATGTGTCCGGCGTGCTCGGCACCTTCGGTGTACTCGGACTCGATGTGTCCGGCGTGCTCGGGCGCGTGCGGCGCCCGCGCCGCCGGGTGCCCCGCGTCCGGGCCGGCGTCGGCCGTCGGGGGCTCGGCCCGGTACGCCTCCGCGGCGGGGTCGTACGTGTCCGTGGCGGGCTCGTACGCCTCCGCGCTGTGGTCGTACGTGTCCGTGGCGGGCTCGTACGCCTCCGCGCTGTGGTCGTACGTGTCCGCGGCGGGCTCGTACGCCTCCGTGGCGGGCCCGCCGTCGTGCCCGGTCCCGGCGGGGTCGTGCCGCGGCCCGTCCCACGGTTGTCCGGCCGGCTGCGCCGCCCACGGGGCCGCGGCGCCGCCGGGAAGGGTGGCGGGCGGAGTGCCGCCCCACTGCTGCACCAGGGACGACGTGGTGAACTCGCCCGACTCGTCGGGGAGTTCGCCCCCGGCGACCGGGATCGACCACTGTCCGGTCACGTCGTGTCCGGGCGCCGGCCGGCCCGCCTGGGTGTCGTGCTGCCCCTGGGTCTCGTGGAAGTTCCACTGCTGGGTGGCCCCGGGGTGGTACGTGAACCGGTCGTCCGCGTCGCCGTCGCCGTCCCGCGGCACCGCGTTCGGGTCGGGCCAATGGGCGCCGGCGGCGGGCGCGCCCGGCACGGTCCACTCGCCGGTGGCCGCCGGATCGGCGGCCGCGGGCGGGGCGGACGCGGCCGTTATCCGCGGCGGCACGTAGCCGTGGCCGGGCGCGGCCAGCGGGCTGTCGGCGGCCCGCAGGGCGTCGATGCCGCCCTCGGGGAGCTTCACGAACGCCGTCGCGCCGTCGTCGTACTCGCCCTGCGGCAGCGGGTCCCAGCGGCCGCCGCTCCCGGGCGTGCCCTCCGCGTGCTGGTCGTCGGTCACGACAGCGCCCTCCCCAGTGCTCGTCGGGCCAGCGCGGCGACGGTGCGCCGCAGGTGCAGTACGGCGGGCGGAAGCTGCTGCACCGAACCGTCCTCGGCCGGGGCCGGGTCGGGGATGCAGGCGGCGGCGACGTACTCGCCGAAGGCGTTCAGCGCCTCGGGGACGATCGCGCGGTTGTTGTCCCAGTCGATCAGCTGCGCCACCCACTGCTCGGCGTCCAGCGGCCGGAGCGGCATCGGTGCTATGGCGCCGACCGCGCAGCGCACACCGCGCCGCGCCGGGTCGAGGACCAGTGCCACGGAGGCGACCGCGCGGCCCGGACCGGTGCGGCCGGTCGCCTTCAGGAAGACCTGCGGCGCGTGCAGCAGGGGCACCCGCACGTAGCCGATGAGCTCGCCCGCGCGGAGCATCTCCACGCCGGCCAGCAGGTGCGACACCGGGACCTCCCGGCGGGCTCCGCCCGGGCCCGCGATGACCAGGGTCGCCTCCAGGGCGGCGAGCACCGGCAGCGCGTCCCCGGTGGGAGCGGCCGAGGCGATGTTGCCGCCCAGGGTGCCCGCGTTGCGGATGTGCGGCGGTCCCGCGGCGCGCGCGGCGGCGGCGAGCGCCGGGATCAGCGCGGCGAAGTCGGGACGGCCCATGCGCGCGTGCGTGAGGCCCGCGCCGAGCAGTCCGTGGCCGTCCTGGTACTGCCAGCCGCGGATCTCGCTGATCCGGCCGAGGCCGACCAGCGCGGCGGGCCTGAGCTGCCCGGAGTTGACGGCGGCCATCAGGTCGGTGCCGCCCGCGACCGGCACGGCGGCCGGCACGGCGGTGAGCGCCGCCACGGCCTCGTCCAGTGTCGTGGGCAACGTGACGGCCTGCGCCGCCTGCGGTGCGTGCGTGGTCAAACCGGCTGCCCCTTCCCGCTGCCCCACTGGTCCCGCCTGTTGCTGCCGTACGGTACGACCTGACAGGGCGGACGTGGCAACTTTGGCACATCTTCGCAGCGCTCGCGGACACGGGTCCGACAGGAGGCGATCGCCCACCTCATCGGGGACATGAACCGTTTTGGCACGGCGTCACCGATGCGGGCGAATTCCCGCTCTTCGCTGACCTTGGGACGCTTTTCCCGTGTCGGTCCGGAAAAGCGGGACGGGCCGACCCCCGGCCCGTCCCGGCGGCGGACCGGCCGCTTCTCCGCCGGCGGACGTCCCCTCCCCCACCGGCGGACCGGCCCGCGCCGGGTTCCGGGCAGGCGGCCACCGCGGCCTGCGAGTCGGCGGACCGGTCCTTGACGCGGCGGCCGCCCGCCCGGCCGCTCCGGCGCGGGCCGGACGGCTACCTCAGCGGCGGCTGTCCGTCGATCGGCCGGCCGAGGACGCCGGGCCGCCGCTGCCAGGGGTGCGGGCCGGCGGGCGGGCGGTAGCCGACGCCCAGGGCGTCCAGGCGCCGGTAGTGTGCCGCCATCCGTCGTTCGAACCCGGCGAAGTCCCGCTCTCCGGGGGCGGGCAGCGCGCTCCAGGCGACCTCGGCGAAGGCGGCCAGCCGGGGGAACGCCTGGTAGTCCACGCGCGCCTGGTTCTCCATCACCTCGGTCCAGAGGTTGGCCTGGGCGCCGAGCACGTGCCGGGCCTCTTCCGCGTCGAGTTCCGCCGGAACCGGCTCGAACCGGTAGACGTCCTCCAGGGTGCGCACGTAGCCGATCGGCACCGGCTCGTCCTCGCCCGGGTCCTGCCGGTGGTCCAGGTACACCTGCTGCTCGGGGCACATGACGACGTCGTGGCCGGCCTTCGCGGCGGCTGTCCCGCCCGCGTAGCCGCGCCAGGAGGAGACGGCGGCGCCCTCCGCCAGGCCGCCCTCCAGGATCTCGTCCCAGCCGATGAGCCGGCGCCCGCGCGCCGCGAGCCACTTGTCGAAGTGGCCTATGAACCAGGCCTGCAGCTCGTCCTCGTCGGCCAGCCCGAGTTCCTCGATGCGGGCCTGCGCGGTGGCCGAGGCCCGCCACTGCTCCTTGGGGCACTCGTCGCCGCCGATGTGGAAGAAGTCCGAGAACGGCGCCGCGTCCGCCGGGAAGAGGCCGAGCAGTTCCTCCAGGACGCCCTCGTAGAAGCGCAGGGTGGCGTCGGTGGGGGCGAGCACGTTCTCGCTGACGCCCCAGTCGTCCCAGACGGTCAGGGCGGTGGTGTCGACGACGTCGGTGTTGCCGAGCTCCGGGTAGGCGGCGATGGCGGCCTGCGAGTGCCCGGGCACGTCGACCTCGGGGACGACGGCGATGTGCCGTTCGGCGGCGTAGGCGACGATCTCGCGGATGTCGTCCTGGGTGTAGTGGCCGCCGTGCGGTTTGTCCTCCCACAGCGGCGAGGCCCGGTGGCCGAACTTCGTCCGGGAGCGCCAGGAGCCGGTTTCGGTCAGCTTCGGGTACCGCTTGATCTCGACCCGCCAGCCCTGATCGTCCGTCAGGTGGAAGTGCAGGACGTTGAGTTTGTGGGCGGCCATCAGGTCGAGGTAGCGCAGGACGCCGTCCTTCGGCATGAAGTGCCGGGCGACGTCCAGCATCAGACCGCGCCAGCGGAAACGCGGCGCGTCCTCGATCTCGGTCAGCGGCAGCCGCCACCGCCCGCCGGGCAGCGGCGCGCGCCGGAAGGCGGCCGGGCCGAGGAGCTGCCGGAGCGTCTGGGCGCCCCAGAAGAGGCCGGCGGGGCCGCCGCCGGCGAGGTCGGCGCCGTCCGGCGTGACCACCAGGCGGTAGCCCTCGGCGCCGAGGTCCCGGGCGACGGCGTCGTCCAGGCGCAGGCGCAGGGCGCCGTCGCCGGCCGGCGCGGGGGCGAGCGGCAGTCCGGTGGCCGCGCCGAGGGTGGCGCGCAGCCAGCGTTCGGTGCGGCCGGTGCCCTCGCCCGCCGTCACCGTGGTGTCCGGGCCCAGTTCGAAGAACCGTTCCTCGTCGGTCGCCGTACGCCCTGGCTGGGGGATCACGTCCATCACGTCAGTCCTTCACCGCTCCGCCGAGGCCGGAGACGAGTCGTCGTTGCACGAGTACGAAGAAGACCAGCACCGGGACCGTCATCACCGTGGACGCGGCCATCACCCCGCCCCAGTCGGGATCGTCCGGCTTGTAGAAGACCAGCAACGCCATCGGCAGCGTCGACTGGGAGGTGTCGCTGATGATGAACGACTTCGCGAACAGGAAGTCGTTCCAGGTCGAGATGAAGGAGAACACGCTGGTCGCCACGAGTCCCGGGAAGACCAGCGGGAAGAGGATCTGCCACAGGAAGCGCGAGCGGCTCGCGCCGTCGATGCGGGCGGCCTCCTCCAGTGCTTCCGGAACGGCTCTCACGAAGCCTCTCAGCATCCAGATCGCGAAGGGCAGCGAGAAGGCGATGTGGGGCAGGATCAGCGACCCCAGGGTGTTGAGCTGGCCGAAGTCCCGCATCAGGAAGAACAGCGGGATGGTGAGCGCCTCCACGGGCACCATCTGGGCCACCAGGAACATGATCAGCAGGGTGGTCCGGAAACGGAAGCGGAACCGGGTGACGGCGGTCGCCGCGAGGAACGCGATCAGCGCGGAGGCGATCACGACGCTGCCCGCGACGAGCAGGCTGTTGAGGAAGTACCGGCCGAACTCCTGTTGTCCGAAGACCCTTCGGAAGGACTCCAGCGAGGGGGACGTCGTCCAGGGCCTGGGCCGGGTCGTCTCGATCTCCCCGGCCGGTTTGAAGGCGCTCAGCACCATCCAGTACAGCGGGAAGGCGACCACGACCGCGATCAGCAGCGCCGACGCCTCGGCCGCGAGCCGCCATGGACGGCGCACCCGTGCGCGCGGAAGATTCACAGCTCCTCCCCCCGGCGGCGCAGCAGCCGCAGGTAGACCAGCGTCACGGCGAGCAGGATCAGCAGCATCACGACGCCGATCGCGGAGCCGAGGCCGTACTGCGAGGACGCGAACGCCTTCTGGTAGGCGTAGACGTTCAGGACGAGGTTCTGGCCGGCGATGCCGCCGCCGTTGGTCATGACGTAGATCTGAGTGAAGACCTTGAAGTCCCAGATGACCGACTGGATGGTGACCACGACCAGGATCGGCCGCAGCATCGGCGCCAGCACCGAGCGCCAGATCCGCCACTGGGAGGCGCCGTCCAGCGCGGCGGCCTCCAGCACCTCGGCGGGGACGGCGCGGATGCCGGCGTAGACGGTGACCATGACGAACGGGAAGGAGCACCAGACCACTTCGAGCAGGACGAGGAGGAAGGCGCTGTAGCGCCCGTACGTCCAGGAGTGGTCGCCGAGCCCGAGGATCCGGTTGACGGGTCCGAAGTCGGCGTCGAACAGCAGCAGCCAGACCGTGGAGCCGGTGACCGCCGGGGTCGCCCAGGCGCCGAGGGCGGCGAGCATCAGCGCGAGGCGCGGCACGGCGCGCACCCGGGTGAGGAGCACGGCGAGCGCGCAGCCGACGGCGAGCGTGCAGATCACGCAGGCCGCCGCGAACACCACGGTGGCCAGCAGGACCTGCCAGAACTGGTCGTCCCGGAACAGCTCGGCGTAGTTGCCCAGGCCCTGGAAGCTGGTCGGCTCCCCGCCGCTGACCTGGGCCTGGGTGTACTCCAGGAAGGAGATCAGGCCGAGTTGGTAGACGGGGTAGACGAGCAGCCCGCCGAGGACGACGAGGGCCGGGGCGAGGTACAGCCAGGGGGTGGCCCAGCCGCGCCCCGGGGGGCGCGGGGCGCCGCGCGGCCGGCCGCGGCCGGCCCGGGGCCGCACGGGCGCCGCGCCCCCCGGCCGGCTGGGTGCCACGGTCATCCGACGGAGCCGAACGCGTCGTTCATCTTCTTCGCCGCTTCCCCGGCGGCCGCCTTGACGTCCTTCCGGCCGCTGACGACCTCCTGGAACATGGTCGGCAGCACCTGCGAGGAGTCGATCTGGGCCCACGCGGGCGAGGCCGGCACGAACTCGGTGCCCGCGGCGAGGGTGTCGACGAAGGGCTTCACGAACGGGTCCTTCGCGGCGACCTGCCCGCGCACGTCCGCGAAGGTCGGCAGGAAGCCCATCGCGTCGAACATCTCGCCCTGGGTCTTCTTCGACGCGAGCCGCTTCATCAGGTCCACGGCGAGGGTGCGGTGCGAGGTGCTCCTGAGGACGCCGATGTTGTTGCCGCCCGCGAAGGCCGGCGCGACCGAGCCGGACTTGACGCCCGGCAGCGGCACGACCGCGTACTTGCCCTTGGCCTGTCCGGCCTCCACGGCCTGGTGGCTGAAGTCGCCGCCGATCGCCATGGCGGCCTTGCCGGAGGCGAAGGCGGTGACGGTGTCGTTGCCGGTCATCCCGGCGCACTTGGCGGCGGGGCAGACGTCGTCGCCGAACAGGGACGTGTACGCCTCGATGCCCTTGCGGGCCTCGGGGCTGTCGATCGCGGAGGTGTAGGAGCCGCCCTCGCCGGTGGCGAGCCGGCCGCCGTTGGCCCAGACGAAGGGCATGGCGCCGTAGGTGTAGGCGCCGCCGACGGCGATGCCGTACAGGTCGTGCCGGGCGGCCCGGACCTTTCGGGCGGTGGCGGCCAGTTCGTCCATGGTCTTCGGCGGACGGAGCTTCAGTTCCCCGAAGACGTCCGTGCGGTAGTAGAGGGCGCGGACGCCGACGAAGTAGGGGGCGCCGTAGACCTTGCCGTCCACGGTGACCGACTTGCGGGCGGTGGGGTCGGTGTCCTTGGCCTCGCCCCAGGCCTCGAACTCCTTGGTGACGTCGGCGAGTCCGCCGTCCTTCACGTAGCCGGCGGTGTCGGTGTTGCCGTACTCGATGACGTCGGGGGCGCTCTTCGGGTCGTTGAAGGCGGCCTTGATCCGCTGGGCCCGGGTCTCGACGGGGATGTACTCGACGGTGACCTCGGTGTCCGCGTGGGCCTTGCCGAAGTCGGCGAGGACCTGCTTGACCACCTGTTCCTTCGGTTTGTTGTTGACCTCCTGGAACAGCCAGACGCGCAGGGTGCCGGTCTTCTCGTCCTTGCCGGAGGAGGAGTTGTCGGACGTCTGCGGGGCGCAGGCGGTGGCGGTGACGACGGTCGCGGCCAGCATCAGGGCCAGCCGGCCGGGGAGTCTTGCGGAGAGCTTCATGGAGCGATCCTCCGGTCAGGTGTTGCAACATACGCAATGACTGTTTTGCTCTGCACAACACCATGGAGGCTAGGTACTCGATGAACGCGCCGACAAGGGGTCTCAACCACTCTGTGACCGCCGGACGCACCCTGCGCAACGCCGGACAGCACAAAGGCCCCCGAAGTGCGCGAAACGCACTCGGGGGCCCGGTCGGCCCGGCGGGCGGGTGACGGAGGGGGCGCTACTTCTTGTCGCCGCCCTTGCCCTGGTCGCCGCCGCCGCTCATCGACTCGTAGATCTCCTTGCACAGCGGGCACACGGGGTACTTCTTGGGATCCCGCCCCGGCACCCACACCTTGCCGCACAGCGCCACGACGGGCGTCCCGTCCAGGGCGCTCGCCATGATCTTGTCCTTCTGGACGTAGTGGGCGAAGCGCTCGTGGTCGCCGTCGCCGTGGGACACCTGCGGCGTCGGCTCTACGAGGGTCCCCGTACCAGTCCCGCGCTCGGGCTCGAGAGTGCTCATACGGAAAGGGTACTGAAACCGGCGGGCATCAGTTGAGCGACGGGTCGTCCGGATAGGTGGCGACCATCGCCAGTTCATTGCGCTGCCGGCGCAGCACCTCGCGCCAGAGCCGTTCGGGGGAGGGCGAGGAGACGTCGCCGGGTTCCGACTCGACGACGTACCACGCGCCCTCGACCAGTTCGTCCTCCAGCTGGCCGGGGCCCCAGCCGGCGTATCCGGCGAAGATCCGCAGCGAGCCGAGCGCGGAGGCCAGCAGCTCCGGCGGGGCCTCCAGGTCGACCAGGCCGATCGCGCCGTGCACCCGGCGCCAGCCCAGCGGGGCGCGGTCGCCGGGGCCGTCGCCCGGGATGACGGCGACGCCGAGCGCGGAGTCCAGCGACACCGGGCCGCCCTGGAAGACGACCGGGGGCTCCCCGGCGAGGTCCGCCCAGCCCTCCAGGATGTCGCCCACGTCCACGGGGGTGGGCCGGTTGAGGACGACACCCAGGGAGCCCTCCTCGTCGTGGTCGAGGAGGAGCACCACCGCGCGGTCGAAGTTCGGGTCCGCCAGGGCGGGCGTTGCCACGAGCAGCCGTCCTGTGAGCGAGGACACCTCGGTCATGCCAGACATGATCCCGCATCTTCCCCGGGCGTGGGGAGCCAATCCGGCTACCGGGGTGAGGGCAGCTCACGGGGCACGGGAGCGCCGCCCGGCGCACGGCCCGGCCGGTGACCCCATGTGCCCGGTCTGACACGTTTCGTGTTGTGACAGAGCCATGACGTGCCCGGGCGGTACTCGGGCTTACTTCAGGGGGGCGCACGGCGATTACTCTGTCTCTCCGGCCCCTGACCTATGTGATCGGCCGGACCCTGCCCAACTCATCGGAACGCGAGATACATGAGCGTCAACGACGATGTCCTGCTTGTCCATGGCGGAACCCCGCTGGAGGGCGAGATCCGTGTCCGTGGTGCGAAGAACCTCGTACCGAAGGCCATGGTCGCCGCTCTGCTGGGCAGTGAGCCAAGCCGGCTGCGCAACGTTCCGGACATCCGTGACGTCCGCGTGGTGCGCGGTCTGCTTCAGCTGCACGGCGTGACCGTCCGGCCGGGCGAGGAGCCGGGCGAGCTGGTGCTCGACCCCACCCGGGTGGAGAGCGCCAACGTGGCTGACATCGATGCCCACGCGGGCTCCAGCCGCATCCCGATCCTCTTCTGCGGCCCCCTGCTGCACCGTCTGGGGCACGCGTTCATCCCCGGCCTCGGCGGCTGCGACATCGGCGGCCGGCCCATCGACTTCCACTTCGACGTGCTGCGGCAGTTCGGCGCGACGATCGAGAAGCGCGCGGACGGCCAGTACCTGGAGGCCCCGCAGCGGCTGCGCGGCACGAAGATCCGGCTGCCCTACCCCTCCGTGGGCGCGACCGAGCAGGTGCTGCTGACGGCGGTGCTCGCCGAGGGCGTCACGGAGTTGTCCAACGCGGCCGTGGAGCCGGAGATCGAGGACCTCATCTGCGTGCTGCAGAAGATGGGCGCGATCATCGCGATGGACACCGACCGCACGATCCGCATCACCGGTGTGGACAAGCTCGGCGGCTACAACCACCGCGCCCTCGCGGACCGTCTGGAGGCCGCCTCCTGGGCCTCGGCGGCGCTGGCGACCGAGGGCGACATCTACGTCCGCGGCGCCCAGCAGCGGTCGATGATGACGTTCCTGAACACCTACCGCAAGGTGGGCGGGGCGTTCCGGATCGACGACGAGGGCATCCGGTTCTGGCACCCCGGCGGACAGCTGAAGTCCATCGCGCTGGAGACGGACGTGCACCCCGGTTTCCAGACCGACTGGCAGCAGCCGCTGGTGGTGGCCCTCACCCAGGCGACCGGGCTGTCCATCATCCACGAGACGGTCTACGAGTCCCGGCTGGGCTTCACCTCCGCGCTGAACCAGATGGGCGCGCACATCCAGCTCTACCGCGAGTGCCTGGGCGGCTCCGACTGCCGCTTCGGCCAGCGCAACTTCCTGCACTCCGCGGTGGTGTCCGGCCCGACCAAGCTCCAGGGCGCCGACCTGGTCATCCCGGACCTGCGCGGCGGCTTCTCCTACCTCATCGCCGCCCTCGCGGCCCAGGGCACCTCCCGGGTCCACGGCATCGACCTGATCAACCGCGGCTACGAGAACTTCATGGAGAAGCTGGTCGAGCTGGGCGCGAAGGTGGAACTGCCCGGCCAGCCGCTCGGCTGACCGACCCGGCCGTCCCGCCCCGGCCGGGCGGTCTTCCGCCGGCCAGGAGCTGGGCAGCGCCCCGGACAGGCACGGCACACCGAAGCCGGTGGAGCCGGGCACGAAGGCGGAAGCCCCCGGCCGGGCGCCCGGCTGACGGGCGCGGCCGCCCGACCCGGGCCGGGCCGTGCCGGGCCAAGGACCCTCCGCCCGGCCGGGCGGCCCCGCCCCGGGGCCAGGCGGCCTTGCTCCCGGCCGGGGAGGGCGTGCGTACGACGATGGGGCGGCCCCCTGTGAAGGGGGCCGCCCCATTGACGTTGTCGGCCCTACCAGGCCCCGTACGCCGTCCCGTGACGTACGGGCGGCAAGGTCACTTGCCCTTGGCGGCTTCCTTGAGCTTGCTGCCCGCGGAGACCTTCACGCTGTAGCCGGCCGGGATCTGGATCGGCTCGCCGGTCTGCGGGTTGCGGGCGGTGCGAGCGGCACGGTGGGTGCGCTCGAAGGTGAGGAAGCCAGGGATGGTGACCTTCTCGTCCCCCTTGGAGACGATGTCGCCGACGACGTCGGCGAACGCGGCCAGCACGGCGTCGGCGTCCTTGCGGGTCACCTCGGCGCGGTCGGCCAGCGCGGCCACCAGCTCACTGCGGTTCATGTTCTTACTCCCGTGTTCTTCTTGCCATTGAGGCGGTCCACGCGGCGAAGCCGCATGTTGGGCCAGCCAAGCCGATGCTGCCAGGGTCCTGGTGGGTCCCCGGACCCGGGTCGTTCGTCAGACCCTCGCGCCCAGGGAGGCATCCTGCCCCCACCTGCGGCGGGAAAGCCAATCCGGCACCCCCAGGAGTCATGAAGACACCCTTGGGGGTCACACGGAAAGAGGGCCCTCGCCCGGCCGTCACCCTAGGGCGCGCCGCTGACGGCGCCGTCCGCGACGCGCCGGATCCCGGCGCACCGTGGCGATCGTCACGCCGGGCGGCCGCTCCGGTCACGCCCCCTCGGGGCCGCGCCGGTCCCCGTGGGGGCCGGCCGGCCCCGGGCGCCGTCGTCGGCCGCCGCGGCCCGGTCCTCAGACGCTGGTGGGGCTGCTGCTCACCGCGGCCGCCCCGGCCGCCTTGGCGGCGTCCCGCACCGCGCCGGCGACGGCTCCGGCGACCTTGTCGTTGAAGACGCTCGGGATGATGTAGTTCGGGTTCAGCTCGTCCTCGGTCACCACGTCGGCCAGGGCCTGCGCGGCGGCCAGCATCATCTCCGTGTTGACGGTCCGGGACTGGGCGTCCAGCAGACCGCGGAAGACGCCCGGGAAGACCAGCACGTTGTTGATCTGGTTGGGGAAGTCGGAGCGGCCGGTGGCCACGACCGCCGCCGTCTGCCGGGCGATCGCCGGGTCGACCTCGGGGTCGGGATTCGCGAGCGCGAACACGATGGCGCCCTCGGCCATGGCGGCCACGTCGTCGCCGTCGAGCACGTTCGGGGCCGAGACGCCGATGAAGACGTCCGCGTCGCGCACGGCCTCCTTCAACGTGCCGGTCAGGTTCTCGGGGTTGGTGTTGTCGGCGATCCAGCGCAGCGCCGACTCGGGGGCGGCGTCGACGAGGTCCTCGCGGCCGGCGTGCACGACGCCGTGGATGTCGGCGACGACGGCGTTCTTCACACCCGCGGCGAGCAGCAGCTTGAGGATGGCCGTGCCGGCGGCGCCGGCGCCGGACATCACGACCCGCACGTTCTCGATCGGCTTGCCCACCACGCGGAGCGCGTTGGTGAGGGACGCGAGCACGACGATCGCGGTGCCGTGCTGGTCGTCGTGGAAGACGGGGATGTCCAGGGCCTCGCGCAGCCGGGCCTCGATCTCGAAGCAGCGGGGCGCGGAGATGTCCTCGAGGTTGATGCCGGCGAACCCGGGGGCGATGGCCTTGACGATCTCGACGATGGCGTCGGTGTCCTGGGTGTCCAGACAGAGCGGCCAGGCGTCGATGCCGGCGAACCGCTTGAACAGGGCCGCCTTGCCCTCCATGACGGGCAGCGCGGCCTTGGGACCGATGTTGCCGAGGCCCAGCACGGCCGAGCCGTCCGTCACGACCGCAACGGAGTTGCGCTTGATGGTCAGGCGGCGGGCGTCCTCGGGGTTCTGCGCGATGGCCATGCAGACCCGGGCCACACCGGGGGTGTAGACCATGGAGAGGTCGTCACGGTTGCGGATGGGGTGCTTGGACGCCATCTCGATCTTGCCGCCGAGGTGCATCAGGAACGTACGGTCGGAGACCTTGCCGAGCGTGACGCCCTCGATGCCGCGCAGCTTCTCGACGATCTCGTCGGCGTGCGCGGTCGAGGAGGCCGCGATGGTGACGTCGATACGGAGCTTCTCGTGACCGGACGCGGTGACGTCGAGGCCGGTCACCGAGCCTCCGGAGGACTCCACGGCGGTGGTGAGCTGCGAGACGGCGGTTCCGCTCGCGGGCACCTCCAGCCGGATGGTCATCGAGTAGGAGACGCTGGGCGCCGTTGCCATGGCCGACTTCCTCTGCTTTCACCGTGTCGCGAAGTTGTGCCGTCCGATCGTCGCACCTACCCCGGAGTACGTGGTAGTCGCCCTGGGTTGCGGACTTTGTGTTCACCGGGAGGCGCTTTTTTCGGAAAGTTGTTTCCACCATACGAGAAACAGGCACGCGACGGTAGATGCTCGGGGAACAAAAGAGGCCCACGTCACATAGAACGTGACGTGGGCCTCTCGGAGGCTTGCGACACCGGCCCGCCATGCTCGCCTCGCGGCAAGTGGTCGCTCGTAGCGACGAAGGTTGGGCCCGGGGGCTTGGATCGAGCCGGTGTCACATACAGGCTAACAAACAGTTCGGGTGAGACCATTCCCGTCGCCGAGGTTCACAGGAATCCGGTCCGTGGCCCACGCTGTCGCGGGCCGCGGTTCACCGGCTCCCGGCCCGCCCGGCCCCGCGTCCGCGCCTTCCCGACGCCCCTCTCCCCGGCCGATCCGGCTCCGCTCCCCACGTCCGCCCGCGCGACCAGGCGGCCGGGCAGGCGGCCGGGCGGGCCGCCCGGCCGCGGCTCTCAGTCCCGCAGCAGATCCGGCACTCCCGCCGCGTCCGGCTCGTCCCGCTCGCCCGAGACCACCGTCAGCTCCTGGGTGGCCCGGGTCAGGGCGACGTACAGGACCCGCAGACCGGCCGGCGACTCGTCGGCGATCTCCGCGGGCGACACGACGAGGGTCGCGTCGTACTCCAGCCCCTTGGCCTCCAGGCTGCCCAGCGCCACCACCCGGTCGCCGAGTCCGGCCAGCCAGCGCCGGGCCTCCTCGCGGCGGGCCATGGCGACGACCACGCCGACCGTGCCCTCCACCCGCTCCAGCAGCGCTTCGGCCTCGGCGCGCACGGTGGCGCCCAGGGAGTCCCGGACCACGGCGAAGCGCGGCTGGAGCCCCGTGGAGCGCACCGCGGACGGCGCCTTGGCCCCGGGCATGGCGAGGGCCAGCACCCTCGCGGCCAGCTCGGCGATCTCGGACGGGTTGCGGTAGTTCACCGTCAGCTCGAAGCGGCGGGCGCGCGAGGAACGGCCCGGGGCGGCGCCCCGGGAGGCGCCGTGCGCGGCGGTGGGCAGACGGGTGCCGAGGGCCTCGTCACGGGCCTCGGCCGCCTCGTCCGGGTCCGACCAGGAGGACTGGGCCGGGTCGCCCACCACCGTCCAGGTGGCGTGCCGGCCGCGGCGGCCGACCATCCGCCACTGAAGGGGCGTGAGGTCCTGCGCCTCGTCCACGATGACGTGCGCGTACTCGGTGCGCTCCTGCGCCAGGCGCTCGGCCCGCTCGCGCTGCGACTCCTCGCGCACCGGCATGAGCTCCTCCAGACCGGTGAGCTGGTCCAGCGGATCGAGCTCGCGTCTCTTCCGCGGCCGGGCCGGTGCGCCGAGGATCGCCTGGAGCTCGTCCAGCATGGCGATGTCGTGCACCGAGTGGCCGTCCCGCCGGAGCGAACGGGCGACCTTGCGCACCTCGCCGGGGTTGAGGACGCGGCGCGCCCAGCGGCCCAGGCGGCGCTCGTCGGCCATCGCGGTGAGCACGGCCCGCGGGGTCAGCTCGGGCCACCAGGCGTCGAGGAAGGCGATGAAGGAGTCCTCGCCGGTCACGTCCTCGTCGAAGGACGAGCGCAGTTCGGCGGCGAGTTCCGCGTCCGTGTGCCGGCCGGCCGCGCCGGACCGCTCCCACAGGGCGTCCAGGAGCAGTTTGCGGGCGCGCGGGCGCAGCAGGTTGACCGGCGCGGTGCCGCCGAGGGCGGTGCGCCGGATGTCGTCCAGTTCGCGCCCCTCCAGCTCCAGCCGCCGGCCGAAGGCGACGACCCGCAGCCGGGTGGGCGGACCCGCGGGCGCCTGCGGCTGCCCCGCCCCGCCGTCGGCGTCGCCGTCTTCGTCGCCCAGGGCGAGCTGCCCCGCCGGGACACCCCCGCCCGGACCCAGTTCCAGTGCGCCGCGCGCCGCCTTCCGCAGCACCTTCAGCATCCTGTACGACCCCTTGGCCCGCGCCACGGCCGGGGAGTCGTACAGGGTGGCCTCGGCGCCCTCGACCAGCGAGCCGATCGCCCGGATGGCGACCTGGCCCTCCTCGCCGAGGGAGGGCAGCACGCCCTCGGTGTACGACACCAGCAGCGGGGTCGGCGAGACGATCAGGATGCCGCCCGCGTAGCGGCGGCGGTCCTGGTAGAGCAGGTAGGCGGCCCGGTGCAGCGCGACCGCGGTCTTGCCCGTGCCGGGGCCGCCCTCCACGTACGTCACGGAGGAGGCGGGGGCGCGGATCACGAGGTCCTGCTCCGCCTGGATGGAGGAGACGATGTCCCGCATGGTGTGACTGCGGGCCCGGCCGAGCGCGGCCATCAGGGCGCCGTCGCCGATGACGGCCAGCTCCCGCCCGTCCAGGAAGGCCGTCAGCTCGGGCCGCATCAGGTCGTCCTCGACCCCGAGCACGCGCCGTCCCTTGGACCGGATGACCCGGCGGCGCACGACCCGGCCCGGGTCGACCGGGGTGGACCGGTAGAACGGGGCGGCGGCCGGCGCCCGCCAGTCGATGACCAGCGGCGCGTAATCCTCGTCGAGGACGCCGATGCGGCCGATGTGCAGGGTCTCGGCGATGTCGGCGGTCCGGTCGGGCCGCACCGCGCCCTCGGCCGGCTCGACCGCGGTGTACGCCCCGTCGGGGCCCTTCTTGCCGTCCTTGCCGAGCAGCAGGTCGATGCGGCCGAAGAGGAAGTCCTCGAACTCGTTGTTCAGCCGGTTGAGGTGGACTCCCGCGCGGAAGACCTGCGCGTCGCGCTCGGCCAGCGCGCCGGGCGTGCCGACCTGGCCCCGCTTGGCCGCGTCGTTCATCAGGAACTCGGCCTCGTGGATCTTCTCCTCGAGCCGCCGGTACACGCGGTCGAGGTGTTCCTGTTCGCCGCCGACCTCCCGGTCGCGCACGGAGTCGCCCGCGGCGTCGTGCGCGGCGTCCGGCGGCGCACCCTGCGCCGCGCCGTGAACCGATTCGACCGCGGAATCCTGTTGAGCCTGAGCGGCCACCGGGCCCCCTTCTGACGTGCTGGGCAGCCGTCAACCGTACGCGAAGGGGGCCCACTGGCGGAAGCCGGACCCGGCCCGCTCCGCGGGTCCGTCCGGCGGATCCCGCCGGACGGACCCGCGGAGCCTGGTGCCGCTAGTGCCGCGCGAGGGCCGCCCGGCGGCGGTGGCGGGCCACCCGTTCGCGGTTCCCGCAGACCTCGCTGGAGCACCAGCGCCGTCTGTGCCCACGCGAGTTGTCGAGGTACACGATCGGGCAGTCGTCGCCCGCGCACTGGCGCAGCGCGCTCCGGGCGACGGGATCGGTGAGCAGTTCCACGGCGTCCCGGGCGACGGCGGCGAGCAGCGCGGCGCACTCGGGCGGACCGGCCAGCTCGCGCACGAGGGCGCCGTCCTCGCCCCGTACGGCGCGGGGCGCGGGCGGGGCGGCACGGGCGACGTCGTTGACCCGGGCGAGCGCGAGGCCGTACGGCCGGCTCGTTACGGGTTCGTGCGGCGGGACGTCCTCGGCGTACGCCCCGGCGCCCCCGGTACCCGCCCCGCCACCGCCGACGCGCGTCCCGGCCCCGCCGCCGGTGCCGCCGCCGGTGCCGGTGCCGCCGCCGGTGCCGTACGGCCGTTTCCCCGTGGCGAGGCAGTCGCGCACCAACTGGCCTATGTCGGACCGCAGTTCCCGGAATGCGGCGGGCCAGGAGGCGTCGGCGTGCGCCAGCGGGGTGCCCGGCGGGACCAGACCGGAGCCCGCGATCCAGGCGCGCAACGGCTCCAGGGCGGCCAGCCGTTCCCCGGGATGGGCGGTGGAAAGGAGGTCCAGGCAGATCCGCCCGGTGTCGAAGCGCGGCCCGTACGGGACCGTGACCGTACCCAGTGCCATGTACCTGTCACCGCCTAGGGGCGGCACCCCGGCCGCCGTGGTCCGGCGGGGTGCTCGTCAGGGCTGGGGAACCGTTCCCTCCCACAGTGCCCGTCCGCTCCCCGGGCCGGAACCCCCCGGCTACCGGTCCGCGTACTTGGCGTCGCTCGCCGGGTCCAGGGCCAGCCGGTATCCGCGCTTCACCACCGTCTGGACCAGCTTCGGCGCGCCGAGCGCCGTGCGCAGCCGGGCCATGGCGGTCTCCACCGCGTGCTCGTCGCGGCCCGCGCCGGGCAGCGACCGCAGCAGTTCGGCCCGGGAGACCACCCAGCCCGGCCGCCGCGCCATCGCCCGCAGCAGCGCCATCCCGGCCGGCGGCACCGGCCTGAGGTCGCCGTCGACCAGCACCGCGTGTCCCCGGATCTCCAGCCGGTGCCCGGCGACCGGCAACGCCCGCGCCCGCCCGGGCAGTTCCTGGCAGAGCAACTGCACCAGCGGCCCCAGCCGGAACCGCTCCGGCTGCACCGTGTCCACCCCGTGCGCCTGCAACGGCACCGCGGTCACCGGCCCGACGCACGCGGCCAGCACGTCGCGCCCCAGCGCGGCCAGCAGTTCCGCCAGCAGCCCCCGTTCCTCGGCTCGGGACAGCAGGGAGGCGGCGGCCGGCGCGCTGGTGAAGGTGAGCGCGTCCAGCCCCCGGGAGACGGCGGCGTCCAGCAGCCGGTCGAGCGGGCCCGGGTCCTCCGGCGGCAGCCACCGGTACACCGGCACCGGCACGACCTCCGCTCCCCCGGCCCGCAGCGCCTCCACGAACCCGGGCAGCGGCTCCCCGTGCAGTTGTACGGCCACCCGCCGCCCCTCCACGCCCCGCTCCAGCAGCCGGTCGAGCACCTCGGCCAGTGACTCCGAGGACGGCGACCACTCCTCGGTCAGCCCGGCGGCCCGGACGGCGCCCTTGACCTTGGGCCCGCGCGCCAGCAGCTCGACCTCCCGCAGCCGGCCGAGCAGGGCCTCGCCGAGCCCCCAGCCGTCCGCCGCCTCCACCCACCCGCGGAAGCCGATCGCGGTGGTGGCGATCACGACGTCGGGCGTCTGGTCGATGATCTCCTTGGTGGCGGCGAGGAGTTCCCCGTCGTCGGCGAGCGGCACGATGCGCAGGGCGGGCGCGTGCACGACGCTCGCGCCGCGCCGCCAGAGCAGCGCGCCTAGTTCGTCGGCCCGGCGCGCGGCCGTCACGCCCACGGTGAACCCGGCCAGCGGCCCGTGTCCGGACGGCGGCCCCTGTTCGGCCGTCCGCTGTCCCTCGTCCTCGCTCATGGCTCTCGTCCCGCGCTCGACTCGTCCTGCCGTTACGTTCCGCCGATCGAGCCTGTCAACACCGCGTGACGGGCTCGGTTCGCCGGCATGTCACCAGTGTTACGTCACACCTCGGCGTAACCGAGCCGCGGCTCCGCACCGGCGGTGGTGGCACCGGCCGGGGCCCCGCCGCCGCCCGTACGACGAAGATATACGGCATAGGTGACCGCGAAGGCCGCGCCGTAGAAGACCAGGAAGGCGACGAACGCGCCGGTTCCGGAGCCGTAGGAGAGGAACGACTGGCGGAAGGCGAGGTTGATCCCGACGCCGCCGAGCGCGCCCACGGCCCCGATGAGCCCCATGGCGGCCCCGGACAGCCGCCGGGCGTGCGCCGCGGCCTCCTCCCCGACGAGCCCCTTGGCCAGCGCCTTGGTCTGGAAGATCCCCGGGATCATCTTGTACGTCGACCCGTTGCCGAGCCCGCTGAGCACGAACAGCACGACGAACACGGCCACGAACAGCGGCAGCGACCCGCGCTCCCCCGCCGCGATGAGGGCGGCGGTCGCGGCGGCCATCGCGACGAAGTTCCACAGGGTGATCCGCGCCCCGCCGTAGCGGTCGGCGAGCCGGCCGCCCACGGGCCGGATCAGGGAACCGAGGAGCGGTCCGATGAAGGTGAGGTAGGAGGCCTGGAGGGGCGTCCGGCCGAACTGGTTGGTGAGCACCTGCCCGAAGGCGAAGCTGTACCCGATGAACGACCCGAAGGTCCCCACGTACAGGAACGCCATGATCCACGTGTGGGCGTCCTTGGCGGCGTGCACGGCGGCGCCGGTGTCGTTCCTCACCGACGCGAGGTTGTCCATGAACAGCGCGGCGAGCACGGCGGCCACGACGATCAGCGGGATGTAGATCCCCAGCAGCACGCGCGGGCCGCCGCCCGCCCCGATCACGGCGAGGGCGGCGAGCTGGATGACGGGGACGCCCACGTTCCCGCCCCCGGCGTTGAGTCCGAGCGCCCAGCCCTTCCTCCGCATCGGGAAGAAGGCGTTGATGTTGGTCATGGAGGAGGCGAAGTTCCCGCCGCCGATCCCGGCGAGCAGCCCGACCCACAGGAAGGTGGCGAAGGAGGTGCCCGGGTGCATGACGGCGAAGGCGGCGACGGTCGGCACGAGCAGCAGGCCCGCGGAGACGATCGTCCAGTTCCGCCCGCCGAACACGGCCACGGCGAAGGTGTACGGCACCCGCACCACGGCCCCCACCAGCGTCACCACGGAGGTGAGCAGGAACTTGTCGGCGGGGCTCAGCCCGTACTCGGGCCCCATGAACAGCACCAGCACGGACCACAGCGTCCACACGGAGAACCCGATGTGCTCGGAGAGCACGGAGAAGAACAGGTTCCGGTGGGCGATCCGCTTCCCCCCGTCCTCCCAGAAGCCCTCGTCCTCCGGGTCCCAGTGCTCTATCCAACGCCTGGCTGTCATCCCGCCTCCACGGTGCGCCGAGTAACAGCCCCCCAAGGTAGGGCAACTCGGTTTCCGTGCTGTGGCGTTGAGGGTGACCGGGAGGGAACGTCGGCCTCACCCCGGGGAGCGCGGGGATGAGAGGCGCCGGCGGACGGCTCATCCGGCGCCGTACAGCTCCGGCATCCCGACCAGCAGAACTCGCCCGGCCTTCGCCGCCGTGACGAGGTCGGCAGCGGGTTCGCTGCGCACATAGAGGGCGAGCGTGCAGCTCTCCACGTCCCAGCCCTGAGCGCGGAGCAGATCACGGATGTGTTCGAGGCGTTGGAGGTCGGCGCCCGTCCGCGACTTGTTCGTCGCCTTGACCTCACCGATCAGGGTGATGCGGGCCCCCTTGTCGCGCGCGCGGGACGCCCGGCTGAGCGCGACGACGCCGACCTCGTGGCCCCGGTGCTCACGGCAGGCGACGGTCGTCGTCCCCACCTGCCCGATGTCGTCGAGGCCGTACCCACGCCCGTACCGCAGGGTCCACTGGCGGGCCAGGTCCTCGAAGTGCGGACCGAGGACCTTGGAGGAGAAGGTCTCCCGCGACCGTTCCCAGGCCGCCCGCCCCTCCCGCAGCTCGAAGTCGACCAGGTTCGGCCGCACGATCAGGTCATGGAAGCGGACGATCGGATCGGCCACAGTGATCACGGGCTTCCGCTGGAGCCTCCTAGCCTGACTCCACTTAGCCCAGCTGGAGTGAGGCTAGCTGCACTCGGGTAGCCAATCACTCACTCACAGTCACCATGCGTCCCTCAGCGGCCCCCCACCTCGAACCACAGCAGCTTTCCGGCTCCCCGGCCGAGCAGGTTGCCGCCGAGCGGCCAGCCGCCCCACGAGTCCGCGTGCTGCTGCACGAGGAAGAGCCCGCGTCCGCCCTCGGCGTCGGCCGGGGCCGGCGGGACGTGGTCCCCGGGCGGTCCGCCGAAGGGTGCGGGGATGTGCGGGTGACTGTCCCAGACGCCGACCCGCAGCCGCCCGTCCCCGAGGGCCGTCAGCCGGAGCGAGGCCGGACCCCTGGTGTGCCGGTAGGCGTTGGTGACCAGCTCGGAGGTCAACAGCTCGACCGTGTCGCTGACTTCGCCCATCCCGTGACCGCTGAGCGCGGCCCGCACGGTCATACGTGCGACACGTGCGGCGCGTGGGTCATGAGGGAGACGAAGGGCGTACACCCAGGTGTCGGGCAGGGCTACGGTGACCACGGGGAACTCCAGAAGGAAGGGGACTCGAGAGCTCGCTCAACAGTCGCGCCGGGCGGTGGCAGTGCCTGGGGTGGTGCGCTTCCGGCTTATGGGAGCGGTGAGTTGAGCGGCACAGGAAAACCGTAGGGCAGATGGTTAGATAGCTCTAACAAAACAGACTAGAACCATCGATCCTTCACCCGTGTGAGGGAGAAGAACGGCCTGTCGCAGCCGGAAGGGAAGACCCGTGCCGCCCACCAGCAATCCCACGCTGCGGCAGCGTAGGCTCGGCGCTGAGCTGCGCAAACTCCGCGAGCGAGCCGGTCTCACCGCCACCGCTGCAGCCGAACTCCTCGGCGTCAACCAGGCACGCGTGAGCATGATCGAGACCGGGCGCACACCCGTCAGCGCCGACAAACTCCGCGCCATGGCGCACACCTACGAGTGTTTCGATGACCAGCTCGTCGAAGCACTCGCCGCCATGACAGGTCGACGTACGCGCGGCTGGTGGGAGGAGTACCGCGATCACGTTCCCACGGCGTTGGTCGACCTCGCCGAGCTGGAACACCATGCGACCGGAGTGCGCGTGGCCCTGGTCACCAACATCCCGGCTCTGTTGCAGACCACCGATCATGCCCGCGCCCTCTTCCAGGGCGTGGTGCCACCCATGCGGCAGTACGAGATCGAACATCGTCTGACGCACCGCATGAAACGACAGGGCATCCTGCACCGAGACGACCCGCCTCCGTACACCGCGATCATTCACGAGGCAGCTCTCCGCATGGGCTTCGGCGGCCCCGACATCACCCGTGGGCAGCTCAAACACCTCAACGACATGAGCGAACTGCCGCACGTCACCGTCCGGGTGATCCCCTTCGGCACGACCAGCTTCCCCACGACAGGGCAGTCATTCGACTACCTCCAGGGTTCGGTCCGGCAACTCGACACGGTTCAGCTCGACTCGTGCCACGGTGCCTGCGAGTTCCTGGACGCGGAAGCGCAGTTGAGCAAGTACCGCGCGGTGTTGGATCGCATGGAGTCATGCGCACTGGCAACGGCAGCTTCCCGCGACTTCATTCACCGCATTGCCCAGGAAACCTGAGAGGAATCCCCCGTGCACAACACCCACTGGCAAAAGTCCACGTACAGCGGTGACGGCTCCAACTGCGTCGAGATATCCCCCACTCCCACCGCCATCCGCATCCGCGACTCCAAGACCCCCGAAGCCCCCCACCTCACCGTACCGACCGCCGCCTGGGCCGACTTCGTCGCACACACGGCGAGACGGGGAGACTGAGCCTCCCGCTCAGCGCCTGGCTTCCCGCGACGTCGTCCACCGCACCACTCAGGACGCCTGAGAGGAATCCCCCGTGCACAACACCCACTGGCAAAAGTCCACGTACAGCGGCGACGCCTCCAACTGCGTCGAGATATCCCCCACCCTCACCACGGTCCGCATTCGCGACTCCAAGACCCCCGAAGCCCCCCACCTCACCGTACCGTCCACCGCCTGGGCCGACTTCGTCGCGCACACGGCGAGACATGGAGACTGAGCTCCCCGCTCAGCGCCTGGCTTCCCGCGACTTCATCCACGACCTCGCCAAGGAAATCTGAGAGGGACCTACCGTGCACGCCATCCATTGGAAGAAGTCCACGTACAGCGGGGCTGGCTCCAACTGCGTCGAGATATCCCCCACCCCCACCCAGGTCCACATCCGCGACTCCAAGACCCCCCAAGCCCCCCACCTCACCGTCCCGACCGCCGCCTGGGCCGACTTCGTCGCACACACGGCGAGACGGGGAGACTGAGCCTCCCGCTCAGCGACGCCCGTCCGGCCACAGCCGGGGTCCGCGCCGGGCCGCCACGTCCTCGATCCAGCCGAAGGCAAGGATCACGGCGGCGATCAGCGGCCACACCAGGACGAACATCCACAGGCCGTACGTCGAGTCCAGGGCCGCCGACGCGCCGTCGCTCTGCGTGAACGGCAGGTCGTAGGCCTGGTCGACGAGCGGGACCGTGGCGGTGATGAGGGCGTTGTGCCAGAGGTAGATCGTGACCGCGCGGTTGTTGGCGAGGGTGACGGGCCGCTCCCAGCGGCGCAGCCGGGCCGGGAACTCCCGCCACGACGGTGAGTACTGGAGGAGGATGACCACGGCTCCGAAGGACCAGGTGGCCTGGGCGAGCGGGATGTCGTTCAGGTCCCAGCCGTCGGGGCCCTGGTGGCCGGAGGCCCACCACAGGCCGAAGGCCATCAGCAAGGCCGCGCAGGAGACCGCCGCGTAGCGGGGGACGGCCTTCAGCACGCCTTCCTGGTGGGCGAAGCCCAGCACCCAGCAGCCGCCGTACACCGCGAAGTCCCGCACCGCGTCGCCCGTCTCGCCGGGGATGGTCACCGCGCCCGTGCCAAGCACCGCCGTCAGGGCGAGCGGGGCGAGCAGCGTGGGCCACGGGGCCCGGCGAAACGCCCGCAGCAGCAACGGCGAGGCCACCACGAACCACAGGTAGGCCCGCAGGTACCACAGCGGGCCCGCCGCGTCGTCGGCCCAGGTCGTCTCCAGCAGGCCGGAGTCGGACCCCAGGTGCCAGGGGTAGGGCGGGGCTCCCACCGGGACGACGTAGTCGAGGAGCTTCGCCAGGCCGACCGTGCCGCCGAGGTCCGGGTCCTTAGCCGGGTTCCAGCCGGCGAACAGCATCAGGGGGAGCAGGAGCGCGGCGAACGCCCACAGCGGCGGCAGCAGCCTCCTGAGCCGGCCCTTGATCACGCCCGGCGCCGGGCGCTTCAGGGAGCGCGCCATCAGTGAGCCGGCCAGGGCGAACATCACGCCCATCGACGGGAACAGCACCGTCAGCCAGCCCCATCCGAACAGGTGGTAGACCACGACCCGGACCAGGGCCAGGGCGCGCAGCAGGTCCAGGTAGCGGTCGCGCCCGCCGGCCGGTTCGGCACCGGCGGCGGCCTCGGGGGCGAGTGCCTGTGTCATGCCACCGGCCTCCTTTCGCCCGGCTGCCCGGCTCCGGCGGCCGTCCGCCCGGCCGTCCGCCCGCGTGGCGCCGGGCCGCCGGGCACCTCCACCACGCCCGTGCGGCGCAGTTTCTGCCAGCGCAGCCGGCCGCCGGTGAGCGCGGTGATCCAGGACTGGAGCAGGACGACGTACATGAGCTGGCGGTAGAGGATCTGTTGCAGGGGCAGTGAGACGAGGTGCCGCATGCGTTCGCGGTCCAGGTGGAAGGCGTACGCCGCGCAGACCCCCTGGACGGCCAGGACGCCCAGCCAGGCGATCACCGTCCGCTGCGTGGGGCCGAAGATCACACCGTAGAGCAGGAAGACGTCGATCAGGGGCGCCAGCAGCGGGGCCACCACCATGAACAGCGACACCAGCGGCAGGCCGACCCGGCCGAAGCGCCCGGACGGGCCGCGGTCCAGCAGCGCGCCCCGGTGCTTCCAGATCGCCTGCATGGTGCCGTAGGACCAGCGGTAGCGCTGGGACCACAACTGCCGCACGGACTCGGGCGCCTCGGTCCAGGCGCGGGCGTCCTCCGCGTACACCACCCGCCAGCCGGCCCGGTGCAGCGCCATGGTGATGTCGGTGTCCTCGGCGAGCGTGTCGTGGCTCATGCCGCCGACCTCCCGCAGGGCGGACCGGCGGAACGCCCCCACCGCGCCCGGGATGGTGGGCATGCAGCGCAGGACGTCGTACATCCGGCGGTCGAGGTTGAAGCCCATCACGTACTCGATGTGCTGCCAGGCGCCGATCAGCGAGTCGCGGTTGCCGACCTTGGCGTTGCCGGCCACGGCGCCGACCCTCGGGTCGCCGAAGGGCTGGACCAGTTCGCGGACGGTGGACGGTTCGAAGACCGTGTCGCCGTCCATCATGACGATCAGGTCGTAGGAGGCGTGCGCGATGCCCCGGTTGAGGGCGGCCGGCTTGCCCGCGTTGCGCTGGCGCACCACCCGTACCCCGGGCAGGTCCATGGCCTCGACGATGTCCGCCGTGCCGTCGGCCGAGCCGTCGTCCACGACCAGGACCTCGATCGGATGCTCGCTCGCCGTCAGCGAACGGACCGTGTTCTCGATGCACTTGGCCTCGTTGTACGCCGGCACCAGCACCGACACCGGTTCGGTGACCGGCTCGCCCCGGCGGAAGCCGGGCCGGCGCACCCGGCGGGCGTGCGCGCCGGAGAGCAGCAGCATCAGCGCGAACCGGGCGATGACCAGGCCGCCGACCAGGGCGAGGCAGCCGGCCAGGACGCCGGTGAGGTCGTCGGACGCCTGGACCAGGAAGATCCACGCCCTGCCCTTCCAGAGGTCGGCGCCGGTGACCGGGGTGAGCGCGCTGGGCGCGCCGAGCGCCTCGGTGAGGTTGTCGAACCGGTAGCCGCGTGCCTGGAGTTCGGGCAGGAAGCGGTCCAGCGCCCGCACCGTCTGGTGGCGGTCGCCGCCGGAGTCGTGCATGAGCACGATCGCGCCCTCGCCGTTGCGCGGGGTGGCGTTGCGGATGATCCGGGCGACGCCGGGCTTCTTCCAGTCCTCGCTGTCGGCGGTGTTGACGACGGTGATGTAGCCGCGGCCGCCGACGTACCGGGTCACCGGCCAGGACCGGTTGTCCATGGCGTCGGCGAAGGAGGAGTACGGCGGCCGGAAGAGCGAGGTGCGCACGCCGGCCGCGCCGGTGATGGCGAGCTGGTTCTGGGACAGCTCCCGGTCGATCCGACTCCGGGACTGGTAGGAGAGGTCGGGGTGGTTGAAGGTGTGCAGGCCCACCTCGTGGCCCTCGGCGACCATGCGTGCGACCAGGTCCGGGTAGCGGGAGGTCATGGTGCCGGTGACGAAGAAGACCGCGTGCGCGTGGTGCTTCCTGAGCACGTCCAGGACCTTGGGCGTCCAGGTCGGGTCGGGTCCGTCGTCGAAGGTGAGGACCAACCGGTGGTCGGGCACGCGCAGGCCGCTCGTCCGTCCGTCCCGGGTGTCGATGACCGGGCCGCCGTCCAGGATCTTCCGCGGCACCCCGTCGGTGGCGGCCTCCGGCCGGACCCGGTGGTCGGCCAGGATCTCGCTGTGCACATAGCCGCGCAGCATCAGCATCGCCATCAGCACGGCCAGCACCAGCAGGGGCAGCAGCAGCCGCAGCGGAGGACGCGGCCGGAGGCGCGGGCGGGGCCGCCGGCGGGTCCGGGGCCGAGGGCCGCGCGGGGAACGGCGCGCGCCACGGGAGGCGGCCGTGCCCGGGGCGGCGGCGCCCCGGTCGGCGGCGCCCCGGTCGGCGCCCGTTCCGGGTGTGCCGTCGGCCGCCCGCGTCGGCGGTCCTCCGCCGGTGCGTCCGCTCTCCGTTCCGGTTCCCGTGCGGCGGGCCCGGGACGCCATCAGGCCACGGTCCTGGAGTTCGCCGGGGGCCGCGCCCCGGCGCCGCCCGGCGTCCCGGTCGGGCCGGGGGCCGTCGTGGGGCCGGGCGCCGTCGTGGGTCCCGGGGCCCCGGTGGGGACCGGCTCGCTCGTCACGGGGACCGGGCCGCCCGGGCCGTCGGCGACCGAGCCGGGCGCCCCGGTCGCGGCGCCGCCGCTCCCACTGCCGCCGCTCCCACTGCCGCCCGCCGACGTCGACGGGTCGGGCGTGGGCGTGCCGCCGCCGGTGGTCGGGGTCGGGTCGGGCGAGGCGGAGACCGGGGGCTGGGCGGGCACGGTCGCGGGGCCGGTCCCGCCGGGGGCCGGCGGCCCGGAGCCGCCGGTGTCCTCGGCGGTCGGCCCCGGATCGGCCGGGGCGCCCGGCCGGCGCGGTCCCGCGGAGGCGGCGGGCGCCGATGCGCCGGGGCCCGTGGCCGGCCGTGTGTTCCCCGCGCTCGGCGCGGAGGCCCCGGGCGCACCGGGCAGCCCCGGGACCCCGGGGACGGCGAGGCCGTCGCCCGTGCCGGGCGGACGTGCGGAGTCCGTGGGCGCGGGCGGGGTCTCGACATTGCCGGCCGGCTTGTCGCCGGCCTGGCCCGGCACCGGCAGCCAGGGCGCGGTGGAGTTGCCCGACACCAGGGTGGCGGCGATGACGACGGCGTAGACCCCGCAGGCGAGCCCGACCGCCATGCCGATCCGGCGGAACCGACGGCTGCGGCGGCCCGACTCGTCGACGAAGACGGGGCCGTCGCAGCCGCCCGAGCGGATTCCCCCGCCGCCGCCCGCGCGGGCGGCCGCCGGGCCGTCCGGCACGTCTTCGGTCCTGACGAGCCGGACGGTCAGCTCGTCCGGGCCTGGTCCTTCGGGGCCGGACGGCCGTCCGGTCCCCGAGGACCTTCCGGACCGTCCGGTGTCCCGCCCGGACTCGTCCCAGGGGTCCTCGACGCGCAGCGCCGGCACCGCGCCGGTCTCCGGGAACCTCTGGACGTCGCCACCCCCACCGCCGCCGGGACCGTCGCCCGCGCCGCCGTCGCCGGCTCCGACGACGGGCACCGCTGCGGTCGCGGACGCGGCCGCGGGCCATTCGGATCGGGCTTGTTCCAGCCCCTTGTTCATGCGCACGTAGCTTCCCCTACGGAAGTGTTACGGGTGCGCGTACGACCCCGAGCCCGCGTCGCCGGAACAGGCCCCCACCTGCCCGAGCGCCCCCCTTGTCCCACCGTGCTCGGCGAGCAGGAACGTAGTGCCCGGCGGGGAGCCGACAGACGGAAAGATCAATGGTGAACGGAATTGACCGCTTCGTCGATGGCTGGAATCCATCCTGTTTCGGGTCGTCGCAACCATCCTTCTCCGGCGGACAGTTCCGCCGCCGCGCGCCGCACCGCGTCCAGCGCCGGATGCGCCAGCCCCCTGCGCCACACCAGCGACACCGGGGACAGCGGAACCGGATCGACGAGCGGCCGTACGACGGTCCGCGGCAGGGCCGGGAAGCCGACCACCGCCAGGACCGGGTGCCCGGTCTTGGCCATCAGCCGTTCGAACTCCTCCGCGCCGACGGCCAGCGGGGCCGGCGGGGCCACCGCGATGCCGCGCCCCTCGAAGAGGCGGTGCGCGAGGTCGGTCCACTCCGGGGTGCGCGGGTTCCCGGCGCCGGCGTACACCGTCTCGCCCGCCAGCGCGGCCAGCGGCACCGCCGGCAGCGCGGCCAGCCGGTGCCCCTCGGGCAGCGCGACCGCCATCGGCTCGAACCGCACGAACTGGTGGTCCAGCCCGGCCCGCAGCGCCGGGTCCAGACCCGCGTACCGGCCGAAGGAGGCGTCCAGCCGCCCCGCCAGCAGTTCCGCCGCCGCGCCGGTCAGCCCGCTCTCGAAGCGGGCCATGATCTCCTGCTCGGGGGCGAGTTCGCGGGCCCGGTGCAGCACCCGGCGCCCGGTGTCCAGGCCGGGCATGTTGAGGTCGAGCAGCAGCGGCCGGGCCTGACCGAAGGCGGCGAGCAACTCGTCCTGGGCCGCCAGGACCCGGCGGGCGTGCGGCAGCAGCCGCTCGCCGTCGGCGGTCAGCGTCACCTGCCGGGTGGTGCGCACGAACAGCTCGGCGCCCAGCTCCCGCTCCAGCCGCCGCACGTCCCGGCTGAGCGCCTGCTGGGCGACGTACAGCCGGAGCGCGGCACGCGTGAAGTGCAGTTCCTCGGCGACGGCGACGAAGCCGCGGAGCAGTCGCGGGTCCAGGTGGTGGGCGGGCATGCGGCGAACCTACCTCCCCGCGCCGACTCACATCACGGGTGCGTGAATCCGTTCGCGGAAGGTGTTGGACCCCTTGATCGTCCCGGCCCGACCGTAGGAGGCATGCCCCAGCCGACCCCCGCCGCCGCGACCGGCGAGCGGACCCCGCCGTCCCGGCCGCCCCGGCGCCGTCCGCACAATCCCTACCGCCGTCTCCTCGCCGTCCCCGGCGCCCTCGCCTTCACCGCCGGGAACCTGATCGCCCGGCTGCCGATGGGCATGTTCGGCGTGAGCGCGGTCGTCATGATCGCCGGCGCGCGCGGCTCGTACGCCCTCGCCGGCTCCGTGACCGCCACCGGCCTGGCGACGACGGCCGCCGCCGGGCCCTGGATCGCCCGGCTGGTCGACCGGTACGGGCAGGCCCGCGTCGCCGTGCCCGCCACCGTCTCGGCGGTCCTGGGCAGCCTGGCCCTGGTGCTGTGCGTGCGCGAGGGCGCGCCCGACTGGACGCTCTTCGTCGCCTACGCCGCCGCCGCGACCATCCCGAACACCGGTGGGATGTCCCGCGCCCGCTGGGCGCACCTGCTGAGGTCCGACCCCGAGGCGCTGCACACCGCCAACTCCTTCGAGCAGGCGGTCGACGAACTGTGCTTCATGCTGGGACCGGTCCTCGCGGCCTTCCTGACCGGCTCGTTCTTCCCCGAGGCGGGGACACTGGCCGGCGCCGCGCTGCTCATGACGGGTGTGCTGCTGTTCGCCGCCCAGCGCTCGACCGAGCCGCCGCCCAGGCCCCGCACGCCCGCGAAGGCGCCGCTGCGCGCCCCCGGGATGCCCGCGCAGCTCGCCGTCTGCCTCGCCATGGGCGCGGTCTTCGGGGCCATGGAGGTGGTCACGGTGGCGTTCGCGGACGCGCAGGGCCACCGGTCGGCGGCGGGAGTGGCGCTCGGCCTCCAGGCGGCCGGGTCGTGCGTGGCGGGGCTGGTGTACGGGGTGCTGCGGCCGAGTGGTCCGGTGGAGCGGCGACTGCCGTGGTGCGTGGCGGCGATGACGGCGATGATGACGCTGCCCCTGCTGGCCGCCGCGCTGACCGGCTCGGTCCTCGTCCTCGCCGGGGCGCTGCTCGTCGCCGGCACGGCGACCGCGCCCACCATGGTCACCAACATGGCCCTGGTCCAGCAGCGCACCCCCGAGGGCCGTCTCAACGAGGGCATGACGCTCGCGGTGACGGGTCTGTTCGGCGGCATCGCCTGCGGCAGCGCGGTCGGCGGCTGGACGGTGGAGCACCTGTCCCCGACGGCCGGTTACGCGGTGCCGGTGACGGCCGCGGCGGTGGCGCTGCTGATCTCGTCGGCCGGGGCGGCCCTCCGCTCCGGTGGCCGGACGGGGACGGAGGTCAGCGACGGACGAGCCAGGTGAGGAACCGGTGCCCGAGGTAGTGCACATGGGGCACCACGCCGTAGACGGCGACCAGGGGCCACAGGACGAGCAGGGCGGCCCACAGGGCGAACAGGAGGCGCCGGTCGAGGCACGGCTCGCCGGTGTCCTCGTCGAACTCCGTGACGAGGACGCGGACCGTGCAGTCGGCCCCGGTGAGGAACGCCATGCCGAGGGCGAGGTAGGCCAGTGCGCCGAGGAGCACCGCAAACGTGTTCAACCGGTCCTCCGCATTGCGTAGTGCCACCCGGGCACCCGGTGTGATTCCATGAGGGGGCAGGCCCCTGCCCGGACCGGATATCCAAGCGGGGACCTTCTCACCGACAGGCGGTCGCCGACCGGGACTCCTCAGGCCTGATGAGGACTGCCGGTCATCGCCCGCAGAGCCGTCTCCACAACTCCCGGATCACTGCGAGGATCCGCTGGTACGGAGGCTTCTCCTTCGGCTCTGCCTTCCGGTGGCGCCCCATCGGCGCCCTCCCTCCCGACGGGGCAGCCGGAAATCCCGGTGGCTGCCGCCTTCAGGCTCGGGCCGGGCCCCGAAGGCATGGGGCCCGGAACGTCCTTGGAGGGAGAGCGCGTTCAGCGCGCCCGCTGATCATATCCACATAACTCGCGCAATACCCTTATCACTTCACACTTCGCATAAGGGTGCGAAACAAGGGATCCCAGAGCTCGGGAGCGGGAAGCCGGCCGGCCCGACCCGTCGAGAGACTGGCCGGCCCCGGGAGGAGCCGATCGCGACATGCCGAAGGCCCCGCCGCTCGGAAGCGACGGGGCCTTGGCCACATGGGGTGCGGGGGTCTGGGGGCTGCGCCCCCAGCTCCAGCTGGTGGAGATGGCGGGAATCGAACCCGCGTCCAACGGTGCGGAACCAGGGCTTCTCCGTGTGCAGTCCGCTTCGATTTTCTCGGCCCCGGAGATCACGCGGACAAGTCTCCGACGGGCTCAGTCACTGTTTGGTTTCCCTCTTCACCCCGTGACCGGGATCAAGGTTTAGTCCCCTAGTCGATGCCAGGATCCGGGTCGGGAACAGCCCCGGGCTGACACTCCCTTTATAGGAGGCTCGCGATCGCTACCTGAGATCAGGCAGCGAGGGCGAAGGCCTGCTGGGAGGAATCGCGCTTGGTATTGGCGATTATTTTTTTCGGCCTGTGGTTTACGAGATCATGGCCGCTTCCTCGACACGCTTCCCCTGCTTCGACAGCCGCTGTCGAAACCGATCATCCCCATGTTGATTTTTCAAACCCTCCGGAGAGGGGGCCGCACCGTCTCGCGGTGCTTGTGCCATCGTACGTGACCAACGTGGGTCCGTGCCAGCTTATTCCCGGGCGACGGGGACCCCGGCTACGCCCGCTGCTTGCGCCGGACCGCCGACATCGCCCGGTCCGCCTCGCGGCGGTCCTGCTTCTCGCGCAGCGTCTGCCGCTTGTCGTACTCCTTCTTGCCCTTCGCCAGGGCGATCTCCACCTTGGCGCGGCCGTCCTTGAAGTACAGGGCGAGGGGCACGATCGTGTGACCCGTCTCCTGGGACTTCGACTCCAGCTTGTCGATCTCCAGCCGGTGCAGCAGCAGCTTCCGCTTGCGCCGGGCACTGTGGTTGGTCCAGGTGCCCTGGCTGTACTCGGGCACGTGGACGTTGTGCAGCCACGCCTCGTGACCGTCCAGCTGCACGAAGCCGTCGACCAGCGAGGCCCGCCCCTGACGCAGCGACTTCACCTCGGTGCCGGTGAGGACCAGGCCGGCCTCGTAGGTGTCGAGGATGTGGTAATCATGCCGCGCCTTCTTGTTCTGCGCGATCAGCTTGCGCCCTTTTTCCTTAGCCATAGTGCCGACTATTTTTGCACCAACGAGCGGAAGCGCGAAAAGCCCTCCCGCACGGTCAGGACGGATCGCCCAGACCGGTCAGCACCGTCTCGGCCCGTTTCACCGCGTCGCCGCCCGCGGTGAGGTCGGGGGTGATGCCCCGGCCGTCCACGTTCCGCCCGGCCGGAGTGCGGTAGTGCCCGACGGTGAGCTCGGCGACGGAGCCGTCGGGCAGCCGGGTCGGCATCTGCACCGAGCCCTTGCCGAAGGTGCGGGAGCCCACGACGACCGCCCGGCCGCGGTCCCGCAGGGCGCCGGTGAGCAGCTCGGCCGCGCTCATCGTGCCGCCGTCGACGAGCGTGACCAGCGGGCGCGTGGTGTCGCCGCCGGGCTCGGCGTGCAGGGCGCGCTGTTCGCCGTCGACGTCGTAGGTGGCGACCAGGCCGCCGTCGAGGAAGGCGGAGGCGGTGGTCACCGCCTCGGTGACCAGGCCGCCGGAGTTGCCGCGCAGGTCCAGGATGATCCCGGAGGCGGCCGGGGAGCGGCGTAGGGCCGTGCGGACCCGGTCGCCCGTGCCCTTGGTGAAGGCGGCGATCTGGATGACGGTCACGCCGTCGGGGAGCCGGCGGACCGTGACGGAGTCCGTGGACAGGCGGGCCCGGCGCAGGGTCTGGGTCCATACCCGGTCGCCGCGCTGGAGCCCCAGGGTGACGGCGGTCCCGGCGGGCGCGTCGTCGGCGTCGCCGCGCAGCAGGGAGACGACCTCGGTGACGGGCAGCCCGTCGGTCTTCTCGCCGTCGACGCTGCGCAGCCGGTCGCCCTCACGGATACCCGCGTCGGCGGCGGGCGAGCCGGTCCGCACCCTGGCGATCTCGATCCGGCCGTCCCGCTCGCGCCGCGCCCACAGGCCGACTCCGGTGTACTGGCCGTCCAGGGCCTCCTGGAACTCCTCGTAGTCGCCCGGGGAGTAGACGGCGCCCCAGCGGTCGCCGCTGCGGCTGACGGCCCGCTCGGCGGCCTCCATGGGGGACTTGCCGTCGGCCATGGCCTCGGCGGCGGCCCGCGCGACCTGCTCGTGGTGGCCGGCGGAGGCCGAACGGGCCGTCTGAGCCGGTGACTTACGGTCGCCGGCCCGGGAGCCGGGCAGCGAACCGGTGGCCGCGCCGGCCACGAGCACACCGGCGAAGACCAGTGTCAGGGTCGCCCCCGCACGGCCGCGGCGGGGCTGGCGGAACGGGTCATGACCTGACATGGCGGCGAGTCTAGGACAACGCGTCGGGGCCGTACGTCCGGTCGACGCACGGCCCCGCTTGGTGTCCGTCACACCTTCAGGTACTTGCGCAGCGCCAGGAATCCGGCCAGCGCCGGGATCAGGAAGCTCACCGCGAGGATGAGCGGGATCTTGGTGAGGACGGCGTCCCAGCCCACGAAGTTGATGAGCTGGAGCTTGGTCGACAGCGCCACTCCGTGGTCGATCACGAAGTACTGCACGATCACCAGGAAGGAGGAGGCGAGGATGCCTCCGATGAGCCCGGCGACCGCGGCCTCCATGATGAACGGCGCCTGGATGTAGAAGCCGGACGCGCCGACCAGGCGCATGATGCCGGTCTCCCGGCGCCGGCTGAACGCGGAGACGCGGACGGTGTTGACGATCAGCAGCATCGCCACGGTGAGCATCACGGCCATCACCGCGCGCGCGGCCATGTTCAGGTAGCCGAGGAGGGTGAACAGGTTGTCCAGGATGCCCTTCTGGTCCTGCACGGACTGCACGCCGGCCCGCCCGTTGAAGGCGCTGGCGATGACCTGGTACTGCTCGGGGTTCTTCAGCTTGATCCGGTACGACTCCTGCATCTGGTCCGGCGTGAGGGAGCTGGCCAGCGGCGAGTTGCCGAACTGCTCCTTGTAGTGCTTGTACGCCTGGTCCTGCGACTCGTAGGTGACCTCGTCCACCACCGACATCTTCTTGAGGTCGGCGAGGATCGCCTTCTTCTGGTCCTCGGTGATCGCGCCCTTGGCGCAGTTGGGGTCGTTCTCCGCGTCGCTCTTGTTGCAGAGGAAGATCGAGACGTTGACCTTGTCGTACCAGTAGCCCTTCATGGTGTTGACCTGGTCGCTCAGCAGGAGCGACCCGCCGAACAGGGCGAGCGACAGGGCGACGGAGACGATGACGGCGAACGTCATCGTCAGGTTGCGGCGGAGACCGACACCGATCTCCGACAGGACGAACTGGGCGCGCATGGCGTCTGGTCAGGCCTTTCCGAGTGGACTCTTCAGTGCTGGTAGCCGTAGACGCCGCGCGCCTGGTCGCGGACGAGGCGGCCCTTCTCCAGCTCGATGACGCGCTTGCGCATCTGGTCCACGATGTTCTGGTCGTGGGTCGCCATCACCACGGTGGTGCCCGTCCGGTTGATCCGGTCGAGCAGCTTCATGATGCCGACGGAGGTCTGCGGGTCGAGGTTGCCGGTGGGCTCGTCGGCGATCAGCAGCTTGGGCCGGTTGACGAACGCCCGCGCGATGGCGACGCGCTGCTGCTCACCACCGGAGAGCTCGCCCGGCCTCCGGTCCTCCTTGCCGCCGAGCCCGACGAGGTCGAGCACCTGCGGCACGGACTTGCGGATCTCGCCCTGCGACTTGCCGATGACCTCCTGCGCGAAGGCGACGTTCTCCGCCACCGTCTTGTTGGGCAGGAGGCGGAAGTCCTGGAACACCGTCCCCAACTGGCGGCGCATCTGCGGCACCTTCCAGTTGGAGAGGCGCGCGAGGTCCTTGCCGAGGACGTGCACCTGACCGTGGCTGCACCGCTCCTCGCGGAGGATCAGCCGCAGGAAGGTGGACTTTCCGGAGCCGGAGGACCCCACGAGGAACACGAACTCGCCCTTCTCGACCTCCAGGGAGACATCCCTGAGGGCGGGGCGGGTCTGTTTGGGGTAGACCTTGGAGACATTGTCGAATCGGATCACGGATGCACCACGGGTCGCCGGGGGTAGATGAGCGTGACCATACGCGAGTCGGGTGCGGCTGCGCAGTCGCCGGTCTGGGTTGCGGAACAGTTGTACGTTTTGTCCGCGCCGTCGCTCGTCGTCCGGCGGCGCCGCACGGGCCTGAGGGGACCCCGCGCTGAAAACGGGGGAACCTGGCATTGTGGAGGGGGGAACGTTCGCGTGTCGGCGGGCGTTGTTCAGGTGTGACCGGTGCAAGGAGGGCGAGCGCATGACGTACGACCGGTTGGTGTGCGCGAACTGCGCGGCGCCCGTGAGTGAGGGCCGGTGCCCGGTGTGCCGGGCGAACCGCGAGCGGCTGCAGCAGGAGAACAACTTCTTCGCGGGACTGAACCCGATGGCGCTGATAGCGCTGCTGGCGGTGTTGGTGGCCGCGGTGGCGCTGCTGGCCCACCAGGCGGCGTAGCACGCGGGGCCCGCAAGCGAGGAGCCCGGAGCGGTGAGCTCCGGGCTCCTCGTGCGTCAACTGCCGGACACGCCCCGTGGGGGTGTGGCTACGCTCAGGCGGCAGCGCCGCCGCGGCCGCCCACCAGGCGCGGCAGGAAGCGGAAGCCGACACCGCCGGCGATCATCGTCGCGGCGCCGATCACCAGGAACGTGGTCTCCCCGGCGCCGGTCTCGGCGAGCTGCTTGCCGTTGCCGTTGGCCTGCGGGGCGGCGTTCGAGACCTCTCCGGTGTCGGTGAGGGCCGCGGTGCCCTGCTCCTGCGGGACGGTGTGGTTGCCGCCGCCGTTGGGAGAGGTGCCGCCGGTGGTGTCCGAGCCGCCGGTGCCGGAGCCGCCGCCGGTCGAGGAACCGCCGTCCGTGGAACCGCCGGTCGAGGAGCCGCCGTTGCCGCCCTGACCGCCGTTGTCGCCGGAGCCGCCGCCGTTGCCGCCCTGACCGCCGTTGTCGCCGGAGCCGCCGCCGTTGCCGCCCTGGCCACCGTTGTCGCCCTGGCCGCCGTTGCCGCCGCCGTTGTTGCCCTGGCCGCCGTTGTTGCCCTGGCCGCCGTTGCCGCCGTTGCCGCCGCCGTTGTTGCCCTGGCCGCCGTTGTTGCCGTTGCCGCCGTTGCCGTTACCCGGGTCGGACGGGCCGGGGTCGGAGGGGCCCGGGTCGGACGGGCCGGGGTCGGACGGACCCGGGTCGGACGGACCGGGGTCGGACGGACCCGGGTCGGACGGGCCGGGGTCGGACGGGCCGGGGTCGGAGGGACCCGGGTCGGACGGGCCCGGGTCCGGGCAGGTCGGGTCGGCGACGATGTCGCAGGGCGACGGCGACTCGACCGGGTCGGCCGAAGCGACACCGGCCACCATCAGCGACGCACCCGCGGCGACCAGCGCACCCGCGGCTATGCGCGCGACCCGGATCCGCGTCTTGTTCGTCATGTAGTTGCTACCCCCAGTAGCTGTTCGTCAATGAGGCAGCGTTCGAGGCCGTGATCGACGGAGGTAGCTGAACGATGAGCCCCCCGGTTCACATGCGCCCCGTGAATACGCATGCCGCGCTTCACCCTTCCATATTTCAAAGCAACGTCAAGGCCGTTGCGTGAGCGATGTCCGGGTACGCGCTCTTTGCCGGAGGAAGAGCGATGTGAGTGTGATGCAAAACCCGGTCACCCGGGCACGAAAAAGGCAACCGCCGCTCCCTGAGCGGCAGTTGCCTTGTCGACAAAGCGTCCGTTATTTACTTGCTCTGCTGTTCCTGCTGCTTGCGCCAGCGAATACCGGCTTCCAGGAATCCGTCGATCTCGCCGTTGAACACGGCCTCCGGGTTGCCGACCTCGAACTCGGTGCGCAGGTCCTTGACCATCTGGTACGGGTGCAGGACGTAGGAGCGCATCTGGTTGCCCCAGGAGTTGCCGCCGTCGCCCTTGAGGGCGTCCATCTTGGCCTGCTCCTCCTGGCGGCGCCGCTCCAGCAGCTTGGCCTGGAGGACGTTCATCGCCGTGGCCTTGTTCTGGATCTGGGAGCGCTCGTTCTGGCAGGAGACGACGATGCCGGTGGGCAGGTGGGTGATGCGGACCGCGGAGTCGGTCGTGTTCACGCCCTGGCCGCCCGGGCCGGAGGACCGGTAGACGTCGATGCGCAGCTCGGACTCGTCGATCTCGACGTGGTCGGACTGCTCGACGACGGGCAGGATCTCCACACCGGCGAAGGAGGTCTGCCGGCGCCCCTGGTTGTCGAACGGGGAGATGCGCACCAGCCGGTGCGTGCCCTGCTCGACGGAGAGGGTGCCGTAGGCGTACGGCGCCTGGACGGAGAAGGTGGTCGACTTGATGCCGGCCTCTTCGGCGTACGACGTCTCGATGAGCTCCGTCTTGTAGCCGCGCTGCTCGGCCCAGCGCAGGTACATCCGCTGGAGGCGCTCGGCGAAGTCGGCGGCGTCGACGCCACCGGCCTCGGCGCGGATGTTGACCAGCGCCTCACGGGAGTCGTACTCGCCGGACAGGAGGGTGCGGACCTCCATCTCGTCGAGCGCCTTCTTCACCGCGGCCAGCTCGGAATCGGCCTCGGCGCGGGTGTCCGGGTCGTCCTCCTCCTCGGCCATCTCGAAGAGGACGGCGAGGTCGTCGATCCGTCCGCGCAGCGCCTCCGCCTTCCTGACCTCGGCCTGGAGGTGGGAGAGCTTGCTGGTGATCTTCTGCGCCTCGTCCGGGTTGTCCCACAGGGACGGCGCGGCCGCCTGCTCCTCGAGCACGGCGATGTCTGCCCTCAGCTTGTCGAGGTCCAGAACGGCCTCGATCGACTCCATGGTCGAGGAGAGGGACTTGAGCTCTTCGGATACATCGACGACTGCCACGCCTCCAGCGTAACGGCTCCGTCGGGCGGGCAGCGCCGGGCGGCGGGGTCAGGGCGACTGGGGGGCGGAGTGCCTGGTGTCCTGGGCGGGCGCTCCCGGGGCGTCGTCGGAGGTGGCCCACCAGGCTCCCGCGGCCACGGCCGCCGCGAGCAGCGCGCCGGCCACGGTCAGTGTGATCCGGCGGCGGCGGGCGGCGGTCCGGTGGCGGGCCGAGCCCGGACGGGGGGCGCCCGGCGCCCGGGGGGCACGGGCCGTGCCGCGGGCCCCGCCGGCCAGCTCGTCCGGCGCGGGCACCCGCATCGACGTGTGCGTGTCCCGGTTCGAGTCGGGCTGCGCGCCGCGCACCAGCGGCACCGCTCCCCGGCGCCGCACCTGCTCCCCGGCGGGCGCCGACGGCTCCGCGGGGGTCTCCTCCCGCGGCTCCTCCGCCGGGTCCGCGTCGGGTTCGTCCACCTCCAGGGGCGGCATTCCCGCGAGCATCGGCAGCAGCTCGCGCAGCCGTACCGCCAGCTCGGACGCCCGCAGCCGGGACGCCGGGGCCTTCGCCAGGCACTGCACGACGAGCTGCCACAGCTCGTCCGGGATGCCGGGGAGCGGGACCACGGTCTCGGTGACGTGGCGGCGCAGCACCGCTCCCGGGTGGCCGCCGCCGAACGGCGTGAAGCCGGCCAGCAGCTCGTACAGGACGGTGGCCAGGGCGTAGATGTCCACCGAGGCGCGCGGGGGCAGTCCCTCCACGATCTCCGGGGCGAGGTAGTCGGGGGTGCCGATGATCTTCGTCGCGCGGGTGCGCTTCGGCGAGTCGATGAGTTTCGCCACACCGAAGTCGGTCAGCAGCGCCGGGTGCGCTCCGCCGGGGCCGAGCGGGCCCTCCATGTCCAGCAGCACGTTCTCCGGCTTGACGTCCCGGTGCACGACCCCGGCGGCGTGGGCCGCGGCCAGCCCGTCGGCCACGTCGGCCACGATGGCCACGGCCGCCTCGGGGGAGAGCCGGCGCTCGCGCTCCAGGCGGGTGCGCAGGTCGGTGCCGCGCACGAGGTCCATGACCAGGGCGAGGTCGTTGCCGTCGACCACCAGGTCGCGCACGGAGACGACGTTCGGGTGCTCCAGGCCCAGCAGGGCCGTCCGCTCCTGCACGAAGCGGCCCACGAGTTCCTGGTCGGAGGCCAGGTCCTCGCGCAGCAGCTTGATGGCGACGGGCCCGTCCGGCCCCTCGCCGAGCCACACCGTGCCGGCGCTGCCCCGCCCAAGGATCTGGTTCGCGGTGTACCGGCTGCCGATCTTCCGTGCCAAGACTGCTCCTACAGACGCGTGTTGCCGACGCTGCGCCACCCGGAGGACAACCCCCCGGACCCCCGGCCGATAAAACTACGCGTCCGACGAGCCAACCTTCACCGCGGAGACGGAAATCACCCGCCAGATGTCGACAAATATCCAAACTCGCGTCCGCGGCGGCGCCGGGCCCCTCAGTTGCCGCTGCCGCCGAGGTCCTTGATCCAGCCGGACACCGTGCCGGCCCAGGAGCTCAGCTGGTCCCAGTAGCCCTTGCCGGTGCCGATCCAGTCCTGGAGCGGGCTCAGCTCCCAGACCAGCCAGCTCGCGACGAACAGGATGACGATCGTGAACAGGCAGCCCTTCAGGCAGCCGAGTCCGGGGATCTTCATCGGGTTGGCGCCGCGCTGCCGCGGTGCCCGCGGCTCGCGGGCCGGCCGCTGGGGTTCCGGCGCGGGCGGGGGCGCGTACTGCTGCGGCCGGCCGGTCTGGCGGGGCTGCTGCTGCGGCGCCGGTGCGTACTGGCGGGGCTGCGGCTGGTGCTGCGGCGGGTGCTGGGGCTGGTGCTGCGGCTGCTGGTAGCCGTACCCGGGCTGCTGCTGGGGGCGCGGCTGCTGCTGCGGCCGGGCGACCTGCCGCTGGGGGCGGCGGCGCAGCGGGTCCTCGCCCGGGTCGAGGCGGTCCTGGAACTGGGTCTGCTCGTTGCGGTCGCGGGCCGCGCGGAGCTGGGACTGCCAGGGGTGCGGCTGGTCGGGCTGTCCGCCGAAGCCGTCCGGCTGTCCCTGCGGCCCGCCGGGCGGCATCGGCGGCATGGCGCGGGTGGGATCGGCCGCGCCGTGGTGGGGCAGCACGGTGGTCGGGTCGGCCGCGCCGGCCGGGCCGCCGGTGTGCGGCAGCACGCTGGTCGCGCCGTTCGGGTCGTACGACGGCGTGCCCTGCGGCAGCACCTGCGTGGGGCCGGCGGCGCCGGGCGCCCCGTCCGGGGCGGGCACGGCGGTGGGAGCCGGGTCGGGGGCGAGCAGGGCCCCCACGCCCTCGGCGGCGGCGATCTGCGCGGCGCTCGCGTGCACGCCCACGCCCTCGGCGACGACCCGCAGGGCGCGGGCCAGGTTCTCCGCGCCGGGCCGTTCCTCGGGGTTCTTGCGCAGGCAGCGCTCGATGACCGTCCACAGCGGGTCCGGGACGGTGGACGGACGGCGCGGTTCGGCGCTCAGGTGCTGGTGCAGGACCTCCAAGGCGGAGCCGCCGGCGAACGGCGGCCGGCCGGTGACCAGCTCGTACAGCAGGATGCCGGCGCCGTAGATGTCGACGGCGGACGTCTGCGGGCGGCCCTCGGCGGACTCGGGCGCGACGTACGCGGGCGTCCCGACGAACTCGTGGGTGCGGGTCAGGCCGGGCGAGTCGGCGAGGCGGGCGATGCCGAAGTCGGTCAGCATCGGGTGCATCCGCCCGTCGTCCTGCTTCAGCAGGACGTTGGCCGGTTTCAGGTCCCGGTGGACCACTCCGTCGGCGTGGCTCGCGGCGAGGGCGTCGGAGATCTGGGCGGTGAGCAGCGCGGCGGCGACCGGGGTGAACGGGCCGTTCTCGCGCAGGTGGCGGTGCAGGTCGGGACCGTCGACGAGGTCCATGACCAGCGCCAGCAGGTCGCCCTCGACCACCAGGTCGCGGACCCGGACGATGTTCGGGTGGGTGAGCCGGAGCAGCACGGAGCGCTCCCGCAGGAACCGCATCACGACATCGGCGTCGTTCGCCAGCTCCTCCTTGAGGACCTTGATCGCGACGGTCTCGCCGGGCTGGCCCGGCACGGCCGCCTCGGCGCCCGCGGTCTCCCGCTGGCGGGCTCGCCAGACGGTGCCCGTGGCGCCGCGTCCGAGCGGCTCCTCGAGCAGGTACTTGCTGCCTACCGGCCGCACGTCATGCGCTCCCTGCTGCTTGCTTGCCTGTACCCCGCCACCCTCCGGGGCCTCCCGCGGGTGTTCCGCCCCACTGTAGTGCCGCTCCTCGACCTCGCTCCGGCTCCCGCGGAGCCAGGTGCGCGGAGGACGTACATGTTCGACGGGAAGACGCTCGACTCGGGGCGGTTGGTTGCCCAGAGGCGGACGTGACCGATCTCAAGGCGTTATCAAGCAAACATTCGCCGGGCACCGGTCAGGCACTTTTGGGGGCAGAGCCGACCAATCAAGATCACTTGCCGGTGGGCGGCGGGCGCGGTGTCAGCGGCAGGTGCGAGGATGCTGGCAGTACTGGCCGACGTGCTCGCGCGGCGGTGGGGGGAAGTCAGCGGTGGGGGGATCGCTGGGCGGCTTCGTCCTCCCCGTGCCCGGGCGCCCGCGCAGAAGGGACCGCTGACGGCGATGCAGATCCGGCTGACCGTCGTAGACCCGCTGGGCCCGCCGTCCCCCAAGCCCTCGACTCCGCTCGGGCAGGGAGGACCCCCATCGCCCCGGGGCCGCGCCGTGAGCTGTGACGTGCTGGTCACGGCGCCCGCGGGCACGGCGCTGGCCGCGGTGGCGTCGGCGCTCGCCGCCGCGGTCGCCGGGGACGGCGGGACGGCCCCGGAGCGCGGCGGCCGGGAGCGCGGCGCCGAGCGCGGCGGCCGGGAGCCCGGCGCGGGCCCCGTGGTGCTGTACGCGGGCACGGAGCGGCTCGACACCCAGCGCTGCACGCTCGGCGAACCGCCGCTGCTGGACGGCGCGGTGCTGTCGCTGGGCGCCCCCGCCGAGACCGAGCCGCACCCCGAGCTCGACGAGGCCCCCACCCAGTTGCACGTGGTCGCGGGGCCGGACGCCGGCGGGGTCCATCTGCTGCACGGCGGTCAGATCACCGTGGGCCGCTCCGCCGACGCCGACGTACCGCTCGACGACCCCGACGTCTCCCGGGTGCACTGCGCGGTGACGGTCGCCCCGGACGGCCGCGTCCAGGTCGCCGACCTCGGCTCCACCAACGGCACGGTGCTCGACGACCGGCAGGTCGGCGCCCGCCCGGTCCGGTTCGCCCCGGGCGCGCTGCTGCGCATCGGCGAGTCGGTGCTGCGCCTGACCCCGGCCGCCGGACCGGCGGTGCGCGTGGCGACGGCCCCGGACGGCGAGGGGCACGTGCGGATCTCCGTGCCGGGCGGCGCCGGGCCCGTCGCGGGCGACGGCGCGGCACACGCGCGTGTGCCGGTCGGCGGTGCCGACGGTGCGGGCCCGGGCGCGGCCACGACGACGGGCACCGGCACCGCCAGGGGCATGAGCGCCGGCACCGGCCCGCGGCAGGCGTCCGGAGGCACGCCGGGGGGCGCGCCCGCGCCGGACGCGCCGGGGAGCCCGGGACACGGCGGAGGAGGAAGCCGGGAACACGGCTTCACCGAGTCTCCCGGGCTGCCCCCGCGGGGCCGCGCGTACCGGGTCGACAGCCATGACGGAGGGGACACCCACGCCGGTCGCGGCGGGGTCGGCGGCCACCCCGGCGCCTTCGCCGGGGACCCGGACGACGCCGTCGCGGGGACCGGGGAGAGCGGGCGCAAGGGGACCCCCCTGCGAGGCACCGAGGTTCCGCCGGGCCTGCGCAGGCGGGGCGGGCTCGGGGCGTGGGCACGGCGCCTGGCCGGCGGGCGCGGCGAGTCCGCGGCGGTCCGGACCGGGGCGTACGACGACCCGGCGCCCGGCCTGCCGGAGCGGGACGCGCCCACGCCGCACGGGACGCCCCAGCTGCCTGAGACCTGGCCGGACCCGGCGGCACTGCTGCTGACCGCGCTGGGACCGGGACCACGGCTGTGGGAGCGCGGCCCGGGGCATCCGGAGGCGCTCACGGTGCGGCTCGGCACGGCCGACCGGCCGGTCCCCGACGGCTCGGGGCGGCTGCTGGCCGCGGTGCCGGTGACCGCGGGACTGCGCGAGGTGGGCGCGCTGGGCCTGGCCGGGCCGCGCGCCCGTCTGTCCGGGCTGGCCCGCGCGGTGCTGGCGCAGCTCGCCGCGCTGCACTCCCCGGAGGGCCTCGAGATCGTCCTGATCAGCGCCGACCGCGCCCGCCCCCTGGAGGAACGCACGGCCGAGTGGGCCTGGCTCGGCTGGCTCCCGCATGTGCGGCCGGGCCACGGCCAGGACTGCCGGCTCCTGCTGGCGCACGACCGCGAACAGGCCGAGGCCCGCACGGACGAACTCCTGCGCCGCCTCGACGACCACCTGACCGACACGCGTGCGGCCGGTCCCGCCCGGACCGGCGCCGACGCCGGGGGCGCGCCCGCGCCGCGGCACTCGCCGGGCCCCGGGGACCTCGGCCACGCGGCGCCGGGCGGGCCGTCGTCCATGCCGTCGTCCGCGAGCGGCGCCGCCCGACGGCCCTCCTGGGCCAGGGACGGGGACCCGGTGGGCGAGCGGGCGTTCGCGGGGCCGTACACCGTGGTCGTCGTGGACGGCGACCCGGGCGGGGCCGTGGTGCGCGAGGCGGTGGCGCGGCTGGCGCAGGAGGGGCCGCGGGCCGGGATACACGTTCTGTGCCTCGCCGAGGCGGTGCCCGCCTCGCCCGCTTCACCGGTGACGGAGACGTACGAGGCGGCGTGCGCGGTGTCGCCGGTGTTCCGCGAGTGCGGGGCCGTCGCGCTGCTCAGCGGTGACGTGGCGACGGCGCTGCGGCTGATGCGCGTCGCGCGGTCCGGCGCGGAAGCGCGCCGGCCCGGCCCCGCGCACGCCGTCACGTCGGCGCAGGCGGGCCCGCACGCGCACCGGCGGGCGCAGGCGCGTCCGGACGCCTACGCCTCCGCGCCGCCCGCGCGGGCGCAGGACGTGGAGACCGCCCGCCCCACTCCGGTGGCCCCCGGCACCGTCGCCGTCGTCGACGCCGTGTCCCTCGCGTGGGCCGAGCGCTTCGCGCGGGCGCTGGCGCCCCTGCGGACGGCGGACCCGGCCGACGACGAGCGGCCCGCGCGGGTGTCCGCGCCGCTGCCGCTGTCGGCTCGGCTGCTCGACGAGCTGGGACTGGCCCGGGCCACGCCGGCGTCGCTCCAGGCGCGCTGGGCCGACGCGGCGGACGACGCCGGGGCTCTCGGCGGGCGGGCGGTGCTGATACTCGGCGCCGGTCCGCGCGGGCCGGTCTGCGCCGACCTCGTGGCCGACGGCCCGCACCTGCTGATCGAGGGGCCGGCCGGCAGCGGCCGTACGGAGCTGCTGCGGTCGGTCGTCGCCTCGCTCGCCACCGCCGAGCGCCCGGACCGGCTCGGCATCGTCCTGCTGGACGGCCGGGACGGCGTCGGCGCGGGCGGCGGGCACGGCGACGGGCTGCGGGTCTGTACGGACGTACCGCATGTCACCACCCACCTCACCGCCAACGATCCGGTGCGCATGCGGGAGTTCGCCCAGTCGCTGAGCGCCGAGCTGAAGCGGCGGGCAGAGCTGCTGGGGCTGGCCGACTTCGCCGAGTGGCACACCCGGCGCGAGGTGTCCGGCCGTATCGTCGCCCAGCGCACCGCGCCGGGCCGCGGCGTCGCGGGCCGCACCCCGGCACAGCCGAGGCCGGCCGACGCCGCGCCGGGCGGCGCGGCGGCCTTCGGGGCGGCCGATCTCGACGCGCCGCCCAGTTCCACCCTGCGGCTGCGGCCGCCGGCGGCCCGGGCGCGGGCCGAGGCGGCTCCGCCGCTGCCCCGGCTCGTCGTGGTCGTGGACGACCTGGACCTCCTGGTCTCCCCCGCGCTCGGCTCGCCCGGGCGTCCCGCGGCCGGCTCGGTGATACGCGCGCTGGAGGCGGTGGCCCGGGACGGCGAGCGGCTCGGCGTCCACCTGGTCGCGGCCACCGCCCCCGGGGGCCGTACGGCGGAGACGGAACCGGCCCGCCGGGCCACGCTCCGGGTCGTCCTGGACGCCCCCGCCAGCGGCCGTGGGAGCGCCTCGCCGATGGAGGGAAGCCGGGAGCCCGCGGGAGAGCCGGCGCCGGGGCGCGGTCGGCTGACCGGCGCGGACGGCCGTGCCGTCCCGTTCCAGGGCGGCCGGGTCACGGGCCGTATCCCGCGGACGGCGACCCAGCGCCCCACGGTCGTCCCCCTGGAGTGGCAGCGCATGGGCGACCCGCCGGCCCGCCGCTCGGTACGGGAGCTGGGCAACGGACCGACGGACCTGGCCCTGCTGGCCAGCGCGCTGGAACGGGCGGCGCGGGAGGTGTCGGCCGCACAGGTCCCCTCCCTGCTGTGACCACCCCGCCGCGGCACTCCGGTGCCGCGGCGCTGTGGCGCTCCGGGACGCCCGGCCCCTGCCGCCGCCGGCCGTCCCCGGTCCCGCACCACCGCCGTCACCGCGGGGTGCCCCGGTCCCGCACCGCCGCCGTCACCGCCCGGCGTCACCCGCCCACGCCAGCCGTCGCCTCCTGCCACCACCCGCCGACGACCTCCGCACCGCACCACAGGACACCTCCGCGCCCCGCCACCGGACGCCACCGCGCCGCACCGCAGGACGCCACCGCGCCGCACCGCAGGACGCCACCGCGCCGCACCGCAGGACGTACCCCACCGCATCGCCGGACGCCAACGCTGACGGTGAGTCACGACGTGTTAACGATCGCGTGGTTGACACCGTGGGCGCTCTTGCCGACGTCCGGAGCCCGGCGTAGACCAGAGCGCACGGGACAGCCCTCGGACGTTCGACGAGTACGAAGAACGGGGCAGTGATGCGCAGCACGAGCAGCACCATCCGCAAACGCAGGGCCGCCAGGACCGCGGCGGCCGTCGCCGCGGGGGCCCTGGCCCTCTCCCTCACCGCGTGCGGCGGCGGGAACGACGACGACAAGACCAGCGGCGACAAGAGCAGCACGGGCGCCGGCGGCGGGGGCGGCGGCACGGAGACCGGCGCCACCGTCACCCTTCCGAAGCTGAACGGCACGACCCTGGAGGTCGCGGCCGTCTGGACCGGCGGCGAGCAGGCCAACTTCAAGAAGGTCCTCGCGGAGTTCACCCGGCGCACCGGCGCCAAGGTCACCTTCGTGCCCGCCCAGGACCCGATCATCAACTTCCTCGGCTCGAAGGTCGCGGGCGGACAGCCGCCGGACGTGGCGCTGCTCCCGCAGCCGGGCGCCATCAAGCAGGCCGTGGACAAGAAGTGGGCCAAGCCGCTCGGGCCCGAGGCGCGGGCGCAGCTCGCCAAGAACTACGCGCAGGGCTGGCAGGACATCGGCAAGGTCGGCGGCAAGCAATACGGCGCCTACTACAAGGCCGCCAACAAGTCGCTGATCTGGTACAACACCAAGGTCTTCGAGGGCGCGGGCGCGGCCGAGCCCAAGACCTGGAAGGACCTGCTCACCACCGCGCAGAAGGTCTACGACTCCGGTGTCACCCCGTTCTCGGTCGGCGGCGCCGACGGCTGGACCCTCACCGACTGGTTCGAGAACGTCTACCTCTCCCAGGCGGGCCCGGAGAAGTACGACCAGCTCGCCCAGCACAAGATCAAGTGGACGGACCCGTCCGTCAAGCAGGCCCTGACCACCCTGGCGCAGATCTGGTCCAGGAAGGACTACATCGCGGGCGGCCCGGCCGGCGCGCTCCAGGTGGAGTTCCCCGCCTCCGTCACGCAGACCTTCACCGGCGGCGACCAGCCGAAGGCCGGCATGGTCTACGAGGGCGACTTCGCCCAGGTCAACATCGGCGAGACCAAGGCCAAGGTGGGCACGGACGCCAAGGTGTTCCCGTTCCCGGCCGTGGGCTCCACGGCGCCCGTGGTCTCCGGCGGCGACGCGGCGGTGATCCTGAAGGACTCCAGGGCGGCGCAGGCGCTGGTCACCTTCCTGGCCTCGCCGGACGCGGCGACCATCCAGGCCAGGCTGGGCGGTTACCTCTCGCCGAACAAGAACGTGCCGGAGTCGGCGTACCCGAACGAGGTGCAGCGAACCATCGCCAAGGCGCTGATCGCGTCGGGCGACTCCTTCCGCTTCGACATGTCCGACCAGGCCCCGCAGGCGTTCGGCGGAACGCCCGGCAAGGGCGAGTGGAAGGACCTCCAGGACTTCCTGAAGAACCCGTCGGACGTCGCGGGCACCCAGGCGAGGCTGGAGCGGGACGCGGCGGCGGCGTACGGCGGCGGGAGCTGATCCGGCGATGACGGCTCGCACCCACCGAGGACGGGACCGATGACGTCGGCAGCCGCCAAGGGCGTCGCCGGGACCCCGGTGACGCCGCCCGCCCCCCGCCGGCGCAAGAGCGTGACCGGCACCCGCAAGACCGTGGCGGCCCTCTTCCTGCTGCCCGCCCTGGTGCTGCTCGGCGCGCTCGTGGTCTACCCGATCGGGTACTCGATCGTCCGCAGCTTCTACGACTCCTCCGGCGACGGCTTCGCCGGGTTCGACAACTACCGGGCGCTCTTCACCGACGACGGCATCCGCACCGCGCTGAAGAACAACGTCATCTGGGTGGTGTTCGCCCCGGCGGTGGCCACCGCGCTCGGTCTGGTCTTCGCGGTGCTGACCGAACGGGTGCGCTGGGGAACGGCGTTCAAGCTGGTCGTCTTCATGCCGATGGCGATCTCGATGCTGGCGGCCGGGATCATCTTCCGGCTGGTGTACGACCAGGACCCGGACAAGGGCGTCGCCAACGCGGTGTGGGTCGGCGTCCACGACACCTTCGCCCAGTCCTCGGCGTTCCCGAAGGCGCACCCGGGCCGCGACTCGCCGCTCGCGCCCGACCACGGCGGGTTCCTCACCACGAGCCCCGTCCACACGGGCCAGTCGGTCGCCCTGCCGCTCGTCGGCGTCGCCCCCGACCAGATGCCGGCCGGCGCGAAGAGGGCCGTGCGGGCCGGGGCCGAGCCGGGGAGGATCACCGGCACCACCTGGCAGGACTTCACCCGCGGCAAGGGCGTCGGGCGGCTCGGCGCGGTCGACCCGTCGGAGCTGGGCTACTCCGGGATGCGGATCGAGGCGGTCAGGGACGGCAAGGTGGTGGCGACCGCGAAGGCCGCGGCCGACGGCACCTTCACCCTGCCCGCGAAGGCCGACGGCGCCCGGCTCCGACTCCCGGCGAGCAACTTCAAGGCGCCGTACAACGGGGTGGACTGGCTCGGCCCCTCGCTGGTCACCCCGGCGATCATCGGGGCGTACGTGTGGATGTGGGCCGGGTTCGCGATGGTGCTGATCGCGGCCGGTCTGGCGGGCGTGCCGCGGGAGCTGCTGGAGGCCGCCCGGGTGGACGGCGCGGGCGAGTGGCAGGTGTTCCGGCGGATCACCGTCCCCCTGCTGGCGCCGGTGCTCGCGGTCGTCGCCGTCACCTTGATGATCAACGTGCTGAAGATCTTCGACCTGGTCTTCATCATCGCCCCCGGTTCCTCCCAGGACGACGCCGACGTGCTGGCCCTGGAGCTGTACCGCAAGGGCTTCTCGGAGGACCGCCCGGGCGTGGCCAGCGCCATCTCGGTCTTCCTGCTCCTGCTGGTGATCCCGGTGATGCTGTTCAACATGCGGCGGTTGCGACGGGAGGCGCGGCGATGACCACAGAGGCCGTCACGAAGGCGACCCCCGCTTCCCGGCCCGTAGGAGCCCGGCGGCCGCTCGGCTCCCGGCTCGCCGAGGCCGTCGGCGGCGGCCTGGTCCGGGTGTTCCTGATCCTGGTGGGCCTGTTCTGGCTGGTCCCGACGATCGGACTGCTGCTGTCGTCGCTGCGCTCGCCCGAGGACATGAGCGCGAGCGGGTGGTGGTCGGTGTTCGGCAAGCCCTCGCAGCTCACCTTCGACAGCTACCAGAAGCTCCTGGAGAACGGCGACATCACCGACTCCCTGCTGAACACCGCCCTGATCACCGTCCCGGCGACGGTCCTGGTGGTCGTGGTCGGCTCGCTCGCGGGCTACGCGTTCGCGTGGATGGAGTTCCCCGGCCGCGACTGGTGGTTCCTGGCGGTGGTCGGGCTGCTGGTCGTGCCGGTGCAGGTCGCTCTCATTCCGATCGCCGAACTGTTCGGCCGGATCGGCCTGTTCGGGACGATCCTCGGCGTGGTCCTGTTCCACACCGGCTTCGGGCTGCCGTTCGCGGTGTTCCTGCTGCGGAACTTCTTCGCGGAGATCCCGCGCGAACTGCTGGAGGCCGCCCGGCTCGACGGCGCCGGCGAACTGCGCCTGTTCGCCAGGGTGGTGATGCCGCTCGGCGGCCCGGCCATCGCCAGCCTGGGCATCTTCCAGTTCCTGTGGGTGTGGAACGACATGCTGGTCGCGCTGGTGTTCACCAAGTCCGGCACGCAGCCGGTCACGGTCGCGCTGCAGACCCAGGTGCGCCAGTTCGGCAACAACGTCGACGTGCTGGCGCCCGGCGCGTTCATCTCGATGGTGATACCGCTGGCCGTGTTCTTCGCGTTCCAGCGGCAGTTCGTGTCCGGTGTGATGGCGGGCGCCGTCAAGTGACCGCGTGACGGCCCGGGGTGGGAGGGGCCGGGCCGTCACCGGGCCGCCCTCTCCCGTTCACCTCTTGTCCCCCACATGCCGTATCGGACCGTAACCGATTCACTCCATCGGCCGTTGCCGGGCACAGCCCCCTCGTGACGACGGGGCCGACCGCCCGCGCCGACCCTTGGATGGCCCGTTGCCCAGGTTCAGTGTCATCGTCCCCGCGTACCGGGTCCAGGCGTATCTGCCCGAGTGCCTGGAGTCGGTGCTCTCCCAGTCCTTCACGGACTTCGAACTGATCGCCGTCGACGACTGCTCGCCGGACGCCTGCGGCGCGATCGCCGACGAGTTCGCGGCCCGTGACCCGCGGGTCCGCGCCGTCCACCTGCCGCACAACCAGGGCCTCGGTCCCGCCCGCAACGCGGGGATGGCCGAGGCCGGCGGCGACTACCTGGTCTTCCTGGACGGCGACGACACGCTCACGCCGGACGCGCTGCGGTCGATCGCCGACCGCCTGGCTCGGACCGGTGAACCCGACGTGCTGGTCTACGGCTTCGCCCGCACCCACTGGAACGGCGAGACCGTCCGCGACCCGATCCGCGCCCCGCTCGCCCAGGACGGCCCCGCCCCCTTCCGGCCGGCCGACCGTCCGGAGCTGCTCCGGGTGCTGATGGTGGCCTGGAACAAGGCGTGCCGGCGGGACTTCGTGGCGCGCGAGGGCTTCGCCTTCCCCACCGGCTACTACGAGGACACGCCGTGGACCTACCCGGTCCTGCTGGCGGCGGGCTCCGTCGCGACCCTGGACCGGGTGTGCGTGCACTACCGGCAGCGCCGCCGGGGCAGCATCCTGGGCACCACCAGCCGCCGGCACTTCGAGGTGTTCGAGCAGTACGACCGGGTCTTCGCCTTCCTCGACACACGGCCCGAACTGGCCCGCTGGCGGCCGTTGCTGTTCCGCCGGATGGTCGACCACCTCTGCACGGTGTTCACCCGGCCCGGCCGGCTGCCGCGCGGCTCCCGCGCCGAGTTCCTGCGCAGGGCACGGACGTACTACCGCCGCTACCGCGCCCCGGGGGCCGAGCCCGGACCGCGCTCCCGGCTGCGGCACGCCCTGGTCCGCCTCGGCGCGCACCGCGTCTTCCGCGCGCTGCTGCTGGCGACGGCGCTGCGCCGCCGGGCCGGCGCGGTGACCGTCCGGTCGCTGCGGGCGCTGCGCGCGGCCCTGCTCCAGGCGCACTACCGGATCCAGCTGTGCCTGCCGGTGCGCGCCGACCGCGCCGTCTTCGCCGCGTACTGGGGACTCGGGCACTGCTGCCACCCGGGCGCGCTGGAGACGGCGTTCCGCGAGTTCGCGCCGCACATCCGCACGGCGTGGATCGCCCGGCCCGAGCACCACGGCACGGTCCCGGCCGGCACCCGCCCGCTGGCGCCGGGCACCGCCGCGTACTGGACGGCGCTGGCCCGCTCCAGGTACCTGGTCAACAACGTCAACTTCGACCACCGCCTGGTCAAGCGCCGCGGTCAGGTGTTCGTCCAGACCCAGCACGGCACCCCGCTCAAGCACATGGGCCTGGACCTCCAGGAGCGTCCGGCGGCGGCCCGCGGCATGGACTTCGCGCGGCTGCTGGCCAACGTCGACAAGTGGGACTACGTCCTGTCCGGCAACCGGCACACCACGCTGACCTGGGAACGGGTCTACCCCGGCCGCTACACCACCCTGGAGTACGGCGGTCCGCGCAACGACGTCTTCCAGCGGGCGACCTCGGTCGACGTGGCCCGGCTGCGCGAGTCGCTGGGCGTCCCGGAGGGCGCGGTGGCCCTGCTGTACGCGCCGACCCACCGCGACCACCGCCGCACCCAGCACACCGCCCTGGACCTGGAGCGCCTCCTGAACCGCCTCGGCCCGCGCTTCGTCGTCCTGGCCCGCGCCCACTACGCGCGGGGCGGCCCGCTCGCCACCGCCTCCGGGGCGACGCCGGACGCGGACGGCCGGGTCATCGACGTCAGCGGGCACCCGAGCGTGGAGTCCCTGTGCCTGGCCTCCGACGCGCTGATCACCGACTACTCGTCGATCATGTTCGACTACGCCAACCTGGACCGGCCGATCGTGCTCCTCACCGACGACTGGGAGGCGTACGAGGCGGCCCGCGGTACCTACTTCGACGTGCGCGCCCACCCGCCGGGCGCGGTCGCGCGCAGTGCCGACGAGCTGGCCGACATCCTCGCCGGCGACCACTGGCGCGGCTCCCGCTCCGCCCAGTTGCGCGCCGCGTTCCGGGAGCGGTTCTGCGCGTACGACGACGGGCGCGCCGCCGAGCGGGTCGTACGCCACGTGGTGCTCGGGCAGACCGACGAGGCGGCCGGGCTGCCGCCCGTCGTCCCGCCCGCCCGGCGGCACCCGGTGCCGTCGCAGGCCGCGGCGGGCCCGGCCCGTTCCCTGCTCGCCACCGTGCCGCAACCCGCGGGCCCCCAGACCGTCACCGAGAGCCGCTGAACACCGTTTGACCTTCCGGGAGTCCGCGTGCGCCCCGGTATCCCGCGGCCCGCCGCCGGCCCGGCCCGGCGGCCGCCGGGGCGGGGCGGGCCGGGGCGCCGGGAGGCACACCCGGACGGCAGGCCGGGACACCGGCGGACGCGCCCGTGGCGCGGTCCGGCCCGCCGTCGGGCGCACCGGACCAGGACATCGACGAAAAGAGCAGAATGCCCCGCTTCAGCATCATCGTCCCGTCCCATGGGGTGGCGGGCCGGCTGTCCCAGGCGCTGGACTCCGTCCTCGCCCAGTCCTTCGGCGACTTCGAGCTGATCCCGGTGTGCGACGCGCCCGACGCCCCGGCCGCCGACGTCGCCGCCGGCCACGCCGGGCGGGACGCCCGGGTGACCGTGGTGCACTCGCCGCCGGCCGCGGGACTCGCCGGGGCGCGCAACGCCGGGATGCGGGCGGCGACCGGGGCGTACCTGCTGTTCCTCGACGGTGACGACGTGCTCCTGCCGGGCGCGCTGGGCGCGCTGGCCGCCCGGCTGGCGGAGACCGGCGACGTCGACGCGCTGTACTTCGAGCACGAGCGGACGCCCTGGTGGGAGGAGATGCCGGCCGGTCCGGCCGGACGGCTGCCGGTGGAGCTGCCCGCGCACGCCGTGGCGCCCGGCGAGGCTCCGCGCCTGACGGGCGTGCGGTGGCCCGCCTGGAGCGCCGCCTACCGCCGTGCCTTCGTGACCGGCCGGGGCATCGGCTTCCCCGCCGGGCACCACACCGACCTCGGCTGGGGCGGTTTGGTCACCGTGGCCGCCGAGCGGATCGCGGTGCTGCGCCGGGTCGTCGTACAGCACCGGGAACGCCGGCAGGGCAGCCGGCTCGATCACCCGGGCGAGCACCAGTTCGACCTCCTCGACCAGTCCGAGCGGGTGCTCGCCCGGGCCGCCGAGCAGGGCCTGTCCGCCGAACGGTTCGCGCCGCTGTTCGAGCAGGTCCTGGCCGCCGTGCTGGAGACGGCCGCGCACCCGCGACGGCTGCCCGCGCGCCGCCGACGCGTCTTCCTGCGCCGGGCCCGCGACCTCTACCGCCGCCACCGTCCGGCGGGGTTCCGCCCGGCCGGGCCGCGCCGGACCGCGCCGCCGGCGGCCGGGCCGCTGCCGGACGGCGGCGGGCCCGAGGGCCGGCCGCCCGAGCGGCCCCCCGGCCGCCTCGCCGGCCGGATCGGCCTCGGCGGCCCGCTGCCCACGGTCGTGGCGTACCCCGTCTTCCGCGCCCTGTGCGCGGCCGGCCGGGCCGCCCGGCGGGCCGCCCGGGCGCGCACCGGCTGCCTGGACCGGGTCCGGGGCCGGTGCGCGCGCCTGGCCTACCGGTGGCACCTGCGCCGCCCCCTCGACGAGGGCCTCGTCGTGTACTGCGCCTACTGGGGCCGCGGTTACGCCTGCAACCCGGCGGCGCTGCACGCCGCCGCCCGTGAACTCGCCCCGCACCTGCGGGCGGTGTTCCTGGTGGAGCCCGGCCAGGAGCACACCGTCCCCGAGGACGTCGACCACGCGCTGATCGGCAGCCGCCGGTACTGGGAGGTGCTGGCCCGCGCCAAGTACCTGGTGAACAACGCCAACTTCGCCGACGCCGTCGTCAAGCGCCCCGGCAGCGTGCACCTCCAGACGCAGCACGGCACCCCGCTGAAGATGATGGGCTGCGACCAGTCGACGTACCCGGTGGTGGCGGCGCGGACCGGCAGCTTCACCAAGCTGCTGCGCCGCGTGGACCGCTGGGACTACAACCTCTCCGCCAACCGGCACTCCACCGAGATGTGGGAGCGGGCCTTCCCCGGCTCCTACGAGACCCTGGAGTACGGCTATCCGCGCAACGACGTCTTCTGCACGGCGCGCGCCGAGGACGTGGCCCGGGTCCGCCGCGAACTGGGCGTCCCCGAGGGCGCGACGGCCGTCCTGTACGCGCCCACCCACCGCGACCACCGCACCGGTTTCGAGACGGGCCTCGACCTTGAGGCGTTCTGCGCGGCGGCCGGCGAGAACGTCGTCGTGCTGCTGCGCGCCCACTACTTCTACGACCGGGGCGGGCGGCACGGCTCCGGCCGGGTCATCGACGTGACCGCGCACCGCTCGACCGAGGAGGTGTGCCTGGCCGCCGACGCTCTGGTCACCGACTACTCGTCGATCATGTTCGACTACGCCAACCTCGACCGGCCGATCGTGGTCCTCGCCGACGACTGGGAGGTGTACCGGGAGACGCGGGGCGTCTACTTCGACCTGCTGGGGACTCCGCCGGGCCCGGTGGCGCGCACCCCGGGCGAACTGGCGGCCCTCTTCCGCGACGGCTCGTACGCGGGCGCGCGGTCGGCCGCGCTGCGGGCCGCGTTCCGCGAGCGGTTCTGCCAGTTCGACGACGGCCGCGCCGCCGAGCGCGTCGTACGCCGGGTGTTCCTCGGCCAGCCGCCGGAGACGCTGCCGCCCCTCGTCCCCCTGGCACAGCGCGTCCCGGCCCCCGCCGCCACCCTCACAAGGAGCTGACAACAGCCGTGCCCCGCTTCAGCGTCATCGTCCCCTGCTTCAAGGTGCAGGGCTTCCTGCGCGAGTGCCTGGACTCGGTCCTCGGGCAGTCCTTCCGGGACATCGAGGTGATCGCCGTGGACGACCGCTCCCCGGACGGCTCCGGCGCGATCCTCGACGAGTACGCCGACCGTGACCGGCGGGTCCGGGTGCTGCACCTGCCGGAGAACGTCGGGCTCGGCCGGGCCCGCAACGCCGCGCTGCCGCTCGCCTCCGGCGACTTCCTCCTCTTCCTGGACAGCGACGACACCCTCGCCCCGGGCGCGCTGCGCGCCATGGCCGACCGGCTGGCCGAGGCCGCCGACCCGGACGTGCTGGTCTTCGACTACGCGCGCACCTACTGGTGGGGCGGTACCCGGCGCAACGCCCTGGCACGGGTGCTGGCCGAGGCCGCCGACGGCACCTTCACGGCGGCCGAACGCCCCGACGTGCTGGACCTCCTGATGGTGGTGTGGAACAAGGCCTACCGGCGGGAGTTCGTCGAGGAGGGGCGTTTCGAGTTCCCGCCCGGCTACTACGAGGACACGCCCTGGACGTTCCCGGTCATGCTCAGCGCGGGCCGGATCGCCGCGCTGGACCGGATCTGCCTGTACTACCGCCAGCGCCGGCAGGGCAGCATCCTGTCCACCACCAGCCGGAAGCACTTCGACGTCCACGACCAGTACGAGCGGGTGTTCGCCTTCGTCGACTCCCGCCCGGAGCTGGCCTGCTGGCGGCCCTACCTGCACCGGAAGATGGGCGAGCACTGTCTGGACATCCTCGCCAAGCCGGACCGGCTGCCCCCGTCGGACCGGGCCGAGTTCTTCCGCCGCACGGCCGAGCTGTTCCGCGCCCACCGGCCCCCGGGAGCAGTCCTGGACGGCGATGTCCGTGTGCTGGAGGGCGGTTACGCCGCCTACCGGCTGCGGCGGCAGGCGGGGCGGGCCGAACGGGAGCTGGCACGGCGGGCGCTGAAGGTCCGCAAGGCGGCGGCCCGGCGGGGCAAGGACGGCTGGGCCGCCCTGCACGCCCGCCGGCCGCTGGACCCCGACCTCGTCCTGTACTCGGCGTTCCACAGCCGCGGGGTGCTCGGCGACCCGGCGGCGGTCCACCGGGCGGCGCGCGAGGTCGCCCCGCACCTGCGCGGGGTGTGGGTGGTGCGCGACCCCGAGCAGGCGCGGGAGACCGGGCTGCTGCCGCCCGAGGTGGAGTACGTCCTGCCCGGCACCCCGCGCTACCGCCGGCTCGCGGCACGGGCCTCGTACTTCGTCAACAACGTCAACTGGCCCAACGCACCCGCCAAACGCCCCGGCAGCGTGCACATCCACACCCATCTGGGCACGCCGCTGAAGTACATGGGCGCCGATCTGCTGGACAGGCCGGGCGCCCGGCGCGGCCTGGACGTGCCGCGAATGCTGGACCGCGCCGACCGCTGGGACCACAGTCTGGTCGCCAACCGCCATTCCGAGCTGGTCTGGGAGCGGGCCTACCCCTGCCGGTTCGCCTCCGCGCGCACCGGTAGCCCGCGCAACGACGTGCTGGTCGGCGCGGCGGCCCGGGGCGGGCCGGACGCGTCGGACGGCTCGGCGGTCCGCGCCCGCCTCGGCATCGCGGCGGACCACACGGTGGTGCTGTACGCGCCGACCCGGCGCGAGTACCGGCGCGGCGGGCACGTCGAACGGATCGACCTGGCCCGGTTCGCCGAGGACCTGGGCGCTGGCCACACACTGGTGGTCCGGCTGCACCCCTCGCTGGCGGCCGGCCCGGCGCGCGGGACGGGCCTGGCCGAACTGCACCGGCGCGGGGTGCTCGTCGACGCGACCGACGAGCCGCACGTCGAGGAGGTGATGCTCGCCTCGGACGTGCTGGTCACCGACTACTCCGCCCTGATGTTCGACTACGCCAACCTGGACCGGCCGATCGTGGTGCACGCCGACGACTGGGCCGCGTACGCGGCGAGCCGGGGCGTCTACTTCGACGTGCGGGCCGAACCGCCCGGCCATGTGTCGCGCTCCTACCCGGAACTGGTGCGGCTGTTCGCGTCCGGCCGCTGGCGGGACGCCGAGTCGGCGCGGCTGCGGACGGCGTTCCGGGCGCGCTTCTGCGAGTTCGACGACGGCTGGGCGGCCGAGCGGGTGGTGCGGACGCTGATCCTCGGCGAGGAGGACTGGACCCCGCCGGAGCCGTCCGCCGGGACCGCCGCGCCGTCCCCCGGCACGGCCGGCCAGGTGCCCGCGCAGGCCTCCGGCCGCGACCGGCTCACGTCCTCATGAGGGCGCTCGCCGGGCCGCGTGACCGGCTCCGCCCGCGAAGCCCGCGCGGCTGGGTGCTGCTGCTGGCCGTGCTCTTCGCGCTGCTCCAGCTCGGCACCGTCACCGGCCGGGACTCCCCCGACACCAAGAACTACCTGTCCTACGCCCTGAGCCTGCGCGGCGAGGACAAGCGTGAGACGGCGGCCGTCACGATCGACTACGCCTGCGCCGGCCGGGCCGCGCGGGCGCGCCGCCGGCACGGCGTGGACGTGCTGCGCTTCCGGGAACCGAGCCCGGCCGCCCGGGTGACCGAGGAGTGCCGGGCCCGGCTGTGGCGCGAGGTGGACGCCCGGCTGCGGGCCGGGCAGACCGGCGGGCACACCCTGCCGTTCATGCCGGTGCGGTTCATGCGGATCTTCGAGGCGCGGCCGGGCTATCCGGTGCTCCTGGTCCCGTTCGTCACGGTGTTCGGCGTGACCTGGGGCCTGTGGGCGGCGGGCGTGGCGGTCACGGTGGCGGGCGGCGTCCTGGTCTACCTGGTGCTGCGCACCCGGCGGGTGCCCGTGCCCCTGGCGCTGACCGGTCAGGCCCTCTACTACGTCCTGCCGTGCGGCACCACCGCGATGCGGCCGATGGCCGAGGGCCTGATGCTGGCGCTGACCCTGGCGGCGCTGTGGGGCTGCGCGCTGGCCCTGGACGGGCGCGGCCGGTCCGGCGTCGTCCTGGTCGGCGGGGCGCTGGCCGCCCTGTTCGCGGTCAAGCACTCCCAGGCGCTGTTCCTCGCACTGGGCATGGCCGCCGCGAGCGCGCTGGTCACCGTGCGGCCCTGGCCGCGACGCGGGCCGGCGCGGCGCGCGGTGCCGGCGATCACGGCGGTGGCCTGCTGCGCCGTGGCCGGCACGCTGCTGCTGGCGCGGGCGCTGCACTACCCGACCGAGACCGACAGTCTCCAGGACCTGCTCACCGATCACTACGCCCTGCCCGACCGGGCCCGGCCGTGGCCGGAGCTGCTGCGGCTGGAGGGCGGCTTCTGGCGGGAGTGGCTGCGGCGGCAGTTGTGGCAGCCGCTGTTCGCCGCCCTGCTCGCCGCCGGCGCGTGGGGCGCGCTGCGGCGGGGCGGGCGGGCGTTCGGCGTCTTCGTGGTGGCGGCCGCGTCCACCGGGTTCCTCACCCAGGCGGCGCATCCGGACATCACCGTGTGGGGCGAGCGGCTGATCGTGCTGGCCTGGCTGCTGCCGGTGGTGGGGGTGCCGCTGCTGCTGGACCGGGTGGCGCGCGCGGCGCCCTGGTCGGCGGCGGGCGTCCCGGGGCCGCGGTCGGCCGGGGGCACGGCGACCGGGGCGGTCACCCGATGAGGTGATGCGGACGGGCCGGGCGTACACCGGTCGGAGTGACACGGGCGGGGCCGCCGAGGCAGGTGGGAACATACGAACAATGCCCCGTAGATCCCCGTCCGCCCCCGCGTCCACACCGGCGCCGTGAGCGCCGGCGTCATGAGCGCCGGGGTCCTCGCCGGGCGGCGGCCCGTGCGCGGCCGGACCGCGCCGGAGGGCGCCCGCGGCCGGCGGCCGAGCCCCTACCTGGTGTGCGGACTGCTGTTCTGGCTGGTGATGTCCCTGGCGTACTGGCGGGTGCCGCTGTGCTGCGACGCCGGCCAGCACGCCGCGGTGATCGAACGGCTCAGGGCCGATCTCCTCCACCCCCGCCACCCGATGGCGGACCTGCCGGGAGCGGGCAGCCCGTACTACTCGCCCTACGCCCTGGCCGAGGGTCTCTTCGCGCGGCTGACCGGGCTGTCGGGGTGGCATGTGCTGCGGCTCGCCGGGCCGTTGAACCTGCTGGTCCTGCTGACCGGTCTCGGGCGCTTCGTGCGCGCGCTGACCCCGCGGCGCTGGGCGCCGGTGCTCGCGCTCGGCTCGATGACGCTGCTGTGGGGCACCGAGCGGGCCTGGTGGAGCGGCTACCTCGGGCTGATGTCGATGACGGGCAATCTCGGCTACCCGTCGACGTTCGCGACCGGTCTCGCCTTCTGGGCGTGGGCGCTGACCGGACGCCTGGCGCGGGACGCGGGGCCGGAGCGCGCAGTGGGGCCGCGGCGGTGGGCGGACGGTGTGCGCTTCGTGGGGCCGGGTGGGCTGCCCGGCTTCTCCGGCTACGCGGCGCTCGGCGCGCTGTGCGGACTGGTCCTGCTGGTCCACCCGATCACCTCGGTGGCGGCCGGCGCGGGCGTGGTCGCCTGCGCGGCGGGCCCGTGGGGCGCCCGGCGGGGGGCCCGGCGGGGCGCGCTGGCGGGCCGCTGGGCGCTGGCGGCGGCCGTGGCGCTGGCCGTCGCGGCGAGCTGGCCGTACTTCGACGTGTTCGCGCTGGCCGGGGACGGCCGGCTGGACGGACTGCACCGGTCGCTCTACGACGGCCTCGGCGGCCACTTCTGGCTGGCGCTGCTCGGGCTGCCCGCGCTGTGGAAGCGGGCGCGCCGCTCGCGCGGCCCGGACCCGTTGGCGCTGATGTTCCTGCTCGACTGCGCGGTGGTGGCGTACGGCTGGTTCAGCGGCCACTACACCTACGGCCGGATCCTCGGCCTGACGCTGCTGGGGCCGCAGCTCGCGCTCGCCGTGGAGCTGGCGGCCCCGCGCCCCTGGGGGCCCTGGCGCCACGCGCTCGGCCTGCTGGCTGCCGCCGGCGCCTGCGTCGGACTGGTGACCGTGCAGGCCGGGGCGGTGGTGCCGCGCTCACTGGATCCGGTCGGCTTCGCCCAGCCGCCGCGCTGGCCGTCGTACGACTGGGCGGCACGGTACCTGCGGCGCGGCGACGTGGTGCTCGCCGACGGCTACTACGCCCGGCACGCCGTCGCCGGGTACGGCGTCGGCCTGGTCGCGCCCCTGTGGCCGGACCCCGCGCTGGACGAGCGGGAGCGGGCGCGGCGGACGGCCGCCGTGCGCGCCTACCTCGCTCCGGCGGCCGGCCGCGCCGCCCGCACCGCCGTCGTCCACCGCTACCACGTGCGCTGGCTGCTGCTGACGCGGTGGCGCGCGGTGCCCGGGGAGGCGGTGGTGGTGGCGTGGAACCGGCGGACCGGGGAGGTGCTGGCACGGGTCGCGGGCTGAACCGTCGCCGGGCCGGGAGGTGTTACTCGATGACGAGTTCGACCGGGATGTTGCCGCGGGTGGCGTTGGAGTACGGGCAGACCTGGTGGGCCTGCTCGACCAGTTCGCGGCCGGTCGCCTCGTCCACGGACTCGGGCAGCTCCACGCGCAGGGTGACGGCGAGCGCGAAGCCCTCGCCCTGCCGGCCGATGCCGACCTCGCCGGTGACGGCGGCGTCGCTCACGTCCACCTTGGCCCGGCGGCCGACGAGGGCGAGGGCGCTGGCGAAACAGGCGGCGTAACCGGCGGCGAACAGCTGCTCGGGGTTGGTGCCCTCTCCGTCGCCGCCGAGCTCCACCGGCGGGGCGAGCTGCACGTCCAGCTTGCCGTCGGTGGTGAAGGCGCGGCCCTCCCGGCCGTGGGTGGCGGTGGCGACGGCGGTGTAGAGCGCGTCCATGGAAAACCATCCCTCTCGAGAACGGGTGAACGTCGGGTCCGGGCAGTCGGCGCGGCCCGGACGGTCCGGGCGTCCGGGCCGCCCGGACGACCACGAGTAGAGCACACAATTAAGTTGTGCACAACTTAATGATGCCCAGAGCTATCCTGGGGGCATGACTACCGAGCTTCCGACGGCCGCCGCACCGGACGAGGACTGGCTGCGCCTGGACGACCAGATCTGCTTCTCGCTGCACGCCGCCGCACGCGCCTTCAACGGCGTGTACCGGGTGCTCCTCAAGGAACTGGGCCTGACCTACCCCCAGTACCTGGTGATGCTGGTGCTGTGGGAGGACGGCGAGACTCCCGTGAAGCGGCTCGGCGAGCGCCTGCGCCTCGACTCCGGCACCCTGTCCCCGCTGCTCAAGCGGCTGGAGGCGGCCGGCCTGGTGAGCCGGGAGCGCAGCGCGCGCGACGAGCGGTCGGTTCAGGTGCGGCCCACCGCGCGGGGCGCGGCGCTGCGCGAGCGCGCCGCCCTGGTGCCGCGCCGGATCATGACGGCCACCGGCTTCACCCTCGACGAGATCCGCGACCTGCGCGCTCGCCTCGACCGGCTCACCGGCGCCCTGGACGCGGCCGCCCTGGAGGAGACACCGGGCTGCCGGTGACCGGCCGGGCGCACCGCCGCCGGTGACCGGCCCGCCCGCGCGGCGGCCGCACCGCGCCGCACCGCGCCGCACCGGGCGGGCGGGCAGGCGGGCCGCCCGGCCGGCGTCGGCCGGGCGGTTCGACGCGGTTGGCGGCCTTTTCGCCGGTGGACGGCGTATCGGCGCTCACACGGCATTCGCGAGGTCTACGATCCGCCGTGATGAGTGCCTTCCGGAGCGTGCCGCGCGCCCTCGCCCGCGCGTCGACGAGACACCGCCTGCTCGCCCTGACGGCCGCCTGGCTCCTCACGCGCGCCGCCATGCTGTGGCTGCTCGCCCACAACACGCGGCCGCTGCTGGGCCGGGGCGCGGTGGCGCGCGAGGTGTGGAAGCTGTACCAGCACTGGTACGCGGTGCTGTCCCACGGCGCCTTCCCCGCCCACGACACGCTGTGGCAGTACCCGCCGGGCGCCGGGCCGGTGCTGCTGTCGCCCTCGCTGCTGCCGGGCCTGACGTACTTCCAGTCCTTCGTGGCGCTGACCCTGGCCGGCGACGCGCTGATCGCGCTCGCGCTGGCCCGCGCGGGCACCCGCCCCGGACGCCGGCTGCTCGGGGCCGGCTACTGGACGCTGGGCCTGCCGCTCCTGCTGCACGTGCCGCTCGCCCGCTACGACGTCCAGGTCACCGCGTTCGCCGTGCTCTCGCTGCTGGCCCTGGGACGCTCCACGCGCGCGTGCGGCGCGCTCGCCGCCCTGGGCGCGCTGGTGAAGGTGTGGCCGGCCCTGGTGCTGCTGGGCACCCCCCGGGGCCGCGGCAGCCGGTCCGCGTGGACCTGGGCGGCGGTCACCGGGGCCGCCGCCGCGCTGGTCCTGGTCGGCGTGTTCCGCAACCCGCTGGCCTTCCTCCGGCAGCAGGGCGGGCGGGGGGTGCAGATCGAGTCGCTGGGCGGCACGGCGCTGGCCTTCGCCACGCACGCCGGGTGGCCGGGGAGGGTGCGCTACCAGTACGGGGCGCTGGAGTTCACCGGACCGCACGTGACCACCGTGGCGCACGTCTCGCTGGCCCTGTCGGCGGCGGCGTTCGGGCCGCTGCTGCTGTGGCGCCTGCGGGCCCGCCGGTGGACGCCGGCGACCCCGTACGACGCCGCGCTGAGCGCCGTGCTGCTGTTCACCGTCACCAGCCGGGTGATCAGCCCGCAGTACATGATCTGGCTGCTGGGGCTGGCCGCGGTGTGCCTGACCTCGCGGGAGACCGGGCAGCGGCCGGTGGCCGCGCTGGTCGCGGCCGCGTGCCTGGTCAGCGCGGCCGCCTACCCCACGCTCTACCACCTGGTGGCGTCCTGCACCTGGACGGGCTGCGCGCTGATGCTCGTCCGCAACGGTCTGCTCACCGCCGCCGCGGTACTCTCTTTCGCCCGGCTGTGGGGCGCGACGAGACCGGCGGCGCCGCGCAGGCAACCCGGGCCGGGCCCGCACCGTCTTCCGCGGGGGACTCTGAGTCCCTCCTGACGGTAAGGACCGCCCTCCCCCCCAACAGCAGATTTACCGCCCTCGCCTACGATTCCCGCCCGTGGACCCCATGCACCCGCACCCCCACCAGACACCCCGCGTCGGCGTCGTCGTCATCGGATACGACGACGCCGCCCACATCGCCCATGCGGTGCGCTCGGCGCTCGCGCAGGGGCCCGCCGTCCGCGAGGTCGTCGCCGTCGACGACTGTTCGACCGACGGCAGCCACGAGCTGCTCACCCGTCTTGCCGGGACGGAGCCGAGAGTGCGGGTGATCCGGCGCGAGACCAACAGCGGCGGCTGCGGCAGCCCGCGCAACGCCGGCATCGACGCGGTGACGTCGCCGTACGTGATGTTCCTCGACAGCGACGACGTGCTGCCGCCGGGCGCGGTGGACGCGCTGCTCGCGGCCGCCGAGGAGGAGCTCGCGGAGGTGGTCGGCGGCCTGTGCGTGCGCCGGGAGCTGCCCTCCGGGCGCGAGGTGCCGTGGCAGGAGTCGCTGTACGCGCGACGGACCGTCCTCACCCGCCCCGAGCAGCTTCCGCGCCTGGTGCACGACACCCTCTGCGTCAACAAGCTGTACCGCACCGACTTCCTGCGCGAGCACGCCATCCGCTTCCCCGAGGGCCGCTTCCCCTACGAGGACATCGTGTTCACCGCGCGGGTGCTGGCCGCCGCACCGCGCCTGGCCCTGATCCCGGACCGGGTGTACGTGTGGAACGTGCGCCGGTCCGCCGCGCGGCTGTCGATCTCGCTGGACCGCGCGGACGTCGGCAACTGGCGGGCGCGCACCGAGGCGAACCGGCAGGCGTACGAGATCCTGCTGGGCGCCGGGCGGAAGAAGCTCGCGCGGACGGCCCGCGCCAAGTTCCTCGACCACGAGCTGCGCATGTACGCGCGCGAGCTGGGCCTGCGCGACGCGGAGTACCGTCGCGCCTGGTGGGCGCAGACCCGGGAGCACCTCGGCGAGTACGACGCGGCCGACTGGGCCGCCGACCCGGCCGCGCCCGGCCGGCTCCTCGCCCGGGTGGTCATGGCCTCGCCCGAGCCGCGCGACCTGGGTCGGCTGAAGGAGCTCGCCGCCCGCCCGGCCCGGCTGTGCCCGCCCTACGCGCGCGCCGAGGACGGCACCCCCCTCTGGTCGGCCGACCTGCCGCAGGTCACCCTGGAGCCGTACCTGACCCGGCCGGCCCACCAGCTCCCGCTCGCCGTGGACGCGGCGCTGCGCCCCCGGGCGCGTGCCACCGTCCTGCGGCTGCGCCTGCACGAGATGTACGGCCGGGTGGCGGCCGCGCGGCCGCGGGCGCTGGAGGTGGAGTGGCGGCACCGGGAGACGGGCCGCCCGGCCGCCGGGCCCGTCACCGTGCCGCTCGCGCTCTCCGCCGACGACACCTGGTCGGCGGAGACGACCGTGGACCTGACGACGCTGGGCGCGGGGACCTGGGACCTGCGCCTGAGCGTGAGCTTCGCCGACGGCACCTCCCGCGAGGTGACGGCGCACGCCCGCACGGGCGCCGGCCTGCTGCGCCGCAGCGTCGTGCCGAGCCTCCGGTTCGGCGTCCTGCTGGCCCAGCCGTACGCCACCCACTCCAGCGCGCTCTCCGTGCGCCTGGCGACCGGCCTGCGCGGCGTGACGTCCGTTCTGCGCGGCAGGCTCCGCCGCCTGCTGCGCTGAGGCCGCGTCCGGCAAGACGACGACCCCTGCCTTCCCTGACGAGGAGACGCTCCATGACCTGGCTGATCACCGGCGGCGCCGGCTACATCGGAGCGCACGTGGTCCGCGCGATGACCGAGGCGGGACTGCGGGCCGTGGTGCTCGACGACCTGTCCACCGGCATCGCCGAGCGCGTGCCGGACGGGGTCCCGCTGGTGGTGGGCTCCACGCTGGACGCGGACCGGGTGGCCCGGGCACTCGCCGAGCACGAGGTCACCGGCGTCGTGCACATGGCGGCGAAGAAGCAGGTCGGCGAGTCGGTGGAGCGACCGCTGCACTACTACCGGGAGAACGTCGAGGGCCTGCGGGTGCTGCTGGAGGCGGTGACGGCAGCCGGGGTCGGCTCGTTCGTGTTCTCCTCCTCGGCGGCGGTGTACGGCATGCCGGACGTGGAGCTGGTCACGGAGGAGACCCCGTGCGCGCCCCTGTCGCCGTACGGCGAGACCAAGCTGGCGGGCGAGTGGCTGGTCCGCGCCACGGGGCGCGCCACCGGCCTGTCCACGGCCTGTCTGCGGTACTTCAACGTGGCGGGCGCGGCACGTCCCGAGCTGGCGGACACCGGCGTGTTCAACCTGGTCCCGATGGTCTTCCAGAAGCTCACCGAGGGCGCCTCGCCGCTGATCTTCGGCGACGACTACGCCACGCCCGACGGCACCTGCGTCCGCGACTACATCCACGTGGTGGACCTCGCGGAGGCCCATGTGGCCACGGCCCGCGCCCTGCAGGCCTCCCCCGGCCGCGCCCTGACCCTGAACATCGGCCGCGGCGAGGGCGTCTCCGTGCGTGAGATGATCGACACGATCCACGCCGTGACCGGCCACCACCGCCCCCTGGCGGTCGCCCCGCGCCGCCCCGGCGACCCGGCCCGCGTCGTCGCCTCGGCCGACCGCGCCGCCGCCGAACTCGGCTGGAAGTCCCGGCACGACGTCCACGACATGATCGGCTCGGCCTGGTCCGGCTGGCTGCGCCTGCACCCGGAGGCGGCCCGGGACTGACCCGGGGACCGCCCGCGCGCCAGGCCGGAGACCGCCTCGGCCCCGGTGCGCACGCGATGAGCCCGCGCCGGAAGATCCGGCCGCCCGCACGCGGGGGACGGGGCCCGCTTCGGCGGGCTCCGTCCCCCGCGTGTTTTGGTCCCCAGGGCCTGTGGTCGCCTTCCCGTCGTCGGGAAGGCGACCACAGGCCCTCCGGCCTCAGAGAGCCTTGATCGCCTCCGCCGTGCCGCGGGCCAGGGCGCCCAGGTAGCCCTTGGGCAGTTTCGGGGTGCGGATGACGACCGAACGCCAGTACAGCGGTCCGGAGATCAGGTCCAGGGCCAGGTCGCGGTCGAGGCCGGCGCGGATCTCCCCGCGCTCCTCGGCCGCCGCGAGGATGCTGCTGGCGACGCTCTCCTGGCCGTCGCGCAGCGCCTTCTGCATGGCTTCGGCGATGTCGGGGTTGCGGGCCGCCTCGGCCTGGAGGTCGGGGATGATCTGCGAGGCCACGGGGTGGCGCAGGGCCCGGGAGGTCACCTCGTACAGCAGCCGCAGATCCGTCTGAAGGGAGCCGGTGTCGGGCGCGGGCAGGCCCTGGACCGCCAGCGCGGAGACGACGTCGAGCACCAGGTGCAGCTTGGAGCGCCAGCGGCGGTACACCGCAGTCTTGCCGACGCCCGCGCGCCGGGCGATCCCCTCGATGGACATGCGCGCGTAGCCGACGGCCGCGAGCTCCCCGAAGACGGCCGCCCGGATCGCCTCGGTCACGTCCTCGCGGAGTACGGCCGCCCCGGCGGGAGCGCGGCGGCGCGGACGCGTCTGGGGTTCGTCGGCGTTCGTCGTCATGCCGTCCAGCATAGGGCGTGACGACGATACGGTTGCGTTCCGACGCCCGTTGGCCCTACGCTCCCGTTGCGACGATACGGTCCCGTTCCGACGTAAGAGAACGAGAAGAGAACCGTAAGGAAACGGACGACGGACACGGAGCGGACGCCGCACCCCCTCCCCCCGAGCGAAAGCAGCGGATGTGAGCCAGGTCCTCCACACACCGCCCCCCGCCCCGGCCCAGGCCGAGGACGACCTCGCGGCGCTCGCCGCCCGCCACGGCCTGTCCGTCAGCGGCGCCCGCCCCTCCCTGCCGGAGTACGTCCGCCAGCTGTGGGCGCGGCGCCACTTCATCACCGCGTTCGCCACCGCCAAGCTCACCGCCCAGTACAGCCAGGCGAAGCTCGGGCAGGTCTGGCAGGTGGCCACCCCGCTGCTGAACGCGGCGGTCTACTACTTCATCTTCGGTGTGCTGCTCGGCACCAAGCACGGCGTGGCCGACTACATCCCGTTCCTGGTCACCGGCGTGTTCGTGTGGACGTTCACGCAGAGCTCGGTCATGGCGGGCACCCGCGCCATCTCCGGAAACCTCGGTCTGGTGCGGGCCCTGCACTTCCCGCGGGCCGCGCTGCCCATCTCCTTCGCGCTCCAGCAGCTCCAGCAGCTGCTGTTCTCCATGGCCGCGCTGGTGCTGATCCTCTTCCTGTGCGGCGTGCCGGTCGCCCTGTCCTGGGTGCTGACGGTCCCGGCGCTGCTGCTCCAGTTCGTCTTCAACGCCGGCGTGTCGATGATCATGGCCCGGATGGGCGCCAAGACACCGGACCTCGCCCAGCTCATGCCGTTCGTCCTGCGCACCTGGATGTACGTCTCGGGCGTCATGTTCAGCATCGACAAGACGCTGAAGAACACCACCCTGCCGCACTCGGTACAGGTGCTGCTGGAGGCCAACCCCGCCGCCGTCTACATCGACCTGATGCGCTTCGCGCTGATCGACAGCTTCCACGCCAAGCAGCTCCCGCCCCATGTGTGGGCGTACGCGCTGGGCTGGGCGCTGCTCGCCGGCGTCGGCGGCTTCGTCTACTTCTGGAAGGCTGAGGAGAGGTACGGCCGTGGCTGAGCAGAGCACCGAGAAGGTCCCCACCGTCGTCGCCGACAAGGTCGACATCGTCTACCGGGTGCACGGCACCGGCGCCGGGCGCGGTTCCGCCACCGCCGCCCTCAACCGCATCATGCGCCCCGGGAAGGCCGCCAAGGCCGCCGGCGTGCGCCGGGTGCACGCGGTGAAGAAGGTGTCGTTCGTCGCCTACAAGGGCGAGGCGATCGGCCTGATCGGCACCAACGGCTCCGGCAAGTCCACCCTGCTCAAGGCGGTGGCGGGCCTGCTGCCGGTGGAGAGCGGCAAGATCTACACCAATGGCCAGCCCTCCCTTCTCGGCGTCAACGCGGCGCTGATGAACGACCTGACCGGCGAGCGCAACGTCCACCTCGGCGGCCTGGCCATGGGCATGTCCCGGGAGCAGGTCAAGGAGCGCTACCAGGACATCGTCGACTTCTCCGGGATCAACGAGAAGGGCGACTTCATCACGCTGCCGATGCGGACGTACTCCTCCGGCATGGCGGCCCGGCTGCGGTTCTCCATCGCCGCCGCCAAGGACCACGACGTGCTCCTCATCGACGAGGCCCTGGCCACCGGCGACCGCTCCTTCCAGAAGCGCTCGGAGGAACGCATCCGGGAACTGCGCCGGCACGCGGGAACGGTGTTCCTGGTCAGCCACAACAACAACTCAATCCGCGACACCTGCGAACGCGTCCTGTGGCTGGAGCGCGGCGAACTGCGCATGGACGGCCCCACCGAGGAGGTCCTGAAGGCCTACGAGTCCTTCACCGGCGGCAAGTGACCCGCCGGGCCGGGGCGCGGCGGGTCACGGCCGGATCACGGTGCCACCGCGTACAGGACCTGGCCCCCCGGGCCCCGGGCGACCGGGCGCAGTCCGGGGGCCGCCGCGGCGCTGTCCACGACCCAGCGGACGCCGTACGTCCGCAGGATGCGCCCGCGGACGTCGCGCGGCGTCCCGCGCCGGTAGTAGCGCTGGACGGCGTGCTCGCGCTCCGCCTCGTCCGGCAGGAAGAACTCCGGGTAGCCGGGGACGACGGTGAAGGCGCCGTAGGCCGGGATCAGCCGGGAGGGGAAGTCGCGGGCCATGACCACGTCGCCGTACCTCACGTACGGGGTGATCCAGTGGTAGCCGGCCCAGGGTGACGTGTAGTTGACGGAGAGCGCCGCGGGCAGCCGGGCGCGGCCCACCACGTATCCGAGCACCCCGGACTGGGTCCACGCGCCCACCGCGAGCGCCGCCGCCAGCGCCCAGGCCCAGCGGATCCGCACCGCGCGCGGGCCGCCCTGGACCACCGCCAGCGCGGCGGCGAGCTGGGCCGGGACGAGGGCGGCGGGCAGCGCCCGCCCCCAGGAGTAGTGCCCGCTCACGAAGCCCGCCGCGCACACCAGCGCGCCCAGCGCGAAGAACACGACCAGGGGGTCCCGGTGGTCGCGTCGCCACCGCGGGACGAGCGCGGCCGCCCCGAGCAGCGCCAGCCAGTACCGGCCGGCGAAGTGGTCGTAGAGGGCTCGGTGCACCTCCTCCAGGTCGCCGCCGGCCGAGAACAGCGCGAAGAAGTCGTAGTACGGCCACAGCCACAGCACCAGCAGCCCGAGCGCGGCGCCGGCGGCGAGCCTCGGCCACTGTGCGCGTGGGGGCCGGGCGGCGAGCACCGCGGCGAGGGCGCCGAGGGTGGCCACGACCCCGGTGAACTGGTGGCACAGCAGGATCACCGCCCACAGTGCCCCCAGTCCGAGCCAGGTCCCCCACCCGGTCGGCGCGCGCAGCGCCCGGCTGAGCCAGGCCCAGTGGTGGAAGGCGAGGCCGAGGGCGAGGACGCTCGGGTACGACACGGTCAGCGCGAACGAGTTCAGGGAGAGGAAGCCGCTCCAGTTGATGAGGACGGTGCCCCACAGCAGGACGAGGCTCAGGGCGGCCAGGGCGGGCGCCGCCCGGTGCGCGCTCAGCGTGCGCACGTACCGCCATACGCCCGTCGCCAGCAGCACCGACCCGGTGAGCGCCGCGAGCCGCAGCACGACGAAGACCGACAGTCCGCTCACCCGGGCCACGCAGCCGAGCACCAGCATCCACGGCGAGTAGTACGGGCTCGGCGTGTCGACGTCGACGAGCGGGTTGCCCGGGTGCCGGAGGCTGTGGCGCAGGCGCTGGATGGTGGCCGCGTGCATGCCGAGGTCGCCGGCCCACGGCAGCCGGACGATCACCAGGAGGAGCAGGACGCCGAGGAGCGCGACGGCTGCCCAGGGTGCGACGGAACGTTTCGCGACCACCGGTGGCCGGGGGGCGGCCCTTCCGGCGGGACGCGCCTCAGGCGGCGCGGAGTGCATTGTTCCGGGAAAGCCGGGCGCGGTGGACGAGGAAACGGAATGCCGGCGCCGGGCCGAGGGAGAGGACCTTTGGCGTATTCACGACGGTCGGGCCGCGCATTCCGGGACCGTGACCGGCGGGACGGAACCGGCCGCTTTCCCCGGTCCCCTCGAACTCGCCGGAGACGGGAAAGAGGGCGCTTCGGCGGGGCGTGCGGGCGGCCCGGGGACGCCGGGCGGAAGGACGGGAGCCCAGGTGGTTCCCGTTCCTGGTGGGACGGCCGGCCGGGGCTGCGGCGGGCGTCGCCCGTCGCGCCGTGCCACGCGACGGGAAAACCCAAAAGTTGATGATTACACGACTACCGGGGAAGGGAACGGCGAATTCCGCCGCCGCCAGGAGGCCGCGCGTGACTGACAGAGGCCGAGGAGGAGGGCCCGCGCTCACCGCGACACGTGCGGGTACGGGAATGGGTGCGGCCGGACGACTCTCGGCGAGATTCACAGTCACTCGACAACGCTACCCGAATGATCCCGATAAACAGGAAAGGTTAAATTCCCGTGTGGCGTTCCCTGGAAAGTGACAAGAAACGACATGACCGCGCCCCCGGCCGTGACGGCCGGGGGCGCGAATCGGCGAGGGACGACTACGAATGCGTGCGCAGCAGCGTCCGCATCGTCCGCATCGCCACCGACAGGTTGGCGAGGTCGAACGCGTCCGAACCGCGGATCTCCTCGAGCGTGGTGCGCGCCCGGGACAGGATCGCCGCGTTCTTCTGCTCCCACACCTTGAACCGCTGTTCCGGCGTCGAGGTGCCGTTGCCGGCGGCCAGGACGTCCGCCGTCAGCGCCGAGTGCGCCGCGTACAGGTCCTCGCGGATCGCCGCGCGGGCCATGGACTGCCAGCGGTCCGCGCGCGGCAGCTCGATGATGCGGTCCATCAGCTGGGTGATGCTGAGCCGGTCGGCGAGGTCGTAGTACACCTCGGCGACGTCCATCGGGTCCTTGCCCATGCGGTCGGCCACCGAGACGATGTCGAGCGCCGGGAAGGCGGAGGAGAACCCCGCCACCCGCGTGGCCAGCTCGTCCGGGACGCCGGCGCCGGACAGCTCGTCGTAGACCTGCTGGTACCACTCCAGGTCCGTGCCCTTGAGCAGCTTGGGCAGCTGCGCCCACACCTGCTCCACCCGCTCGGCGAAGAACTCCACCGTCTCGCCGAGCTGGAGCGGCTGCGGCCGGTTGTTCAGCAGCCAGCGCGTGCCGCGCTCGACCAAGCGGCGCGAGTGCAGCCGGATCCGGGTCTGGACATCGGCCTCGACCTGGTTGTCCAGTGCCTCCACCGCGTCCCACACGGGTGCGGAGCGGAAGATCGCACGGGCCACGGTCTGCGCCCGGACGATCTCCTCCAGCGACGCGCCGGTCTCCTCCCGCAGCCGGTGCAGATAGGTCGTGCCACCGGTGTTGACCGTGTCGTTGACCAGGACGGTCGTGGTGATCTCGCGGTGCAGCGGGTGGCTGTCGATCTGCTCGCCGAACTGCTCGCGCAGCTGGGTCGGGAAGTAGGCGTGCAGCAGCGTGCGCAGGTACGGGTCGTCGGGCAGCGAGGTGTGCAGCAGCTCCTCGGCGACCGTGATCTTCGTGTACGCCAGCAGGACGGCCGTCTCCGGGCCGGTCAGGCCGTGCCCGGCGGCCAGTCGCTCGCGGATCTGCCGGTCGGTGGGCAGGAACTCCAGCGCCCGGTCGAGATGGCCCTCGCGCACCAGGTGCCTCATGAAGCGCTGCTGGGCGTGGACCATGTCCTTGGACTGGGCGAGCGCGTTGGCGATCGCCGTGTTCTGCGCGTAGTTGTTGCGCAGCACCAGCGCGCCGACCTCGTCGGTCATCTGGGCGAGCAGCTTGTTGCGCTGCTTGACGGTCATGTCGCCGTCCGTGACCAGACCGTTGAGCAGGACCTTGATGTTCACCTCGTGGTCGGAGGTGTCCACGCCCGCGCTGTTGTCGATGGCGTCGGTGTTGACCCTGCCGCCGTCCTGCGCGAACTCGATCCGGCCGAGCTGGGTGCAGCCCAGGTTGCCGCCCTCGCCGACGACGGCCACCCGCAGGTCCTTGCCGTCGACCCGGATGGCGTCGTTGGCCTTGTCGCCGACGTCGGCGTTGGACTCGGTGGACGCCTTGACGTAGGTGCCGATGCCGCCGTTCCACAGCAGGTCCACGGGGGCCTTGAGGATCGCCCGCATCAGGTCGGCCGGGGTCAGCTTGGTGACGCCGGACTCGATGCCGAGGGCCTCGCGGATGTGCGCGTTGACCGGGATGGACTTCAGGCTGCGCGGGAAGATCCCGCCGCCGGCCGACAGCAGTCCGGTGTCGTAGTCGGCCCAGCTGGAGCGCGGCAGGTCGAACAGGCGGCGCCGCTCGGCGTAGCCGGTGGCCGCGTCCGGGTTCGGGTCGATGAAGATGTGCCGGTGGTCGAAGGCGGCCACCAGCCGGATGTGCTCGCTCAGCAGCATGCCGTTGCCGAACACGTCACCGGACATGTCACCGATGCCGACGACCGTGAAGTCCTGGCTCTGGGTGTCCACGCCCAGCTCCCGGAAGTGCCGCTTGACCGACTCCCAGGCACCGCGGGCGGTGATGCCCATGCCCTTGTGGTCGTAGCCGGCCGAGCCGCCGGAAGCGAAGGCGTCGCCGAGCCAGAAGTCGTACGACTGGGCGACCTCGTTGGCGATGTCGGAGAACGTCGCCGTGCCCTTGTCGGCCGCGACCACCAGATAGGTGTCGTCGCCGTCGTGGCGCACCACGTCCTGCGGGGGAACGACCTCGCCCGCGACCATGTTGTCGGTGATGTCGAGCAGCGCCGAGATGAACGTCCGGTAGCTGGCGACGCCCTCGGCCAGCCAGGCGTCCCGGTCCACGCCCGGGTCGGGGAGCTGCTTGGCGACGAAGCCGCCCTTGGCGCCCACCGGCACGATGACGGTGTTCTTCACCATCTGCGCCTTGACCAGGCCGAGGATCTCGGTGCGGAAGTCCTCGCGCCGGTCGGACCAGCGAAGACCACCCCGGGCGACCTTGCCGAAGCGCAGGTGCACGCCCTCCACCCGCGGCGAGTACACCCAGATCTCGTACGCCGGGCGCGGCGCCGGCAGGTCCGGGATGGCCTGCGGGTCGAACTTCATGGAGACGTAGTCGTGCGGCCGGCCGGCCGCGGCCTCCTGGAAGAAGTTGGTGCGCAGGGTCGCCTTGACGACGGTGAGGAAGGACCTGAGGATCCGGTCCTCGTCGAGGGAGGCCACCTGGTCGAGGGCCGCGTCGACCTCTTCGAGCAGGGCGTCCACCAGTTCGTGCCCGGCCCGCTGCCGCTCCGGCGCCATCCGCGCCTCGAACAGGGAGACGAGCAGGCGGGTGGTGTGGACGTTGTTGCGGAGGGTGTCCTCCATGTAGTCCTGGCTGAAGGTGGACCCGGCCTGGCGCAGGTACTTGGCGTAGGCGCGCAGCACCATGGCCTGCCGCCAGGTCAGCCCGGCGCTCAGCACCAGCGCGTTGAACCCGTCGTTCTCCGCCTTGCCGGTCCAGGCGGCGGCGAACGCGTCCTGGAAGCGCTCACGGGCGTCGTCGCCGAGGTGGTCGCCGATCCCGGCCGCGTTGCGGGGCATCCGCAGACCGAAGTCGTAGATCCAGGCCGTCGTGCGGTCCGCGCAGCGCAGCTCGTACGGCCGCTCGTCGGTGACCTCCACGCCGAGCCGGCTCAGCACCGGCAGGACCTGCGAGAGGGAGACCGAGCCACCCTTCTGGTAGATCTTGAACCGGCGCTCCTCGGAACCGGCGCCCACCGGCTCGTACAGGCTCAGCGCGAACGTCTTGTCCTGGTCGAGCTGCTCCAGGTTGACCAGGTCGGCGACGGCGGCGCGCGGGGGGTGGTCCGCCTTGTAGCCCTCGGGGAAGGCCGCCGAGTAACGGCGCAGCACCTCGGCGGCGCGCTCCTCGCCGAGTTCGGCGGTCAGCGCCTCGGAGAAGGCGTCGGCCCAGGACCGGGCGGCCTCCACCAGGCGGGCCTCGATGCGCTCCCGGTCGGCGTCGGAGAGCTGCGGCAGCTCGGTGCCCTGGGGAACGCGGACGACGAAGTGCAGCCGGGACAGGATCGACTCGGTGTTCCAGGCGGTGAAGTCGACGCTGGTGCCGCCGAGCTCCTCCTTCAGGATGTCGATGATCCGCAGGCGCACACCGGTGGTGTAGCGGTCGCGCGGGAGGTAGACGAGGGCCGAGTAGTAGCGGCCGTACTCGTCCTGGCGCAGGTACAGCCGCAGCCGACGGCGCTCCTGCAGGTAGAGCACGGAGGTGACGATCGACTGGAGCTCGGCGGCCGGGGTCTGGAACAGCTCGTCGCGCGGGTAGGTCTCCATGATCTGGAGCAGGTCGCGACCGTCGTGGCTGTTGGGCGAGAACCCGGCGCGGTCCAGGACCTCCGCCACCTTGCGGCGGATCACCGGCACCCGGCGCACCGACTCGGTGTACGCGGCGGACGAGAACAGGCCGAGGAAGCGGCGCTCGCCGACCACCTCGCCCTTGTCGTCGAACTTCTTGACGCCGATGTAGTCCAGGTACGACGGCCGGTGCACGGTGGCCCGGCTGTTGGCCTTGGTCAGGACGAGCAGCTTGTGCTCGCGGGCCTTGGCGCGGGCGTCGGCGGGCAGCCGCTCGAAGGACGGGCTGACCGGGTGGCTGTCGTCACCGCCGTGCTGGGGGTCCGATCGCAGTATGCCGAGCCCGGTGCCGGGCACGGCGGCCAGGGAGTCGTCGTCGCGCAGCCGGTACTCGCGGTAGCCGAGGAAGGTGAAGTGGTCGTCGGCCAGCCAGCGCAGCAGCTCGCGGGCCTCCTCCACCTGCGGCCCGGGCAGGTCGGCGGGGACCGGCTCGTCGGGCAGGCCGTCCGCGATGCGGGTGGCCGCTTCGCGCATCTTCTCCCAGTCCTCGACGGCCTCGCGGACGTCGGAGAGCACGCGCAGCAGGTCGGAGGTGATCTGCTTGAGGTCGGCGCGGTCGGTCTCGCGGTCGATCTCGACGTGGATCCAGGACTCGACGTGCGCGTCGTGCGGCAGCGGCTCGCCGGCCGACGTGGCGGGCAGCACCTCCAGGAGCTTGCCGGTCAGGTCGCGGCGGACCACGAACTGCGGGTGGACGACGACGTGGATGCCGCGTCCCTGCCGGGTCAGTTCGTTGGTGACCGAGTCCACGAGGAAGGGCATGTCGTCGGTGACGACCTCGACGACGGAGTGGCTGCAGGTCCAGCCGTTCTCCTCGACGGTCGGGGTGTGCACCCGCACGTTGGCCGTGCCCTGCGGGCGGGTCTCCGCCAGCCGGTAGTGCGAGAAAGCGGCTCCGAAGACGTCGACCGGGTCGCGGTCGGCGAGGTCCTCCGGGGCGGTGTGCAGGTAGTAGCGCTGGAGGAACGAGAGCACCGAATCCCGGTCCGGGGTGCCCTCGCCTGTCGTCCCGGCCGGGAGGTGCCCCCCGGCCGGACTGTTCTCAGCTACCCGAACGGCCCTTTCGAGCAGCTCGGCCTTGGCTTCGTCCAGCTTGGTCTGCATTGTCCTCTGGCTCCTGTCGCGCGCCGTTGCGTGACGTTGAAGGAAGTACGGTCTCTTCCCCTTCGGCGTAACGTCCCGGTCCGGGTTGTCCGGCCCATACCGACGCTATGCCGCTGGGTGAGATGAGCGGGGGGTTATCGGCCATCTTCGACGCGCCCGGGGGATGTGACGCTGCTCTCCACGGCGCCGCTTCCCGGGGTTGACGCGGCGTCCTGGGGGCCGTCGAGGCCCCGTCCCGCCCGCGAGGACCAGCGACCGCCGCCCGGTCACGGATGTGGTCCGTGCGCACCGGGCGCTGGGCGAGGGCGACGGCGCCCCCGCGAACTATCGCGCTGATCACGCCACAAGGCTATCGCTCTTGCGGGGTGAGCCGTCATGAGCCGTATGTGTACAAAACCGAGGGCATAACTTTGACGTTCTGCACAGGGGGCGGGAGGTGCGCGTGGCGTATGCGCCGCGCATGCGGGGCGGCATGGGCGGGGTGGGGCAGCGTCTGGGGCGCAGGCACCGGCCGGTGGGTCGGCGACGGGCCGGCGCCCGGCTCATGGGCCCATGGCCCGGCCAGGCGGCCCGACGGACGGCCCCCGGCGCGGTGGAGCGGCGGACCGGCTCACCGGCAGCCCTGCGGGCCGGTCGGCTCCTCAGGCCGCGAGGCGCTGCGCCTCGGCGACCGCTTCGCCCAGGGTGTCCACCACGGGCACGCCGACTCCCTCAAGGCTCGCACGGCCGTGCGAGCCGCCGGTGTAGAGCACCGCGTGGGCCCCCGCGTGCCGGGCGGCCACCGCGTCGTCCGCGGCGTCCCCGATCACCACCGTGCGCGCCGGACGCACCGTGTCGGCCAGCGCGCCCAGGTGCCGCACCATGTGCTCCGCCTTGCTGCCGCCGGACGGCCCGGTCCGCCCGTCGACGCGTATGAAGTGCGCCTCGATCCCGAAGCCCCGCACCAGCGGGACCAGGTCCTCGTGCCCGTGCATGCTGAGGATCGACTGGCTGTGCCCGGCCGACGTCCATCCCGCGAGCAGCTCCGCCGCCCCCTCGGTGAGCCCGCAGCGGACCCGGTGCTCGGCGTAGTACCGGTGGAAGACCTCGTCCATGAGGTCCCATTCTGCGGCGGTGGGCAGCCGCCCCATCAGGCGCTCGTAGAACTTCGGTACCGGCACGCAGTACAGCGCGCGGTACCGCTCCAGTGTGATCGGCGCGAGACCGATCTCGGCGAACGCCGCGTTCGTCGCCGCGACCACCGCGTCGTTGTCGTGGAACAGCGTGCCGTTCCAGTCCCAGACGATGTGCGCCCCTGTCCGCGTCCCCATGCCGGAGAACGTACCCGTCGCCACTGACGATCAGGACCCCTCGTACGGTCCGACCAGGTTGGCGATCTCCTGCGTGGCGTACCAGAGCAGTTCGTGGTCCTCGGCGCCGTCCACGACGGACCGGGCGCCGTCGTCCCCGGCGTCCGCCGCCGCCAGCGCCACGGCGGCCGCGGTCACGTCCGCCTCGGCGTCGTCCGAGTCGACGTGCACGGCGGCGGCCCTGGCCAGCGGCACCGGCCCGGTCACCCGGACCTCGCCGGGCTCCGCGGGGTCCGGTCCCCGGCCGGGTCCGGCGCTCGCCGCGCCGTCCGGCACGTCCACGGCGACCACGGCCCGGCGGCGCGGCGCCTGCGGGTCCGCCGCGAGCAGCCGCAGCGAGGCCAGTGCGGCCTGGCCGAGCGCGGCGTACTCCAGTTCCTCCGTGTCGTCGGAGGCGTACCACTCGCGCAGGGCGGGCGTGACGGCGTAGGCGGCGAGCGGCCCGGCCCCCAGCTCCCCCGTCCTGTGCGCCTCGGCGAGACCGGGGAGGGTCAGGGGGACGTAGACGCGCATGGCTGGCCGCTTTCGTGGTCGGAGGGCTTCGCGGGCCCCGGGCGGGGCATCGCCGGGCGGACCGGCCACGGCGCGCCAGGACCACCCGGACGGCCTTCAGGATACGTGCGGGCGTCCCCTTTCGTGTCTCCACCGGTGCCCCGCAAGGCGTCCACACCGCGCCGCACGGTTCACCCCGGGTGCCACCCGCTCCCCCAGTTCCCGAAGGTCCCTGACATCCCGGCTCACTCTGATAGGTGAATTCACCGGCCGCCCGACCCGCGCCGCGTCCTCGTTGCCCGCCCCGATCCGGGTCACGTACAAGATCCCTGCGAGAAGTTACCGACTGGTACTGCGACTCCGGAGCCGACGCCGGCACCGCACGACCACAGCGGAACGACCACTCGCAAGACCACGTCACAGGACGAACTCTCCGCGGACCGACCGCCGGCGCGCAGCGCCGTCGGACCGCAGAACGGGGACCCATGAACAAGGTCATGACACGGGCACAGCGCCGTCCGGGCACCCGCCCGCCGGGCCGTCACGACGCCCGCCGCCCCGGTGGCGCCCCGCCCCGCACTCCCGGCGGGGGCACGGCCCGGACGACGAGCGGCGGCCGTCCGCCGGGCCCGGCACGCGACGGCGCCCCGGCGCGCACCGCCCCCGCCGACAACCGCCCGCCCACCGCGGCCCCCGCCGCCGCGCCCGGCACCGGCACGGCCCGCTCAGCGGCCACCATGGCGGCACCGGCCAGGCCGGCCGCCTCCGGGACGGCCGCGTCCTCGGCGGCCTCGCACCCCGTCACCACCGACCTGTTCGCCGACCGGCTCCTCGCCGTGCTCAGCGGGCAGCGGCCCGTGCACTGGATGCTCCGGCACACCGCGGGGCGCGCCTACGACGAACTGGCCCGGCTCGCCGAACGCGGCCCCCTGCGCGCCCGCGGCACCCGCCCCGTGGTGCGCGACATCGGCTACTTCGAGCCCCGTCCGGGCGCGATCGAGGTCTTCGCCCGCATCGGCGCCGGCGAGCAGTTGCGCGCGATGGCCTTCCGGCTGGAGCAGGGCCGCGACCTGCGCTGGCGCTGCACGGCGGTCGAGCTGGGCGGCTCGCGCGCGTCCCGCCCGCACGACGGCTGATCCACCACACGGGCCGGCACGCCCGAAGGACCGGACACGGACGAAGGACCAGGAACGCCCGAAGGGCCGGGCACCCGCTGCGGGGTGCCCGGCCCTTCGACGTCCCACCGCTCCTGACGGAGCGGCGGTCACTTCATCTGCGTCACTTCACGCCCGTCACTTCTTGCGGCGACGGCCGCCCGCCTTGGCCTGCTTGCGGCGCTCCGCGCGGGTGAGGCCGTCGGACTCGGAGCGGACCGGCTCGTCGTCGCTGGCGAACTCGCCCTCGACGACGCCGCCCTCGCCGTCCACGGTCGGCGCGGAGAAGTGCAGGTCGCGCCGCTGCGGCGCGTCCAGTCCCTTCGCCCGGATCTCCGGACGCGCGCCCGCCTGCGCCGGCACCGCGTCCTGCGGCGCCTTCTCCAGGGACGGCGCGGCGTCCTCGACCTCGACCTCCTCGACCTGCTGCTCGACCTGGACCTCCAGGTTGAACAGGTAGCCGACGGACTCCTCCTTGATGCCGTCCATCATCGCGGAGAACATGTCGAAGCCCTCGCGCTGGTACTCGACCAGCGGGTCCTTCTGCGCCATCGCGCGCAGGCCGATGCCCTCCTGGAGGTAGTCCATCTCGTAGAGGTGCTCGCGCCACTTGCGGTCCAGGACCGACAGCACCACCCGGCGCTCCAGCTCGCGCATGATCTCGGAGCCGAGCTGCGTCTCGCGGGCCTCGTACTGCTCGTGGATGTCGTCCTTGATGGACTCCGAGATGAACTCCGCCGTCAGACCCGCACGGTCGCCGGCCGCCTCCTCCAGCTCCTCGACGGTGACCTTCACCGGGTAGAGCTGCTTGAAGGCGCCCCACAGCCGGTCCAGGTCCCAGTCCTCGGGGAAGCCCTCGGCGGTCTCCGCGCCGACGTAGGCGTCGATGGTGTCGTCCATGAAGTGCTGCACCTGCTCGTGCAGGTCCTCGCCCTCCAGGACGCGGCGCCGCTCGCCGTAGATGACCTCGCGCTGGCGGTTGAGGACCTCGTCGTACTTCAGGACGTTCTTACGGGTCTCGAAGTTCTGCGTCTCGACCTGCGACTGGGCGGAGGCGATGGCCCGGGTGACCATCTTGTTCTCGATCGGCACGTCGTCGGGGACGTTGGCCATCGACATCACGCGCTCGACCATCTGGGCCTTGAACAGGCGCATCAGGTCGTCGCCGAGGGAGAGGTAGAAGCGGGACTCGCCCGGGTCGCCCTGACGGCCGGAGCGGCCGCGCAGCTGGTTGTCGATGCGGCGCGACTCGTGCCGCTCGGTGCCGAGCACGTAGAGGCCGCCGAGCTTCTCGACCTCCTCCTTCTCCGCCTTGACCGCTTCCTCGGCCTTCTCCAGGGCCGCGGGCAGGGCGGCGGCCCACTCCTCGATGTGCTCCTCGGGGTCGAGGCCGCGCTGGCGCAGCTCCGCCTCGGCGAGGTCCTCGGGGTTGCCGCCGAGCTTGATGTCCGTACCACGGCCGGCCATGTTGGTCGCCACCGTCACGGCGCCCTTGCGGCCGGCCTGGGCGACGATGGACGCCTCGCGTTCGTGCTGCTTGGCGTTGAGCACCTCGTGCTGGATGCCGCGCTTGCTGAGCTGCTGCGAGAGGTACTCGGACTTCTCGACCGAGGTGGTGCCGACCAGGATCGGCTGGCCCTTCTCGTGCTTCTCGGCGATGTCGTCGACGACCGCCTCGAACTTGGCGATCTCCGTGCGGTAGATCAGGTCCGACTGGTCCTTGCGGACCATCGGCCGGTTGGTCGGGATCGGGACGACGCCGAGCTTGTAGATCTGGTGGAACTCGGCGGCCTCGGTCATCGCCGTACCGGTCATGCCGGAGAGCTTGTTGTAGAGGCGGAAGAAGTTCTGCAGGGTGATCGTGGCGAGCGTCTGGTTCTCGTCCTTGATGTCCACCCCTTCCTTCGCCTCGATCGCCTGGTGCATGCCCTCGTTGTAGCGGCGGCCGGCGAGGATACGGCCGGTGTGCTCGTCGACGATCATGACCTCGCCGTCGATGACGACGTAGTCCTTGTCGCGCTTGAAGAGCTCCTTGGCCTTGATGGCGTTGTTCAGGTAGCCCACGAGGGGGGTGTTCACCGACTCGTAGAGGTTGTCGATGCCCAGCCAGTCCTCGACCTTGGAGACGCCGGACTCGTGGATGGCGACGGTGCGCTTCTTCTCGTCGACGTCGTAGTCGCCGGTCTCCTCGACGCCCTTGAGCGGGTTGCCCGCCTCGCCCTTCTTAAGGCGGGTGACCAGCTTGGCGAAGTCGCCGTACCACTTGGTGGCCTGGTCGGCCGGGCCGGAGATGATCAGCGGCGTACGGGCCTCGTCGACCAGGATCGAGTCGACCTCGTCGACGACGGCGAAGTTGTGCCCGCGCTGCACCAGCTCGTCCTTCGACCAGGCCATGTTGTCGCGCAGGTAGTCGAAGCCGAACTCGTTGTTGGTGCCGTAGGTGATGTCGCAGGCGTACTGCTCGCGGCGCTGGGCCGGCGTCATGTTGGCGAGGATGCAGCCGACGTCCAGGCCCAGGAACTTGTGCACCCGGCCCATCATCTCGGAGTCGCGCTCGGCCAGGTAGTCGTTGACCGTGACGATGTGGACGCCGTCGCCGGAGAGTGCGTTGAGGTACGCGGGCAGGGTGCCTACGAGCGTCTTGCCCTCACCGGTCTTCATCTCGGCGACGTACCCCAGGTGGAGGGCGGCGCCGCCCATCAGCTGCACGTCGTAGTGCCGCTGGCCGAGTACGCGCTTGGCGGCCTCGCGCACGGTGGCGAACGCCTCCGGCAGCAGATCGTCCAGGCTCTCGCCGTCGGCGTACCGCTGCTTGTACTCGTCGGTGAGGGCCCGCAGCTCGGCGTCGGAGAGGTCGACGAAGTCCTCTTCGATGGAGTTGACCTGGCCCGCGATGCGGTGCAGCTTGCGCAGGATCTTGCCTTCGCCTGCACGCATGATCTTCGAGAGGACGGACACGGGGGTTGGTCTCCTTGCCGGTCGGGCCTGGGACGGTCGGTTTCCATTTGACTTGACTGAGCAACGGCCATCGTATGCGAGGACCCCGCCACGCCGGGAGGGCCTGCCGCGACGGCACGCGTCCACTGCTACGCATCGCCTGCAAAGGGGACAACGGCCGAGGGCCGTGGATGGTGCCGCGACCGGGCGACGAATTGCGCGAATTGTGATCACCCGCTCACGCGTCGCGAAAGGATGGCGGCGATCCGTGGCCGCCGAGCAGAATCGACCGATGGACCCCGTCACGCTCACCACCGACCGCCTGCTTCTGCGCACCGTCGGCCCGCGGGACAGCGACGCGGTGCACGCCGCGGCGCAGGACCCCGTGATCCATCGCTGGATCCCCCGGCTGCCCTCCCCCTACCTCCACGAGCACGCGCGTGCCTTCACGCGGCGGATCGTTCCGGAGGGCTGGGCGAACGACTCGATGTTCACCTTCGGCCTCTTCCTGCCCGAGGGGGACCTGGCCGGCATGCTCGGCCTCTCCATGCGCGGGCCGGCCGAGGCCGAGATCGGCTACTGGGGCACGAAGGAGCACCGCGGCAACGGCTACGTCACCGAAGCCGCGGCGGCCGCGTCCCGCTGGGCCTTCACCGAGCTGCGCGTGGACCGCGTGGAGTGGCGGGCCGAGGCCGGCAACCACGCCTCCCGCGCGGTCGCCGAACGGGTCGGCTTCACCGTGGAGGGCACCCTGCGCTCCGCGCTGGACAACAGAGGGGTGCGACGCGACTGCTGGGTGGGGTCCCTGCTGCCGTCCGACCTGGGTCTGCCGTCGACCGCGCCCTACCTGCCGACTCCCTCGTGACCGTCCTCCCCACCGATATCCGCAGGCGGGCACCGGCTGTCGGTGCCACCGCCTATCGTGCTCAGCCATGACCTCGCTCCCGCGCCCCACCATCGAGCTCTCCGCGGACGAAGCCCGCCGGATCGCCCTGCGCGCACAGGGCTTCCTCGGCGCTCCCGACCGGCGTTCCGGCGTCCGGGGCGTCCTGCGCCACCTCGGCGCGGTCCAGCTCGACACCATCTCGGTCCTCGCCCGCTCGCACGAGCTGATCCCCTACGCGCGTCTCGGCGCTCTCGGCCGCAAGACGGTCGAGAGCGCCTACTGGACGGACGCCCACGCCTTCGAGTACTGGTCGCACGCCGCCTGCCTCCTCCCCATCGAGGAGTGGCCGCACTTCGCCTTCCGCCGCCGCGCCTACCGCGACCGCCCGCACTGGAACCACGAGCTGCCCGACGGCGCCTACGACCAGGTCGTCAAGCAGTTGCGCGCCGAAGGCCCGCTGACCGCCACCGAGCTGGGCGGCGCCAAGAGGACCAGCGACTGGTGGGACTGGTCCGGCGCCAAGGTCGCCGTCGAGCGCGCCCTGATGTACGGCGAGGTCGTCTGCGTCGAGCGCCGCGGCTGGAAGCGGGTGTACGACCTCGCCGAGCGCGCGGTCCCCGCGGCCCTGCTGCACGACGAGCTGGACGACGCCGAGTGCCTGCGCCGGCTGGTCCGGCTGGCCGGCCGGTCCCTCGGCGTGGGCACACGCGCGGACATCGCCGACTACCACCGCCTCAAGGGCGAGCAGGTCGACGCGGTGATAGGGGACTCGGGCCTGGTCCCGGTCACGGTGCAGGGCTGGTCCCGGCCGGCCTGGGCCGACCCGGCCGCCCTGGCGACGCCCCCGCGCGGTCGGCACCGCACCACGCTCCTGTCGCCCTTCGACTCCCTGGTCTGGGAGCGGGCGCGCACCGAGCGGATCTTCGGCTTCACCCACCGTCTGGAGGCCTACGTCCCCAAGCCCAAGCGGGTGTACGGCTACTTCGCGATGCCGGTGCTCGCCGGGGGCCGCCTGGTCGGCCGCGTCGACCCCGCCCGCGAGGGCCGCACGCTCGTGGCCAGGCAGGTCACCCTCGACGGCGCCGGCTCCGTGCCCGCCGTCGCCCAGGCGCTCATCGAGGCGGCGAGCTGGGTGGACTGCACGGACGTACGCATCGAACGGGTGGACGCGCCCGAACTGCGCGAACCGCTCGCCCGGGAACTCGCCCGCTCCCTCGGCTGAGGGTCAGCGGATCTCGAGGATCTTCTCCCGCATCGCGTAGACGACCGCCTCCATCCTGGAGTGCAGCTGCAGTTTCTCCAGGATGTTGCGGACATGGTTCTTCACCGTGTTCTCGGAGATGAACAGTTCCTTGGCGATGTCCCGGTTGTTCATACCGGTGGCGACGAGCTTGAGGACCTCGAGCTCCCGGTCGGTCAGCCGGGGGGCGGGGACGAGCCGGCGCTCGTCGGTGCGCTGGATCATCGACTTGAACTCGGTGAGCAGCTTCGACGCCATGGACGGGCTGATCTGCGACTGGCCGTCGGCCACCGCCCGGATGGCGGTGGCCACCTCGTCCGTGGAGATCTCCTTGAGGAGGTACCCGGTCGCACCGGCCTTGATGGCGTCGTAGAGGTCTGCCTCCTCGTCGCTGATCGTCAGCATGATGATCTTCGCGCTGGGGGCGACCTCCTTGATGGAGGTGCACGCCTCGATCCCGCCCCGCCGGGGCATCCGGACGTCCATCAGCACGATGTCGGGCAGCAGGTCTGCGGCCTTGTCGACGGCCTCGGCGCCGTCGCCCGCCTCACCGACGACCTGGATGTCCTCCTCGGCGGCGAGCACGATCTCCAGGCCGCGGCGGAAGAGGGCGTGGTCGTCGACGACGAGGACCCTGATCGGCTCCTCGCGCGACGCGCCCGTGTCCGGGCCCGTGCCGGCGGCGCCGCCGTCGGCACCCTCGTCCCGCAGCGGTCCGAAGCTGTCCGTCATCGTTGTTCCTCCCCCTGAGGCTGTGGCCGGGTGTGCGGTGCCGTGGCCAACCCAAGGCAGCGGCCCACCGGTTGGACCGTTGCGGCCATGATTCCATGTCCGGCCGACACTGCGGTGACCAAGCGGGGCGCGAAGGGGTCGCACACCGGTGCCCCTGGGGGCGCACACGCGCTCCAGGGGCACCGGCTCGACCGTCGGCCGGGTGGGTCAGCCGCCCAGGGTGCCGCCCGCCTCGGGAGAGTTCTCCTGAGCGACCATCGTGTCGGTCCTGAGGTGGATCACGCCGTAGTCGTAGGCGTGCCGCCGGTAGACGACGCTGGGTTCCTTCGTCTCGGAGTCGACGAACAGGTAGAAGTCGTGCCCGACCAGCTCCATCTCGTACAGGGCCTGGTCGAGGGTCATCGGAGAGGCGACATGCGTCTTCTCGCGGACGACGAGAGGTCCGTCCCCCTGCACCTCCAGCGATCCCACCTTCTTGGTGGGCACCTGCCCGGCTTCCTCGTCCGCGAGCAGGCCGTTGCCGTTCAGCGTCGCCGCGCCCGGGACGTGGTCGGCCACCTCGGCCGCCGGGATCCGGCGCGCGCCGCGGCGCGAGAAACGCTTGTCGTGCTGCTTGCGCAGCCGGGCGCCCAGCTTCTCCGCCGCCATGTCGAGCGCCGCGTACGGATCGCTGGCCGCCGCCTCCGCCCGGATCACCGGTCCCCGGGAGCGGAGCGTGATCTCCACCCGGTCGCTCCGGTCGGCCTGTCGGGGGTTGGGCTCCTTGGACACCTCGACGTCGAGGCTGATCACCTTGCCGTCGAGCTTCTGGATCTTCTCCAGGTTCAGCTTCTCGGCCACGTGCTTGCGGAACCGCTCGGGCACCTCGGTCTTGCGGCCCTTGACGACGATGTCCACGCAGAACTCCGTTCCCGGATCGCTCCGCTGCGACGGCGGAGCGTCTCCCTTTCGCACCCGGTTCCGGTGACGCCCGGAACCTCGGACTCGGTGACGTCCACCTCCTCCTCCCCCGTGGGCGAGATCTCCACCCTGCCGGTACGGGTGATTGCGGAAAATCAGCGAACCCGCGAACCGCAAAACCCGCAGCACGGCAATCCGATATGACGGGAGCGGCCTGCGCCTTTCCCTCACAACCGAACATATCTCGCCCGGACGGATGACGTCACCCTCTACTGCGGCGTACCTCCGTTCAGGTCAATTGACCTTCTCATTGCCTGCAACGACGCAAGTTCACAGTCAGTTCCGGTTCTTTTCGAAAGAATCCGGCGACGACGCCACGACAGCCGCGCAGATCACTTCGCCGGCTCCGTACGCACCCGCCTTTTCCGGTGCGTCATACTCCGGGTTCCCCTCCTCGCGCCGTGTTCCCGACTTCCGTTCCCCCATCCCTTCCCGGGTCGGCGCTTCGTACACGGCCTTCCGCACCGCCCGCGCCGCCTCCGCCAGCGATGCGCCCGTCGTCATCAGGTCGTCGACCAGCACCACCGGCCCCGCCACCAGCAGGCGGACTCCGCCCGCCGCCACCCGGAGCGCGCCGGCGAGGTTCTCCCGCCGCTGCCGGGAATCCAGCCCCGCCTGGTCGGCCACGGCGCGCCGCTGCCGCAGGACCGCCGGCGCCCGGGCGGGCGTCCCGGACCGGCGCAGCTCGGCCGCCGCCGCGAGCGCGATCCGTCTGGCCGGATCATGTCCACGGGCGCGCACGGCACGCCGCGAGGACGGCACGGCCACCAGCAGCACGGGCTCCGCGCCACCGTGCCCGGCGTGCCCGAGCCCCGCGCGCACGGCGCCCGCCAGAGCCGCGCCCAGCGGGGCGGCGAGGGCCAGCGCACCGCGTTCCTTGTGGGCGAGGATGGCCGCCCGCACCTCGTCCGCGTACGGAGCCGCCGCGTGCACGGCGGGCAGGCCCGGCGGCTGTGGCACGGGCCGCACCCGGCGCGGCGCGGAGCCGCCGAGGACGGCACGGCACTGGGGGCAGAGCACCGTGCGCGGTCTGCCGCAGCCTCCGCACTCGGCCGGCACCACCAGGTCGGTGAGGTCCCGCCACCACCCGCGCATGACACCACTGTGCCAAGCCCGCCCCGGCCCGGCCACCCCTGTGGACAACGGTGGACGACACGGGACGGGCCGCTGTGGACAACGGTGGACGACACGGGACCAGCCCCTGTGGACGACTCCTCCCGCTCCACCCGCTCCTCACTCTCACGAGTGACGGGACGAGTGTGCCGGGGACCGGTGCCCGGGCCGCCGCGCGGACCGGCCCGTCAGCCGGGATAGACCGGCGCCGCCCCCTCCTTGACCACCTTCTGCCACTGTGCCCCGGCCGGCATCCGGACGATGCCGTCCGCCGAGTACGCCACCAGCGGCAGCCGGTCGTCCTCGGACGCCGCGATCGCCTTCACCCCGGTGAGCGCGGCGGGCGCCGGCCCCTCCGGCGTGGAGCCGTCCACCTGGACGTACCGCACGGTCTGCACGCCCCCCTGCTCCTGACCGGCCACCACGAGCCGGCTGTCGCCCGCCCACGACATGGTGGTGACGTCCTCCAGCTCGGGCGCCGCGGACCGCAGGTCGAGCACCGACACCACCGGCCGCTCCCCGCTCCGCTCGTCACGTTCGATCCGCCCGATGAGCAGTGCCTTGTTGCCGTCCTCGTGCTCCACGTTCAGCGCGATCCGCACCCCGTCGGCGGCCACCCGCACCGCGACGATGCGCCCGTCCAGGCCGGGGACCCGCACCTCCAGCGGCCGGCCCGAGCCCCGCTCGAGCACCTTCAGCCGCGGCCGGTCCGGATCGCGGTCGGCCACCCACAGATCGCCGCGCGCGTCCCAGCTCGGCGCCGTCAGCCGGTCGTCCTCGGTCGCGCCCCGGCTCTGCAGCACGGGGTCGCCGAGCGCGCCGCCCGTCACCATCGAGCCGACGAACAGCGACTTGCTGTCGTAGCCGACCCCGGCGGCGGTGTGCTCGTCCCACGACACCGCCGCGGAGCTGAGCTTCTGGATGCCCTCGCCCAGCGCGCCCGGCACCGGTTCGGCGCTCGTCCCGGCGCTGCCGCCGGCGATCCGCACCAGCCGCCGCTTGTCGTCGAGGAAGTACAGGTACTCGGGCCGCTTCGCCGACCCGCGCGCGGCGACGGTCTGCGCCCGGTCCTCGCCGAGCGTGCACAGCGTGCTCCCGTCGGCCCGCTGCAACGCCACCGAGTCCACGGTCGGGGTCAGGCTCTGCAGCGTGAACAGCAGCTGGGTCGCCATCTCCGAGCACCTGGCACGGCCGACCTGGGACGCCTTCTCGTTCAGCGGCACGGTCAGCCGGTTCTGGTCGTCGGGCGTCAGTGCCGTCACGCCCTTGCGCAGCGCGGTACCGGTCGGGAAGCTCGACCTGACCACCCGCCGCAGCCACCGGGTGGGCCCGTCGAGGACGGAGCGCACCATCTGCGTCATCGCGTCCACCCGCCGGCGCACGAAGACCGGGTCGGCGACGGCCGTCGCCGGCGTCCCCGCCGTCCAGGTGTTGGAGGCGAAGTAGTACTTGTCGACGGACATGTAGTTGCGCTGGAAGTCCGACTGCCCCATGACGACGCCCTGCGGCAGCGCGTCGATGCGCCACTGCCCCGTCTTCCGGTCCCGGGTCAGGTGCACCGGCTGGCCGTAGCGGCCGGCGAGCGGTGTGTACGACTGCTCCTTGTCCACCTGGGCCATCTTGCTGCCGGTCAGGGTGAACGCGTAGTCGTTGGTGACCTCGCGCCCCGGCGCGCGTTCGAACTCGATGTCCGGTCCGTTGGCGAGCACCGTCGTGGACGCCTCGGGCTGCCACTTCCGCGAGGCCGCGTCGGTCAGATACTGGCGCGCCGTCGCGTACGTCGGATCGTCGCTGGTCAGCGACTCCAGGAAACCCTGCACGATCTCCTGCGGCGGGGCGTCCTCCCGGGGCGGCATGGCGAACACGCGTACCTCGGTGTCCTGCCGGGGAGTGGACTCCACGTCCCGCAGGTCCCCGCTGTCGGGCATCGAGGCGCACCCGGCCAGCAGGACCGCCCCACAGGCGGCGTACGCCACCGCGCGCACCGGCCGACGCCGCGCGCCCCCCTCGCGCTCAGCGCCCACGAAATGCCTCCCCTGGCTGCTTCACGTCCCGCGGCCCGGCACCCTCCGGGTCCGCGGAGCCCGCGCTCCGGTCGTCCGCCGTCTCCGTGCCGGGCACGGTGTCCTGCCGTCGCCCGCCCGAGGCGGGCCGGGGCACCACGCGCGCGCCGTTGCCGGGCAGCGCCGTCGGGTCGGCCGTGGGAGCCGCCGCGGCCGGCCGGGCCGCTATCGGATCCCGGCCCGGCACCGTCGTCCGGTCACCGGTCGCCTGCACCGGCACGGTGGCCCGCTTCGCGTCGCCGCCCGGCGGGCCGGCGTCGTCGGGGCCCCGGTTGCGGCGCGAGTCCTTGGGTTCGAGCGGGATGGGCGAGCCCCGCAGCGGCTCGTCCGCCGTCCTGGGCATCGTCAGCCGGAACTGCGAGCCGCCGCCCGGCTCGCCCCACGCCTGCAGCCAGCCGCCGTGCAGCCGGGCGTCCTCCAGGGCGATCGACAGCCCCAGGCCCGTACCACCGGTGGTCCGGGCGCGTGCCGGGTCGGCGCGCCAGAAGCGGCTGAAGACCCGGGTCGCCTCGCCCGGCTTGAGCCCGACGCCGTAGTCGCGGACCGCGACCGCGACCGCACCGCCCGCCGCGGCGAGCTTGACGACGACGTCGCGGCCCTCGCCGTGCTCGACGGCGTTGACGACGAGATTGCGCAGGACGCGCTCCACGCGCCGCGCGTCGGCCTCCGCGACGACGGGCTGCTGGTCGCCGACGACGCGTATCCGGGTGCCCTTGCGCTCGGCGAGCGGCGCCGCGCCGCTGACCACCCGCCGAACGACCTCGCGCAGGTCGATCGGCTCGGCGTCCAGCGCCGCCGCGCCCGCGTCGAAGCGGCTGATCTCCAGCAGGTCCGCCAGCAGCGACTCGAACCGGTCCACCTGGTCGAGCAGCAGCTCCGCCGAGCGCGCGGTGACCGGGTCGAAGTCCTCGCGCGCCTCGTGGATGACGTCGGCGGCCATCCGCACGGTCGTCAGCGGCGTACGCAGCTCGTGCGAGACGTCCGAGACGAACCGGCGCTGCATCCGCGAGAGCTCCTCCAGTTGCTGGATCTTCAGCTGGAGGTTCTGCGCCATCTTGTTGAAGGCCTCGCCGAGCCGTGCGATGTCGTCCTCGCCGGTGACCTTCATCCGTTCCTGGAGGCGTCCGGCCGACAGCCGCTCGGCGATCCCGGCCGCCATCCGCACCGGCGTGACGACCTGCCGCACCACCAGCCAGGCGATGGCTCCGAGCAGCACGACGACGAACAGGCCCGCCGTCGCCAGGGTCCCCTTGACCAGGCTCAGCGACTTCTCCTCCTGGCTGAGCGGGAAGAGGTAGTACAGCTGGTAGGGGTCGCCGTTGGGGTCGTTGACCTGCTTGCCGATGACCAGGGCCGGCTGCGGCTTCTTGTCGGTGTCCTTGTAGACGATGCGGGTGTAGCTCTGCGCGGCGGTCACGCTGGCGCTGAGCCGGGCCCGCAGGTTCTCGGGGACGCTCGCGGTCGGGTCCACCCGGCCGGAGGCACGCGGGCCGCGCCCGCCGGCGCCGTCGTCGCCGGTGGGGAGCGTGACGACGTCGAACGCGCCCTGGCCGCCGCTGGACAGCGACGACACCAGCTCGCTCATCCACGAGATGAGGTTCTGGGAGGCACGGCCGTCACCGGGCGTGCCGTCGTCGCCGGTGCCGGTCGCGGCCTCGTCGGCCTTCTGCTTGGCCACCGCGAACCCGCCGGTGGCCTGGCTCTGCGACGCCTTCACCTTGGCGTCCAGCAGCCCGTTGCGGACCTGGCCGATCACCACGAAGCCCAGCAGCAGCACCACGCCCAGCGACATCAGCAACGTGGTGGCGACGACCTTGAGCTGGATGTTGCGCCGCCACAGCCGCATGACCGGCAGCAGCGGCCGGCGCACCCAGCGTATGAGCAGCCGCAGGACCGGGCTGCCCTGCACGCCTCCGTTCAGCAGCCCGCCCTCCAGGAGGCGACCCCAGCGGGAGCCCGCGCGGGTCCGGCCGACAGGCCGCTCCACGCCGGCTCCGGACCGTCCGGACGCCGAAGCGGCACTGTCCCCCGACATGTCAGCTCGGCCCGGCCTTGTAGCCGACACCGCGGACGGTCACCACGATCTCCGGCTTCTCCGGGTCCTTCTCCACCTTGGAGCGCAGCCGCTGCACATGGACGTTGACCAGGCGCGTGTCGGCCGCGTGCCGGTAGCCCCACACCTGCTCGAGGAGCACCTCGCGGGTGAACACCTGCCACGGCTTGCGGGCCAGCGCCACCAGCAGGTCGAACTCCAGCGGGGTCAGCGCGATCGACTGCCCGTCCCGCTTCACGGAGTGACCGGCCACGTCGATGACCAGGTCGCCGATGGCGAGCTGCTCCGGCGCGGGCTCCTCCGACCTGCGCAGCCGTGCCCGGATACGGGCCACCAGCTCCTTCGGCTTGAACGGCTTCACGATGTAGTCGTCGGCGCCGGACTCCAGGCCCACGACGACGTCGACCGTGTCGCTCTTGGCCGTCAGCATCACGATCGGCACGCCGGACTCCGCCCGGATCAGGCGGCACACCTCGATGCCGTCCCGGCCGGGCAGCATCAGGTCCAGCAGCACCAGGTCCGGCTTGGCCTCCCGGAAAGCGGCCAGCGCCTTGTCGCCGTCGGCTACGAAAGACGGCTCGAAACCCTCGCCACGGAGCACGATTCCGAGCATCTCGGCCAGTGCGGTGTCGTCGTCGACGACAAGGACTCGTCCCTTCATAAACGACATCATCCCATTCTCGTAACGGTGGCGAAGATCCAGGTGAGGCAGCTCACTGGCCTGTGACGATAGCCGCACGCCACCGTCACTGTCTGCCCGCACCCGGAGAACCGGGACCGAAGCGGGTACGGGGACGGGGAGAAGAGGGACGGGAAGCCGCTCGCGCGCGAGGGCCGCGGGCGCCAGGGCCCGCCCTCGCCTTCCCGTCCTCACCGTCCCGTCATCGCCCGGAGGGCGGCCCCGCGTCGTCCGGTGCCCGCCCCGGGAGTCCCCCTGCTCGAAGAGCGCGGGGACTCCCGGGGCGGAAGTCCTCGCACCACCGGACGTACTCGGGCTTTCGCCCGGTGCGGCGGACGGTGGTCCCCTGCTCGAAGAGCTCGGGCGGAGCGTACCGGACGCCGCGGGACGGATACGACTCCGCCGACAGTCCCCACGAGTGCCGCGGCAGGCGGTGCTCGTCCGTCGAGGAGCGTCGTCCGGTGCGTGCTCTTCGGTGGTGCCCCCTGCTCGAAGAGCTGGGGGGAGTGCCCGCCGGAAGCCTCGCACCGGACGTACTCGGGCTTTCGGCAGGTGCGACGAGTGGGGAGTCCCCCTGCTCGGAAAGGTCAGGAAAGGCGTGCCGGACGTCGCGACGGGGCGAGCGTCGCCTGTCGCCGCACTAGCCGCCCGTGGCCGGCCGGGAGCGCGCGCACAGCTCGGCGAGCCCCTTGCCGGTCACCGGCGAGACCGTGCCCTCCTCGGTGACGATCGCGGTCACCAGTTCGGGCGGGGTCACGTCGAACGCCGGGTTGTAGGCCTGCGTGCCCAGCGGTGCCACCGGGATGCCACCGCCGGCCCCCGTCACCGGGGCCTGGGGGGCGATGAGCTCGGTCACCTCGTAACCGGGCCGCTGCTCGACCTCGATGGACGCCGCGTCCGAGGTGTCCAGGTCCACCGTCGTCACCGGGGCGACCACGACGAACGGCACGTGGTGGTAGCGCGCGAGCACCGCCAGCGGATACGTGCCCACCTTGTTCGCCACCGATCCGTCCGCCGCGATGCGGTCCGCGCCGACCAGCACCGCGTCCACCTCGCCGGCCGCGAACAGCGAACCGGCCGCGTTGTCGGTGAGCAGGGTGTACGCCAGGTCGTTGCGGGCCGCCTCGTACGCCGTCAGGCGCGCGCCCTGGAACAGCGGCCGGGTCTCGTCCACCCACAGGCGGCGCAGCCGCCCCGCACGGTGCGCGGCGAGCGCCACCGCGAACGCCGTGCCCTCACCGCCCGACACCAGCGACCCGGTGTTGCAGTGGGTCAGGACGCGGTGGCCGCCGCCGGGCAGCAGCTCGTCCAGCAGCGCCAGCCCGTGCTCGGCCATCCGCGCGCTGGCCCGGGCGTCCTCCTGGTGCAACTGCCGCGCCGCCGCCAGCGCCGCCGCGGCCGCCTGCCGGGAGTCCCCGGTCCGGGCGAGCGCGGCCCGGTGGGCGGACCGCGCCCGCCGCACGCCGACGGACAGGTTCACCGCGGTGGGCCGGGCGCCGGCGAGCGCGGCGGCGGCGTCGTCCACGTCGAAGCCCCGGGCGGCGGCGAGCGCGACGCCGTACGCCCCGGCGATGCCGAGCAACGGCGCACCGCGCACGGCCAGCGTCCGGATCGCCTCCACCAGCGCGGGCGCGTCCGTGCACACCAGCTCGACCTCCTCCGCCGGCAGCCGGGTCTGGTCGAGGAGGACCACGACCGGGCCCTCGGGCGGCTCCTCCCAGCGAATGGCCGGCGACCCCGCCGGCCGGTTGTCCTCAAGGGTCTGCGCGTACTGATCAGCCATGTCGTCAGTCTTCCCCGGATCCACCTGACAAATGAAGCGGCGCAGCCCCTACCGCGGCCGGTCACCCGAAGACCACCCCATGGCACGATGGCAGCCAACCTGCCGCCGCGACCGCGGACGGGCACCGTGAAGGAGCGACGATGAACGACACTCCGGGCTGGGCCTCGCCCGGATCCGCCCCCTCCGACGGCCAGGAACCCGGCGCGACCGCACCTGCCGACGCCGCCGGCCGCCCCGGTCCCGCGCAGCCCGCGGAGCAGCCGGGCGCGCAGCCGCAGGGTCCCGGCGTGAAGTGGTCCAAGGAGCAGCCGCCGGCCGGCCAGTGGTCCGCGCCCACCGGGCCCCCCGCCCCCGGCCACACCCCGCCGCCGCCTCCCCCCGGTTCCGGCTGGGGCGCCCCGCCCCCCGCCGGCGGAACCCACGGCGGCCACCGCCCGCCCGGCCCCGGAGGCCCCGGGGGCTACCGCGGTCCCGGCTACGGCGGTCCTGCTTACGGCGGCTGGGGAGGCGGCTGGGGCGGGCCCCCGCCCGCCGCGAAGCCCGGCGTCATACCGCTGCGCCCGCTCGGTCTGGGCGAGATCCTCGACGGCGCCGTGTCGACCATGCGCACCCACTGGCGCACGGTCCTGGGCGTCTCCCTGGTCGTCGCGGTCGTCACCCAGGTCGTCCTGATCCTGGTGCAGCGCCTGGCCCTCGCCGACGCCACCACCAGCGTGCTCGACGACCCGAACCCCTCCCCCGACGACGTGTTCCGCGCCATGGGCGACGCCCTGCTCGGCTACGCCGTCCTGCTCCTGGTCTCCCTGGTCGGCACCGTCCTGGCCACCGCGCTGCTCACCACGGTCACCAGCCGCGCGGTGCTCGGCAGGCCGGTCACCGTCGGCGAGGCCTGGCGGGACGCCCGCCCCCAGGTGCTCAAACTCTTCGGCCTGATCCTGACGCTGCTGCTCATCGGCTTCGGCGTCTTCGGCGTGGGCCTGCTGCCCGGCATTCTCGTCGCCGTGTCGGGATCGCCCTTCGGGGGCACCGCGCTCGCCGTCCTGGGCGGCCTGGGCGCCACGGTGGTCGCCGTGTGGCTGGGAGTCCGCTTCTCCCTGGCCTCGCCCGCCCTGATGCTCGAGAAGCAGGGCATCAGGAAGGCGATGAGCCGCTCGACCAAGCTCGTCAGCGGCTCCTGGTGGCGGATCTTCGGCATCCAGCTGCTGGCCGCCGTCATCGGCGCCGTCGTCTCCGCGGTCATCGTCATCCCCTTCAGCATCGTCGCCGTGGCGGTCGGTGACGACGGCGTCTCCGGACTGCTCGACGGCACCGGCACCCTCAGCTGGTCGTACCTCGTCATCAGCGGGATCGGCTCGGTGATCGGCTCCATGATCAAGTTCCCGATCACGGCGGGCGTCACCGTGCTCCTCTACATCGACCAGCGCATCCGCCGCGAGGCCCTCGACCTCGAACTGGCCCGCGCCGCGGGCGTCCCGGGCCACGGCCCCGGCGCACCCGCCTCGGGGAGCTGATGCCGTGAGCCTGCCGGGGGGAGTTCTCACAGCGCTGTCCGCGCTCCCAGGCGCGGCACGAGGAGCCGCACGACCGCGGCCGCACGCCGCCGCCCTCCTGGCGCGGCCGGGAACCGACGGGGAACCGCCCGTCACCCTCCCGCGCGACCCCGCGCGGGAGGCGGCCCGGCGCGAACTGTCCAAGCGGATGTACCACGAGAACGACCCCGGCCCGCTGCAACGCGCCCTCGACCACTTCTGGGACTGGATCGACGGACTCCTCGGTTCCGCCTCGGCCGCGACACCGGGCGGAACCGTCGGCCTCGTCGTCGTCATCGCGGCCGTCCTCGCGGTGGCGGTCGCCCTGTGGTGGCGCCTGGGCACCCCCCGCCGCGAGCCCGCCTCCGCCGCCGCCCTGTTCGACGACCGCCCCCGCAGCGCCGCCGACCACCGCGCCGCCGCGGAGGCGCACGCCGCCCAGGGCCACTGGAACCAGGCCGTCCAGGAACGCATGCGCGGCATCGTCCGCTCACTGGAGGAACGCGCCCTCCTCGACACCCGGCCCGGCCGTACCGCCGACGAGGCCGCCGCGGAGGCCGGCCGCACCCTGCCCGCCCACGCCGACGGGCTCCGCGCCGCCGCCCGGGACTTCGACGACGTCATTTACGGCGGCCGCAGCGCCACCGAGCAGTCGTACCAGCGCATCACCGAACTCGACCGCGACCTGGCACACGCGAAACCCCGGCTCGCCGGCAGCGAGGAGCACACGCCCGCCCACACCCGCCAGGGAGCCGCCGGATGACCGCCCAGAGCGCCCCGGAGGCCCCGCCCGCCACCTCCTCCGCGACGCCCAGCGTCCGCCGGGCATGGCCCCGTACACGGGGCGTCCTCCTCGCGATCGTGCTCCTGCTCGCGGCGGCCGTCGCCATCGCCGCCCTCCGCTCCGGCGACCAGCACGGCCGCCTCGACCCTCGCTCCGCCGACCCCCACGGCAGTCGCGCCGTCGCCGCCCTCCTCACCGAGCGAGGCGTGTCCACACGAGTGGTCACCACCCTCGACCAGGCCCGAGCCGCCGCCGGCCCCGACACCACCCTGCTGGTCGCCGTCCCCGACCTGCTGACCGACGGCCAGCAGGCCCGGCTGCACACGGCGACCGCCGGCGGCGGACGCACCGTCCTCGTCTCCCCCGGCCCCCCTTCCCTCGGCCGGCTCGCCCCCGGCGTCACCGCCGACCCAGCGCCGAGCCTCGACACCGCCCTCGCCCCCGAGTGCCCCCTGCCCGCCGCGCGCCGCGCGGGCACCGCGGAAACCGGCGGCTACCTCCGCTACTCCACCACCGCCCGCGCCGCCGACTCCTGCTACCCCAGCGACGGCCGGCCCACCCTGGTGCGCGTACCGCGGACCACCGGGGGCGGCGACACCGTCGTCCTCGGCGCGCCCGACGTCCTCTACAACAACCGTCTCGACAAGCAGGGCAACGCCTCGCTCGCCCTCCAGTTGCTCGGCTCCCGCCCCCATCTGGTCTGGTACCTCCCCTCGCTCGCCGACGACTCCGCCCCCGACCCCGGCCGGCGCGACTTCTTCGACCTGCTCCCCTCCGGCTGGCTCTGGGGAACCCTGCAACTCTTCATCGCCGCCGCCCTGGCCGCCCTGTGGCGGGCACGCCGGTTCGGCCCCCTGGTGCTCGAAAAACTCCCCGTCGCGATCCGCGCCTCGGAAACCGTCGAAGGCCGCGCCCGCCTCTACCGCAAGGTGAACGCCCGCGACCGCGCCGCCGCCGCTCTCCGCTCCACCACCCGCACCCGCCTGGCTCCCCTCGTGGGCGTCCCCGACACCCAGGCACACACGCCCGAGTCCCTGCTCCCCGCGCTCTCCGCCCACCTCGACGGCGAGGCCGAGCCCCCGCACGACCTCCTCTTCGGCCCGCCGCCCGGCGACGACGCGGCCCTCGTCTCCCTCGCCGACCGACTCGACGCCCTCGAAAGAGAGGTACGCCGTCCATGATGGACCCGACCACTGACACCGCCGGGCGCACCGGGGACGCGGCCACCGCCCGTTCCTCCCTGGAAGCCCTGCGCGCCGAGATCGCCAAGGCCGTGGTCGGCCAGGACCCCGCCGTGACCGGACTCGTCGTCGCCCTGCTCTGCCGCGGTCACGTCCTGCTCGAAGGCGTCCCCGGGGTCGCCAAGACCCTCCTGGTCCGCACCCTCGCCGCCGCCCTCGAACTCGACACCAAACGCGTCCAGTTCACCCCCGACCTCATGCCGAGCGACGTCACCGGCTCCCTGGTCTACGACGCCCGCACCGCCGCGTTCTCCTTCCAGCCCGGCCCCGTCTTCACCAACCTCCTCCTCGCCGACGAGATCAACCGCACCCCGCCCAAGACCCAGTCGTCGCTGTTGGAGGCCATGGAGGAACGCCAGGTCACCGTCGACGGCACCCCGCGCCCGCTCCCCGAGCCCTTCCTGGTCATCGCGACCCAGAACCCGGTCGAGTACGAGGGCACCTACCCCCTCCCCGAGGCGCAGCTGGACCGCTTCCTCATCAAGCTGACCATCCCGCTGCCCTCCCGCCGGGACGAGATCGACGTCCTCACCCGCCATGCCGCCGGCTTCGACCCGCGCGACCTCCGCTCCGCCGGGGTGCGCCCCGTCGCCGGCCCCGCCGACCTCGAGGCCGCCCGCGACGCGATCGCCAGGACCACCGTCTCCCCCGAGATCGCCGCCTACGTCGTCGACATCTGCCGCGCCACCCGCGAGTCCCCGTCCCTCACCCTCGGCGTCTCCCCACGCGGAGCGACGGCCCTGCTGTCGACCGCCCGCGCATGGGCCTGGCTGACCGGCCGCGACTACGTCATCCCCGACGACGTCAAGGCGCTGGCCCTGCCCACGCTGCGGCACCGCGTGCAACTGCGCCCCGAGGCCGAGATGGAAGGCGTGACCACCGACTCGGTGATCAACGCGGTCCTCGCGAACGTGCCGGTCCCCCGCTGATGGCCCTCACCGGACGCGCCGCCCTCCTCGCGGCCCTCGGCTCCCTCCCCGTCGGCATCTGGGACGCCGGCTGGACGGGCATCCTCGCCGTCAACGCCCCGCTGGCCTTCGCCTGCGCCTGCGACTACGCCCTCGCTGCCCCGGTACACCGTCTCGGCCTGGCCCGCTCCGGCGACACCTCAGTGCGCCTGGGCGAAGCGGCCGACGTCACCCTCACGGTCGCCAACCCCGCCCGCCGCCCGCTGCGCGCCCAGCTACGTGACGCCTGGCCGCCCAGCGGTTGGCAGCCCGGCACGGAGACGGCGGCCTCCCGCCATCGGCTCACCGTGCCGCCCGGCGAACGACGCCGCGTGACCACCCGGCTGCGGCCCACCCGGCGAGGCGACCGCGAGGCGGACCGCGTCACCGTCCGCTCCTACGGCCCCCTCGGCCTCGTCTCCCGCCAGGGCACGCACAGGGTCCCCTGGACGGTGCGCGTGCTGCCGCCGTTCACCAGCCGCAAGCACCTGCCGTCGAAACTCACCAGACTGCGGGAGCTCGACGGCCGCACCAGCCTGCTCACCCGCGGCGAGGGCACCGAATTCGACAGTCTGCGCGAATACGTGCCGGGCGACGACACCCGTTCCATCGACTGGCGGGCCACCGCCCGCCAGTCGGCGGTGGCCGTGCGCACCTGGCGTCCCGAACGCGATCGGCACATCCTCGTGGTCCTCGACACCGGCCGCACCTCCGCCGGTCGTGTGGGCGACGTGCCCCGCCTGGACGCCTCGATGGACGCCGCCCTTCTCCTCGCGGCCCTCGCCTCACGCGCCGGCGACCGCGTCGGCCTGCTCGCCTACGACCGCCGGGTACGCGCCTCCGTCCAGGGTCGCGCCGCCGGTCACCTCCTTCCGGCGCTGGTCAACGCCATGGCCACCCTGGAACCGGAACTCGTCGAGACGGACGCCCGGGGCCTCACGGCCACCGCACTGCGTACGGCGCCACGCCGCTCTTTGATAGTCCTGCTCACCAGTCTGGACGCCGCTCCGGTCGAGGAGGGCCTGCTGCCGGTACTGCCGCAACTCACCCAGCGCCACACGGTGCTGGTCGCCTCGGTGGCGGACCCCCATGTGGCTCGCATGGCCGGGGCCCGAGGGAATGTGGAGGCCGTCTACGAGGCCGCGGCGGCGGCCCGGTCGCAGGTCGAGCGCCGGCGCACCGCCGAACAGCTCCGTCGTCACGGGGTCACGGTCGTCGACGCGACACCGGAGGACCTGGCGCCGGCACTCGCGGACGCGTATCTCGCTCTGAAAGCAGCCGGTCGGCTCTGATTTCGGGGGCGCGAGCCCCCGCGGCCTCGGGCCCGGGCCCCTGAAACGCAGAAAACCCCGCACCATAAGGTGCGGGGTTTTCCTCAAAATTTGTTCGGCGGTGTCCTACTCTCCCACAGGGTCCCCCCTGCAGTACCATC
>NZ_JBIBUK010000023.1:0-133615 GCF_043079345.1 Streptomyces sp. NPDC015220 | reverse complement strand
TGAAACCACGAACAACCGTCGTAGCCTTGCTGCGGCTCCGGTTGTCAGTTTCATAGTGTTTCGGTGGTCATAGCGTGAGGGAAACGCCCGGTTACTTTCCGAACCCGGAAGCTAAGCCTCACAGCGCCGATGGTACTGCAGGGGGGACCCTGTGGGAGAGTAGGACACCGCCGAACTCCTTTTAGAGCTCTGGCTCTTGGGCAGACAGCCCAAGAGCCAGAGCTTTTTTGCGTTGGGGTAAAGTCGGGAAGCATCGTAGGCACTTTTTCCAGGAGGCCCCCGGGTGGAGGTCCAGGAGACCCGCGTCCAGACGGACCGAGTCCTCACCATCCCGAACATCCTCAGCATGGCACGGCTCGTCGGCGTGCCCCTCTTCCTGTGGCTGATCCTCAGGCCGGAGTTCGGCGGCCCCAAGAGCGACGGCTGGGCTCTGCTGGTCCTCGCGCTGAGCGGAGTCAGCGACTACCTGGACGGCAAGCTCGCGCGACGCTGGAACCAGGTCAGCAGCCTGGGCCGGCTCCTCGACCCGGCGGCCGACCGCCTCTACGTCCTCTCCACGCTGGTCGGGCTCACCTGGCGCGAGATCCTGCCGGTATGGCTGACCGCGGCCCTCCTGGCGCGGGAATTGATGCTGCTGATCGCCGTGGGCGTCCTCAGGCGGCACGGCTACCCGCCGCCGCAGGTGAACTTCCTCGGGAAAGCCGCGACGTTCAACCTCATGTACGCCTTCCCGTTGCTTCTGCTCAGTGACGGAAGCGGATGGATCCCGTCACTTGCTGCCATTTTCGGATGGGCGTTCGCCGGGTGGGGTACAACCCTGTATTGGTGGGCAGGAGTCCTCTACGTGGTGCAGGTCCGCCGACTGGTCCGGGCGGACGCCATGGCCGACTGATCCCGCCCATTCCGGTACCCGAGTGGCTCCGATGGCCCGCTTCGGAAAAGTGCGGGACAATCATGACGGGTGAAGTCGGTTAGATCGTCGTCTCTGGAGGAGGACGCTTCCGACATGAAGGCCGTCGTGATGGCCGGAGGCGAAGGCACACGCCTTCGACCGATGACCTCGAGCATGCCCAAGCCGCTCCTGCCGGTGGCCAACCGGCCCATCATGGAGCACGTTCTGCGGCTGCTCAAAAGGCATGGGCTGAACGAGACAGTCGTCACCGTGCAGTTCCTGGCTTCGCTGGTCAAGAACTACTTCGGTGACGGTGAAGAGCTCGGTATGGAGCTCAGCTATGCCAACGAGGAGAAGCCACTCGGTACTGCCGGAAGCGTCAAGAACGCCGAGGAGGCGTTGAAGGACGACGCCTTCCTGGTGATTTCCGGTGATGCCCTGACCGACTTCGACCTCACCGACCTGATCCGGTTCCACAAGGAAAAGGGCGCGATGGTGACCGTGTGTCTCACGCGCGTGCCCAATCCCCTGGAATTCGGCATCACCATCGTCGACGAGGAGGGCAAGGTCGAGCGCTTCCTCGAGAAGCCGACCTGGGGCCAGGTCTTCTCCGACACCGTGAACACCGGCATCTACGTGATGGAGCCGGAGGTCTTCAACTACGTCGAGGCCGATGTACCGGTCGACTGGTCCGGTGACGTCTTCCCCCAGCTGATGAAGGAAGGCAAGCCGATCTACGGCTACGTCGCCGAGGGCTACTGGGAGGACGTCGGCACCCACGAGAGCTATGTGAAGGCCCAGGCGGACGTCCTCGAGGGCAAGGTGGACGTCGACATCGACGGCTTCGAGATCTCCCCGGGCGTCTGGGTGGCCGAGGGAGCCGAGGTGCACCCGGACGCCGTCCTGCGCGGACCGCTCTACATCGGCGACTACGCCAAGGTCGAGGCCGGCGCCGAGATACGCGAGCACACCGTCGTCGGCTCGAACGTCGTCGTCAAGAGCGGCGCCTTCCTGCACAAGGCCGTCGTGCACGACAACGTGTACATCGGGCAGCACAGCAACCTGCGCGGCTGCGTCGTCGGCAAGAACACCGACATCATGCGCGCGGCGCGGATCGAGGACGGCGCCGTCATCGGCGACGAGTGCCTGATCGGCGAGGAATCGATCGTCCAGGGCAATGTGCGCGTCTACCCGTTCAAGACCATCGAGGCAGGCGCCTTCGTCAACACCTCGGTGATCTGGGAGTCCAGAGGCCAGGCGCACCTCTTCGGCGCCCGCGGGGTCTCCGGAGTCCTGAACGTGGAGATCACTCCGGAACTCGCCGTACGGCTCGCCGGCGCCTATGCGACGACGCTGAAGAAGGGCTCCACCGTCACCACCGCCCGCGACCACTCCCGGGGTGCGCGCGCTCTCAAGCGTGCGGTGATCTCGGCGCTCCAGGCCAGCGCCATCGACGTACGGGATCTGGAGAACGTGCCGCTGCCCGTGGCGAGGCAGCAGACCGCGCGCGGCAGCGCCGGCGGCATCATGATCCGGACCACGCCCGGCGTGCCGGACTCCGTCGACATCATGTTCTTCGACGGCCAGGGCGCCGACCTGTCGCAGGGCAGCCAGCGCAAGCTGGACCGGGTCTTCGCACGCCAGGAGTACCGGCGGGCGTTCCCGGGCGAGATCGGCGACCTGTACTTCCCGTCCAGCGTCTTCGACTCGTACACCGGTTCGCTGCTGCGCGACGTCGACACGTCGGGAATCGCCGAGTCGGGCCTCAAGGTCGTGGTGGACGCCTCCAACGGCAGCTCGGGCCTCGTCCTGCCCAGTCTGCTGGGTAAGCTCGGCGTCGACTCCCTCACCATCAATCCCGGTCTCGACGAGTCCCGGCCCACGGAGACCGAGGAGATGCGCCGGTCGGGGCTGATGCGCCTCGGGGAGATCGTCGCGTCCTCCGGCGCCGCGTTCGGCGTACGGTTCGACCCGGTGGGCGAGCGGCTGTCGCTCGTCGACGAGAAGGGCCGCATCATCGAGGACGACCGGGCCCTGCTGGTGATGCTGGACCTGGTGGCCGCGGAGCGGCGGAGCGGACGGGTGGCGCTCCCGGTGACCACCACCCGCATCGCCGAACAGGTGGCGGCCTACCACGGCACGCAGGTCGAGTGGACGACGACGTCCCCCGACGACCTCACGCGGGTCGGTGGCCAGGAGGGCACCATCTTCGGCGGTGACGGCAAGGGCGGCTTCATCGTCCCGGAGTTCAGCAGCGTCTACGACGGCACGGCGGCCTTCGTGCGGCTCATCGGGCTGGTGGCCCGGACGCAGCTCACGCTCAGCCAGATCGACGCCCGGATCCCGCGGGCGCACGTCCTCAAGCGGGACCTGGCCACTCCGTGGGCCGTCAAGGGGCTGGTGATGCGCCGGGTCGTGGAGGCGGCCGGAGACCGCTTCGTCGACACCACGGACGGCGTGCGGGTCGTGGAGGCCGACGGCCGCTGGGTCATGGTCCTGCCCGACCCGGCCGAGGCGGTCACCCATCTGTGGGCGGAGGGCCCCGACGACGCCTCCGCGCAGGCCTTGCTCGACGAGTGGTCCGCGGTGGTGGACAGCGCCGGGCGGTAAATCGGACAGCACGCGTGCGTGCCGGACAAGTGTCCCCAAGGGGGCCTGTCCGGCACGCCGGTGGGGCCATTGGGAGGTCTCGGCCGCGACGTGCGACGATGTGCGGCATGCCGCAGCAACCCCCCATTCGGAGCACCCCCGCGCGGCCCTTCCGTCCGGACGCCTCCATGTCGTTGATCACCAACGTCATGGACCACAGCCTCGACGACGGCTACGCCGAGGCCGCCGCCCGGAAGAAGGCCGCGGGCGAGGGTGGTCTGCCGAAGACCCTCCGGGCGCGGCTGGGGCTGGCCGCCGGTCTGGTTCTGGCGGCCCTCGTGGTGACCGTGGGCGCTGCCCAGGCGCGTGTGGCCGCCCCGGTCGTCGCCAAGGAGCGGCAGGAGCTGATCGACCGCATCGACCGCGAGACGGCGGCGGCGGACAGACTCGAGAGGAACGTCGACGAACTCCGCGACGACGTAAACGCGCGCCAGCGCCTGGCGCTCAGGCAGAGCGGGGGCAACGCCCAGGCCGAACTGGTGGGCACCCTGGCGGGCGCCACCGAGGTGCACGGCCCCGGTGTACGACTCGTCGTGAACGACGCCAAGGAAGCCGGCACCGGGGGCAACGGCAACCCGCGCGAGACGTCGGGTTTCTCCGACACCGGCCGGGTGCGTGACCGGGACATGCAGCGCGTGGTCAACGGGCTGTGGCAGTCCGGGGCCGAGGCCGTCTCCGTCAACGGACAGCGGCTGACCGCCCTGTCGGCGATCAGGGCCGCAGGTGACGCCATACTGGTCGACAACAAGCCGCTGGTGCCGCCGTACACGGTGCTCGCGGTGGGGGACGGGCAACGGCTGAGCACCCGGTTCCGGAACAGCCCCGACGGGCTGTATCTGCGTGCCCTCCAGGACAACTACGGCATCCGGACCAGCATCTCCGCGGAGAGCGACCTCCGGCTGCCGGCCGCACCGAGCGTGATCGTACGAACCGCACAGCCGAGCACTGAGAAGGGCACATCGTGATCGCCGTACTGGGCCTCGTCGTGGGAGTCGTGGCCGGACTGTTGGTCCGGCCGGAGGTTCCGGCGGTCGTCGAGCCTTATCTGCCGATTGCCGTCGTCGCGGCGCTGGACGCCGTGTTCGGCGGGCTGCGGGCCATGCTCGACGGCATCTTCGACGACAAGGTCTTCGTGGTCTCGTTCCTGTCGAACGTGGTCGTCGCCGCGCTGATCGTGTTCCTGGGCGACAAGTTGGGCGTGGGCGCCCAGCTGTCCACCGGTGTCGTGGTCGTCCTCGGCATCCGCATCTTCTCCAACGCCGCCGCGATCCGACGGCACGTGTTCCGGGCGTGAGACCGATGACCCACCAGGACGAACTGCCGGAGAACAGGCTCCGCAGGGAGCTGCCCGCCGAGGTGCCGGCGCAGGTCCCCGGGGGTGTCAAGCCTGCCGAGGAGGCGTCCGCGCCGCAACTGACCGGCCGTCAGCGGCTGGCCAACGGGCTGTGGCCGCCACGCTTCACCCGGGCCCAACTCGTCGTCGCACTGCTGCTGTTCGGCCTGGGCTTCGGTCTCGCGATCCAGGTCGCGTCCAACAGCGACAGCGACAGCGCGCTGCGCGGCGCGCGCCAGGAAGATCTTGTTCGCATCCTCGATGAACTGGACAACCGTACTCAGCGTCTTGAGGACGAGAAGCAAGGTCTCGACAAGCAGCGTCAGGAGCTGGAGAACAGCTCGGACCAGGCCGAGGAGGCTCGCAAGCAGACGGTCGAGAAGGAAAGGCAACTCGGCATTCTGGCGGGCACGGTGGCGGCTCAGGGACCCGGCATCACGATGACGATCGAGGACACGAAGGGGACGGTTCAGGCGGACATGCTGCTCGACGCGATACAGGAGCTGCGCGCGGCCGGCGCCGAGGCGATCCAGGTCAACGGCGTGCGAGTGGTCGCGGGCACGTATCTGACAGACTCCGGCAAGAGCGTGGACGTCGACGGGAACAAGATCAACGCGCCGTATCGTTTCAAGGTCATCGGCAAGCCGCAGGATCTCGAACCGGCGCTCAACATTCCCGGGGGCGTGGTGCAGACTCTGGAGAAGGAGCAGGCCACCGTCGCCGTGGAGCGGTCCGACAAGATCGTCGTGGACGCCTTGCGGGCGGCGAAGCAGCCTGACTACGCTCGGTCGTCCTCGCGGTGAACCGGGGGCGCATGGCGGCCGTCCGGCAGGGGCATGAGGTTGCGGGGGGTCGGCGCACCGATTGGGTGGTGCGTGGTGGAAACTGTCTGGTGGATACGGACGTTGTGAGGATGTCCGGGTCGACCGGTGTATGCAGTCAGGGTTCGTCCTGCCCCACGGGCGGGTCTGTTTCGGTCAAGGGGAATCGCCCGTGAAGTTGTTTGCGAAGTTGTTCGGCAAGAGCGCGCGAGAGGGCAACGAAAACGCCACTGCCCGTCATCGCGCACAGCCCGACGCGGAAGGCCGGCGTCCGCTGTTCCGGGACCAGGTCGCCGGTCAGGGCGGCGACGTTTCCGGTGGTCACGGCGTGCCGTCCGGTGACCCCGCCCAGTCGGGGGGCATAGGTTTCGGCCAACCGTCGACCTCAGGTACGGGCGGAGGGTTCGCCGGCGGCCCGTACGCGTCCAATGCCCCGGCGGGGCAGCCGCGGCAGGAGGATCCGTCCATGTCGGCCCTGGTGTGTTCGAGGTGCGGGAACCGCAACGGCGAGAACAGCCGCTTCTGCTCCAACTGCGGTGCGCCGCTGCGGCCCGGTGCGGTGCCGGAGCGGGCGTCGGAGACGACGTCCACGATCTCCATCTCCGGTCTGGAGGCGTACGACGCCGAGGCCACCGGCCAGACGCCGATGCTCTCCCCGGAGGCCCAGGCGGCCGTCGACGCGCTGCCGCTCGGTTCCGCCCTGCTGGTGGTGCGCCGCGGTCCCAACTCCGGCAGCCGCTTCCTGCTGGACGGCGAGCTGACCACGGCCGGGCGTCACCCGCAGAGCGACATCTTCCTGGACGACGTGACGGTCTCGCGCCGGCACGTGGAGTTCCGGCGCAGCCCGGACGGCTCGTTCACGGTCGCCGACGTCGGCAGCCTGAACGGCACCTACGTCAACCGGGAGCCGGTCGACCAGGTCGCGCTGTCCAACGGTGACGAGGTGCAGATCGGCAAGTACCGGCTGGTCTTCTACTCGAGCCGGCAGGGCTACTGACCCACCCCCTCCGGACCCCGTCCGGAGGGGACCACCAGGGAAGGTCCATGCTTCAAACACCGAGCGGCGGTACCGGGCACGGCACCGCCGCCGCGGACAGTGGGCTGATGAGCATCGGCACGGTGCTGAACGCGCTGCGTGACGAGTTCCCCGAGGTCACCATCTCCAAGATCCGCTTCCTGGAGTCGGAGGGGCTCGTCGAGCCTCGCCGCACGCCTTCGGGGTACCGGAAGTTCACCGCGGACGACGTCGAGCGCCTGGCCCGGGTGCTGAGGATGCAGCGGGACCACTATCTGCCGCTGAAGGTGATCCGCGAGTACCTGGACGCGGTGGAGCGCGGCGAGGCCGTTCAGCTGCCGGTGCTCGGCCGGCAGCGCGACGGCGAAGGCCTTCCGGTGCCTGTCGAGGCGCCCACGGCGGCCAGGATCGGACGGGCCGAGCTGCTCGCCGCCGCCGGGATCGACGAGGCGGACCTGCGGGAGTGGGAGTCGTACGGGCTGGTCACTCCGCTGGAGGACGGGGCGTACGACGCCGAGGCGGTGACCGTGGCCTCGCTCGTCCGGGAGCTGGGACGGTTCGGGATCGAGCCTCGTCACCTGCGGGTGATGAAGGCGGCCGCCGACCGTGAGGCGGGGCTGGTGGACCAGGTGGTGGCCCCGCTCAGGCGCCACCGCAACCCGCAGACCAGGGTCCACGCACAGGCCCGTACGAAGGAGCTGGCGGCGCTCACGGTGAAACTGCACGCGGCGCTGGTGCAGACCGCCCTCGGGGTGCGGCTGCCCTGAGCGGACGGCCGCCGCCGAGGCCGGATCGCCTCCTGAATCCTGGCCCGATCCCGGCCCGACTACCCAAACGTCCCGGGCACGGCCTAGGGTTGCAATGTGAACGAGCTCGATGTCGTAGGTGTCCGGGTCGAGATGCCCTCCAACCAACCGATCGTGCTCCTGCGTGAAGTGGGAGGCGACCGTTACCTCCCCATCTGGATCGGGCCCGGGGAGGCGACGGCGATCGCCTTCGCCCAGCAGGGCATGGCCCCCGCACGGCCGCTGACCCACGACCTGTTCAAGGACGTGCTGGAGGCCGTCGGCCAGGAGCTCACCGAAGTGCGCATCACGGACCTCCGTGAGGGCGTCTTCTACGCGGAGCTGGTCTTCGCGAGCGGGGTCGAGGTGAGCGCCCGCCCGTCCGATGCCATAGCGCTGGCCCTGCGCACCGGGACGCCGATCTACGGCAGCGACACGGTGCTCGACGACGCCGGCATCGCGATCCCGGACGAGCAGGAGGACGAGGTGGAGAAGTTCCGCGAGTTCCTCGACCAGATCTCGCCGGAGGACTTCGGCAGCAGCAGCCAGTGACCCGCCGGCACGCGCCGCCGGCCGCCGAGGGCGCCCACAGGCTTCCCACGAGGGCATTCGGCTAGCCTTTCCCCGCGGTGGGGCACGGGAAACCACTCTTAGGGTGATTATCACTCGGCGTGGCGAGTGTGGCGATCGTTGACGCACCCCTGGCGACTGCCTACCGTCGAGGAGGCAGTTCAAGGACGGAGGTCGGCGTGAGAAGCAGCGGCGACGGTACGGCTGGGGGTGCCCCCGGACGCGGTGCCGGGGGGAGCGGTCCGTATCCTCCCCAGGGCTCTCGGCCCCGTCCGAGCAGCGGGTACTCCCACCATGTCGGAGCGGCCGACCGCGCCCCGCAGTGGCCGTCGGCCGTGCCGAGCAGCAAAGGGGCGGCGTCCATGGTGTCCGAGGAGATCGGCTATCGCGGTCCGACGGCCTGTGCGGCCGCCGGCATCACCTACCGGCAACTGGACTACTGGGCGCGCACCGGCCTGGTCGAGCCGAGCGTGCGTCCCGCGCACGGCTCCGGCACGCAGCGGTTGTACAGCTTCCGCGACGTCGTCGTCCTGAAGATCGTCAAGCGGTTCCTGGACACGGGTGTGTCGCTGCAGAACATCCGTACCGCCGTGCGGCACCTGCGCGAGCGCGGGTTCCGCGACCTGGAGCGGGTGACGCTGATGAGCGACGGGGCGACGGTCTACGAGTGCACCTCGCCCGACGAGGTCCACGCGCTCCTCCAGGGCGGCCAGGGCATCTTCGGCATCGCCGTCGGCGTGGTGTGGCGCGACGTGGAGAGCGCCCTGTCCCAGCTGCACGGGGAGCGCGTCGACACCGGGGAGACCCTGGTCGGCCACAACCCGGGCGACGAACTGGCCCGACGCCGCAACCGGGCGGTCTGACCGGCCGCGAAGCCGCGACCGCCGCACGGCGGGACACGGCGGCCGCCTCCGGTGGGGCACCGCGCCGACCGGCGCAGTGACCGCCCGCCGGACGCGGCGGCCGGGGAACCGCGCCGGCGGCTCCCACCGGAACCGGCCCGGCTCCGGCGGAGGCGCCGTTCCCGCCATGCCGCCTCCCCGCGGGGCTTTGTCAGTGGTGTGGTGCAGCATCGGAGATGTGAGAACCACGCCCACGATCCTGCATCTCGACATGGACGCCTTCTACGCCTCGGTGGAGCAGGCGTCCAAGCCGAGCCTGCGCGGGAAGGCCGTCGTCGTGGGCGGTCTCGGACCGCGCGGGGTGGTCGCCACCGCGTCGTACGAGGCACGGGTCTTCGGCGTCCACTCGGCGATGCCCATGGCGCAGGCGCGGCGGCTGGCGCCGAACGCCGCCTACCTGGTGCCGCGGTTCGGGCTCTACCGGGCCGTCAGCGAACAGGTGATGGGCCTGCTGCGGGCCCTCTCGCCGCTCGTGGAGCCGCTGAGCCTGGACGAGGCGTTCGTGGACCTCGTGGCCGGGGGAGCGGCCCGCGACGCGGACTCGGCCCGGCTGGTGGCAACGAGGCTGCGCGCCGACATCCGGGCCGTCACCGGTCTGACGGGCTCCGTCGGACTGGCCGCCTCCAAGATGCTGGCGAAGATCGGCTCCGAGCAGGCCAAGCCCGACGGGCTGGTGCTCATAGAGCCCGGCACCGAGCGGAGCCTGCTGGGGCCCATGCCGGTGCGGACCCTGCCCGGTGTGGGGCCGGCCACGGGCGACCACCTCCGGCGGGCCGGGATCCACACCGTCGACGAACTCGCCGAGGCGGGCGAGGACGAACTCGTACGGCTGCTGGGCAAGGCGCACGGGCAGGCGCTGCACGCGATGGCGCTGGCGCACGACGAGCGGCCGGTGGTCGCCGAGCGCGAGGCCAAGTCGGTGTCGGTGGAGGACACCTATGACGTGGACATCCACGACCGGCTGCGGGTGGGCCTGGAGGTGCGCCGGCTCGCCGACCGGTGCGTGCAGCGGCTGCGCGGTTCCGGACTGTCGGGCCGGACCATCGTGCTCAAGGTGCGGCGGTACGACTTCTCCACCCTGACGAGGTCCGAGACGCTGCGCGGGCCCACCGACGACCCGGCGGTCGTGCGGGAGGCGGCGGCCCGTCTGCTGGACTCCGTGGACACCACCGGCGGAGTCCGGCTGCTCGGCGTGGGCGTGACCGGGCTCGCCGACTACACCCAGGAGGACCTGTTCGCACAGGCCGCCGGAGCGGAGCCGGAGGGGCCGGTGGAGCAGCCGGCGGACGAACCGGCCGAGGAGCGGCCGGCGGGCGCCGAGCGGCACTGGCCCGCGGGCCACGACGTGCGGCACGCCGAGTACGGGCACGGCTGGGTGCAGGGCAGCGGCCTGGGCCGGGTCACCGTGCGTTTCGAGACCCCTCTCTCGGAGCCGGGACGGGTGCGGACGTTCCGGGTCGACGACCCGGAGTTGGAGCCGGCGGACCCGCTGCCGCTGGTGTCGCCGAGACCCGACGGGGCCGCGGGCACGTCCACCGCGGCGACGGGCGCGGAGCCCGTGCTGTGAGGGGCGTCGCTCGGCGGCCCTGTCGGGCCGGCCGGGTCACCGCCCCGGCTGTTGTGGGTGAGTCGGTGGTGCCGAGGCGGGTGACCGGTATGTGACGGGGACCGCCGGGCTCGGGGCGCGGCGGGCGGCGGTGGATGAGTCGGCGAGGGTGCCCGGGGCGGGCCGGTGCGATGCGGTGCGGGGCGGTGGTCAGGCGTCCTCCGTTCCCGAGCCCGCCAGTTTGCCGAAGTCGTGGTCCGGGAGTGCGGGGGGAGGGGCCAGGTCGAGACCGTAGTGGTGGTAGAGCTGCAGTTCCTGTTCGGGGGAGAGGTGCCGGCCGACGCCGAAGTCGGGGGCGTCCTTGATCAGGGCCCGGTCGAAGGGGACGCGCAGAACGCCCTCGACCAGTTCGCTGGGCTCCAGGGGCACGAAGGCGTCCCGGGAGAACAGACCGGTGCGTATGGCCGCCCATTCCGCGACACCGGTCGCGTCGTCGAGGTAGACCTCGTCCACCGTGCCGATCTTGGTGCCGTTGCGGTCGAACGCCTTGCGGCCGATCAGGTTGCGTGGATCGATCTCGGTCTGCACAGGCCCTCCACATGGTCGCAACTCATCCGTAAGCACTACGAAAGAGCACATTCGGCGTGGCGGCCACTCGAAGGCCCGGGTCTCCGCCCCGCTGGTAGGCTGAACGCGGCTGCTGACCCCGTGCGGGAGAGTCCTCCAGCAACACCGGAGGCGCCGAAGGAGCAAATCCTCCCCGGAATCTCTCAGGCCCACGTACCGCACGGACGAGGTCACTCTGGAAAGCAGAGCGGGCGTCGACGGCGCCCGCTCTCACCGACGGTGAAAACCGGGCGCCCTCGGGTGGGTCCGGTGAAGCTCTCAGGTTGAGATGACAGAGGGGGAGGCCGTCGGGGCACCCGTGCCGTGGTGTCCCTCGAAGGTCGCGTCAGACCAGGAGGCCTCCGCAATGACCGCCCAGCGCATCCCGCTCTCCGAACTCGAACAGGGCATTCCCTTCGAGCAGCGTCACATCGGCCCCGACCACGAGGCCCGGGCCAAGATGCTCGCGCAGGTCGGCTACGGCTCGCTCGACGAGCTCACCGCCGCCGCGGTGCCGGATGTGATCAAGAACGCCGACGCGCTCGACCTCCCCGGCGCCCGCACCGAGGCCGAGGTGCTGGCCGAGCTGCGCGCCCTCGCCGACCGCAACCAGGTGCTGTCGTCGATGATCGGGCTCGGCTACTACGGGACGTTCACCCCGCCCGTGATCCTGCGCAACGTCATGGAGAACCCGGCCTGGTACACGGCCTACACGCCGTACCAGCCCGAGATCTCGCAGGGCCGGCTCGAAGCGCTGCTGAACTTCCAGACCGTGGTCGCCGACCTCACCGGCCTGCCCACCTCCGGCGCCTCCCTGCTCGACGAGGGCACCGCCGCCGCCGAGGCGATGGCGCTGTCGCGGCGCATGGGCAAGAACAAGAAGGGCCTGTTCCTGGTCGACGCGGACGCGCTGCCGCAGACCATCGCGGTCATCGAGACCCGCGCCGAGCCGACCGGTGTCGAGGTCGTCGTCGCCGACCTCGGCGACGGCATCCCGGCCGACATCGCCGAGCGCGAGATCAACGGTGTGCTCCTGCAGTACCCGGGCGCCTCCGGCGCCGTGCGCGACCTGAGGCCCGTCATCGAGCAGGCGCACGAGCTGGGCGCCCTGGTCACCGTCGCCGCCGACCTGCTCGCGCTCACCCTGCTGAAGTCGCCCGGCGAACTGGGCGCGGACATCGCCGTGGGCACCACCCAGCGCTTCGGTGTGCCGATGGGCTTCGGCGGGCCGCACGCCGGCTACATGGCGGTGCACGAGAAGTTCGCCCGCAGCCTGCCCGGCCGCCTGGTCGGCGTCTCCGTCGACGCGGACGGCAACAAGGCCTACCGCCTGGCCCTGCAGACCCGCGAGCAGCACATCCGCCGCGAGAAGGCCACCAGCAATATCTGCACCGCGCAGGTGCTGCTCGCCGTCATGGCCGGCATGTACGCCGTCTACCACGGCCCGGACGGCCTGAAGGCCATCGCCCGGCGCACCCACCGCTACGCCACGGTCCTCGCCGAGGGGCTGACGGCGGGCGGTGTCGAGGTCGTCCACGGAGCGTACTTCGACACGCTGACCGTCAGGGCCGAGGGGCGGGCCGCCGAGGTCGTCGCCGCGGCCCGGGAGGCCGGCGTCAACCTGCGCCTCGTCGACGCCGACCACGTCTCGATCGCCTGCGACGAGACCACCGCACGGGCACAGCTGCGCGCCGTGTGGTCCGCCTTCGGCGTCACCGGTGACATCGACTCGCTGGACTCCGCCGCCGCGGAGGCGCTGCCCGAGGCCCTGCTGCGCGACGACGCCTACCTCACCCACCCCGTCTTCCACCAGCACCGCTCCGAGACCGCGATGCTGCGCTACCTGCGCAGGCTCGCCGACCGCGACTACGCGCTCGACCGCGGCATGATCCCGCTGGGCTCCTGCACCATGAAGCTCAACGCGACCACGGAGATGGAGCCGGTCACCTGGCCGGAGTTCGGGCAGATGCACCCCTTCGCCCCCGCCGAGCAGGCGCGGGGCTACCTCACGCTCATCCACGAGCTGGAGGACCGGCTCGCCGAGGTCACCGGCTACGACAAGGTCTCGCTCCAGCCGAACGCCGGTTCGCAGGGCGAGCTGGCCGGTCTGCTCGCGGTGCGCGGCTACCACCGCGCCAACGGCGACGAGCAGCGCACCGTGTGCCTCATCCCGTCCTCCGCGCACGGCACCAACGCCGCCAGCGCCGTGATGGCCGGCATGAAGGTCGTCGTCGTCAGGACCGCCGAGGACGGCGAGATCGACGTCGAGGACCTGCGGGCGAAGATCGAGCAGCACCGTGCCGAGCTGGCCGTGCTGATGATCACCTACCCGTCCACGCACGGTGTGTTCGAGGAGCACGTCGCCGACATCTGCGCCCAGGTCCACGAGGCCGGCGGCCAGGTGTACGTCGACGGCGCCAACCTCAACGCCCTGGTCGGCCTCGCCAAGCCGGGTCACTTCGGCGGCGACGTCTCCCACCTGAACCTGCACAAGACGTTCTGCATCCCGCACGGCGGTGGCGGTCCCGGCGTCGGCCCGGTCGCCGTACGGTCGCACCTGGCGCCCTACCTGCCCAACCACCCGCTGCAGCCGGAGGCCGGGCCGGAGACCGGGGTCGGGCCGGTCTCGGCCGCGCCGTGGGGCTCGGCCGGCATCCTGCCGATCTCCTGGGCGTACGTCCGGCTGATGGGCGGCGAGGGCCTCAAGCGCGCCACTCAGGTGGCCGTGCTGTCCGCCAACTACGTGGCCAAGCGCCTGGAGCCGCACTACCCGGTGCTCTACACCGGCCCCGGCGGCCTGGTGGCGCACGAGTGCATCATCGACCTGCGCCCGCTCACCAAGGCGACCGGCGTCACCGTGGACGACGTCGCCAAGCGCCTGATCGACTACGGCTTCCACGCGCCGACGATGTCCTTCCCGGTGGCCGGCACGCTGATGATCGAGCCGACCGAGTCGGAGGACCTGGCCGAGCTCGACCGGTTCTGCGACACGATGATCGCGATCCGCGCCGAGATCGAGAAGGTCGGCTCGGGCGAGTGGCCCGCGGAGGACAACCCGCTGCGCAACGCCCCGCACACCGCGGGCGCGCTCGGCGGGGAGTGGAAGCACGCGTACAGCCGGGCGGAGGCCGTCTTCCCGGCCGGTGTCGCGGCCGCCGACAAGTACTGGCCGCCGGTGCGCCGTATCGACCAGGCGTTCGGCGACCGGAACCTGGTCTGCTCCTGCCCGCCGCTGGACGCCTACGAGGACTGAGCGACGCGGACGGCGGAAGACGGCGTGGCGGCACGGCTCTGCCGCCTGTGGGCCCCGGCCCGGCTCCGGTAGGGAGCCGGGCCGGGGCCCTGCCGTGGCACAGCGGCGGCCCCGGCCCGGAGGCGTACGACAGCCCGGCCGGGCCCGGCCGGGCTGTCGTACGCGGTGCGGGGCGGCGCGGCCGGGTCACGCCCGGTCGATGTGCACGTTCGTCGACTTCACGCGGGCGGTGGCCTCCATGCCGACCTCCAGGCCCAGCTCCTCCACGGCCTCACGGGTCAGCAGCGAGACGAGGCGGTGCGGGCCGGCCTGGATCTCGACCTGGGCCGCCACGTCGCCGAGCTTGACGGCGGTCACGATTCCGGAGAAGGCGTTGCGGACCGAGGTGTAGGAGGGGTCCTCCTCGCCGCCGGAGCCGGCCAGCTCCACCGAGAACGCGGCGAGGTCCCGTCCGTCGATGAGCCGCCGGCCGCTCTCGTCGCGGTGGGTGCTCACCCGGCCCGCGTCCGCCCAACGTCGCGCGGTGTCCGGGCTGACGCCGAGCAGGCGGGCGGCCTGGCCGATGGTGTAGGACTGCATGCCGGTCACGATAGGCCCCCGGTCCCCGTCCTCAAACTCCCGCCCGCCCCGCGACGGGGATCGGGCCGCATGCCCCGGTCCGGTGAACCGGACGGCGGGGCGGCGGCGCGTGCCCGCGGCTCAGCCCGTGTGCACGCGGGGGCGCTTGGCGCGGTCCGGTTCCGCCTCGCGCAGTACCTCGCGGGTGACCGGGGCCACCTCGCCCTGACCGAAGAGGAAGAAGCGCAGGAAGTTGCGGAACGGGTTGCCCTCGGTCCACTCGAAGTAGATGTGCGGGGTGCGGCCCGTCACGTCGCGGACGTGCAGCAGGAGGGCGGCCAGCGCGTTCGGGATCGCGGCGGACTCCAGGGTCAGGACGCGGTAGCGGTCGTGCAGGACCTCGCCGCGCACCGTCAGGCCGGCCTCGAACTCCGAGGGGTCGGTGACCGTCACCTCGACGAAGACGAAGTCCTCCGTCTCCGGGACCTCGTTGTCGGCGCGGATCTGCTCGATCTTGTCGTGGTACTCGGCCTTGTCCCGGCGGCCAGGCTTGTTGGCGATGAACCGGATCCTGCGACTGGCGATGTCCCGGGTGAAACGTTCCGCCATCGAGTCCATCGTCACGCTGGTGACGCGCAGTTCGAAGGCGCGGGCCAGCCGGGACAGCAGCGACACCAGGATGATGCCGACGATGAAGCAGGCGCCGATCTTCACACCGTCGGGCCGCTCGATGACGTTGACGACCGTCGTGTAGAGGAACACCGTCGCGATCACCGCGAACGCGACGCACCAGTTGCGCTGCCCGGCCTTGTGGGCGGCGATCGTCACCGCGATCGCGGCGGAGCTGATCAGCACCAGCACGCCCGTGGCGTACGCGCCACCCTGTTTGTCGACGTTGGCGTCGAAGATCCAGGTGACCAGGAAGCCGATCAGGGTGAAGACGAGGACCATCGGCCGGACCGCGCGGGCCCAGTGCGGGGCCATGCCGTAGCGGGGCAGGTAGCGCGGCATCAGGTTGAGCAGCCCGGCCATCGCGGAGGCTCCCGCGAACCAGAGGATGGCGATGGTCGAGATGTCGTACACCGTGCCGAACGTGTTGCCGAGGTAGTGGTGCGCCAGATAGGCCAGCGCCCGCCCGTTGGCCTTGCCGCCGGGCCGGAACTCCGGCGCCGGGATCAGCAGGGTCGTGATGAAGCTGGTGGCGATCAGGAAGCAGCTCATGATCAGCGCGGCCGTGGTGAGCAGCTTCTTGGTGTCCCGGATGCGTCCGGCCGGCCGCTCCTCGGTGTCGCCCGGACTGCCCTGCACGTGCGGCATGACGGCGACACCGGTCTCGAAGCCGGACAGGCCCAGCGCGAGCTTGGGGAAGACCAGCAGCGCCACGCCGACCATGGCGAAGACGCTGCCGTGCTGGGTCGTCAGGGCGCCGGTCCAGTCGGTCACCAGGTGACCCGCGGTGAGGACGTGCCACAGGCCGGCGATCACGACCACGACGTTGAGGGCGAGATAGGCGGCGACCAGCACCACCGCCACGCCGATCGCCTCCAGGAAGCCCTTGAGGAACACCGCGCCGAGCAACGCCAGCAGGATGAGGGTGATCAGCATCTGGTGGCCGTGCAGCGTGCTCGTCAGGTGCGGGTTCTCCACCAGGTGGGTCGAGGCGTCGGCGGCCGAGAGGGTGATGGTGATGAGGAAGTCGGTGGCGGCGAAGCCGAGCAGGGTCAGGACGAACAGTTTGCCCTGCCAGAACGACAGCAGCCGCTCCAGCATGGCGATGGAGCCCTGGCCGTGCGGGCTCTCCTCCGCCACCCTGCGGTACACCGGCAGCGCGCCCACCAGGGTGACCAGGACCAGGACGAGCGTGGCGACCGGCGACAGCAGACCGGCGGCCAGGGCGGCGATGCCCGGCTGGTAGCCGAGCGTCGAGAAGTAGTCGACACCGGTCAGGCACATCACCCGCCACCACCGCTGTCCCTTGTGCGGGGGCTCCGGCGCGGCGTGCGGCGCCTGCTGCACGCCCTTGCCCATGTCGGACAGGCCCTCCAGCATCCAGGCGCGCAGACGGCTGGGAGGGTGCTCGGTGGTGGCCATCGGCCCTGCTCCTGGTGTGCGGCTCGTGCGTGTGGATCGGCCCATCTCGCGGACGGGGGCGCCAGCGTATGCGGAGAGTGACGCCCGGGCCCCGGGTACCGCGCCCGGTGGGCGTCAATCTTCCGTCAATACCGGCCGTGGCGACGCCGGGTCACCGGGGGCCGGGGGAGGAGGGCCGGTTCGCACCGGTCGGGCCGGTCGGGGCGTGGGTGTCCCGCCGGCCGCTCGAACCGCCGGGCCGGCGGCGGACACGTCATGGCTCCAGTCCCGAGACCCGGAACACGGCCAGCGCCGTCTCGCGGTCCATCCGCCGCGCGAGCCGCCGCTCGCCCGTCCCGTCGTCCCGCAGACTGCCGCCGGCCGCCGAACGGCCGATGTCCTCCCGCAGGCGGTGCCAGAGCTCCGGGTTGTCCGTCAGGACCCGCAGGTCGATCTCCACCCGGGCGCCGAGGACGTCCCGCAGGACCACCCGCCGTGAGACGCCGTCCGCCGCCCGCGCCGACCTCAGCAGATCGGTGCGGACCCGACGGGCGACGAGCGGCGAGCGGGACTCCAGCCAGCCCTCGCCGGCGCTCACCCGGGGCGGGCAGAGCACCAGGAGGAGCAGCACCGCGAGGGCGCCCCAGAGCAGTCCGCGCCACCAGGTCAGGCAGCCCGTGCCCGCGTCGATCAGGAGCAGCAGGACGAGCAGGGACACCGAGGAGCGGACCGAGGTGCGCGCCTCCAGCGCCCAGTGGCGGTCGTACGCCACCCGGCCGGACCGCAGCGCGGGTGCGCCCGAGCCCGGCCGTACGTCGTCGCGGTGCCCCATGAACCCGACAGTAGATCCCCACCACGCGGGTGCGGCGCCCGCTGACGGACCTCTGACGCGTCGCCGCCCCTTCTTGACGCCCCGGCAGCGCCGCCCGGCCGCACCGTCCCCGCTGATCGACTCCCTTGCCCGGGGTCGTGACCGCCCCTACAGTGCGGACTCCGTAAGGGTCGCCACAAGAGGCGAAACTTTCGGATCTGTGGAGGGTATGACGGTCATGCGGACGTACGACAACCCGGTGATCCCCGGCTTCCATCCCGACCCCAGCGTGTGCCGGGTGGGCGATGACTACTACCTGGTGTGCTCCAGCTTCGAGTACTTCCCCGGCGTTCCGTTGTTCCACAGCCGGGACCTGGTCCACTGGCGTCAGATCGGCAACGTGCTGGACCGGCCGGGGCAGCTGGAACTGCCGGACGACCTGCCCGCCTCCGCCGGGATCTACGCCCCGACGATCCGGTACCACGACGGCCGCTTCCACGTGATCACGACGAACGTGGCGAGCGGGGGCAACTTCCTCGTCACCGCCGAACGCCCGGAGGGGCCCTGGTCGGACCCGGTCTGGATCGACCTGCCCGGCATCGACCCCGACCTGGCCTGGGACGACGACGGAACCTGCTGGTGCGCCGTGGCGGGCGTGGGGCTGGCCCGGATCGACCCCGTGACCGGGAAGGTGCTGGAAGGGCCGCTGAAGGTGTGGTCCGGGACCGGCATGCGGGACCCCGAGGCGCCCCACCTGTACCGCGTCGGCGACTGGTGGTACCTCCTGCTGGCCGAGGGCGGCACCGCCTCCGGCCACAGCGTCTCGATCGCCCGCGCCCGTTCCCCGCGCGGCCCCTACGAACCGGCGCCGGACAATCCGGTCCTCTCGCACCGCGGCACCGCCTCGCCCATCCAGTGCACCGGTCACGCCGACCTGGTCCAGGCCGCGGACGGCACCTGGTGGATGCTGCTGCTCGGCACCCGGCCCCGGGGCTGGTTCCCGGAGTTCCACGTGCTCGGCCGGGAGACCTTCCTGGCCCCGGTGGAATGGGTGGACGGGTGGCCGGTGGTCGGCCCGGTGCGGGAGCGGCACCCGGCCCCGGCGGCCCGGCACCCCTTCCCGCCGTCGCCCGGACGCGACGACTTCGACGCGCCGGTCCTGGCCCCGCAGTGGATCTCGCCGCGCGGCCGCCCGGACGGCTCGTGGTCGCTGACCAGGCGTCCGGGGTGGCTGACACTGACCGCGACCGGCGACAGTCTCGACCGGCCCGGCCACACCTTCGTCGGACGCCGCCAGCAGCATCCGCAGTGCCGGGTGGCGGCTCGCCTGGACCCGGGCGAGGGCCGGGCCGGTCTGTCCGTCCGCCTGGACGAGGCCCACCACTACGACCTGGAGATCGGCGGGGGAGTGGCGAGCGTGGTCGCCCGGATCGGGCCGGTGCGGCAGCGGATCGCGGAGCAGCCCGTTCCTCCGGGGCCCGTCACCCTCGTGGTCGGAACGCGGACCCGCGACGTGCCCCCGCCCACCGTGACCGCCCCGGGCGGCCGGGCCCCCGGGATCAGGGCGCAGGCGGGCCCCGACGCGATCACCTTCTCGGTCGAGGGCACCGAGGGCCTCGTGCCGCTGGCCGAGCTGGACGGGCGCTATCTGTCCACCCAGGTCGCCGGCGGGTTCACCGGGCGGGTGATCGGCATGTACGTCACCGAGGGCGGCGCGGCGTTCGACTGGTTCGACTACGCGGAGGCGCCCGCGGACCCCGGGGCGGCGGGCGGGGCGGCCTGACGGAGCCGCGTACCGGTGCGCGGTCGTCCGCGAACCCGCACCGCACGGGGGGCTGCCGTCCGGGGGGAGGGGCCCTCAGGGTGCACCGCAGCTTTCCGAATGGTGAGCGAAAATTTCGGAACAGGGTGTCCCCTCAACAGGTGTCCCCGCCCACAGTGAGCAGCCGTCCCATGCCCCGAACCACCGTCCGCCTCATCCGCCGCCGGCTCGCCGGAGCGCTCGCGGCCACGCTCGTGGCCGCGGGCGTCGCCACCGGTCCCGCGGCGCGGCCCCAGGCGCACGAGCGGCCCCCTCCCTCGCCGACCTGGCCCACCGCCACGGCCGCTACTCGGCAGCGCCACCGACAACCCGGGACTGACCGACGGCGCCTACACCCGGCTCCACGGCAGCGAGTTCGACAGCCGGCCGAGCAGGCCACGTGGTACGGACACCTGACCCGGGCGTGCCTCGCCGTCCGGCAGTGTGTGGGCGTCACGGTGTGGGACCACACCGACAAGTACTCGTGGATCCCGGGGGTCTTCCCCGAGGAGGGCGCCGCGCTGCCGCGGGACGAGCGGCCGCGGCCGAAGCCGGCGTACCAGGCGCTGCGCGAGGCGCTCGGGGGATGACCGCGGGGTCGCGCGGCGACCGCGTGGCGTGGTCGTCGCCGGACATGCTTCGGGGCCGGTTCGCACGGGTGCGTGCGGGCCGGCCCCTGGTGATCCGCGGGCGGTTCGCCGGATCCGGCCGCCCGTCGCGCTCAGGCTGCGGTCATCACCCGGTCGGCGCCCAGTGGGCGGTGCGGGGCGATGATCTTGCCGTCCGGCAGGAGCTCACCGGTGTCCTCGAAGAGGAGGACGCCGTTGCACAGCAGACTCCAGCCCTGCTCCGGGTGGTGCGCCACGAGACGGGCGCTTTCCCGGTCGGCGGAGTCGGCTGTCGGGCACGGTGGCTGATGCTGGCACATGGGCGGGATCTTTCGCTCTGATGTGTGGTCCGGGATGGCTGTCGTGTCCGTCCCGCGGCTGATGGCGTTCTCCATGGCCGCCCCCCGTTTGATAAGTCGGACTGGAACCAGTGTTGCCCCACGGGCGTGATTCCGCAGGGATTTCACGGCACCGCTTCTCACAGGTTGGAGACGCGTCACCCGGGCGAGCGGTTCAGCCCAACCGCACCCTTCCTTCGGGTGGTTCGCGGTGGCCGGATGTGACTAGTCCGACCGGGCCGGTCACCCCCGGGGGCTCATGGGAGCCGTTCGCGGCCCGTACGAGCGGAGTCCGGAGCGAGGCCGGCGGGTGGCGACGGCAGTACCCCGCTTCCGGGGCTTCCGGCAGCGGGGTACTGGGGCGATCCGAGCGGCGGGGTCAGGCGGGCGAGCCCAGGAGGCGCACGGGAGTCGCCCGGTGGGTGAGGACCGGCAGCAGGTCGGCGACCCGGTGCGGCACGTGCGCCGGTATGCCGGGCGGGGCAGGCGCCAGGGGGACGAGCAGGTCGGTGGCGGCGGGATGGCCGCCGGCGCCGTCGTCGGAGAGGTCGCCGTGCAGCCACAGCGTGAGCATGTACAGGCTCGGCATCGACAGCAGACGCGGCTGGTACGAGTGGGTCATCGTCTCCGCCTGGCGCAGCGCGCGCTCGGTGGAGGTGACGTAGGGGCCCTCGAAGAAGTGCGAGAAGGCCCAGCCGTCGGGGGTCAGCATCGTCTCGGCCGCGGCCACCGCGTGGTCGCCGCAGCGGATCAGGAAGCGCCAGCCGGCCAGCCGGGTCGCGGAGACGCCCTCGGGGGTGATCCGCTCCAGGACGTGCACGGGCAGCGGAAGCTCGGGGGTCGCGGGCTCCTGGGCCGCGCGCAGGGCGGGGGTCGGAGCTTCACGCACGGCGGTGGGGGAACCGAGCGCCGTGAGGACGGAACGCAGTGCGGGGGCGGGTGCCGGGGGGACGTGCAGCGGCATGGTGGGTCGCCTCTCAATCGACAGGCACGGTGGCACGGGGGCGGACGACGCTGTCAGCTCTCGGACAGGAGGGGGCGGAGCCGGGTCCTGGTGAACAGGTGAGGGATGTGCTCAGTGCGGCATGCCGCATACGGCCCTGACTGCGGATCCAGAACCGCGCGAGCCTGCTTCTGCCGTGGTGCAGAGTTTATACGACAAATGTTCAGATGGTGTTTCGCCTAGTCGTTTCCGGCGTGAACAACAAGGGTTCATTCGGCCGGAGATTCGCGGTAATCGTCCTGCTTTTGAGCAGGGTGCACCGCGATGACCTCGGGTTGCGTCCGCGCGGTGGACGGCTCGATGTCGTCGGCGTTTCTCACGAGTTCACTGGGGTACCCGAAACTGCTGGGTGCTCCATGCCCCGTGAATGTGCCTCTGGTGACACCAGGCCAGAGTAGTCGGTGCGGGGCGGCGATGGGACGTTATCGATCGCGATGGCGGGGCATCATCCCACCTGACCGGGACCCAGGCGGCCGGATCTCCGGCCCGCCCGAGCGAGGAGGGATGCTGCGATGGGGGAGAAGGTCGTGGCAGGCCAGTTCGACCTGTCCGATCGCAACCGCTACCGCGACAAGCTCCGGCGGTGCCTGACGGGACTGGAGCGACTGTTGCAGGAGAAGCGGTTCGACCGGCCGAAGAATCTCATGGGGCTGGAGATCGAACTGAATCTCGTCGGTTCCGACGGGATGCCCAGAATGCTGAATGCGCAAGTACTCGAGCGCATCGCCAGTCGTGACTTCCAGACCGAACTCGCGATGTTCAATCTCGAGGTCAACATCGCCCCGCACCGGCTGGGCGGCCGGGTTTTCGACCGGCTGGCGGAGGAGTTGAGGACGTCACTGGCATATGCCGACCGAAAAGCCGGGGAGGTTGATGCCGGAATAGCGATGATCGGCATTCTGCCGACCCTCGGCCGGGACGACCTGGTCTCCTCCAACCTTTCCGACGTCGACCGGTACGCGCTGCTCAACGACCAGATCGTCGCGGCCCGCGGCGAGGACTTCGCGCTGGACATCGACGGGGTCGAGCACCTCGCCTGCTCCTCCAAGTCGATCGCGCCCGAGGCCGCCTGCACCTCCGTGCAGCTGCACCTCCAGGTCACGCCGGACCGCTTCGCGGACGTGTGGAACGCGGCGCAGGCGGCCAGTGCCGCGCAGATCGCCGTGGCGGCGAACTCGCCCTTTCTGTTCGGGCGCGAGCTGTGGCGGGAGTCGCGGCCGCCGCTGTTCCAGCAGTCCACCGACACCCGCCCGCCGGAGCTCCAGGCACAGGGCGTGCGGCCGCGCACCTGGTTCGGTGAGCGGTGGGTGTCCTCCGCGTACGACCTCTTCGAGGAGAACCTGCGCTACTTCCCGGCCCTGCTGCCGATCTGCGACGAGGAGGACCCCCTCGACGTGCTGGCCGAGGGCGGTGTCCCCAAGCTCGCCGAGCTCGTCCTGCACAACGGCACCATCTACCGCTGGAACCGCCCGGTCTACGACATCGCCGACGGCGTGCCCCACCTGCGGGTGGAGAACCGGGTGCTGCCCGCCGGACCCACCGTCACCGACGTGATCGCCAACGCCGTCTTCTACTACGGTCTCGTCCGCGCCCTCGCCGAGGAGCCGCGGCCCGTGTGGACCCGGCTGCCCTTCGAGGCGGCGGCGGCCAACTTCGACGCCGCGTGCCGGCACGGTATCGACGCCCGGTTCAGTTGGCCCCGGCGCGGCCGGTACTCCGGTACGGCCGAGGTCGACGCCGTCAGCCTCGTCCGCGACGAACTGCTGCCGCTCGCCGAGGCCGGTCTGAGCGCGTGGGGCGTGGAGCCGGCGGACCGGGACCTCTACCTCGGGGTGATCGAGGAACGGTGCCGTCGTCGGACCAACGGCGCCCAGTGGCAGGCGGCGACCTTCCACCGGGCGCTGGAGAAGGGGCTCAGCCGGGAGGACGCCCTGGCCGCCACGACCCGCCGGTACTGCGAGCTGATGCACCTCGGCGAGCCGGTGCACACCTGGCCGGCCGGCCTGCCGGCGCCCGTTCCGCTGGGGTGAGACGGGTGGGGCGGCGCCGGTCCCGGCCGGGCTCGCCGGGGGCGCGGCGTCGCGGGCCACGTACGTCGGGAGAGTCACGGCCAGGGGCCGCCCGTGCCCGCGCGGGGCGGATCGGGCAAGCTGTGACCTCCGACGACGGTGGTACTGGAGGCTGGTGTGCAGGCGGAGGCGGGGCCCGGGGCCGATTCCTTCTGGCGTGAGCCGCCGTCGCGACGGATCCTGCGCGACGAGACACTGCTGGTCCTGGCGCTCTCCCTCGGGGCGAGCGGGGTGTCCGCCCTGATCAGCTTCGTCGGGTCGGTCACCAAGCCGGGCGGGCTCAAGGACCAGGCGGCCACCCTCAACGCCTCCGCCGCTCCGGGGCGCCCCTGGCTCGACCTCGCCTGGCAGCTCTTCGGAATCGCCACCGCCCTCGTACCCGTCGCCCTCGTCGCCCACTTCCTGCTGCGGGAGGGGCGGAGCCTGCGCACGCTCGGCTTCGACCGCACCCGTCCGTGGCCCGACCTCGGCCGCGGGGCCGCGGTCGCGGCGGTGATCGGCAGCACCGGAATCGCCTTCTACCTGGCCGCCCGCGGTCTGGGGTTCAACCTCACCGTGGTGCCGGAGGCGCTGCCCGAGGTGTGGTGGAAGTACCCGGTGCTCGTCCTGTCCGCGCTGCAGAACGCGGTGCTGGAGGAGGTCATCGTCGTCGGCTACCTGCTGCGCCGGCTCGACCGGCTCGGCTGGTCGGCGGGGACGGCGCTGGTCGCCAGTTCCGTACTGCGCGGCTCGTACCACCTCTACCAGGGCGTCGGCGGATTCGTCGGCAACATGGTGATGGGCGTGGTCTTCGTCCGGCTCTACCGGCGGTGGGGCCGGGTCGGCCCGCTGGTGGTGGCGCACTCCCTGCTCGACATCGGAGCCTTCGTCGGCTACGCCCTGCTGGCCGGGAGGGTGGACTGGCTGCCCACCGCCTGAGCCGGCCGCGCGGGGGTGCCGAAGGGGGCGTACGCATGCCGGGTACGCCCCCTTCCCCGTCCGGTCAGGCGCGCAGTTCGCCTTCGATGACGGTGACCGCGCGACCGGTGAGCAGGGTGCGTTCGCCGCGCAGCGCGGTGCGGACGCGGCCGGCGCGCGCGGAGGCCTGGAGGCCGGTGAGGTCGGGGCGGCCCAGGCGCTCGGCCCAGTAGGGGGCCAGCGCGGTGTGCGCGCTGCCGGTGACCGGGTCCTCGTCGATGCCCACGTTCGGGAAGAAGCACCGGGAGACGAAGTCGTAGCCGCGGGCGGGGTCCTCGGCGCGGGCGGTGGCGATGACGCCGCGCGTGGAGTGGGCGGCGAGCGCCTTGTGGTCGGGGGCGAGGTCGCGGACGGTCTTCTCGTCGGCGAGTTCCAGCAGCAGGTCACCGACGTTCGGGCCGGTGTCGAAGGCGGTGCGCGGCTCGGTTCCCAGGGCCTCGGCGACCCCGTCGGGGACCTCGACGGCGGTGAGCGGGGCGGTCGGGAAGTCCAGGGTGATCGCGCCGTCGCCGTCGGGCGTGGCGATGAGCACGCCGCTGCGGGTGGCGAAACGCACCGGTCCGGCCTGGGCGCCGGTGGTGTGCAGGACGTGGGCGGTGGCGAGCGTGGCGTGGCCGCACATCGCCACCTCGGTCGCGGGGGTGAACCAGCGCAGCGCCCAGTCCGCCTCGGCGCCCTCGGGCAGCCGGTGCGCGAACGCCGTCTCGGCGTGGTTGACCTCCATGGCCACTTTCCGGAGCCAGTCGTCCTCGGGGAAGGCGTCGAGCAGCAGCACCCCCGCGGGATTGCCGGCGAAGGGACGGTCGGTGAAGGCGTCGACGATTCGGATGCGCATGCCCTGACGGTAGGGGGCCGCAGGAGTCCGGGACCAAGGCCAATCGGCGGTCGGCGGCCTGGGATTCGGGGAGGCCGCGGTTCGGAAGGGGGTTGTCGGTCCAACTCCTCCGATATATCGTTGAAGCATCGCGACAGATCAACGATGGAATGGAGTGGTTGCGATGCGTACCCACGGATACGAGCGTGGACACCGGCACGACGGTCCCCGGCGCGGCCTGGGCGGCTTCGACGCGCGGCGTGCGGCCTTCGGGCCCTTCGGGCCGGGCGGTCCCGGATTCGGACCTGGCTTCGGCGGTCCGGGCCCCTGGGGCGGCCGAGGGCGTGGCGGGCCGCGCGGCAGGGCGCGGCGCGGTGACGTACGGGCGTCGATCCTGGCCCTCCTCAAGGACCGTCCCATGCACGGCTACGAGATGATCCAGGAGATCGCCGAGCGCAGCGGCGGCGCGTGGAAGCCCAGCCCCGGCTCGGTCTACCCCACCCTCCAGCTGCTGGAGGACGAGGGCCTGATCACCAGTGAGAGCGAGGGCGGCAAGAAGCTGTACTCGCTCACCGACTCCGGCCGCGCCGCGGCCGCCGAGGGACCGGACGCCCCCTGGGAGGAGGCCTCGCGCGGGGTGGACTGGGAGGCCCTCGGTGAGATCCGCCAGGCCGGCTTCGGTCTGATGGAGGCCTTCGGCCAGGTCTGGAAGACCGGCAGCAAGGAGCAGCGGGAGAAGGCGCTCGCCGTCGTCAACGAGGCCCGCAAGAAGCTGTATCTGATCCTCGCCGACGAGGACTGAGCCTCCAGCGACGAGGGCCGATCGTCCTCCGGTGCGGAGGGACCGGGCGGGGGGCGCCCCGTGGAACGAACCGCGGGGCCTCTCGGCGTGTCGCTGCGGTGGGCCGGCGGCCGGTGTGCCGCCGGGGCTGTGGGATTCCCCGGAGGATCCTGGTCGGATTGGCCTGATCTCATCCGTAAGGAGGAGATTCCTGCCGGTGGCGTCCACTTCTCGTGGGACGCGTAAATGCTTCCCGCCGTGGATGACCGGAGCCCGGCGGACTGATGGGCTGGGAGTCGTGCAACACCGTATCCCCGGGCAGTCGGCCCACGAACAGGACGGGCGCGGTCCGGACGACGACGCAGGGCTCAGTGCCGAGCTGGCGGCGGTGGTCGCCGCCGCCCGCAGAAGGGCGGTGCGGGACGGGGACCGGCAGATCGACACCGCCCACCTGCTGCACACGCTCCTGGAGTCCGACCCGGAGGTGCGCGCCGCCTTCGACGGCGGGCCACGCATCGTGCGGCTGCTCGGCTATCTCGTGCAGCGCAGCATCGGCTACGGGCTGCGCTGGCAGGGCACCGTGGAGGATTCCGGCGCCCTGCCCCTGGTGACCGCGGCGGAGGCGGCCGGGGCGGTGGCCGCGGGCCCGCCGAGGGGCGGCGCGGTGGCGGCGGGGTCCGGGACCGACGGCTGCTCGCCCGCGGCGTCGGCCGCGCTGGAGTTCGCCCGGGACCGTGCCGCCCGGCGCGGCGACCACCGGGCGCGAGGTCTCGACCTGCTCGCCGCGGTCGTCGCCGACCCCGGGGCGCGGGCCGTCGAGGTGCTCGCCCGCGCGGGGATCGATCCCCGGGAGCTGGCGGCACGAGTGGACAACGATGCCGACGGCTGACGGGACGAGCGCACCCGGGCGGCGGAGTCCGCGGGCGGACTGCCCCACGCGGTCGCGGCGGCCGTGACCGGCCGCGTCCTGAGGGGTGCGCCGCCGCCCGCGTGGCGCCCCTCGTCGTCAGCGCCTTCGCGGAGCCGCCTTCCGGGCCGACGGCGGCCGACCGCGGCCGACAGGGGACTGCCGGGGGACGCGCCGGGGCGGCGGAGGGGGACGGCCGGTGGGAGCGGTCGGGCGTCCAGCGAGTGAGACAGGTGCCATCCGGGGTGACGGTCATGTCATCGCCTGTCATCATGTGCCGATGCGTACGTCTGCGATCAGTCAGGGCCGGTCCGGCAAGGGCGTCGGGCTCGCTCTCGCGCTCGTGTCCGCCGTCGCCTTCGGCGGCTCCGGGGTCGCGGCCAAGCCGCTGATCGAGGCGGGCCTCGACCCCTTGCACGTGGTGTGGCTGCGCGTCACCGGCGCGGCCCTCGTCATGCTGCCGCTGGCCGTGCGGCACCGCGCGCTGCCGCGCAGCCGCCCCGCCCTGGTCGCCGGTTTCGGACTGCTCGCCGTGGCGGGCGTCCAGGCCTGCTACTTCGCCGCGCTCTCCCGCATTCCCGTCGGAGTCGCGCTGCTCGTCGAGTACCTGGCGCCGGCCCTGGTGCTCGGCTGGGTCCGCTTCGTACAGCGGCGGCCGGTCACCCGGGCCGCCGCCGTCGGCGTGGTCCTCGCGGCCGGCGGCCTCGCCTGTGTCGTCGAGGTCTGGTCCGGCCTGGGCTTCGACCCCCTCGGACTGCTGCTCGCCCTGGGCGCCGCCTGCTGTCAGGTCGGCTACTTCGTCCTGTCCGACCAGGGCGGCGACGCCGGTGACGCGGCCCCCGACCCGCTGGGCGTCATCGCGTACGGACTGCTGGTCGGCGCCGTCGTCCTGACGGTCGTGGCGCGCCCCTGGAACCTGCGCTGGCCGGTGCTCGCGCACACCGCGTCCCTCGACGGCACCGCGGTGCCGGCCGTGGCCCTGCTGGTCTGGATCGTGCTGGTCGCCACGGTCCTGGCTTACGTCACCGGCGTGCTCTCGGTGCGCCGGCTCTCACCGCAGGTGGCGGGCGTCGTGGCGTGCCTGGAGGCGGTCATCGCGACCGTGCTGGCCTGGGTCCTGCTCGGCGAGCACCTCTCCGCGCCGCAGGTCGCCGGCGGCGCCGTGGTCCTGCTGGGCGCGTTCATCGCGCAGTCCTCGGCGCCCGCCGGGAGCTCGGCGGAGCCGGTGGCGGGCGGCGGCCCGGAGAGGGAGTTGTCGGCACGGGGCACGGCGGCATAGTGTGCTGATCATGCACGCGCTCGTTCTTCCGCCTCCGGCCGCCTGAGGCGGGCCCTTCGGTGACGAGCCCGGCAGGTTGCCGGGCCGAACCGCGTTGCCCGCAGAAGAAGTCCGCCGGCCCCGTCCGACCGGGGTCGCCCATGCCGTACTTCTGCACCTCTGCGGAGAGAACTCGTGTCGCACTCCTCCTCCGGCCTGCCCGTCGGGCGTGGCCTCCTCTACCTGATCGTCGCCGGCGCCGCCTGGGGCACCGCGGGCGCGGCCGCGTCCCTGGTCTACCGGGCCAGTGACATGGGGCCGGCCGCTCTGTCCTTCTGGCGCTGCGCGACCGGTGTCGCGCTGCTGCTCGCCGCGCGCCTGCTGCGTCCGCGCGTTTGGACCGCGGCGCCCGTGCCGGCCGGCCGTCGGCTGCTGCGGGCCGGTGCCACCGGCGTCGGCCTCGCCGTGTTCCAGACCGCCTACTTCGCCGCCGTCCAGAGCACCGGGCTCGCCGTGGCGACCGTGGTCACCCTCGGCGCCGGGCCCGTGCTGATCGCACTCGGCGCCCGCCTCACCCTCGGGGAGAGGCTGGGCGGGCCAGGCCTGACCGCCGTCACCGGGGCGATCGCCGGGCTGGCCGTGCTGGTGCTCGGCAGCGGCGGCGCCACCGTGCGCCCCTGGGGCGTGCTGCTCGCCCTGGCGTCGGCGGCCGGCTACAGCGCGATGACGCTGCTCACCCGCCGGTGGGGCCGGGCGGTCGGAGCCGACCACTTCGCCGCGACCGTGGGAGCGTTCGCCGTCGCCACCCTCTGTCTGCTGCCGTTCGCGCTGGTGGAGGGAGTGGTGCCGCACACCGCCGAACCCGTCCGGCTGCTGTGGCTGCTGGGCTACATCGGCACGGTCCCGACGGCCCTCGCCTACGCCCTCTACTTCGCGGGCGCGGCCGTGGTCCGCTCGGCCACCGTGTCCGTGATCATGCTGCTCGAGCCGGTCAGCGCGGCCGTGCTGGCGGTCGCCCTGCTCGGCGAGCGCCTGACGGCGGCGACCGTCATCGGCACCGCGCTGATGCTCGGGTCGGTCGCGGGCCTGGCCGTGGCGGAGGCGCGCGAGGCGCGGGCAGTGGCGCGGGAACCCGCCCTCGCGTGAGGCCGGGCGGCCCCCGCCGTCATCGGGGAGCCGCCCGACCCCTCCGGTCCTCGCCGGCCGCCGGGCCCGGCGGGCCGACCGGGCCGGTCGGCCCGTGTGGTCCGCGTCGTCCGCCCGGTGCCCGGTCGGCCCTGGCTCCGGCGCGTTCGCGTTCGGCGGGCGAGCCGGACGGGGCCGCGACCGGGCGACCGGCCGGTGCTGCCGCTCGGCGTCCTCGCGGGGCGCTCAGGTGCGGACCGGCGTCACAGTGCCGTGAGGTAGCCGGGGAGTTCCGTCCCGGGGAGCAGGCCGGCGTCGGCGAGCGGAGCGCCGTACTCCCTGCGGACCGGCACCACGCCCGCCCAGTGGGGGAGGGAGAGGTCCTCGGGCTCGTCGTTCACGCCGCCCGTGCGCAGCTTGGCGGAGACCTCGGCCAGTTCGATGCGGAGCACGGCGGTCGCGGCGAGCTCCTTGGCGTTGGCGGGACGGGAGTCGGCCGCCCGGCCCGGCACGACGTGGTCCACCAGCGCGTCCAGCGCCGCCCGCTTCTCCTCCGGGTCGGTCACCTGACGGGCGATGCCGTGCACCACCACGGAGCGGTAGTTGACCGAGTGGTGGAAGGCGGAGCGGGCCAGCACCAGGCCGTCGACGTGGGTGACCGTCAGGCACACCGCTGTCCCGGGGTCGGCCTGACCGGCCATGCGCAGCGGGCGGGAGCCGGTCGAGCCGTGCACGTAGAGCCGCTCGCCGACCCGGCCGTACAGCGTCGGCAGCACCACGGGTGCGCCGTCGCGGACGAAGCCGAGGTGGCAGACGTAACCCTCGTCGAGGATCGCGTGCACCAGCTCCTTGTCGTACGACGCCCGGTCCGCGGAGCGGGTGGGCACGGTGCGGTCGGTCGGGGTGTAGGAGGGGGCCGGTGACGCCGGCTGCCGGGTGCCCTGCATTGCGGTCTCCATTGTACTAGTGCATAATATTGTTTGTGCTAGGAGGATATCGGATCGAGGGGCGGCGCGCGGCGGAGATCGCCGCGAGCGTCGAGCGCGGGGTGGGCTCGGGAGAGCTGGAACCGGGCCGACTGCTGCCGCCGGTGCGGGAGTTGGCGGGACGGCTCGGTGTCAATCCCAACACCGTCGCCGCCGCGTACCGGGTGCTGCGCGAGCGCGGGGTCATCGAGACCGCCGGGCGCCGGGGCAGTCGTGTGCGGCCCGCGCCCGCCACCACCGGGCGGGACCACATCCGAGTGGAGGTGCCCGAGGGCGTGCGCGACGTGGCCGGCGGCAACCCGGACGGGTCGCTGCTGCCGGAACTGGCGCCGGCCCTCGCGGCGGCGGCGGCGCGGGGCGACCGCGAACCGGTGCTGTACGGGAACCCGGCCGTGGAGCCGGAGCTGGCGCGCGTCGCCCGCGCCGACCTGGCCGCCGCCGGAGTCCCGGACGGGCCGCTCGCCGTGGTGTCCGGCTCGCTGGACGGCATCGAGCGGGTCCTGACCGCCCACCTGAAGGCGGGCGACACGGTCGCCGTGGAGGATCCCGGGTGGGGCAGGACGCTCGACCTGGTGCCGGCGCTCGGGCTGCGCACGGCGCCGGTCGCCGTCGACGACGAGGGGCCGCTCCCCGACGACGTACGCGGGGCCGTCGAGGGCGGCGCGCGCGCCCTGATCGTCACGGACCGGGCGCAGAACCCGACCGGCGCCGCGCTGAGCGCCCGGCGCGCGCGTGCTCTGCGGGCCGTCCTGCGCGCACACCCGGAGACCCTGCTCATCGAGGACGACCACGGCCACGGGATAGTCGACCTCCCCCTGCACCCCCTGGCCGGAGCCACCCGCCACTGGGCCTTCGTCCGGTCGGTCGCCAAGGCGTACGGCCCCGATCTGCGCCTCGCCGTCCTCACCGGGGACGAGGTCACCGTCGACCGGGTCCGCGGCCGGCAGCGGCTCGGGCCGGGCTGGGTGAGCCTGCTGCTCCAGCGGACCGTGGTACGGCTGTGGGAGGACGGGCGGCCGGACACCCGCGCGGTGGCGGCGGAGTACGGCAGGCGGCGCGAGTCGCTGATCGGCGCGCTGGCGGAGCGCGGGGTCGCGGCGCACGGGCGCAGCGGGATGAACGTGTGGGTGCCGGTGCCGGACGAGACCGGGGCCGTCGCCCGGCTGCTGCACTCCGGCTGGGCCGTCGCCCCCGGCGCACGCTTCCGGCTGAGCGCGCCCCCGGGCATCCGGATCACCGTCTCCGCCCTGCGGCACGGGGACACCGAGCGGCTGGCGGACGCCGTGGCGGCGGCGCTGGGCCCGGCCCCGGAGCCGGGTTACGTCTAGGGTCCTCGTTTCCGAGGTCTCCCGTGCGCATCAGGCCGGACCCGCGCCCCCGCCGGACGGCTCCGGACGGGGAGCCCAGGATCCGGGACGAACCGTGCGCTCGGCTTCGAGCTCGGCGGTGCGAACCGCCCGTTCGTACCCGCTCGCCGGTGCCCGGACCGTTCGTCCGGGCTCGGGCTCGACGTCCCCGCCCGCCTGCCCGGCCCCGCGCTCGACGTCCGGGACCGTCCGCCCGCGCCTGCCCGCCGTGGCCCGGGCGGACCGGCCGCCGCTCCTGGGGCGGGCCTGGGTCAGGGCCGCGCCGGCCAGGACGATCACCGCACCGACCGGGGTCGACCAGGTCAGGTGCTCGTCGAGCAGGGCGACGCCGGCGGTCGTGGCGATGATCGGGACGAAGTAAGTGACCATCTGGGCCGTCGTCGGCCCGACCTCGGCGACCAGGCCGTACTGGACGAGCATCGCGAAACCGGTGCCCAGGGCGCCCAGAGCGGCGATCGCGAGCAGCGGCACGACGTCCCAGTGGTCGGGGGCGCCGGTGAACAGCGGGGTGACCACCGCCAGCTGCGCCGTGGCGAGCAGCAGTTGTCCGCCCGTCAGGGACAGATGGGACTCGGTGGAGCCCGCCAGGGTGCGCCGGACGTATATCCAGCCGACCGGATAGCTCAGGGACGCCAGGAGGGCCATCGCCGTGCCGCCCGCGTCCAGGCCGTGGAAGCCCTGCCAGGCGCCCAGCACCGTGAGCACCCCCAGGAAGCCGAGTCCGAGTCCCGCCACCCGCACCCGGGTCGGCCGGTCCTCCGAGAGGGCGACGAGGGACAGGGCCATGCCCCACAACGGCGAGGTCGCGTTGCAGATGCCGGCGAGCGTGGAGGGGATCGTCAGCTCCGAGTACGCGAAGAGCGAGAACGGCAGCGCGTTCAGGAAGAAGCCCGCGACCGCCAGGTGTCCCCAGGTGCGCGCACCGCGCGGCAGCCGCTCCCGCTTCACCGCCATCGCCACCGCGAGCACGGCGGTACCGAAGACCAGCCGCCCCAGCGTGACCTGGAAGGGGGCGAAGCTCTCCGTGCCCACCTTCATGAAAAGGAAGCTGAAGCCCCAGGTCAGCGCCAGGAACGCGAACCGGACCCGCCAGTGCAGCGGGCGGCCGGAGCGGGCGGCCGGGACGGAAGGGGGCGGCGAGGAGGCGGAAGCGGTGGTCATACCGGTACGATGCACGCCCCGAACCTCTTAGCACAATCGAGATATCGTGCCCAGTATCTCGTAGCATCACTTACATGTTGAACCTGGAGCGCCTGCGCACCCTCGACGCCCTCGCCCGGCACGGCTCGGTCAGCGCGGCGGCCGACGGACTGCACGTGACGACCTCGGCCGTCTCCCAGCAGATGGCCAAGCTGGAACGGGAGGTCGGCCAGCAGCTCCTGGCGAGGAACGGCCGGGGCGTGCGGCTCACGGACGCCGGCCGGCTGCTCGCCGAGCACGCGGCACGCATCCTGTCCCAGGTGCGGATCGCCCAGTCCGATCTGGAGGCCCGGCGCGGACAGGTGGTCGGCGAGCTGCGGCTGGGCGCGTTCCCCACGGCGGCGCGGGGGCTCTTCCCGCTGGCGCTGTGCCACCTGCGCGACCGGCACCCCGATCTCGGTGTCACCACGACCGAGGTGGAGCCCGCGCCCGCCCTGCGCGCCGTGCTGCGCGGCGACGTCGACCTGGCCGTCGTCCTCGACTGGTACAACAAGCCGCTGCCCGTGCCGGACGGGCTCACCCGCGCCCCGATCCTCGACGACCCCGCCGACGTGGCCCTCCCCGCCAACCACCCGCGCGCCGACCTCACCGAGGCCGACCTGGAGGACTTCGCCGACGACGACTGGATCACCTGGGCCGACGAGGAGTTCTGTCACGAGTGGCTGCTCGACACCCTGCGCTCCAAGGGCGTCGAACCGCGCATCGCGCACCGTGCCCAGGAGCACGCCACGCAGTTGGCCCTGGTCGCCGCGGGCCTCGGGGTGTGCGTGGCGCCACGGCTCGGGCGGGGCCCGCTGCCCGCCGGGGTGCGGACCGTCGCGGTGCGGCAGGCGGTGCGGCGGCACGTCTACGCGGTGTGGCGCGCCGACGCGGACCGCCGCCCCTCGATCCGCGCGGCGGTGGACGCCCTGCGGGCGGCGGGGGAGCGTATCGGCTGAAGGGGCCGGCCCCCGCTCACCGCGGCGCGGGCCGGGCGGGTCCCAGTTTGCGGAAGTCCCAGGAGACGATCTTCTCCGGGGTCAGCCGCACCCACGCGTGGCGGCCGTCGTGCGGCATCTCCTCCAGGCCGAAGTGCTTCCGGGCGAACAGCGTCTCGGGAAGGTCGAGGTCGGCGCAGAGCTCTCCGGTGCGCGGAGCCTCGCCCACGAACTCCACCGTGCCGATCAGTTCCGCGCCGCGCAGCTCGCCGTACTCCTCGCCGGTGTCGACCACGACCGCGACCCGGGGATCGCGGCGCAGATCGGCCCAGCGCCTGCTGCGCACCACGGAGTAGAGCCACAGTGACGTGCCGTCCCAGGCGAACCAGAGCGCGCTCACATGCGGCGCGCCGCCGGCCGACACCGTGGCGACCCGGCAGGTGCGCTGGGTGGCGAGGAACTCGTCCAGCTCCCCGGGCGTCATCATGATCCTCCGCCCCCGGCGCTGCGTCGCGGTCATGCGGCCCCCTCTTCTCCTGCCCTCCCCCTGTCGTGCCGTGGCCGGTGCGCCCCGGCGGGAAGGGATCTCCCGAGGATGGAGCGCCTTCCCCGCTCCCGCAAGGGCGGCCGGGCTGCCGGGGCCGGGGGCGCTTCAGGCCGGCTTGTCCTCCTCCCCGGCGACGGAGGCGGACCCGGCGGGCAGCGGCCGGATCGCCGGGCTCTCGCGCACACTGCCGTCGGCCGCGGAGAACCCGCTGTGGCGCTGCGGAGGCGCGGAGTCCGGGTGCGGTCGCGTGGTCCGCACAGCGGTACGGCCGGTAGGCGCCGGGCGTCCAGACGGTGGAGGGTTCCCGGGCGAGACCCCAGTAACCTGGGGCGATGCTCAAGGAAGTCAACGCCACCCGCTTCATCACGCCGTTGCGCGAGGGCGGATCGCTGCCGGGACTGGTCGAGGCCGACGACTTCGGGACGTACGTCCTGAAGTTCACCGGCGCCGGACAGGGCCGCAAGACACTGGTCGCCGAGGTGGTCTGCGGGGAACTCGCCCGCCGGCTGGGACTGCGGGTGCCCCGGCTGGTGACGATCGGACTGGATCCGGTGCTGGGGCTCGGCGAGCCCGACGAGCAGGTGCAGGAGCTGCTGCGGTCCAGCGGCGGCGCCAACCTCGGCATGGACTTCCTCTCCGGCGCTCTCGGCTTCGACCCGCTCGCCTTCCCGGTCGACGAGGAGGAGGCCGGGCGGATCGTCTGGTTCGACGCGCTGGTGAACAACGTCGACCGTTCCTGGCGCAACCCCAACCTGCTCAGGTGGCGCGGCGAGCTGTGGCTCATCGACCACGGGGCCACCATGATCTGGCACCACAACTGGCCGGGAGCCGAGGCATCCGCGGGCCGCCCGTACGACGCCTCCGACCACGCGCTAGCCCCCTTCCGGCCCGACGTCGAGGCCGCCGCGGCCCGTCTCGCGCCCCTGGTCACCGAGGAGCTGCTCGCCGAGGTGACCGCCGAGATCCCGGACGTCTGGCTGACCGGCGAGACCGGCTTCGACACGCCCGACGACCTGCGGCGGGCCTATGCGCGGCCGCTGCTCGCACGCGCCGCCGTCATCCATGAGCGCATCAACGGCATCAAGGGGGCCAAGTGAGCGACCACCACATCATCGGAGGCCGCCAGGCGGGCGGGCGGCACATCACCAGGGCGGGCCAGGGCGGTGACCGCGACGTCTTCGAGTACGCGCTGCTGCGCGTCGTCCCCCGCGTCGAGCGCGGCGAGTGCGTCAACGCCGGCGTGCTCGTCTACTGCCGTGCCAAGGCCTACGTCGGCGCCCGCACGCACCTCGACGAACCCCGGCTGCTCGCCCTCGACCCGGCCGTGGACGTGGCGGGCGTGCGGGCCGCGCTCGCGGCGGTGGAGAACGTGTGCGCCGGCGGAACCGCGGCCGGGCAGGCCGCGGGCGACGACGCCGGGCGGCGGTTCCGCTGGCTGGTCGCCCCCCGTTCCACCATCGTCCAGCCCGGCCCCGTGCACACCGGGCTCACCGCCGACCCGGCCGCCGAGACGGAGCGGTTGCTGGACCTGCTGGTGAGGTAATGGATCACATGCGCCCGGTGTGGCGTTGACACCGGGTGCCAGGGCTTCTAGCGTCACATCCACCGAAGGTACTAAGCGGTCGCTCACCGCACACCGGGTTCTCTCAAGGGCGAGGAGAAGCAGCAATGTCCACCACTGACCAGCGGGTAGCCGTCGTCACCGGCGCCGCGCGCGGCATCGGTGCCGCCACCGCCGTACGTCTGGCCGCCGAGGGCCGCGCCGTCGCAGTGATCGACCTCGACGAGGCCGCCTGCAAGGACACCGTGGAGAAGATCACCGCGGCCGGCGGCAGGGCCGTCGCGGTCGGCGCCGACGTCTCCGACGAGGCGCAGGTGGAGGCGGCGATCGCGCGCGTCGTCCAGGAGCTGGGCGCGCCGACCATCCTCGTCAACAACGCGGGCGTGCTCCGTGACAACCTGCTGTTCAAGATGAGCGCCTCGGACTGGGACACCGTCATGAACGTGCACCTGCGCGGCTCGTTCCTGATGACCAAGGCCTGCCAGAAGCACATGGTGGACGCGGGCTTCGGCCGGATCGTCAACCTCTCCTCGTCCTCCGCGCTCGGCAACCGCGGCCAGGTCAACTACTCCGCCGCCAAGGCCGGTCTGCAGGGCTTCACCAAGACCCTCGCCAAGGAGCTCGGCAAGTTCGGCATCACCGCCAACTCCGTCGCCCCCGGCTTCATCGCCACCGAGATGACCAAGGCCACCGCGGAGCGCGTGGGCATGGGCTTCGAGGACTTCAAGGCCGCGGCCGCCACCCAGATCCCCGTGCAGCGCGTCGGCGAGCCCGAGGACATCGCCAACGCCATCGCCTTCTTCACGGGGGACGCCGCGGGCTTCGTCTCCGGCCAGGTGCTGTACGTCGCCGGCGGACCGCTCAACTAGGGGAAGAAGGACATGACTTCCGTGGAACTCTCCGGCAGGGTCGCCCTCGTCACCGGCGCCAGCCGCGGCATCGGCTACGGCGTCGCCGAGGCGCTGGTGGCCCGGGGCGACCGGGTGTGCATCACCGGCCGCAACGAGGAGGCACTGAAGGAGGCCGTCGACAAGCTCGGCGCCGACCGGGTCATCGGCGTCGCGGGCAAGGCCCACGACGAGGCGCACCAGGCGGAGGCCGTCGAGCGTGTCATGGAGGCGTTCGGCCGTGTCGACTACCTGGTCAACAACGCCGGCACCAATCCGGTCTTCGGCCCGATCGCCGACCTCGACCTGAACGTGGCGCGCAAGGTCTTCGAGACCAACGTGATCTCCGCGCTCGGCTTCGCCCAGCGCACCTGGCACGCCTGGCAGAAGGAGAACGGCGGCGCGATCGTCAACATCGCCTCGATCGCGGGCCTCGCCCCCTCGCCGTTCATCGGCGCCTACGGCGTCAGCAAGGCCGCGATGATCAACCTCACCCAGCAGCTGGCGCACGAGTTCGCGCCCGGGGTGCGGGTCAACGCGATCGCTCCCGCCGTGGTGAAGACCAAGTTCGCCCAGGCCCTGTACGAGGGCCGTGAGGCGGAGGCGGCCGCGTCCTACCCGCTCGGCCGGCTCGGCGTGCCCTCCGACATCGGCGGCGCGGCGGCGTTCCTCACCTCCGGGCAGTCCGACTGGATCACCGGCCAGACGCTCGTCGTCGACGGCGGCATCTTCCTCAACGCCGGAGTCGGCTGACCGGCCCGCGGGCCGTTTCCGTTCGGCGCGGATTTCCGCGCCCCTCTTGACGGAAACGGCCCCGCCGTCGTGGCACCGAGGGTGACCGGACGGTATGACAACGTAGTCAGTCACGCGCTGATCAAGACCGCGTTCATTGCGGGTTCACCGGGCCGGGAGCCGCGGTATGGTCTGCCGACCCTTGGGACGGCGGATCGAGGAGCGTGCGCGTGTTCAACCGGAACCGAGGCCTGCGGCCGGCGGTGGTGATGGCGTCCGTCTCCCTGGTCGCCGGGTGCGGTGTCCTTTCGGACGGCGGCTCGGGCGACGAGGGACCGATCGTGGTGGGGACCACCAGCGCGCCCAGCACACTGGACCCGGCGGCCTCCTGGGACGGTTCCTGGGAGCTGTTCCGCAACATCTACCAGACGCTGCTCGCCTATCCGAACGGCGCGACCACGCCCCAGCCCGACGCCGCGGAGAGCTGCCGGTTCACGGACACGGCCAACCGCGTCTACCGCTGCCGGCTGCGCCCGGGCATGAAGTTCGCCGACGGCGACACGATGGACGCCCGCGCGGTCAAGTACTCGATCGACCGCGTCAGGAACATCAACGTCTCCGGAGGCCCCGCCGGGCTGCTCGGCAGCCTGGACCAGGTGCAGGCGTCCGGCGACCGGGACGTCGTCTTCCGGCTCAACAAGCCCGACGCCACCTTCCCGTTCGTGCTCGCCGCCCCGGCCATGTCGATCGTCGACCCCGACGACTACTCCGCCCACACCCTGCGCAAGGACGGCAAGGCCTTCGGCTCCGGCCCGTACGCCCTGAGGTCGTACGACGAGGGCAAGCGCGCCGAACTGGTCAAGAACAGCCACTACAAGGGATACGCCGACCGCAGAAACGATGCGGTGACCATCCGCTACTTCCAGGACTCCACCACCATGGTCAAGGCGCTGCGGGACGGCCGCATCGACGTGACCTACCGCGGTCTGGCCGCCGACGACGTCATCGCCCTGCAGGGCAACGCCTCGAAGAACCTGCAGATAGTCGAGGGCTCCGGCGCCGACATCAGCTACCTGGTGTTCAACCCCAAGGACCCCTGGGCCGCCAGGCCCGCCGTGCGCAAGGCCGTCGCGCAGGTCGTTGACCGGGCGGCGATCGCGCACCGGGTCTACAAGGACACCGTCGACCCGCTGTACTCCATGGTCCCCAAGGGACTGACCGGCCACACCACGGGCTTCTTCGACGACTTCGGCGACCCCAGCGCCGCCAAGGCCCGCGCGGTCCTCGCCTCGGCGGGCATCACCCAGAAGGTCCCGCTCACCCTCTGGTACACCACCGACCGCTACGGTTCCGAGACCGCCCTGGAGTTCGCGGAGCTCAAGCGGCAGCTCGAGGACTCCGGTCTGTTCACCGTCACACTGCGCGGCCGGCCGTGGAAGACGTACGTCGTGGGCTACCAGAAGGGCGAGTACCCGGTGTTCGGGCGCGGCTGGTCACCGGACTTCCCCGACGCCGACAACTTCATCGCCCCGTTCGTGGGGCAGCAGAACGCCCTCGGCACGCCCTATCCGGCTCCCGAGATCACCAAGGTGCTGTTGCCCGAGTCACGCCGTGCGGGCGATCGTGCGGCCGTGGTGAAGGAGTTCCAGCGGGCCCAGCAGATCATGGTGGACGACGCGCGGCTGCTGCCGCTGTGGCAGGGCAAGCAGTACGTGGCCGCCAGCGACGACATCGCGGGCGGCGAGCGCGCGCTCGACCCGTCGACGATCATGACGATGTGGGAGCTGTACCGCAAGACGAGCTGGTAGGCGGGGAGTTCCCGGGGGCGTGGGGGCGTTGTCAGTGGTCGCCTGTAGGTTCAGTGGCCTGGAAGTGACCGCACATCGTGAGGACGTTGACGTGACCGACACCGCCATGCTGCCCGAGTCCTGGCGCGGGGTTCTGGGCGACGAACTGCAGCAGCCCTACTTCAAGGAGCTGACCGAGTTCGTCGAGGAGGAGCGGGCGAAGGGTCCCGTCTACCCGCCGCGCGAGGAGGTCTTCGCCGCGCTGGACGCCACGCCGTACGACAAGGTGAAGGTGCTCGTCCTCGGGCAGGACCCGTACCACGGCGAGGGCCAGGGGCACGGCCTGTGCTTCTCGGTGCGGCCGGGCGTGCGGATCCCGCCGTCGCTGCGCAACATCTACAAGGAGATGCACACGGAGCTGGGCACGCCGATCCCGGACAACGGCTACCTCATGCCGTGGGCCGAGCAGGGTGTGCTGCTGCTGAACGCGGTGCTCACGGTCCGCGCCGGCGAGGCCAACTCGCACAAGGGCCGGGGCTGGGAGAAGTTCACCGACGCGGTGATCCGCGCGGTGGCCGGCCGGCCCGACCCGGCGGTCTTCGTGCTGTGGGGCAACTACGCGCAGAAGAAGCTCCCGCTGATCGACGAGACCCGGCACGTGGTGGTCAAGGGCGCCCACCCGTCGCCGCTCTCGGCCAAGAAGTTCTTCGGCTCCCGCCCCTTCACCCAGATCGACGAGGCGGTGGCCCGGCAGGGGCACGAGCCGATCGACTGGGCGATCCCGAACCTGGGCTGACGGCTGAGGCCGCGGCCGGTCACCGCCCCCCCGGGGGCCCGTACCGGTGGTGGGGCCGGCCGTCGGGCACCCGTTCGTGTCCGGGGTCGCCTGCCCCGGTTCGCCGGTGCCGGGGGCTAGCGTCGGACGGGCGGGGCGGTTCGGACGACGGCGTGGGCTGGAGGCGTGGTGGCTGAGCGGCGGGAACAGGCGGCGCCGGACGTGATGACGCGCATCGGGCAGGGTTTCCTGCTGCACCACGCGGGGGACCGGGAGGAGGCCCGGCTGCGGTTGCTCGATCTGTGGCACGAGATCGGCGCGGACGGCGATCCGCTGCACCGCTGTACGCTCGCCCACTATCTGGCCGGCACCCAGGACGACCCGGTGGACGAACTGGCCTGGCACCTCAGGGCGCTCTCGGCCGCGCAGGAGCTCACCGACGGCGGGCCGACGGCGCACCACGGCGCGTCTGCGGCCCGCGCCCTCTATCCCCGCCTCCAGCTGAACCTCGCCGCCGACTACGTGAAACTGGGCCGATCAGAGGCGGCCCGCACCCACCTCCGCCGGGCCCGCGGCGCGGCCGCCGCCCTGGCCGAGGACAGCTACGGCGACGGGGTCCGCGCCGAGATCCACCGGATGGAACTGCGGCTGGGCGAGGCCGGCCCGGGTTCCACCGGGGAGCCGGGGCCGCGCCGCCGGTCCTAGAGGGCCCGTCATCGCGTTCCCGTCCGGTCGTCATTCCCGTCGTCGCCCGAAGCGCGGAGCGCCGGGCGGAAGTGCTCGTACCGGACGCACTCGGGCTTTCCGCCCGGTGCCGCGAGCGGGGGCCCCGCCCGAAGGCTCGGGGGAGTGTGGGAACGTGCCAGGCGTCGCGCGGCCGCTGCCCTGGCCGCCGGACTGGGACCCGGTCACGGCATCGGTCACGGCCGGCTGACCGGAGGCTGTCCGCCGGGCGCGCCGCGCGGGCGGACCGGGTGTCTCAACGGCTGTACGCCTGCCCGCAGATCCTCGCCTGGGGGCTGTCCGCCGCCCAGTGGCCGTACTCCCTGCCGAGGGCGCAGACGTCCGCGTTCCCCGGTGCCGGGTGTCCGAGGTCGGGGACGTCGGTGTGCGGCGCACGGGGTGGGCGCTGGTGCCGGGGCGTCGGGTGCCGGGGCGTCGGGTGTTCCGGGCGACGACCGGGGGAGTGCGAGGGCGGTGGCAGGCGCCGTTGCGGGGCCGGCGCCTGGGCGGACGGGTGCTTGGCCGGGGCCGGTGAGCCGGACGGGCCGACGCGTTCCAGCGCTTCCCGGGCCGGGGCCTGGACGGCTCCGGGCCCGGCGTTGCCGTCCGGGTGGGCGGCCGGCGGCCGGGCGGGAGCGGCCGCCGGGCCGGACGCGGGTGGCCGCTGGACCGTGACACAGCCGGTGAGGGCCGAGACCGCCACGGTGACCAGGAGGGTTGCGGTGGTCGTCGTTCGATGCATCCACGCAACTCTGCTGGCTCGGGGCCGCCCGTGGACGGCGCACCGGCGGATGATGCCCCGCACGGGTGATCTCCCACCCCGTACGGAGTGCGTGGAAGGGCCCCGGGGTGACGCCGCGCGGCCCGCGGAGCCGGAGGCCCCGCACGGACCCGACGGCGCTCGTGGCGGGGGGCCCTCAGTCCCCGGCCGCCCCGTCGATGCGCTCGCGGATCAGGTCGGCGTGGCCGTTGTGGCGGGCGTACTCCTCGATCATGTGGGTGTAGATCCACCGCAGGTTGAACGGCTCGCCGGTGGACCGGCCCAGGCCCTTGGACAGGTCGTCCAGACCGAACCCGGCGGCGCTGCGGCGCGCGGCCTCGATCTCGGCCTGCCAGGTGGCACGGGCCTCGGCCCAGGTGTCGCTCGCGGTGACGTGGAAGTCGCCGTCCCGGTCCTCCTCGGTGTAATAGATCGGCTCCACGTCCTCCCCCAGCAGTACCCTGCGGAACCAGCCCCGCTCGACCTCCGCCATGTGCCGTACCAGCCCCATCAGGGACAGCTCGGACGGCTCCGCGGCGGCGGTGCGCAACTGCTCGTCGGTCAGGCCCTCGCACTTCCAGGCCAGCGTCTGCCGGTGGTAGTCCAGCCAGCCTTCCAGCATGGTGCGTTCGTCGGCGTTCTGGGCGGGCTCTCGGCGCTCGTTCGTCATGCCGAGAGTCTGGCCCGGCCAGGGCCCGTCACACCATTCGTTTTCCGCCCCCGGGCCCGTCACACCGTTTGTTCGTCCTTGCGCCCCGGGCCCCTCCGACGGCTCTCGCGGCCCGGCCCGCACCTGGACCGGTCCCCGCGTCCGGGCGTGGAAGGTCCATGCCGAACCGGACGCCGCCGACCCGGTCGTCCGTCCGCCAGGGCGACCGGGCGACCGGGGACGGGACGCGTCGGCCGCGGAGCCGCAGGACCGCCGCGTCGAAGCGGGACACGGCGCGCGACCGCACCCGGCCGCCGTGTCGGAGGCGGCGATCACCGCGGTTCCCCAGGGCCCCGTCGGAACTCCTGCGGCCGGGGTTCGACGGCACCGCCGGCCTGCGGTCTCCGCGGCGGCCGTATGCTGCCGTGCGGACAGGCGCGGACGAGCGGTGAGGGAGAGCACGTGAAGGTCGGCTGCATCGGACTGGGCGACATCGCGCGGAAGGCGTACCTGCCGGTCCTCGGCACGCGGCCCGGGATCGAGCTGCACCTGCAGACCCGGACGCCCGCGACGCTGCGACAGGTCGCCGACGGCCTGCGCCTGCCCGCCGCGCAGCGTCACGCGGACCTCGACTCCCTCCTCGGCGCGGGTCTGGACGCCGCCTTCGTGCACGCGCCCACCGCCGTCCACCCCGAGATCGTCACCCGGCTCCTGGAGGCGGGCGTGCCGACCTACGTCGACAAGCCGCTCGCCTACGACCTCGACGCCTCCGAGCGCCTGGTCGCGCTCGCCGAGCGGCGCGACGTCGCGCTCATGGTCGGGTTCAACCGCCGGTACGCCCCCGGGTACGCGCAGTGCGCCGAGCACCCGCGCGAGCTGATCCTGATGCAGAAGAACCGCGTCGGGCTGCCCGAGGAGCCCCGCGCGATGATCCTCGACGACTTCATCCACGTCGTGGACACGCTGCGGTTCCTGGTGCCGGGCCCGGTCGACGACATCACCGTGCGCGGCCGGATGCGGGACGGGCTGCTGCACCACGTGGTGCTCCAGCTCGCCGGCGACGGGTTCACCGCGCTCGGCGTGATGAACCGGCTCAGCGGCTCGACCGAGGAGATCCTCGAGGTGTCCGGGCAGGACACCAAGCGCCAGGTGCTCAACCTCGCCGAGACGGTCGACCACAAGGGCCAGCCGACCGTGCGGCGCCGCGGTGACTGGGTGCCGGTGGCCCGGCAGCGCGGGATCGAACAGGCCGTGCTGTACTTCCTCGACGCGGTGCGGGCCGGGAAGGTGCTCAGTGCCCGTGACGCGCTGGAGACTCACGAACTGTGCGAGCGGGTGGTGCGGACGGTACTGGAGGGCTCCGGCGCGGCCTGAGCGCCCGCACGCCCTCCGTCACGCCCAGCGCGGCCAGCACCAGCAGCGCCGCGTGCACCGGCCAGTCGCCGATACGGACGTACGGGGTGAGGCCGCGCGCGGTCGGCACGTCGTACACCCGCGCCGCGCCGGCGTCCGTGCCGAGCCAGGGTCCGACGCGCCGCCCGTCGGGACCGTAGACGGCGGAGACACCGGTGAGCGTGGCGTGCACCATGGGCCGCCCGGTCTCGGCGGCGCGCAGCGCGGCGAGCGAGGCGTGCTGCGCGGGGGCCCAGCTGTGCTGGAAGGTGGCGGTCGACGACTGCGCGAGCAGCACCTCGGCGCCGTCCCGCGCGAGGTGCCGGCTCATGTCGGGGAACGCGGTCTCGAAGCACACCAGAGGGCCGACGCGCAGGCCGTGGCCGACGTCCATCACCACCTGCCGGGTGCCCCGCCCGCGGTCCTCGCCGGCGGCCTTGCCGACGGACGTGGCCCAGCCGAGCAGGGAACGGGCCGGGACGTACTCGCCGAACGGAACGAGCCGCATCTTGTCGTAGCGGGCGCCGGTCGGACCGTGCGGCCCGACCAGCACGGAACTCTTGTAGATACCGGGCCGGTCCGAGCGCCGGGCGTCCACGTTGACCAGCACGTCGGCGCCGGTGGCACGGGAGAGGGCGGCGATCCGCCGGGCCAGATCCGGCCGGTCGGTCAGGTCGAAGCCGACACTGCTCTCGCCCCAGACGACGAGGTCGACACGCTGCCCCGCCAGGGCGCGGGTCATCTGCTCCTCACGGTCGAAACGCCGCTGCCCGCTGTCGGCGCCGCCGACCGTCCCCGGCTGGACGACGGCTATCCGGACCCGGCCGTCGACCTCCGGGCGCGGCGCCCACGCCCAGACGGCACAACCCGCCGCGGCCACTGCGAGGAGACCGGCCAGGGCGGACGCCCGCACCGTCCGTACCGCGACGAGCACGGCGACGGCGACGTTGACGCCCACCAGCAGGAAGCTCAGCAGCCACACCCCGCCGACCGACGCCAGCCGCAGCGCCGGCGCCACCTGCCACTGGCTGGCGCCGAGCATGCCCCACGGTCCGCCCAGCCCCTGCCAGGAGCGGACCAGTTCGACCGCCAGCCAGCCCGACGGCAGCACCACGAGGGCGGCGGCCCCCCGCCCCGGCGAGGACACCCCGCCCAGGAAGCGCCGCACCAGCCATCCCCACGGCGCCCACAGCAGGCCCAGCAGTGCCGCGAGCACCACCGTGAACACATGCAGGCTGGGCAGCAGCCAGTGGTGCACGGCCAGCATGAAACCCAGCCCCCCGCACCAGCCGTCGTACGCGGCCCGCTTCCCGGTCGGAGCGGAGCGGGCGAGCAGGATCCACGGCACCAGGGCGACGTAGGCGAACCACCACAGCGACGGCGCGGGGAAGGCGAACACGGGCAGCGCCCCCGCGAGCGCGGCGAGCACCGAACGCCGCCACGGGGAGGCGAGCCAGCGGCCGAACGTCTTCATAGGGCGCCCTCCTACCCCTGGTCGGCTGCGGCTACCCGGCGGACGGCTCCAGTGTGCGCGTGGGCACCGCTTTCCGGACATGCTGCCCGCGCCGCGCGGAACGCGCCGGACGGGGGGCGCTCGACGGCCCGAGGAGCGGGCCGCGGCCGGACCCCGGGCCGGCGGTACGCCGGGCGCGACCGGTGCCGCGGGCCGGGCGGTGCGTCGCAGCCGGTGCGGCGCCCGCGGGCGCCGCACCGGCCCCGCCTACGAGTGGCCCGGGTCCTGGGAACGGTGCCGAGCGCCGAGTTCCCGAGCGGCGCGCCACCGCGACCGGGTCTGCTCGACCACGCTGTCCCACTGACGGCGGACCTCGTTGTCGGAGGGACGATGGCCCTGACGGATCCGGGTCAGCTCGTCATGGACCTCCCGTCCCAGTGCCGCCGAGGCGACGATGACGAGCATGGCGCTGAAGAGGGCCGAGATCAGCGCGAAGACCGCACCGATCGATCCGTAGCGCTCGGCGGAGGAGTTGAACACGCGCGGCAGGTAGACGCCCGCCCCCACCGAATAGGCCGCGGTCAGCAGGGCCGCGACGACGCCGAAGGGGAGCAGGCCGCGCGCGGTGACGCGCTTGGCGGACAGCAGCCGACCGGTCCAGACCAGGAACACCCCGGTCAGCGGTACCTCGCACACCGTGGCCGCCAGGTGGAGCCGCCCGCCGCCCAGCAGCGTCTGGAGCCAGCCGGTGACCGCCAGATAGCCGCCGAGAGCCAGGATCCACCACAGGCCGTTGCGTGTGTTGCGGACGCTGAGCGGATCGAGTTCCCAGGTCTGTTCGATCAGGCGCTGCGCGGCTCGTGCGAAGCTGAGCAAGGAGATCACCAGGAACAGCGCGCCGACGACGCCCACGCTCGCACTGGTGCCCGCTGCCGGGGAGAACAGGGACGTGACCGCCTCGGCGCCCGGCCCGGTGAGGTCGTAGTGCCTGATGATCCGGTCCGCGGCGTCGTGGCTCACGAGACTGCCCAGCACGGCGCCGCCGAGGATCAGCAGCGGGACCAGTGCGGTCAGGGCGCTCGACGCCAGGGCCATCGAGCGATCGAAGCCCACGATCTTCTGGAACCGGTTGACGACCCTCAACGCGAAGGCGGGCCGCAGCCAGAACGTCAGCGTTCCGACGACGCGCTCACGACTGATACCCGCCGTCCTGACCTCCGTGAAGACCGGAAACCCCGTGCCGGGGCGAGCTTAGCGGGCCGGCACGGTGGGCACGGCGTGACACGGGGCGCCGACGTCGATCGAATGACTGAGCGATTGATCGTCGCGTGGCTCGCCACCCGTGGTGCCGGTGCGCAGCGGGGTGTGCGCGGTGCGCCCCGGGGCAGCGGCACCCGCTCCACGCATTGCTCCGTACGGGTGACCTGGGACGGGCCGTCGCCCTGCTGCCCGACGGGCGGCCCCGTGCGGGCGAGGTGCTCCCGCTCCGGCGGGCCTAGGCTGATCGGACGGGGCTCGCCGCGCGGCACGGCGGGAGTGCGGCGCAGACGCATGGAGGTCCGCATGAAACGTCTCGTGACAGTCGTCACCGGCGGCAGCCGGGGCATCGGCGCCGCGATCTGCCGGCGGCTGGCGGCCGACGGGCATGACGTCGTGATCGGGTACGTCCACGACACAGAGGCGGCCGAGGCCGTGGCCGACGAGGTGCTCGAGGCCGGGGCGCGCAGCGTCACCGTACGGATGGACACCTCCGTGGAGGCGGACGTCGAACGGCTCTTCGCCGCCGCGGAGGAGCGGCTCGGACCGGTGACGGGGCTGGTGAACAACGCCGGGGTGACCGGAGCGCTGGGCCGCCTCGCCGACACCGCGACCGCCGACCTGCGCCGGGTCGTGGACGTCAATCTCCTCGGTACGCTGCTGTGTTCGCGGCGCGCCGCACAGCTCATGGCCCCCCGGGGAAGTGGCGTGATCGTGAACATGTCGTCCGCGGCGGCCACGCTCGGCAGTCCCGGCGAGTTCGTCCACTACGCGGCGACGAAGGCCGCCGTCGACACCCTGACCATGGGGCTGGCCAAGGAACTGGGCCCGGACGGCATCCGCGTCAACGCGGTCGCGCCCGGCATGATCGAGACCGAGATGCACGCGGAGATGGGCGACCCGGACCGGACCCGGCGCGCCGCCGACGTCATCCCGCTGCGCAGGGCCGGGCGGGCCGAGGAGGTCGCCGCGGCCGTCGCCTGGCTGATGTCGCCGGACGCGTCCTACGCGTCGGGGGCGGTGCTGCGGGTGTCGGGCGGGCGCTGAGCGCGTCGGCGGGTGCGTGGGCGGGCCGGGCAGACGTCCGGTGCGTGTGCGGGGGCGGGGCGCCCGCCGGGCAGGCGTTCAAAGGCTCCGCCGGGTTCTTCGGCGCCTGCGCGCTGTTCCCCGGCGCCTGGGCGGACTCTTCGGCGGCCGGGCGAGGGTCGAGGCGCCGGGCGGGCCTCCGGCGGTCCGGGTGGGTGCCGGCGTGCCGGTCGAGCGCCCGGACTTTCCGGCGGTGGGCCTCAGGCGGCGGCCTTGACCACCCCGCCCCGGATGGCGGCGGCCCACTCGACCACCAGCAGTTCGTACTCCGCGCGCTCCTGGGCCGACAGGGACCCGCCGGAGCGCAGCCAGAGCGCCCGGATCTGCTCGTTCAGCTCGGCCGCGGACCGCACGGAACCAAGGGTCATGGAATCGGGGGACATGGCCCAAGCCTAGGGGCAAGCACTGACGCTGCGCTACCGGACGGCTACTCGAACCGTATGGACTCGGTCACCCGGGCCGCGTCCGACCGGTCGGACGCCGGGACGGAGCCGTCCGGCCGTCCGGTTCACTCCGCGGGCTCGGCCGCGTGCGGGCTGAGCACACCGGCCGTGACCAGCCCGATGATGACGATCCCGAGCGCGATCCGGTACCACACGAACGGCATGAAGCTCTTGGTCGAGATGTACTTCATGAACCAGGCGATGACGGCGTACCCGGAGGCGAAGGCGACCAGCGTCGCGAAGAGCGTCGGCCCCCACGCCACCTGGCCGCTCGCCATCGCGTCCTTCAACTCGAAGGCGCCGGAGGCCAGTACGGCGGGGACGGCCAGCAGGAAGGAGTAGCGGGCCGCCGCCTCGCGCCGGTAGCCCATGAACAGCCCGCCGCTGATGGTGGCGCCGGACCGGGAGACACCGGGGACGAGGGCCAGTGCCTGGCAACAGCCGTAGACCAGGCCGTCCTTGACGCCGAGGTCCGACAGGTCCTTGCGCTGTTTCGGGGCCCGGTGCCGGCCACCCTTCTCGTCGCGCGCCGCGAGCCGGTCCGCGACGCCGATGACCACGCCGATCAGGACGAGCATCGCCGCGGTGACCCGCAGGTCGCGGAACGGCCCCTCGATCTGGTCCTTGAGCGTCAGGCCGAGCACGCCGATGGGTATCGAGCCGACGATCACCAGCCAGCCCGTGCGGGCGTCCGGGTCCTGGCGCATCGACCTGTCGACGAGCGAGCGCGACCAGGCGGCGAGGATCCGGCCGATGTCCTTGCGGAAGTAGATCAGTACGGCCGCCTCGGTGCCGATCTGGGTGATCGCGGTGAAGGCCGCGCCCGGATCCCGCCAGCCGGAGAAGGCGGCCGTCAGCCGCAGATGCGCGCTGGAGGACACGGGGAGGAACTCGGTCAGTCCCTGGACGAGTCCGAGGACGAGGGATTCAAGCCAGGTCATGGAGGAAGGGAGCCCCTGTGCCGGTCGGGAACGGGCGGCGGACGCCCCGGACCGTCCTGTGCGGTGATCCGGTGCGCGCGGGGGCAGCGTAACGCCTGGAGATGACCAGAACCCTACCGGGAGTTTGCTTCCTCTTTACTTCGAGGGGGCCGGGGCGGGATTCGGAGCGCCGCCGTCCCTCAACGGGCGCGCAGATGGTGGCGTTTGCGCCAGGTGACCGCCGCGGCCACCAGGGCCGGTACGGCGATGCAGGCCATCGCGATCAGGAAGGCCGGTGAGGTGGGCGCGGCGGCGCGGGAGCCGGCGACGACGTAGGCGGCGGTGTTCGGGACCGAGCCGATCGCCGTGGCCAGCAGGAAAGCGGGCCATCCCATGCGGGAGACGGCGGCACAGTAGTTCGCGGCCCAGAACGGCACCCCGGGGAACAGCCGTGCCGCCAGCATCGACCGGAAGCCGTGCCGGCTGAGCTGTCCGTCCGCCGCCTTCAGCAGTCGGCCGCGCAGCAGCGGACGCAACGCGTCCTGGCCCAGCACCCGGCCCAGACCGAAGGAGACCCCGGCGCCCAGCACCGTACCGGCCAGTGCCGCCGCGAGCCCCGACTGGGAGCCGAACAGCGCGCCCGCGGCGAGGTTCAGCAGCGGCCGGGGCAGGAACGCCACCGCGCACAGGCCGTAGGCCACCGCGAACACCACCGCCGCCGCGGCCCCGCCGAGTTGCGGCGGCCAGCCGTGCGTCAGCAGCCGCTGCGGCTGGAAGAGCAGCACGGAGGTGCCGGCCGCCGCGAGCAGGACGAGCAGCAGGGACAGACGCGACCAGGGGGACAGCAGCGTTCTCGCGCACCGGGAGGCGAGCCCCGTCGACGCGGCGGACGAGGCGGCGGCGGTCGCGTCGCGAGCCGCGGAAGCCGGTGCGCCGGACACGGTGGCCGGGGCCGGCCCGGCCGGGGCGGCGACGGCGGGCTCCGTGGCGGTGGCCCGGGGAGAGGCCGTGGCGGTGCCCCCAGAGCGGGTGGTGGCATCGAGCATCTTGTGACACTAACCGACAGATATGTCTGATCGCCGTACGGTTCGTCTCATGAGTGTCACAGACGAGGGCGCTCACGCCGGTCCGAACGCCCCGGCTCCCGGCCCCGAACGCCCCGGCTCCCGGTCCGCCGGGCGATTCGCCGGCGCCCGCGCGAGCACGCCGGGACGGCCCCGGAGCCGACGCGGGCCTTCCCGGCCCGGGACGGGCCGGCCCGATTTGCCGTCCGCGGGCGAGGCGTTGGAGCACATCCGTCACTGAGAGACCGTCAACCGCCGTTTTGCCGCGCTTGTCGAAAACCATTCGACGCGCCTGTCGCGGTCGGCGATGATCGAAGCATGTTCCGGTACGCCTTCGTCCTCGCAGCATCCGCGGTCGCGGATGCTCCGAAGGCTGCCGTCCCGGTCCTCCTCGCCACGGTCGACGGCGCCCGAAGCTGACCCTCCCCGGATCGTCCGGCGGACCCCGCAGGGGGAGGGTCGGTCTTCTCCCGGGGTCCCCGCGTCACACCTATCAGGCTTCGAGGTACAGCCATGCCCAAGACGGCGTACGCACGCACCAAACCGCATCTGAACATCGGCACGATGGGCCACGTCGACCACGGCAAGACCACCCTGACCGCCGCCATCACCAAGGTCCTGGCCGAGCGGGGCACCGGCACGTTCGTGCCCTTCGACCGCATCGACCGCGCGCCGGAGGAGGCCGCGCGCGGCATCACCATCAACATCGCGCACGTCGAGTACGAGACGGACACCCGGCACTACGCGCACGTGGACATGCCGGGTCACGCCGACTACGTCAAGAACATGGTCACCGGGGCCGCGCAGCTCGACGGGGCGATCCTCGTCGTCTCCGCGCTCGACGGGATCATGCCGCAGACCGCCGAACACGTGCTGCTCGCCCGGCAGGTGGGCGTCGACCACATCGTCGTCGCGCTCAACAAGGCGGACGCGGGCGACGAGGAGCTCGTCGACCTCGTCGAACTGGAGGTCCGCGACCTGCTCACCGAGCAGGGCTACGGCGGCGACGCGGTACCCGTCGTGCGCGTCTCCGGGCTGAAGGCGCTGGAGGGCGACCCCCGGTGGACGGCCTCGATCGAGGCGCTGCTCGACGCGGTGGACACCTATGTGCCCATGCCGGAGCGGTATCTGGACGCGCCGTTCCTGCTCCCGGTGGAGAACGTGCTCACCATCACCGGCCGCGGCACCGTCGTCACCGGCGCCGTCGAGCGCGGCACCGTCCGCGTGGGCGACCGGGTCGAGGTGCTGGGCGCGGGTGCGCAGACGGTGGTCACCGGCCTGGAGACCTTCGGCAAGCCGATGACCGAGGCGCAGGCCGGGGACAACGTGGCGCTGCTGCTGCGCGGTGTCCCGCGTGACGCGGTCCGCCGCGGCCACGTCGTCGCGGCGCCCGGCAGCGTCACACCCCGGCGGCGCTTCACCGCGCGGGTGTACGTGCTCTCGGCGCGCGAGGGCGGCCGTACGACACCGGTGTCCACCGGATACCGGCCGCAGTTCTACATCCGCACCGCCGACGTGGTCGGTGACGTGGACCTCGGCGAGGTCGCGGTCGCACGGCCCGGTGACACCGTCACGATGACGGTGGAACTGGGGCGCGCGGTGCCCCTGGAGCCGGGGCTCGGCTTCGCCGTCCGCGAGGGCGGCCGGACCGTCGGCGCGGGCACGGTGACCGCCGTCGAGTGAGGGGACCGCGGTGAGCGGGGGACCGCGTGGCCGGGAGCCGGCCGCGCGGTCCCACCCGGCCCGCCGGGGATCCGCACCGGCACAATGGACCCGTGAGCGAGTCCGATTCCATACCCGTCACCCGCGCCGTCGACCACGGGAGCGCGAAGCTGATGCCCGACGTCGACCGCGCACGGGCCTGGCTGCTGACCGTCGACGGTGCGCCGCAGTCCTACGTCGACCTGGACGACCCCACCCACCTGGAGTTCGAGTACGCGCGCCGGCTCGGACACGTCCTGGACACCCTCGCCCGGCCGGGCCGTCCGCTGGACGTGCTGCACCTGGGCGGCGGCGCGCTCACGCTGCCCCGGTACGTCGCCGCGACCCGCCCCGGCTCGCGCCAGGACGTCGTCGAGGCCGACCGGGGCCTGCTGGAACTGGTCGCGGAGCACCTTCCGCTGCCCCACGGCGCCGGTGTCGCGCTGCACGCCGCCGACGCCCGCGCCTGGCTGGAGACCGCCCCCGCCGACTCGGCGGACGTGCTGATCGCCGATGTGTTCGGCGGCTCCCGGATCCCGGCGCACCTCACGTCCCTGGCCTACGCCAGGGAGGCGGAGCGTGTGCTGCGCGCCGACGGCGTCTACCTCGCCAACCTCGCCGACGCCACGCCCTTCGCCTTCCTGCGCTCCCAGATCGCCACCTTCGCCGCGGTCTTCGCCGAACTGGCGCTGATCGCCGAACCGGGCGTGCTGCGCGGCCGGCGCTTCGGCAACGCGGTGCTGATCGCCGCGCACCACCCCGTGGACACGGCCGCGCTGGCCAGGCTCACCGCCGCCGACGTCTTTCCCGCCCGCGTCGAACACGGCCCCGGTCTGCGCCGGTTCACCGGGTCCGCCGTCCCGGTCCGGGACGCGGACGCCGTACCGTCGCCCGAGCCGCCGGGCGGGGCGTTCGGGATCGGCTGACCCGGGGTCAGCCGGTGGGCGTCCCGTGCAGCCGGACCGTGCCGAGGATCTTCATGATGGTCGCCTCGGGAACCTCCTCGCGGACGCCCTTGGCGCCGAAGAAGTTCCAGGACACGAAGTCGCCGGCGGAGTTCTTGAAGCCGAAGGTGAGCGCCTTGCCGTCGCTCGCGCACTTGCCCTTCATCGGCGTGTTCGTCGACCGGGCCCAGGCGATGCTGCCCTGGACGCCCGACGTCGTCCTGTAGGGCTTGGCCTTCTGGTCGAAGGTGAGGCTCTTCTTGTCGGGCTGGGTGTACCCGCCGTAGATCCACCAGGCGACGGTGTTCACCGCGACCTCGTCGGTGTTCTTCGCGCCGTCGGCGCCCTTGCTGCCCACCGCCGCCAGCGAGGTGTCCTCCGTGCGGCCGTCCTTGTCGTCGTCGGAGGTGCACCACTTCGACTTGTACTCGGCCGTGCCGGACATGTAGGCGACGGGCTTGCCCGTCTTGTCGTCCTCGAAGGCGATGCCGAGACCGGGAGCCTTCACCTCCCAGTCCGCCGGCACGTCGAAGGCGATGCCCCACTTGGGGTTCACCACGACCTTCCAGCCCGCGATCTGCGGCTTCTCCGTCTCCATGCCGCGCGGGTTGTCCTGCGGCGCCGGGGTGCCGTTCCCGGTGGACGCAGGCGCCGAACCGGTCGGGCTCGCCTTGTGGTCGTCCTTGCCGCCGTCCGCCTTGTCGTCCTTCTTCCCGCCGAGGACCAGGAACCCGGTCACACCGGCGGCCACGACCACGGCCGCGGCGGCGATGATCGCGACGAGCTTCGTCCGGTTCCCGCCTCCGGTGCCGCCGCCACCGGGGCCCTGCTGCGGCTGCGGCGCCCCCGCCGGGCCCGCCTGGCCCCACTGGGGCTGCTGCGGCTGTTGCCCGTAGGGACCGGGCTGCTGCCCGTACGGTCCCTGCTGCCGGCCGTAAGGGCCGGGCTGCTGGTAGCCGGGCTGCTGATAGGGATTCGGCTGCTGATAACCCGGCTGCTGGTACGGGTTGTTCTGCGGGTTCTGCTCGCCCCCGGGCGGCTGCTGTCCTGGCCACATGGGCAGTAACCCTAGCGGCGCGGGGGACACGATCGGGTCACCGGATCTTGTCAGGGACGCACCGGAAGACCGGGGACGCCGGTGCGGCGCCCGCTCTGGTCAGCTTAGCTACTCACTAGTAACCTTCGGCTCATGAGCGCAGACCAGATGTCGATCGGCGAGATGCTCGCCGCCACGGTGCCGATGGTCCGGACCCTGAACCTGGAGTACCTGGAGACCACTCCCGAGCGGGCGGTGCTGTCCCTGCCGGACCAGGAGGAGTACCGCAACCACGTCGGCGGACCGCACGCCGGAGCGATGTTCACGCTCGGGGAGTCGGCCAGCGGCGCGATCGTCCTCGCCGCCTTCGGCGACCAGCTCTCGCGGGCGGTGCCGCTGCCGGTGAACGCCCAGATCGCGTTCAAGAAGATCGCCCTCGGCCCGGTCAAGGCCACCGCGACCCTCGGCCGTCCCGCCGCCGAGGTGGTCGCCGAACTCGACGCGGGAGTCCGCCCGGAGTTCCCGGTGACCGTGCGGATCCAGCGCGAGGACGGCGCCGTGACGACCGAGATGACGGTCGTGTGGACGCTTCGGCCGAACAACTGAGTGCCGTTCGGGGCACGGTGAGGCCCTGAGGCCGGGCGGGGCCTGGGCGGCGGGCCGGTCCGAGGCGCCCGCCGCCCGGAACCGCCGCGTCGTGACCTCGCCCCCGCGCCTCGCCCGCGCGCGTCGCACCGTCCCGCGCGGCATGGGAGCCGCCGGTCCGTCCGGTGATCCGGTTCCCCGCGTGGCGTCCCGGTCCCGCGCTCGGTGTCCGGTTGTCCGCGTGGCGTCCCGGGGCCTCGTCCGGTGGTCCGGTCGCTACGCGGCGATCCGCCGCCCCGGGGCGGCGCCGTCGCTCTCCGCCGCCGCGACGAACTCCTTGAGCCAGGAGAGGAACGCGGGCCCCAGGTCCGGGCGGTCGCAGGCCAGCCGGACGACCGTACGCAGATAGTCCGCCTTGTCCCCGGTGTCGTAGCGCGGGCCGTCGAACACGACGCCGTGCACCGTGCCGCCCGCGGCCAGTTCCTGGAGGGCGTCGGTCAGTTGGATCTCGCCGCCGCGACCGGGCCGGGTGCGTTCCAGGACGCCGAACACCTCGGCGTCGAGGACGTAGCGGCCGATCACGGCGTAGGAGCTCGGCGCGTCCTCGCGCGCCGGCTTCTCGACCAGGCCCGTGACGCGTACGACGCCGTCGTCGCCGGTCGGTTCCACGGCCGCGCAGCCGTAGAGGTGGATCTGCGCCGGGTCGACCTCCATGAGGGCGACCACGCTGCCCGCGTGCTGGTCACGGACCTCCAGCATGCGGCTCAGCAGGGTTTCGCGCGGGTCGATCAGGTCGTCGCCGAGGAGCACGGCGAACGGCTGGTCACCGACGTGGTGGCGGGCGCAGAGCACGGCGTGACCGAGGCCGAGCGGTTCGCGCTGGCGGATGTGGTGGATGGCCGCGAGGCGCGCGGGGGCGCGCACGGCGTCCAGCCGCACGGTGTCCCCCTTGGCCGCCAGTGCCTGCTCCAGTTCGAAGGCGTGGTCGAAATGGTCCTCGATCGCCCGCTTGTGACGGCCGGTGACCATCAGGATGTCACCGAGCCCCGCTGCCGCCGCCTCCTCGACGACGTACTGGATGGCAGGCTTGTCGACCACCGGCAGCATCTCCTTCGGCGTCGCCTTCGTCGCCGGCAGGAACCGGGTGCCGAGCCCGGCGGCCGGGATGACGGCCTTGCGGACGGAACGGGCGGTGTGGGCGGCGCCGGCGGTGCGGACGGCGGGCGCCGACGTGAGAGCGGGCGCGGACACTGGTGCGGAACCGGGGTTGATCATGCCGGTCATGCTGGCCCGCCGGGATGAGAGCGAGCCCGGAGGCACATGGGAGTGCGCTGTGGGACGGGGAGGCACGGGCCGACGACCGGATCCTCCCCGCTCGCTCCCCGCGCCTTCGGGGAGCGCCCCGGAGGCGGCGCCGTCCGTCCGGATCAGGCCGGGATCCCCGCCCGGGCCCGCACGGACCCTCCGGCCCGGCCCGACGGCCGCCGCCCCCGCGGACCGAACCGGTAGGCTTCCCGGGAGGGCGCGTCCTCGCGGCGCTTCCGGGAACGCATGGGCGCGAGACGGGGAGGAACCGGCGGTGCACGTCCAGGAGTGGCTCGACACAGTACCCGCGGCCGCTGTCTACGCCGTGGTGGCGCTGGTCATCGGTCTGGAGAGCCTGGGCATCCCACTGCCCGGCGAGATAGTCCTGGTCTCCGCCGCGCTGATGTCCTCCCAGCACTCGGAGATCAACCCCTTCGTGCTCGGCGCGTGTGCCGTGGTCGGCGCGGTGGTCGGCGACTCGATCGGCTACGCCATCGGACGCAGGGGCGGCAGGCCCCTGCTCGCCTGGCTCGGGGCTAAGTTCCCCAGGCACTTCAGCGAGGGACATGTCGCCACCGCCGAGCGCTCCTTCCAGAAGTGGGGCATGTGGGCCGTGTTCTTCGGCCGCTTCGTCGCCCTGCTCCGCATCTTCGCCGGCCCGCTCGCCGGCGTGCTGCACATGCCGTACTGGAAGTTCCTGATCGCCAACGTCCTCGGCGGCATCTGCTGGGCGGGCGGCACGACGGCCGTCATCTACTACGTCGGTGTCGTCGCCGAGTCCTGGCTGAAGAAGTTCTCCTACCTCGGCCTGGTGGTGGCCGTGCTCATCGGCCTCGCGTCGATGCTGGTGATCAAGCGCAAGGCGAAGAAGGCGCAGGCCGCCCACCCGAAGACCGAGGAACCGGAGCCGGTCCCCGCCGGGGAGTAGCACCGCCCCCCAGCGGACGGACGCCGAGCGGACGGACGCCGAGCGGGACGGCCCGCGCGCGGGGGCGGCCGGGTCGGCTCGGTATGGCTCTCGCGCGCAGGGGCGGCCGGTCCGTGCGGGCCGCGTCCTCCGACGCCCGCACGCCGCGGCGTCCTCCTACTCGTGGACCTCGCGGTGCGCCGTCGCCAGCTCCGCGTACATCGTCCCGTTCAACGTGATTCCCTGACGCTCCTCCTCCGTCAGCTCCCGCCGGACCTTGGCCGGCACGCCCGCCACGAGCGACCCCGGCGGCACCCGCATCCCCTGCGGAACCAGAGCCTGCGCGGCCACCAGCGATCCGGCGCCGATCACCGCGCCGTTCAGCACCGTGGCCCCCATGCCGATCAGGCAGTCGTCCTCGACCGTGGCGCCGTGCACCACCGCGTTGTGCCCGACGGACACCCGCTCGCCCACGCCGACCGGGAAGCCCGGGTCGGCGTGCAGCGTGCAGTTGTCCTGGATGTTGCTGCTCGCGCCGACGGTGATCCGCTCGACGTCGCCGCGCAGCACCGCGCCGTACCAGACGCTCGCGCCCGCGCCCAGCGCGACGTCACCGATCACCGTGGCCGTGGGCGCCACGAACGCCTCCTCGTCCACCTGCGGCTCCCGGCCGCCGATGCCCGCGATCAGCGCCTTGTGCGTCATGCTCGTCCTGCCTTTCACTGCCTTCAGGGCCACGGTCTCCCGGCACCGTACGTCATCCCGTGGGGTGAAGATCACAGGCGTCGGGCCGCTCGGGTCCACCGCGGGCTGAGTACGGTGAGCGGGTGCCCAAGCGCAAGAACACGTTCTCATCCTGGCGGCGCCGCCTCGCGCAGCGCGCCGTCCACGCGGGCTGGGCCTGGGTGCAGCGCACGGGCTCGGTGACGGCGGAGCACCCCGGGCGCCTCCGCTTCGGCGCGATGGGAACGGGGACCCGGCTCGCCTTCCCGATCGGCACGGTCTTCGGCGAGCCGTGGATCCACCTCGGCGCGTACTGCATCGTCGGTGAGCAGGTCACGCTGACCGCCGGTCTGATGCCCGACCTGGACCTCGGCCCGGAGCCCATCCTGCGCATCGGCGACGGCGTCGTCCTCGGCCGCGGCAGCCACGTCATCGCCGACACGACGGTCACCATCGGCAGCGACTGCTATTTCGGACCGTACGTCTACGTGACCTCCACCAACCACTCCTACGACGACCCGCACCAGCCCATCGGCAAGCAGTGGCCGCGGATGGAGCCGGTGGAGATCGGGCCCGGATGCTGGATCGGCACCGGGGCGGTGATCCTGCCCGGCGCCCGCGTCGGCCGGAACGTGGTGGTCGCGGCCGGTGCGGTGGTCCGCGGCGAGGTGCCCGACCACGCGGTCGTCGCGGGGGCGCCCGCGCGGGTCGTACGCCGCTGGACGCCCGCCGAGGGCTGGCAGCCGCCGCTGCGGACACCGGCCCCGGTGCCGATACCGGACGGCGTCACGCCCGAGCAGTTGCTGGCCCTGGCGGACCTGGACGAGGAGAGCGTGGCCCGGCTGGCCGAGCTGGACGAGCCGGACCCCGCGCACCTCGGGGCCGCGAACCGGCCGGCCGGCCCGGACCTCGCCGGGCTGGAGACGGAGGGCTGAGCCGCTCCGGCGGTGACCGGCCGCGCCGCCCGGCCGTCGGCGGACCCACCCGTGCGACGACCGCTTGCCGTACGGGGGTCCGGGCCGTCTGCCGTACGGGGGTCCGGCCGCCGCCGTACGGCGGTCCGGGCGGTCTTCTCCCGTGCGGGAGCCGGATGCCGTCTGCCGGCTGTTGCCGGTCGGGAGCCGCGGGTCGTCCGCCGCTCAGCCGGTCGCGAGCAGCAGGGTGCCCAGCAGGGCCAGTCCCGCTCCGGCCGTCTGCACCGCCCGGAGCCGTTCACTGAGGAAGCCGCGGGCGGCCAAGGCGGTCACCACCGGATAGAGCGAGGCGAGCACCGCGGCCACGGTGACCGGGCCGTGCTGGGCGGCGACCGAGTACGTGCCGTTGGCCGCGACGTCCGCCAGGCCGACGAAGGCGAGCGTCGGCAACGCGGCCCACGGGAAGCCGCCCGCCGGCAGCACCTGAGCGCCCCGCCGCGCGGAGGCGTACAGTACCGCGCCGCCCGCGAGCACGTTGGTCACACGCTGGACGAAGAGCGCGAGGAACAGCCCCGTGACGGTGGTCGACGCCTCGGCGATCAGGGCGAACACCGTGCCGAAGCCGAGCGCCGCGACCAGTGTCAGCCAGATGGTCCGCCGCTGCACGGCCGCGCCCCGCGACCGCGGCCCGCCGGCCAGCACGACCCCGGTGACGGCGACCGTGATGCCCGCGATCTGCAGCAGGCCCGGCCGCTCCCCGAGCACCAGGCCGACCCCGATGGGAACGGCGACGCTCAGTGTGGCGAGCGGCGACACCACGCCCATCGGCCCCAGGGCGAGCGCCTTGTAGAAGGAGAGCAGCGCCACCGGGCCGACCAGGCCCGCGGCGAACGCGAACCACAGGCGCGGGCCGGCCTCGCTCCACGCGCCGGTGGCCACCACGATCGCGCCCAGCACCACCGCGGCGATCGACTGGGAGACCACGACGACCGTCAGGGCCGGGTTGCGCCGGGTGAGCAGCCCGCCGCCGAAGTCGGCCAGCCCCCACAGGAGGCTGGTGGCCAGGGCGAAGAGTGCTGTCACGGGAGTCCTCGCAGTACAGTTCGGTGAACGATCGGGTGCAACTCACCGTAGTTCAATGAAATTGACTCTGTCAGCCAAAATATTGGACGGAATGTGTCGGACCTCGACCTGCTGACCCAGTCCCTGGCGCGCAACGTCAAGCGCTGGCGCGCTGATCGCGGCTTCACGCTGGACGCGCTCGCCGCCCGTGCGGGGGTCAGCCGCGGCATGCTCATCCAGATCGAGCAGGCCCGCACCAACCCCAGCCTGGGCACCGTCGTCAAGATCGGTGACGCGCTCGGCGTCAGCATCACCAGCCTGCTCGACTACGAGCAGGGCCCGAAGGTCCGGATCGTCCCGGCCGACCGGGCCGTCCGGCTCTGGCACACCGACGCCGGCAGCTACAGCCGGCTGTTGGCGGGCGGCGAGGCGCCGGGCCCGCTGGAGATGTGGGAGTGGCGTCTGATGCCAGGCGAGGGCAGCCCCTCCGACCCGCACCCGGGCGGAACCTTCGAACTGGTCCACGTCACGGCCGGCGAGCTGACGCTCACGGTGGACGGAGTGGAGTACCGCGTGCCCGCGGGCGCGAGCGTGTCCTTCGAGGCCGACACCCCGCACATCTACGCGAACACCGGTGACACGCCCATGGAGATGGTGATGGCGGTCTCGGTCCCAGCCGTGCAGTGAGACGCCCGGCCGGACCGCGTCGCGCCACTGTTAGCGTGCGGGCATGCGCGCACCCATCGGAGACTTCGAGCGGGCCACTCCCGCCCCCGACTGTCTCGGCGAACTGATCGGCCCGGTCGCCGAGGCCGTACGTCACTGGCGCGGCGGCGTTCCCGTCGACCGGATCCTGTACGTCGACAGCGACCCGCAGTGGGCCGACACCGCCGTCTTCGTCGAGCACTACGGCCGTGACCTGCTCCAGCGGTCCGCGAACTGTGTGGTGGTGGCCGGCAAGCGCGGCGGTGAGACCAGCCTGGCCGCCTGCCTGGTGCTGTCCACCACCCGCGTCGACGTCAACGGCGTCGTCCGCCGTCGTCTCGACGCCCGCAAGGCCTCGTTCGCGTCGATGGAGGCGGCCACGGGGGAGACCGGCATGGAGTACGGCGGCATCACCCCGATCGGCCTGCCCGGGAGCTGGCCGCTCCTGGTCGACTCCGCCGTCGTCGACCTGCCGTACGTCCTGGTCGGCAGCGGCCGGCGGCGCGGCAAACTCCTGGTGCCGGGCAAGGCGTTGGCGGAACTGCCGGGAGCCGTGGTGCTGGACGGGCTCGGAGTCTGACCCCCGGAACCGGACCAGGACCGCCGGGCGCCACGGACACCTGGTGCCGCGACAGGCCGTGTCCGCCCCGCCGCGACGCCCGGCACGTCTTCACCGAGCTCTTCGAGCGGGCCCCACTCGCCGCACCGGCCGGAAGCCCGAGGACGTCCGGTACGGGGACGTCCGGTAGGGGGCTTCCGGTCGGCACTCCGCCGAGCAGCTCTTCGAGCGGGGGCCCGGAGCACGCACCGGACGCCGCTCCTTCACGGCCGAACGTTCGCTTGCCGCGGCGCTGGCCCAGGCGGGGGACTTCGATCGCCGGCAGCGGTCCATGACCATGTCGAGCCCCGCGGCCCGGGTGCGTGCGTAGGCGTCCTCGTCGACGACGCCCAGCTGGAACCAGACCGCCCTGGCGCCCTTGGCCACGGCCTCGTCGGCGACCGGGCCGGCCAGTTCGCTGTTGACGAAGACGTCGACCACGCCCACCGGGACAGTTCCGGCAGGCACGATTCCGTACGGGTACGGACGTGGTGACGTTCCACTACCCGGCGCCGACGGACTAGCGGTACTGCGTCAACTCGACTACGTGCCCCTGGAGTCGGCCGAGGACTGAGAGCCAGGACGCCGAGCTCGTTACCGCGATGGTCGCAGTGGGCGGCGCCCGGGCGGAGAAGCAGATCCGTCAGCCCTCATGGCCCGACCGGGGAAGCACACTGGTCGGGGCCGTTCGGCCGGCGCGGACGGGCGGAGCTCTCAGCAGTTTTGGGTCCCTCTCACGTGTCCGGTTCGGCGAGCGGGACGCAGGTGAGCTTGTCAGGGCCGCGGATCAGCCGGATGGTGCTGATGGTGCCGTCCTCCGAATCGCGTCGCACGGTGGCCGATCACTCCCAACTGGCGCGGCACCGAATCGCACTACCAAGCTAGGGCACTCCCGACCTATTGCCCTGCTGTTGGCGCTCGTCCTGGACGTCCCGTGAAGATTGTCTCCACGCCGAGTTAATCTGCCGTGGTGCATGACGAGTACGACGGGCTGGACCCTGTAGCGCGCAAGGAAGCTGCGATCGCCAGGGAGCGGGAGCGCCTGGCGAGGGTGGAGCAGCGGCGAGAAGCGCGGGGGCAGTCCAGGTTCAGCGGGTTCGTCCGCCGTAAGTGGGGCTGGCTCGGCGTCAGGGGAGACGATGAAGCGATCGCCGCGGCGGTGAAGACCGCTGAGGGCCTTGCTGTTGCTGAGGGGCTCTCGGATGATGTCCGGGTAGTGCTGCAGGAGGCGGCCGGGGGGAAGCCCGACCGCGAGCGGTTGTTGCCGGCGGTCCGAGATGCCCTGGGGCGGCTGTCTCCGGATGCCGTGCTTGAGGTCCTGCGCGTCCTGTGGGCGGCCCGCATACCCTGGTTGACCGAGCCGGGCATGACGCGGCTGGAGGTTGTGTGCTCCACCGCGGCCTCGCGCCTGCTCACCGGTGGGTCCCGTGCCGTTTCGGGCGGGCCGGCCTTCTCGCTCTTCGCTGCTGCCTGCACCCAGGGTGCGGTGCCTGTGCCGACTCGGCATTTCTCCGATGTGCTGCCGTGGGCGCCGCTCAGCGTGCTGGACGACCTGATCGACCGCGGCGGTCTGTTGCCTGAGGACATGCCCTGGGAGGACCGCTCTCCCTCGGACGCGCTCTATCTCCGCGCGCGCCTGGCTCCCCAAACCGTTTCACGGGAAGAGGCGCAGTCCCTCCGCTGGGACGAATACAGGCGCCGGGAGGCATTCCTGGAGAGAGACAGCCTCGAGAGGCGGGATCCCGCCGACCTCTGGGACCTCCTGCTCGACCTCACCATGGACGGGGACGTGTCCGGCATCTCCGAGCTGGACCTGTTGCTACCGCGCAGGGAGCAGATCCTTCTACGAGACATCAGGTCGGGTGCCTTCAACGGCGAGTGGCCAACCGAGATCCTCCGCGACCGCGGGCTCTGGCTGCTGATGGCGACTTTGTGGAAGCCGAAGTCCCTCGTCAACCCCCACCTCAGCGAATTCCATGCCCTGGTGGCGTTGAACCGAGCGTACGACCTCCTCAAGGACGGACGCACCCAGGAGGCGGTCGAGCAGGCCGAACGCTTCGAGAAGGGGAAGATCGGGCTGAAGGCCGACGCCGGTATTCGGCAGGAGGCACTCAACATCCGCACGTACGTGGCCGCCCTCCCGAACACCGCGCCCGCGCTGGCCCAGGCGGAAACGCTGGCCCAGGAAGCGGTGACCCTCGGATCTGAGGCACAGCGCAACCTGGACCTCATCCATGCCTGGCAGGCCACGCGGAAGAACGAGCGTGGATCGGCCACCAATCCGTTCATCGACCTTGGGCTGGACCACGGCTCGTTCCGATGGGAGAAGCAGGCCCGTGACCTGTTCCGGCGGGCCGAGGGCGACAACGTGAGGCAGGCGCAGATCAACGCTGCGGAGGAACGAATCAGGTCCGCGGAGGTGACCGATGCGCGCTTCTCGGTGTTCTTCTGCCTTCCGCTGGACCCTGACCGCTATCTGATGCCGGACGCTGTTCCCGTTTCGCTGGTGCCGCCGGTACCCCCGCTCGAACGCCGCACGTCTGAGGTGACGAGAGCCGAACTCGACGGGATCAGGGCCCGAGCGGCCATTGAACTCCTCGAAGATCTGCGGACGACGCCGCCGCGGCTCGACCGTCACAGCAGTTCCTCCTGAGCACCGAACTCCCCCTACCCACACGCCCTGAGGTACCAGCGCCATGCCAAAGCCTTCCCATAAGAAGTCAGCCCCTGCGAAGTCGAACAAGTCCGACCGCCCGGGCCGGCCCTGCCCCGCCTGTGGGGGTATCCAGCCTGGAGCCGCCGCCAGGGTGAAGAGCCGTAAGCCCACGGGAACGCTGCGTCGCGAGCTACGCGCCCGTGAGAGGGCGGAAACGCAGGCACAGGCCAAGTCCGCGCCGCAGCCGACCGTGGCTGTGCCGGTCTGCCCGCACGACCCTGTCGACGCTCCCGGTCTCATCAAAGGCATCGTGGCCCGCCTCCAGGAATCGGCGGCGGAGGGTTCAGGCGCGCCCTCGCCTGCGGCCGTGCGCAAGGCCGTGCTGGACGAGTTCAGGACGAGGGCGACGTTTGCTGGGCGGCTGGCCGAGATCGACGCCCTCCTCTGGGCACAGAGCGGCAACGTGGGGCAGACAGTCGAGGCGACCATGGCGGACCACCTGGCCGCCCTCGGGATACGCCGGGTCGAGGTGCCAGGGGGCAGCGACACCGAGGCGTTCGTGGTGACCGAAGGGCAAGGCGAAGCCTTTGAGCTTCTCCGGCCGGCGTACATCGACACCATGACCGGAAAGCTCATCCTCGCCGGTCAGCTGAAACGAGTGCCGGGGGGTATCGTGCAGGGTATTTCTGGAGGGGAAGCATGACGGCCACCGGTATCGACTTCGGGACGACCAATTCCGTAGCCGCCCAGTGGAACGGTGAGTATGTCGAGGTTCTGGAGTTGGGCAGCCAGGGACTGGACGCGACCTGGAACCGTCCGGGCTTCGAGCGGCTTTACCCCTCCGTCGTCGGTACCAGCTCCCTACGGTCGGGTGCGCTCTTCGGCTGGGAGGCCAAGCTCCGGTCCGAGCAGGCCGTCGAGGCGTGCAAGCGCATGCTGCGCGAGGAGCCGCTGGTCACTATTGGCGGGCAGAGGTTCGCCGCGACCACCGCCGCGGCGGGCGTCTTCCGGTCCATGGCGCGCGCTGCCGAGGAGGAGGCCACCGACCTTCGGGAGGCAGTTATCACAGTGCCCGCGAATGCCACCGGTGCGGCCCGCTTTCGTACCCGTGAGGCCGCGCGGGCGGCAGGCGTCAAAGTTCTGACCCTGCTCAACGAACCCACGGCCGCGGCGATCGCCCACTCGCACTATCTGAAGGAGGAGGGAGAGTTCCTGGTCTTTGACTGGGGCGGCGGCACCATGGACGCCACCCTGCTCCTCCACGACGACGGCTTCTTCGACGAGCGGGCCAGCCGCGGCGTGAACCGCTTGGGCGGGCTGGAGATCGACGAGAGGCTGCGCCGCATGATCCTGGAGCGCGCGCCGAAGAAGCGGACGTGGACGGCGTCGCAGGAGCGGCAGTTCCGGCTCGATGTCGAGCGCAGCAAGATTCTTCTCTCCGGCCAGGCATCGGTGCTGATCACCACTCCGGACGATGTCTCCGTGGAGATCGGCCAGGACGAGTTCTCCGACGAGATCCAAGACCTGATCGACCTGGCCCTGGCTCCCGTGGAGCAGTGCCTCGAGCACGCGCGCCTCGATCCGAGCCAGCTCAAGGGCGTGCTGATGATCGGTGGCAGCAGCCAGATCCCCGCCGTGCGGGCCGCTGTCTCCGAGTTCCTCGACTACGAGCTGGTCGACACCGAGATGTGCAATCCGATGACCGCGGTCGCGGAAGGGGCTGCCATCTGCGCGGCCTCGATCGCCGGTGAGCTGGACAGCGTGATTCGTGTTGTCAACACTCACGCACTGGGAACGATCACTACCGTCCCGGGCAAGGGGCGGCAGTTCAGCACCCTCATCGAGCGCAACATGCGGCTGCCACAGCAGCGCACCAAGACGTACGAACCGACCAAGGCGAACGTCTCCGAGCTGACCGTCGAGGTGTGGGAGGGAGCCGCCGACCGGCCGGTGAACCACCCGGACAACGTCAAGTTGACCGAGCTCCAGTTGGTCTATCCGGAGTCTCTGCAGGAGAAGAGTGACGGGGTCTTCGACCTGGAATTCATCTACAGCAAGGAGGGGCTGCTCTCCGTCAACGCCAAGCTGCAGAAGACCGGGAAACCGGTCCTGAGCGGCGAGGTGAAGGTCTTCGGAGAGGGAGTCGTCGAGCCTGAGGTGGCCGCCGAGTTGGAGCGGCTCTGCAACCTGCGGACGGCCGCGCGGCCGGTGCCGAAGCCGACACACCCGCAGAAAGCGTCCGCCCCAGCCGCCGTGACGCGCTCGGCACAGCCGAGCGACACGGGGCCGCTGGTCGTGGACGGTTCCAACCTGGCTTGGAACGGTCGCCTGCCTGCCTCCCAGGGTGGTAAGCCGAGCTTCGCCGCGTTGCAGGCGGCGATCCGTTCGCTACGGTTCAAGCACCCGCATCGGGACATCCACGTCGTCGTCGATGCCACGCTGCGGCATCAAGTGAGTGAGGCGGAGCGGCCAATCGTGGAGAAGGCCATCGCGGACGGTGAAGTCGTCCAGCCGCCAGCAGGCACGGAGGGCCGGGGGGATGCTCTCGTCATCAGCATCGCGGAGGAGATCGACGGTGTCATCATCTCCAACGACAACTTCACGCCGTTTCAGAGGGCCAACCCCTGGCTGCTGGACAAGGGGCGGGTCATGGGGGCGACGCACTCACGGGAGGTGTGGGTGTTCAACCCACGGAAGCCGAACGCCGCTACGCCGCGGGCCCGCGGCTGACACTGGAGGCTCCGTGCAGATGCGGAGTGCCCCGGCCGCCATCTCCGGGGCACCCGATGCGCACAGTGCCACAGGGCGGACGACAATGCGCCGCGCCAGTGGACGTGACCAGCGACGTCGCGGATAGCGGGTGGCTTCTCGCACCGGATCATAGATGCGGTCGACTGTGATGCGATAAGGAGGCGGGGGGAAAGTAGTCCGTCTTGTTGACCGCTTGCGCCCTCAGTTCGAAGCCGCGGAGCTCCATGATGCGACACGCCCTCGACACCACCCAGCGCCCCGCAGCCCGCCGACGGTGCGGGGACCACGATCGGGCGCGTCACCCAGGCCAGCGCCGGAGTTGATCGGGCCGCGCAGGCGGTACCCCCTGTACCGCCGGTCCCGCCGGTCACGCCAGCCGGTTCAGGGGTGCACCCGTCGGCTGGGAAGACCCCGTCCCGTGGCAGGAAGTGGCTCACCCACGGCACGACCGCGTTCGTCGCGCTCTTCCTCGGAGTCGCCCTGGGCGGCAGCGGCGGCAGTGGGGACGGCGGCGGGAGCGACTCCGGGCTTCCGGACACCGTCGCCGCGACCTCGGCCGCTCCCGCCCCGACGGTCACCGAGACCGTGACCGCAGAGCCCGGGCTGGCCGGGCCCGGCTCCTCGGGCACTGACCGGCCCCGGGCCCTCCGGTCCGGACACCATACGGGGCGGCCGAGCTGCACCGGAAGCTGGGCGTATCTCAGGGGCGGACTCGCTGTCACGAAGCGGTTCTGATAGATGTTTTCACTGGGTACGGGCGACTGACGTGTCGCCCGTAGCGGTGCCGGGGAGTGCCGCGGGGAAGGACGCACATGAGCACCACCACACGTGGGGAAGTCATCGCCCTCGAGCAGAAGGCGGTGGACCACGCGTACGACTGCTACGAAGCGCGGCTGGCCGAGATGAGCGGGAACTCCGCCGCGACGGCCTCGGCGAGTGGCAAGGACAGCGTCACCGTCCGCAAGGCAGCGGAGAAGCAGGCCGCGGCGTATGGGGGACTCAACAACGAGGCCCTCGTTTTCGCGAGGGTTGACGCTCCCGAGGAGCCGGGGCAGAAGCCCCGCCCCTGGTACATCGGCCGTCGTGGCGTGCGGGACAAGGACAGCGAGCCGGTGGTGCTGCTCTGGACCAGCCCGCTGGCGGACAAGTGGAACAAGGCGCTGCCCGAGAAGCCGGGGGATGTGATCTTGCGTCGGCGGCTGCAGTGCGTGCGGCGTGTCGTCGAGGGCTACTTCGACGAGATCGCCGCCACCCAGCCCTCCGCCGTTCCGGCTCGTGCTAGCGTCCCCACTCCCACGCGGACTCCGAAGCCGCGGCCGACGGCCGACGAACGGGCCGGGACGGAAAGGCCGCAGGAGTCGGACATGGCCGCTCCGCCGGCACCGGCCCCCGAATCGACCCCGACATCGGCCCCGGAACCGGTGCCGGAAGAGGTCGCCGAGCCCGGCGGCCCACGGCCCGGGCGGCGCCCGTCTGCCCCCACGCCGGGTGACATGGCGCGTATCCGGCGGCGCAAGCCGCTCCAGCCGGACGAGTTGCTGCTGCGCGAGCTGCAACGTTCGCGCAGGGGCCGGATGCGCGACATCGTCGAGACGATCCGCCGCGACCAGATGGACCTGGTGACGGGTTCCCCGACCGACATTCTCGTTGTGCAGGGTGGCCCGGGCACCGGCAAGTCCGCGGTCGGTCTGCACCGGGTCACCTGGCTGGTCAACAACAACCACTTCAAGGCCCAGGACATCCTCGTGATCGGCCCTCACCAACGGTTCCTGGACTACGTCGGCCAGGTGTTGCCCACTCTCGGCACGAGGGACGTCAACGCCGTCCAGTTGTCCCGTCTCTGGGACGCCGACACGCCTGGCACCGACGCCGCACAGGCGCGCCGGGTGAAGTCGGACGAGCGGATGGCGGCCGTGCTGCGGAACCGCGTCGAGACCGAGTTCCGGCCCGAGGTCCTCGACGACCTCACCACGGCCCCAGCCTTCGAGGGTGACGAGCCCGCCGTCACGGTCACCGCCGCCGGCACGACCCTGCGCGTCCCGCGCTCCGAGGTCCTCGACCTACTCACCGCCGCCCAGGATGGCGGCGGCCCGTACCGGCAGCGCAGGGACCGCTTCCGCACCCTGTTCGTCGACCTCCTCCTGCGCGAACTCACGGACATCGCCCCCCGCCGCGCCCAGTCGCCCACCATCCGTCGGGACTTCGAGCGTAACCGCCGGGTGGGACTGCTCGTCGAACGGATCTGGCCGTCCCCGAGCGCAAGGCAGGCCCTGCGCAGCCTGTACGACTCTCCCGACCTGCTCCGGTCCTGCGCCGACGGCATCCTCGACGAAGACGAACAGGCCGTCCTGCACCGGCCCCGCGCCGCCACCGCCGATGCCGAGCCCTGGACCCTGGACGACCACGTCTGCCTCGAGGAGCTCGAATTCCTCATCAGCGGCGAAGTCCCCCCGCGCTACGGGCACATCGTCGTCGACGAGGCCCAGGACCTCACGCCGATGCAGGCACGCGCCCTGCGCCGCCGCTGCGCGGCCGGGGGCTCGATGACAGTCCTCGGCGACCTGGCCCAGGCCACCGGCCCGCATATCCACACGAGCTGGGAGCCCCTCGGTACGCTCCTGTCCGACCACGGCGACTGGCGTGTCGCCGAGCTGACCACCAGCTACCGCGTGCCCGCGGAGATCATGGAGTTCGTCGCTCCGCTCGCCCGCGCGGTCGCCCCCGGCCTGCCCTACCCGCAGGCGGTGCGCGAGGTGGGCGGGGACGCCGTACGCATCATGGCGACCGAACCGTGGAAGCTTCTCGAGGACACCGTCACCCACGTGACGCACCTCGTCGGTTCCAGCGACGACGGGAACAACCTGCGTTCCATCGCCGTCATCGTCCCCGACGACTCCACCTGGCTGGACGAGATCACCCGCCTCCTCGACGAGAGCGACGACCTCACCGGCCCCTGTCGCGAGGCGGTCTCGGTGCTGGCCGCCGCGCAGGCCAAGGGCATGGAGTACGACCACGTCCTGGTCCTGGAGCCGGCCACCATCGCCGCCCGCGGCCCGGTTGGCCTGCGCCAGCTCTACATCGCCCTCACCCGCAGCACGCAGACCCTTACCGTGCTGCACACCTCGCCGCTTCCGGAGGCCCTCACGAACACTGTCCCTTCCGCTGCCCCCGCCGGAATCACCAGCTCCTCTCGCGCCGAGGTCCGGCCGGACGACGAGGCCGCGGTCCCGGAGATCGGCACGGACGTCCGGGTGAAGGTCGTCGGCCCCGGCCCCGGCGGCCGCTACAAGGTCACCGCCCTGGCCCCAGCCCTGGACCGCCCAATGATGCTCACGGTCCGGCACGGCTCCACCCCGCCCCGCACCGGCGACGAGCTGGATTGCTGGGTGTTCGCCAACGAGACCAACCAGACCGTGCTCACCACCGACGAGCGTGGCCGCATGACGATCTCGCCGACCATGGCACCCCGCTACATCGCGGCCCTGGGCATACTCGACGAGCTGGTGTCGGACACGGGCGGCGAGCCGCAGAACGCCCGCGCCCGCCTATCCGAGCTGAAGGGCATGGCCAACCGCATCCTCCGCCGCGACCAGGCGGACTGGGTGGACGTACGACGCGTCCTCGGCTCGCCGGACAGGCAGCGGTTGAGCCTCCTGCGCGATCTCGCCGCCGGCACCCACCGGGCACTCAAGGACGGCACTCTGGACATCGCCGCCCTCCGGGACCAGCTCTCGGGCTCCGGCTGGGCCGACGCCCTCGTCGAGGCACGCGAGACCCTCTGCGTCCGCATGGACGGCGTCACACCCACAGCCCCGGAAGAGGCACCCGGCACCGCTCTCGCCGCTGAGCAGCAGCCCGAGCAAAAGGAGACCGAACCTGTGTCCGCCTACGGAACAGCGGCCACCGCGCCCGCCGCCACCTCCGAGACCGTGGAGCAGTCCGCTCTGCTCCAGGCGCTGGAGGCCTGGGCCACGGCCGACCGCACCTGCAAGAAGCACGAGGCGGTCCGCCACGCCCTGAAGTCGGCCCTGTTGTGGGCGGACCTCGAACCGGTGGACTCCCCGGTCGTCGACGTCAGTTGCGTCACCGACCAGGGAATGCGCCTGTACGAGGTTCTGGGCGCGGGCCGCTCGGCCTACCAGGACCTACGGGAGGGAGCGACCCGTCTCCTCGAGATCGACCACACGCTGCCGACCTCGGCCACCGGCCGTTACCTCGTCCTGTGCGAACCCCCTGCCGAGGACTGGGCCGCCGACGCTGTCCGTGACATCTTCACCGTTCACGTCCTGTGGCGTACCCCGGACGGCTGGGGCGGCGAAGAAGTCGGCACGGCGCTCGGCGGGTGACCCGTTCGTTCGCTGTTCCGGCAGCACCGACGTGCCGGGGGAGCGTCGGCGCTTGAACCGGCGCGGGCGCGCCAGGCGGTCGCGTACAGCGACTGGAAGAACGCGCGAACCTGGTCACGGGTCCAGACGTAGCCCCGTTGGAATTCCGCAAGGGCGATGTCCCCGGAATCGATTTTGTGCAGGATCTGCGACATTTGCATGCCGCGCCTCTTCGAGCGGCCCGCCGGTTCTCACCGGGGCTGTCCGATCGGGGGGTTCCTCACCTGGAGCACCAAGAAGGGCGATCAGCCCGTCCCCGCGACCCTAGTGTCAGCACGAGTCGGCCGCCACGCCCGCCGCCCGAGGCCGCCCCCCTATGGCGCGCCCGACCACCGCCCGTCCCATCCCCGGAGCCGTCCTGCCCGCCTGGGTCCCCCTCCTCGAGATCGCCGACCGCGACATGGCGCCAGGCACCGACGCCCTTGGCGATAGGGCTGCCGCTCGACCCCGTGGGCCCCTAACTCACGGACTTGTACTCGATCGCCGGACAACGGTTCATGACCATGTCGAGGCCGGCGGCGCGGGTGCGTTCGTAGGCGGCTTGGTCGACCACGCCGAGCTGGAACCAGACCGCCTTGGCGCCGATGGCAACGGCTTCGTCTGCGATCTGGCCGGCGGACTCGCTATTCACGAATACATCCACGACATCGACTTCAAAGGGAATCGCACTCAAGGAGGCATAGCCCTGCTCTCCGTGTACTGTCTCCGCCTTCGGGTGAACGGGGACAATCCGCTTGCCGTGGCGCTGCAAGGTTTCAGCAACGCCATACGCCGCGCGCCCCTCGTTCGAGGAGAGTCCAACGATCGCCCACGTGTCGCCAAGTTCGGTGAGAATCTTCCGAACCGATTCTGCCTGGCTGTCCATCCCGGCCTCCTGTCCCCGACATCTGGACTGTGGACAACACCTCTCGGCCCTCAATCATTCCTGCGCGGGCGACCTCTCAGAAGATCGAGGAAGCCTCGTGAGCCGTGCAGGTCCATGCCGCCAGGCACGGGCCACCTCCTGCCCCAGGTGGTTCGGTTGCACGGGGCACCGATGCAGACGGTCAGTCAGTTCTCCCAGACAGTGGAGGTACCCAACCGTCGCGTGCCTTCCTCGCAGTCCGGCCACTTCCTGGTGGGCGACGACCCGCCCTCTGCGCCGTCACCTACGCACTTCCAGCAGGCAGGGGCAGACAGTGGCGACCCGCGACGCTCTCGGGCTGTCCCGGTCCGAGCGCGCTGCTACGGCCGGCCGGAGCGCGGCGCGGGGGCCGGTCCCGGGCCCCTGTTCCGCCCGTCGCGGGGGCCCCGGGCCCGGGGCCCGGTCGCGTTCTCCTGCCCCGAATGTGCGGCACCCGCCTGCGCGCCGCCCGTGGGCCGCCTACGCTCGGGCCGTGCTGCGCATCATCGACGCCCGAACCGGCGAACCCGTGGCCGCCGCCCCCGCCCGTCGCGGCCTGACCCGCATCGAGGCGCACGCCTCGGGCTGCGACGCCTCGGGCCTGCGCGTGCTCCTGGTCGCCGACCTCCTCGTCCGTGCCCTGGAACTGGGCGGTACGCCGGTGTGGGCCCTGCTGACCGGCGCCCGCGAGCAGGCTGAACTGCGAGCGGGCGCGGCGGCCCTGGGCATCCGTCCCTTCGAGGACAGCCGCGGCCTCGGCGCGGCGCTCGGCGAGGCGCAGGTCGTCCATGTGGCCGAGGCCGGCCGCGCGCCCGGGCCCGTGGCCAGCGGGCGCGGTGGCCCGGCGTCCCGCGACACCCCGACCGGCGGCGGTAGCGCGTCCAAGGACGTCTGGATCGCCGTCGCGCCCGTCGACGCGGCGGTGCCCGTCGCCCCGGCGGTCGACGAGGACCCCGCCGCCTGGCGGCTGGCGCTGCTCGCCCGCCCCCGCACCCTGCCCGTACGGCTCGACCGGGACACGCTCGACAAGGCCCACCGGACCCTCGCGCGCTGGCGCGGCGCGGTCGCCGACTGGGCGCGGCAGCCCTCCCGGCCGATCCCGGAGGATGTGCGCGGCCGCTTGCGCGACGCCTGGGAGCACGACCTGGACGCGCCGGCGGCCCTCCGCGTGCTGGACTGGGCCGGCGCCCGGCCGGACCTCGCCGACGGCGCCCGCTTCGAGACCTACGCCTACGCGGACCGGCTGCTCGGCCTGGACCTCACCCGGGACCTCGGACACTCGGCGTGATCACACGCGCGGGACGCCGCCCGGGACGGCGACGCCGCTGCCGGTCGGGCGCGGTCCGGGCCCGCGGAACCGGTCGGGAGCCGATGGCGGACCACCCGGACGACGGCGGCCCGCCGCAGCGGCTCCACGGCTGCCCGGCGCCGTGTCCGGCACCGACGGCGGCCCCGCGGCCCCCGCGCCTCCGCCGCACCTGCGGCCGGGCCGCCGCGGCGGCCCGCATAGGCTGGCCGGATGCAGGACGAGTACCGCACAGTCGCCCACGCGGGCGTGCACGAGACCGAGATCAACCGCTCCCGCTTCCTGTGCGCCCTCGCCCCGGCGGCCACCGAGCAGGAGGCCCAGGAATTCATCGCGGCGGTCCGCAAGGAGCACGCCGACGCCACGCACAACTGCTGGGCCTACGTCATCGGCGCCGACGCCGGCGTCCAGAAGGCCAGTGACGACGGCGAACCCGGCGGCACCGCGGGAGTGCCCATGCTCCAGATGCTGCTGCGCCGGGACATGCGCTACGTCGTGGCCGTCGTCACCCGCTACTACGGGGGCGTCAAACTCGGCGCCGGCGGACTCATCCGGGCCTACGGCGGAGCGGTCGGCGAGGCCCTGGACGCGGTCGGGACCCGCACGCGCAGGCGGTTCCGCATCGCCACGGTGACCGTCGACCACCAGCGGGCCGGCAAGGTGCAGAACGATCTGAGGGCGACCGGGCGCCAGGTGCGGGAGGTGAGCTACGGCGAGTCGGTCGCCATCGAGATCGGACTGCCGGACGCCGACGTGGCCGCCTTCCGCGCGTGGCTGGCGGACGCCACCGCGGGCACCGCCGGCCTCGAACTGGGCGGGGAAGCGTACGGCGACGCGTGAAAGCTCACGCGACAAGTGGGTGATTTCCGGCGTAACCGTTTCAAATCGCCGCGTCGGTGGCAGGGGGATGCGGGCGTAACCGCCCGTGCTGTCGGACCCGGCCGTTAGTCTTCGAGGATCATGAGGCTGCTGCACACTTCCGACTGGCATCTGGGTCGGGCGTTCCACCGGGTGAGCATGCTCGGCGCCCAGGCCGAGTTCATCGGTCACCTCGTGACGACCGTGCGTGAGCGCGGCGTCGACGCCGTCGTCGTCTCGGGAGACGTGTACGACCGCGCCGTGCCCCCGCTGGCCGCGGTCGAGCTGTTCGACGACGCCCTGCACCGCCTGGCCGACCTCGGTGTGCCCACGGTGATGATCTCCGGCAACCACGACTCCGCCCGCCGGCTCGGCGTCGGTGCGGGGCTGATCGACCGCGCGGGCATCCACCTGCGCACCGAGCCGGCGGCGAGCGGAACACCGGTGGTGCTGCGGGACGCCCACGGCGAGGTGGCCCTCTACGGCCTCCCGTACCTGGAACCGGCCCTGGTCAAGGACGAGTTCGCGGTGGAGAAGGCAGCCCACGAGACGGTGCTCGCCGCCGCCATGGACCGGGTCCGCGCCGACCTCGCCGCGCGCCCGACCGGCACCCGCTCGGTCGTCCTCGCCCACGCCTTCGTGGCCGGCGGGCAGGCCAGCGAGAGCGAACGGGACATCACCGTCGGCGGGGTGGCCGTCGTTCCCGCCGGCGTCTTCGACGGCGTCGACTACGCCGCCCTGGGCCATCTGCACGGCTGCCAGACGATCACCGAGCGCGTGCGCTACTCCGGCTCCCCGCTGCCCTACTCCTTCTCGGAGGCCGAGCACCGCAAGAGCATGTGGCTGGTCGACCTGGACGCCGACGGCTCGGTCACCGCCGAGCGCGTCGACTGCCCGGTCCCGCGCCCGCTCGCCCGGATCCGGGGCCGGCTCGAGGACCTGCTCGCCGACCCCGCCCTCGCCCGCCACCAGGAGGCATGGGTGGAGGCCACCCTCACCGACCCGGTCCGCCCGGCCGACCCGATGGCCCGCCTCACCGAGCGCTTCCCGCACACCCTCCACCTGGCCTTCGACCCCGACCGGGCCCCCGACGAGCCGGACGTCTCCTACGCTCGCCGGCTCGCCGGGCGCGGCGACCAGCAGATCGCGGAGGACTTCGTGGCCCACGTGCGCGGCGCCGGACCCGACGCCGGCGAACGGGCCGTGCTCCGGGAGGCGTTCGACGCGGTGCGCACGGACGAGACACGGCACGGGGCGACGCGGTGAGCCCGCGGGAGGGTGGCCGCGCCGAGCGGTCCGGCGCGACCGGCGCCGCCGGGGGTGCGAGGGCGCGGCGGGCGTCCGGCCGCGCGGATGCCCGGACGCGGTGGTACGCGGCGGCCCGCGGCGACGGTGGTCCGCGGCGGCTGTCGGCGACGCACGGCAAGGGGGAGGCCCAGTGAGGCTGCACCGGCTCGAGATCACCGCCTTCGGGCCCTTCGGCGGCTGCCAGAGCGTCGACTTCGACGCGCTGTCGGCCGCCGGACTGTTCCTGCTGCACGGACCGACCGGGGCGGGCAAGACGTCCGTGCTGGACGCCGTGTGCTACGCCCTGTACGGCTCGGTGCCCGGCGCCCGGCAGAGCGGGCAGGGGATCACCCTGCGCAGCGACCACGCCGCGCCGGACGCCCGTACCCAGGTCACCCTGGACCTCACCGTCGCCGGACGCCGGCTGGAGATCACCCGGCAGCCGCCCTGGCAGCGTCCGAAGCGGCGCGGCACCGGCACCACCGTCGACAAGGCGCAGACCTGGCTGCGCGAGTACGACGCGACGACGCGCGCCTGGAAGGACCTCAGCCGCTCCCACCAGGAGATCGGCGAGGAGATCACCCAGCTGCTCGGCATGAGCCGCGAGCAGTTCTGCCAGGTCGTGCTGCTGCCGCAGGGCGACTTCGCCCGCTTCCTGCGCGCGGACGCCGAGGCCCGCGGCAAACTGCTCGGCCGCCTGTTCGACACCCAGCGCTTCGCCGAGGTCGAGAAGCGCCTCGCCGAACGCAGGCGCGCCACCGAGGCCCGGGTGCGCGAGGGCGACGCCGCGCTGCTCGCCGACGCCCACCGCATGCAGCAGGCGGCCGGCCACGCCATGGAACTGCCGGAACTCGCCCCCGGCGAACCAGGACTGGCCGAAGCGGTGCTGACCGCCGCCGCCGTCGCCCGGAGCACCGCGCGTGAGCAGCTGACCGTCGCCCGGTGCCGGCTCGCCGCCGCCGAGACCGCGCAGCGCGACGCGGAGCGCGCCCTGGACGGCGTACGCGAACTGTCCCGGCTGCAGCGGCGGTTCACCGAGGCACGGGAACGCGCCGGGCGTCTGGCGGACCGGGCCGGCGCGCACCGGGAGGCACAGGCGCGGATGGAGCGGGGGCGCAAGGCGGAGACCGTCGCGCCGGCGCTGGAGCTGCGGGAGGCCGCCGACGCCGAACACCGGCGGGCGGCCGCCGCCGAGGCCCGCGCGCGGACGCTGCTGCCGGAGCCCTTCGCCGACGCCGGAGCCGGCGGACTGGCCGCCGCCGCGCGCCGGGCCGCGGAGGAACTGGGCTCGCTGGAGTCGGCTCGCCGCGCGGAGCGGCGTCTGGCCGAACTCCTGGCCGAACGCGCCGACGCGGAGCGGCAGGAGCGCGCCGACGAGGACGTGCTCCAGGAGGCCGAGGGCTGGCTCGCCGGGTGGGAGGCGACCCGCGCGGGACTCCAGGACCGCATCGAGGCGGCACAGCAGGCGGCGGGCCTGGCGGAACAGCTCGCCGTACGGCGTGGACCCGCCCAGGACCGGCTCGCCGCCGCCCGGACCCGGGACCGGCTGACGGAAGAGACGCAGCAGGCGCGGCGCCGCGCCCTCGACTCCGCCGAACGAGCCGCGCGGGCCAAGGAGCACTGGCTCGAACTGAAGGAACAGCGGCTGAACGGCATCGCCGCCGAACTGGCCGCGGGCCTCGCCGACGGCGAGCCCTGCGCGGTCTGCGGGGCCACCGAGCACCCCGCGCCCGCAAGCAGGGTCGCCGGGCACGTCGACCGGGCGACCGAGGAACGCGCCCTGGCCGCGCACCAGGACGCCGAGGAACTGCGCGCCGAGGACGAGCGCCGTCTCGGCGCCGTGCGCGAGGCACTGGCCGCCGCCACCGCCGAGGCGGGCGACGCACCGGCCGCACGACTCGCCGACGAGGTGCGGGACCTCGAGGGACAGCTCGCGCAGGCGCGCCGGGACGCCTCCCTGCTGCACCCGGCGCAGGAGGAACTGCGCGGTGCGGAGCAGGAGCGCGAGCGCCGGCTCGCCGACCGCCGGCAGGCCGAGGTCCGCGCGGCCGCCCGGCTGACCCGCAAGGAGGGCCTGGACCGCGAGGAGGCCGCTCTGGAGGCCGAGCTGGCCGTAGCCCGGGGCACCGCCCACAGCGTCGCCGCACGGGCCGGGCAACTTCAGCGGCAGGCGGCGCTGCTCACCGACGCCGCCGACGCGGCGCGCGCCGCCGAGGAGAGCGCCGAGCGGCTCAAGCACGCCGACGGGCGACTCGCCGAGGCCGCCTTCCGGGCCGGCTTCGACACCCCGCAGGAGGCCGCCGCGGCGCTCCTGGACGACGCCGCCCACCGCGAGCTCCAGCGCCGACTGGACACCTGGCAGGCGGAGGAGGCCGCCGTGCGCGCGGCGCTCGCCGAGACCGACACCGTCGCCGCCGCCCAGCAGGCGCCGGCCGACCTCGCCGCCGCGGAGGACGCCGCGGCCGCCGCCGGCCGGCGGCTGCGCGAGGCCGCCTCCGAACGGGACGCCGCCGCCCGCCGCTGCGCCGACCTCGACCGGCTCTCCGCGAACGCGGCCACCGGCGTCCGACGCCTCGCGCCGTTGCGCGAGGAGTACGACCGGGTGGCCCGGCTCGCGGCCCTCACCGCGGGCACCTCCGCCGACAACGAGCGCCGGATGCGCCTGGAGTCCTACGTCCTGGCGGCCCGCCTGGAACAGGTCGCCGCCGCCGCGACCGTGCGCCTGCTGCGCATGTCGTCCGGCCGCTACACCCTGGTCCACTCCGACGACCGCACCGGCCGCGGCCGAAGCGGCCTGGGGCTGCACGTCGTCGACGCCTGGACCGGCCGGGAACGGGACACGGCGACCCTGTCGGGCGGCGAGACGTTCTTCGCCTCGCTCGCCCTCGCCCTCGGCCTCGCGGACGTCGTCACCGACGAGGCCGGCGGGGTCCGGCTGGACACCCTCTTCATCGACGAGGGCTTCGGCAGCCTCGACGACCAGACCCTCGACGAGGTCCTGGACGTCCTCGACTCGCTGCGCGAACGCGACCGCAGCGTGGGCATCGTCAGTCACGTCGCCGACCTGCGGCGGCGCGTGCACGCGCAACTGGAGCTCGTGAAGGGCCGCTCCGGGTCGACGGTGCGGCAGCGCGGAGCGGCCTGACAGGGCCGTGCCGGGCCCCTGCCGGACCGGACCGCGCCGGGATCCTGGGCGGCCCTATCGGCCGAGGGGGCGCCTCGGCAGGGGAGAGGAGTACACCACGCTCGTGGTCACCGACCCCAGCGCGCCGATCCTGCCGGACACCTCCTCCAGGTGGCGCATGGAGCGCGCGGCGACCTTGATGACGAAGCAGTCGTCGCCCGTCACGTGGTGCGCCTCGAGGATCTCGGGGGTAGCGGCGACCAGGTCGTGGAAGGGCTTGTAGTTGCCGTTCGGATAGCGCAGCCGTACGAAGGCGAGGATCGGCAGTCCCAGCCGGTCCGGGTCCACCACGGCCGCGTACCCCTGGATGACGCCCGCCTCCTCCAGCCGCCGCACCCGTTCGGTGACCGCGCTCGGGGACATCGACACGGCACGTGCGAGTTCGGCGTAGCTGGCCCGGCCCTCCCGCTGGAGGACGTCGAGAATGCGCCAGTCGGTGGCGTCCGGGGAAAACGCGGTCATGGGCGATGGATAGCAGGGGAAACCCCGGCCGATCAAGAGGTGCGCGGTGGATCACCACTTCAGGGCGGCGGTCTTCGACCGTAGATTTCAGGTCGCCGAACCGATCCACGGAAAGGGCCAGACGATGACCTCCCCCGCAGCCACCGCCGCAACAGCCCCCGCCGGGCCCTTCCGGGCCGCCGCGAACCCGGTGCTGCGTGTGCCCCCCGCCGCGCCGGCCGAGGCCGCCGCCCACTTCCGGGCGAGCCTCGCCTTCCACGCGGACGTCTCCGACGTCGCCGCCGCGCTCGCGGCCGGCGGCGACGCCGGGTTCGTCGTGCTGGACTCCCGCTCCACCGAGGCGTGGGACCAGGGGCACGTCCCTGGCGCGGTGCACCTGCCGACCGCCCTGATCCCCGAGCAGGCCGAGGCGCTGCTCGACAGGTCCGTGCCGGTCGTCACCTACTGCTGGGGCCCCGGCTGCGACGGAGCCACCCGCGCCGCCCTCGCCCTCGCCGAACTGGGCTACCGGGTCAAGGAGATGCTCGGCGGCTTCGAGTACTGGGTGCGCGAGGGCTTCGCGTACGAGACCTGGCAGGGCGGCGAGCGCCGCGCGGCCGACCCGCTGACGGCACCGGTCGGGGGCGACGACTGCGGCTGCTGACCCGTCCCGGCCGCGGGAGCCACGGGCGCCGGGCGGGGCGGGCCGAAGGCGGACCCAGGGGAAAGGCGAAGGCGCGTCGGGCGAAGGCGCATCGGGCGGGGACCGGACGCGGGCGGGGCGGTCCGCCGGGCCGCCCCGCCTCCGGGATCACAGCTGGGAGAGCTCGTCCAGCAGGTCGTCCAGCCCCAGCGAACCCTGGGACAGGGCCGCCATGTGCCAGGCCTTCGCGTCGAACGCGTCGCCGTGCCGCTTCCGGGCGTTCTCGCGGCCCAGCAGCCAGGCCCGCTCGCCCAGCTTGTAGCCGATCGCCTGGCCGGGCATCGACAGGTAGCGGATCAGCTCGCTCGCCACGAAGTCCCTCGGCCGGCTGCTGTGCGAGCCGAAGAACTCCAGCGCCAGTTCCGGAGTCCAGCGCTCACCCGGGTGGAACGGCGAGTCCGCCGGGATCTCCAGCTCCAGGTGCATGCCGATGTCGATGATGACGCGGACCGCGCGCATCATCTGCGCGTCCAGGTAACCGAGCCGCCGCTCGGGGTCCGTGAGGAAACCGAGCTCGTCCATCAGGCGCTCCGCGTACAGTGCCCAGCCCTCGGCGTTGGCGCTGACGATGCCCACCGTCGCCTGGTAGCGCGAGAGGTCATCGGCCACGTGCGCCCACTGGGCGAGCTGCAGATGGTGCCCCGGAACGCCCTCGTGGTACCAGGTCGACACCAGGTCGTACACCGGGAAGCGGGTCAGCCCCATGGTCGGCAGCCAGGTCCGGCCCGGCCGCGAGAAGTCCGCGGACGGCGCCGTGTAGTACGGGGCCGCGGCGCCACCGGGCGGCGCGATGCAGGACTCCACCTTCCGTACCCGCTCGGCGAGTTCGAAGTGCGTGCCGTCCAGTGCCTCGATCGCCTCGTCCATCAGGCCCTGCAGCCAGGCGCGGACCTCGTCGACGCCCTCGATGCACGCGCCGTTCTCCTCGAGGTGCGCCAGCGCCACCCACGGCGTCCCGGCCCCGGGCAGGACCTTCTCGGCCTCCTTCTTCATCTCGCCCAGCAGACGGTGGAACTCCGACCAGCCGTAGGCGTACGCCTCGTCGAGGTCCAGGTCCGTTCCGTTGTAGTAGCGGGAGAAGCGCGCGTAGCGTTCCCGGCCGACCGTGTCCGGCGCGCCCTCGACCGCCGGCGCGTACACGTCGCGCATCCAGTCCCGCAGTTCGACGACGGCCGCGGTCGCCAGCCGGGCGGCCGCGTCCAGTTCGCCGCGCAGGGACTGCGGGCCGTCGGCGGCGAAGTCCTCGAACCAGCCGCGGCCCTGGCCGGTGTCCGACCACTCGGTGAGCTGTTCGACGAAGGTGGCCGTCGGCCGCGCTCCCGCGTACAGCTTGCGCTCCAGGCCGAGCGCCAGCGACTCGCGGTAGCCGCCCAGCGCGGCCGGGACGGCGCGCAGCCGTTCGGCGACCGCCGCCCAGTCCTCGTCCGTGTCGGTGGGGGTGATGGTGAAGGCCTCGCGCACCGAGTGCACCGGGCTGTGGATGTTGCTCACCGCCCGCAGGGACTCGTCGGCCTCGTGCACGGCGAGTTCGGCGGTCAGTCGCTCGCGCAGCAGACGGGCGCACCGGCGTTCGATGTCGGTGTCGGCACCGGGCAGGCGCTCCGCCTCCGTCAGCCGGGCCAGCGTCGTGCGCGCCAGCTCCGCGAGCGCCTCCTGGCCGGCGGGCGAGGTGTCGGGCAGCCGGCTGGAACTCTCCTTCACGCCGAGGTACGTGCCGGTGATCGGATCGAGGGCGATGAGCTCGTCGACGTACGCGTCGGCGACCTGACGGGGCAGCGGGCTATTGGTCTGAGACATGCGGACCATACTCGTACGCCGACGCCGCCCGCGTCAGCCCGGTTACCGGACCCCGGGCGGCGTTCCGTCCGATATGCGGTCCTGTTTCGCGGAGAGCGTTCCCGTCTCCGCGCCGGGCGGCAGCAGCGGTCCGCACTCCCACTGCTGGAAGATCAGCCGGGTCTCCACCCGCGCCACCTCGCGGCGCGCGGTGAACTCGTCCAGCACCAGCCGCTGCAGATCAGCCATGTCGGCGACCGCCACATGGACGAGGTAGTCCTCCGGACCGGTCAGGTGGAACACGGTCCGCGACTCCGGCAGTGCCCGGATCCGCTCCACGAACGGACCCACCAGCTCCCGTCGGTGCGGCCTGACCTGGACCGACAGCAACGCCTCCAGCCCCCGGCCCAGCTTGGCCGGATCGAGCCGCAGCTGATGGCCGAGGACCACGCCCGAGCGGCGCAGCCGGGCCACCCGGTCCAGACAGGTCGACGGCGCGACCCCGACCTGCGCGGCGAGATCGCGGTAGGTGGTCCGGGCGTCGTTCTGAAGCAGCCGCAGCAGATGGAGGTCCACCGGGTCCAGTACGACAGATTCCGCCATGCGCCGAACGTAGCACGGAGTTCCGGCCGCCCGGCCCGTTCGCTGTTCACCCTTCGGTCATGGACACGCCCTTGGACTCAGCGAGCACGTCCGCGTACGACGACGTACGCCCCGCCCCCAGAGCACTGGCCACCGAAGCGGTGCACGCCGGCCGTGAGGACCTCGCCCGGCAGGGGCTGCACGCCCCGCCGATCGACCTGTCCACCACCTACCCCTCCCGCGACAGCCGGGCCGAGGCCGCCCGCATCGACGCCTTCGCCGCCGACGGCGCCGAACTCGACGGCCCACCGGTCTACGGGCGGCTCGGCAACCCGACCGTCGCCCGCTTCGAGACCGCGCTGGCCCGGCTGGAGGGCACCGGATCCGCGGTCGCCTTCGCCAGCGGCATGGCCGCGCTCAGCGCGGTCCTCCTCGTGCGCGCCTCGATGGGCCTGCGGCACGTCGTGGCCGTCCGCCCCCTGTACGGCTGCAGCGACCACCTGCTGACCGCCGGGCTGCTGGGCAGCGAGGTGACCTGGACCGACCCGGCCGGGATCGCCGACGCGCTGCGCCCGGACACCGGCCTGGTGATGGTGGAGTCCCCGGCCAACCCGACGCTGGCCGAGGTGGACCTGCGAGCCGTCGCCCACGCCTGCGGCTCGGTGCCGCTGCTCGCCGACAACACCTTCGCCACCCCCGTGCTGCAGCGCCCGGCCGAAGCCGGCGCCCGGCTGGTGCTGCACAGCGCCACCAAGTACCTGGGCGGGCACGGGGACGTGATGGCCGGTGTGGTGGCCTGCGACGAGGAACTCGCCGGGCGGCTGCGGCAGGTGCGGTTCGCCACCGGCGGGGTCCTGCACCCGCTCGCCGGCTACCTGCTGCTGCGCGGCCTGTCCACGCTGCCGGTGCGGGTGCGCGCCGCCTCGGCCACCGCGGCGGAGCTGGCCACCAGGCTGGCGGCCGACCCGCGCGTCGCCCGGGTGCACTACCCGCGGATCGGCGGCGCGATGGTCGCCTTCGAGGTGCACGGCGACCCGCACGCCGTCATCGGCGGGGTCCGCCTGATCACGCCGGCCGTGAGCCTCGGCAGCGTCGACACGCTGATCCAGCACCCCGCCTCCATCAGCCACCGCATCGTGGACGCGGATGACCGGCGGGGCGCCGGGGTGAGCGACCGGCTGCTGCGCATGTCGGTCGGTCTGGAGGACGTCGAGGACCTGTGGGCCGACCTGGACACGGCCCTGGGCAGGCTCCGGCCGGGAACACCCGACGTGAAGGGCCTGCACGAGGCGCTGAACTGAGCGGGCCCACCGGCCCACCGTCCTGCCGGTCCGCCGTCCTGCCGGTCCGCCGTCCTGCTGGTCCGGCGGGCGATCCGCCGTCCGTCGGACCAGGAAGCTCTGGGGCCGCCGGACTTCCGCCGGTCCGGACCGCCGTCCTGCCTGTCCGGCTGTCCACGGGCCCGGCTGTGCGTCGGCCCACCGGTCCGGCGGGTCTCCCGGCCCGCCGTCCACCCGTTCGGCTGTCCGTCGGCCCACCGGCCCGCCGTCCCGGCCGAACTCCCGGCCCTCCGGAACGGCGGACAGCCGGACCGGTGGACTTCCACCATTCGGGGCGGGCCGGAGGTCAGTCGCGCAGGGCGGAGCCGTCGTACTCCCGGCGGTGGCCGTCCTGCGGCGGCCGCGAGTGTGCCGGGTGCTTGTCCAGGCGGGCCGTGATCACCAGGGTGCCTTCCTCGATCTGGTAGTCGAGCGGGAGGCCGAGACCGCGCATGGCGGCGACCATGCCGGTGTTCGACGCCTGCGTCACGGCGTACACGCTCGCGCAGCCCGCCTCGACGGCCATCGCCACCAGGCGGCTCAACAGTTCGGCGCCGATGCCACGCTGCTGCCACTCGTCCTCGACGAGGAGCGCGACCTCCGTCTCGTCGCCGTCCCACAGCAGATGGCCGAGGCCGACGATCCGGCCCGACGCGGTCTGCGCGGCGAGGGTCCGCCCGAAGCGCGGGCTGAGCAGGTGGTTCAGATAGCGGTCGGCGTCGCCGACCGGTCCGTGATAGCGCCGGCCCAGCGTCCGGGCCGAGCACCGGTCGTGCATCCGCCTGGCCGCGGGCAGGTCGCTGGTGTCGGCCCGGCGCACGGTGATCGCGCTGCCCTCGGGCAGCGTCAGCACGTCCTGTCCCCGCGGAATACGCGGTCCGAGCCGGGCGTCCAGCTCCACCAGCGCCCGGGCCCGGGCGAACTCGGTGGGTGTGAACGGCAGATGGGGCCGCTCGACGGTGATCACACCGCCCTCCGGCGCCCGCAGCCGCAGCACCGTGTCCTCCAGCACCCCCTCCGCAGGCACCTCCTCGGCCCCGTGGCCACCGCCCGCCGGCCGGTCCGGGAGGGAACGGATAGTGCACCGCCCCAGCAACTGCCGGAGTGCCAAGGGGAGCTCTGCCGCGTCCAGTGCCGTGCGCGCCGCCAGGCCCAGGACCCGGGTGGGCGCGTCCACCAGATCGTGCGCGTCGGCACGTTCGATCCACGTGTCCAAGCCACCGGCCGAGGCCACCGCGCGGGTCACCTCCGACGCCTCGGTCCCGCCGGGCGCGCGCAGCAGGAACTCGTCCACCGTGCCCGCGGCCAGCGGGTGCGTCTGCAGGCTGAGGATGTCGACGTGCCGGGTGGCCAGTGCCGCGCAGAGCGCGGCCAGCGACCCCGGCTCGTCCTTCACCGTCGTCCGCAGCCGCCACAGCGAGCTGGGCACCGGCACCGAGTCGGGTGCCGCCGGCGCGGCGACGGACGGCCCGGCCTGCCGCCGTTCGGCGGCGGGCGGCCGGGCACCGGTATCCTCCGCCGGGGGCGCGTGGCCGTGGCGCCGTGCCCACCAGGTGTGGAACGCCGTCGTCGCGATCAGCGCCAGTGCCGAGACCAGCAGCAGGGCCGGCCCGTCCGGGCCATGGCCGATCAGGTTCGCCACGCCGTCCGCCACCGCCACCGCCGTGAACAGCGCGGCAAGTTCGATCACGTCCCGCCGCCAGTGGTGCACCGGGCGACCGTGCTTCGTCCGTGTCACATCAGACATTTCCCGAGTCATACCGTCACTGTGGAGGAACGGTGTTGCCTGATCGCGAACGCCCTGTGACTTACTGGTAAAGCGTCGATCCGCCCCGTTGAACCGGTTTGGTGCGGTGTGCGGTGTGCGGTGTGCGGTGTGCGACGGCCGCGCCGGTCGGAGTGCGCCGCGGGAGCGACCGGCGGCCGGGCGCTCGACGTCAGGTCATGCGGCCACCTCCGCCGTCAGCGTGCCCCGCAGCCGGCGGGCCTCCGCGACCAGGCGTGACGAGCCGGGCCGGTCGGCCGTCACCGCCAGGTGCGGCAACTCGCCCCGGGCGCCGCATCGTTCCGCGCACTCCGCCGCCACCGCCAGCAGATCACCCAGCCCGCGCACCGGCCCGGCCGGGCCGCCGGCCGTGAGATCGGCGAGCAGAGCGGGCAGCAGGTGACTGAGCAGCCCCCAGAGGGTGGCGTTCGCCCCGGTGGCCGCCGCCGTGCGCAGCGACTCCGCGAGACGCAGCGGCTTCACGGCGCCCGACCGCACCAGCTGCCCCAGGTCCGTGCCCAGGCGGGCGGCGTCCAGCTGCCCGCGTGCCGCCAGGACCAGCAGCGCGTCCACGGCGGCCAGCCGGTCCTCCGGGTGCCGCGCGCCGAGCCCGTACGCCAGGCCCAGGTGCGTCGACTCGCCCGCCGCGCCGCCGGACTCGGCGAGCAGCGGCAGGACGGAGGCCACGCCCCGGACTCCGTCCACGGCGGCGGTGGACAGGTCGCGCAGCAGCCGCACGGAGACCAGCTCACGCCGTTCGGGGACCATGGTCGGCCAGTGCGCCTTCAGGGAGGTGCTCCAGTGGTAGCAGTACTGGCTCTCCCCGAACGCGCTCGTCGGCCGGCCCAGCGCCCGGAGGACGGCCGGGAAGTCCTCCTGCAGCTCCGGCAGTTCGCCGGCCTCGGCGAGTATCCGGGGCCCCGACGTCCGCCGGCGGATCGCGGGCAGCGCCGGCTCCCCGGCGGTCAGCCACCGGGCCAGGCGTGCGCCCTCCGCGGTGCCGAGGGCCGCCGCCCGCTCCGCCGCCGCCGTGGCCGCGGCACGGTCCTCGCGCCCCACCCGCAGCAGCGCCTGGGCGAAGTCGATCGCGGCCGCACGGACGCCCAGGCGTCGGTAGGCGTCGAGGCGCGTCACCAGTTCGTCCGGCTCCAGCAGGCCGGTGCTCCAGGTGGGCGTGGCGAGCAGGAACGGCAGCGGCTCGGTGCGTATCCGGTGGGCGACCTCCCACAGCCGGGCGTCGAAGACGTGGGCGAGCGCTTCGTGCGCGCAGGTTCTGGCGGGTGTGCCCCGCTGGAGCGCGGAGTGGAGCGTGGCGGTGCGCGTTCTGCTCCACAGCGTCGCCAGAATGAGGTCCAGGCCGTCGGCCGCGCCCGTCATGCCGTGGCGGCGGCTGCCGTAGTGGTGGTCCGCGTCGAACGGGTACGCCGGGCGGTCCTCGGCCCACCAGCGCCTGCCGACCACGGGACGCAGGGCCTCCAGCAGCGGCTCCCGGTCGGCGTACGCGTGACGGACCAGCCCGTCCAGGGTTCGTTCGAAAGTGGCCGGGTCCGCCTCCGCCGCCAGCGCGGCTCCCACCTCCTCGGCGAGTTCGGTCACCGAGGCCGGGGCCGGTGCGAGACGCAGCGGTCGTGGCACCGGCGGAAGGACCTCTTCGTGGACGGCCGGCCCGGCCGGTGCCGCGCCCAGGGTGCCCACCGCCCGAGCGCGCAGCGCGGGCCCCAACAGCTCCGCCGCGGTGTGCAGTTCCGCCCGCGCCTCGGTGGACCGGACCTTCTTCACATGCCGTTCCACGAGCTTCAACGCCCGCTCCCGCACGTCCGCGTCCTCGTGCCCGAAGGCCTGGGCGACGGCGGGCAGCAGCTCGTCCGCCGCGCCCCTGTCCCGGGCGAGCGCCTTTCCCACCAGGACGAGCTGCGCCCGCACCAGCTTGCGTTCCGGCCGGAACAGCACCGCCTCGGACATCTCGGCCAGCCGGCGGTGCGGCAGCTCGCCGTCCAGGGCGAGCGCCCCCAGCACGGACTGCGCGTAGGAGGCCACCACGGACACCCCGTCCGAGGCCAGCGCCAGCCAGTCGGCGATACGCTCCCGCTGTTCCTCGCGCGCCGGATCCAGGGACTTCAGCACACGCAGGAACGCCCGCTGGTCGGCGGCCCGGCCGCCCCGCAGCAGACGGGCCACGCAGGCGTCGACCGTCGCCCCGCGGTCGAGGGCGCCCTCGGCGGTGAGCCGGGCGAGCGCTTCGTGCCAGCTGTTCGGCCCCTCGCCCGCTCCCCCCTCCAGCAGACCGCCGATGTCGTCGGTCACGAAGAGCGCAGCCACCAGGTCCGTGAGGTACGGGTCCTTGCGCAGCCGGTCGAACACGGAGTCGCCGAGCTGCCAGGTGCCGCGGATGTGCCGCACCCAGCCGTGCACGTAGGCATCGGTCGTCGGCACCGGGCAGCCGGCCAGCCGCACCAGTCCGGCCATCAGCCCGTAAGGCACCGCCGCGCCGGGGGGCCGCTGTGCGATGCGGTGCGCCACATCGGCGAGCCAGCCGGGCTCGCGGTCGCCGAGAACGTGCAGGACGAGCCCGGGGGAGATCCCCGACCAGCGCATGTCGGCCGCCGCGAGCCAGCTCGCCGCACCCGCCGCGCCGGTCTGGCAGGCCGTCCCGGCCACGTGCAGCGCCGGATAGGCCCGGCGGGAGTCCGCGTCCCACCGCGCCGCCCGGAGCTCCTTGCGCAGAGCCTTCAACGCGGGGAACTCCGCCCGCCGTTCGGCGTCGGTCATCCCGTCCAGGAGATTCACGGCCTCGGCCGTCCGTCCGGCCCGTACCGCTTCCAGCAGCTCACTCATCGCACACCCCCGGCGACCCGCGCTTCGTACCGCTCCACGGCGACGGTTCCCCGCCGCACCATCCGCACCGCCAGCGCGTGCTTGCACGGCCCGCGCCCGCCCCGGTACCGCGCCCACCACAGGCAACTGCAGCTGAGCACCCCGTCCTCCTCGCGCACCCGGTGCGCGTGCCCGTCCTCTGCCGTGACCGTGGCCAGGGCTCCGTCCAACGCCACGGCCCCCGAGTCGGCCAGGACACGGGCGGACCGCAACCGAGGATTGTGCCGCTCGGCGCGATCGGCGTCGTAGGGCAGCTCCCGGTGGAAGTAGGCGGCCTCCGCGGTGTCGTACCCGACGCGGCCCGAGGTGCCCAGCCGGACCAGCGCCGCGCGGACCCGCTCCGGGCCGAGTCCGGAGGCGGCGCCGAGGTCGGCGACGTCGACGCGGGGCTCCCAGGCCAGCAGCACCGAGATCAGCTCCGCGTCCTGGGCCGCCTCGTCGGTGGCCAGCGCGTCCAGCACCCCGCCCTCACCGGAGAACCCGCGCGAGGCGTCGGGCGACAGCGTCAGCGTCAGCCGCATCCCGGGCAGGACGGCCTCCCAGGCACTGGCCGACGCGGCGGCGTCCGCGACCGCGGGCCCGTAGACCCGCAGCGCCGTCGCATGCCGAAGCACCCGCTGGAGTGCGGCCAGCCGTTCGGGACCCGGCAGGCACACCGCGCCGGGCACCGGCCGCACCGTCGGCCGCAGCCCGCGTCCGGCCGGCACCACCCAGCGTGGGCCGCTCCCGGCGCCCCGCTGCCCGCCGCGCGGCAGCGACCGCAGGAACCGCACGGCCTCGGCCGCCGGCAGTTCGGCCCGCAGATCGAAGCCGGCCGCTATGACCTGGGCCTCCGCGAAGCCGCGCAGCCACCGGTCCGGCAGCGGCACCTTCTTCTCCACCACCGGCCCGTCCGTCGTGGTGACGGCCAGCTCCTCGGGCCCGACCCGCAGGTGCAGCGGGTCGTGGGCGCCGATCCGGGACAGCGCCTCGCGCAGCGGGTTGTTCACGTCGACATTGGTCGTGCCGTGCCCCACCTCGCCACCGTCGAGGCCGGACCGCAGCACGTCCAGGCGCGCGTACACCCCGCAGCAGCCGGAGAAGGACTCGAAGCGCAGCCGGTCGCCGTTGCCGGTCACCACCGGGTCGAGGGAGGCGCGCAGCTGGGGCTGGTAGTAGCGGGCCGCCGCCACGTCGGCCACCGCCAGCAGTCCGGCCGCGGCCGCCCGCGGGGTCGTCAGGAACCCGGAGAAGAAGCGCGGGTGGTCCTCGACACCCGCCGGGGTGGCACCCCGCGACGTCTCCAGTCCCAGCCGGCGTCCGTCCGCGGCGGACTCCAGCACGGAGGGTCGGCAATAGGTCACGGCCTGCAAGGATCGCGTCATGGGAAAACCGTAGAGGCGACCACTGACAATGGCTCCGGCCTGCGGAAACGCTGGGATCCTCGGCCAGTTGGGAGTGTCGGTGCGACGGTGCCGCGCACCGGGGGATGACGCCGGTGCGCGGCACAGGAGAAGAGAGTACGGGAGTTACTGCCCGACCCGCCCCGGCTGAAGCACCTGGGTGAACAGCACCGTGCCGTCCTGCTCGCGCAGCCGGACCGTCAGTTCACCGCTGCCGCCGTCGATGTCGACCTCGCCGAAGAACTGGTAGCCCTCGGCCGGCGAGACGTTCGACGTGGTCGGCGCCTTGACGAAGACCCGGTCCGGCCCGAACGTGCCGTCGAGGGCGCTGGCCGGGAAGGCGCCCGCGTTGAGCGGGCCCGAGACGAACTCCCAGAACGGCTCGAAGTCCTTGAACGCCGCCCGCGCCGGGTCGTAGTGCTGGGCCGAGGTGTGGTGGACGTCGGCCGTCAGCCACACCGTGCCGGTGATCCGCCGGTGCTTGACGAACCGCAGCAGCTCGGCGATCTGCAGCTCGCGGCCGAGCGGCGCGCCGGGGTCGCCCTGCGCGACGGCCTCGAAGTTCGCCTTCCCCTCCACCCCGTCGGGCACGACCAGCCCGAGCGGCATGTCGGCCGCGACGACCTTCCACACCGCGCGCGAGCGGGCCAGTTCGCGCTTGAGCCACTCCAGCTGCTCACGGCCGAGGATGCCCTGCGGGTCGGTGGTCTGGTCGTCGGGCGAGTTGGCGTTGCGGTAGGTCCGCATGTCGAGCACGAACACGTCGAGCAGCGGGCCGTGGTGGTGCACGCGGTAGATCCGCCCGTCCGGGCGGCCGCTGACCGTGGAGACCGGGAAGTACTCCGAGAAGGCCCGCCGGGCCCGCAGCGCCAGGTCGTCGAGCCTGGTACCGGCCGGGTAGGGCGTGCCCGCGCCGATGACCTCGCCGGGGTACCAGTTGTTGCGGACCTCGTGGTCGTCCCACTGGACGATGTTCGGCACCTGCGCGTTGAACCGGCGCAGCGCGCCGTCCAGCAGGTTGTAGCGGAAGTTCCCGCGGTAGTCGGCCAGCGAGACCGCGACGTGCGACTTCTCCTCGGTGGTGACGTTCCGGTAGAGGCTGCCGTCGGCGAGCGTGGCGGTGGCCTGGATCGGGCCGTCGGCGTAGATGTTGTCGCCGCTGCACAGGAAGAAGTCCGGGTCCAGCTTCGCCATGGCGTCGAAGATCCGGTAGCCGCCGATCGACTCGTTGATGCCCCAGCCCTGCCCGGCCAGGTCGCCGGACCAGACGAACCGCACGCCCTGACGCCGGCGCCCGGGCGCGGTGCGGAAGGTTCCGTGGGCGGGCTCGCCGGTGCGGCGCGGATCGTCCGGGTCGGCGAGGAGCACCCGGTAGTGGATCTGCTCGCCCGCCGGGAGCCCGTGCAGCCGGGTCGTGCCCGTGAAGTCCGTGTCCGCGCCGAGCAGCGGCCCGTGCCATCGGCGGGGGTTGCGGAACGACTCGGTGGCGGACGTCTCGACGATCATCCGCGCCGGACGGTCGGCCCGTACCCACACCAGACCCGAGTCGGAGGTCACGTCCCCCGCCTGCGTGCCCCAGCCCGCCCGGGGGCGGCCCGACAGGGCGAGCGCCGGGGCGGCGCCGAGCGCGCCGGGCAGTGTCAGGGCCGCCGACGCGGCCAGCGAGCCGCGCAGAACGCTGCGGCGGCCCGGGAAGGGACGGTTGGACATGGCTGCGCCTCCAGGGACGGGATTCGGCCAGTGTTCGGTCCCACACCTACTGGTGCGGTGCGGCGCGCACGGAAACCACGGGTGAACAACCGGCCGCACGGGCCGCGCCGACCGGCGGACGCCTCGCTGGATCGACCCCGCGCCGAGGCGGGCCGGCCGGTGCCGCGACCGTGAGGGCGCACCGGGAAGCCCGCGGCGTCCGGTGCGGTGCGGGGCCTCGCGGGGCGGAGTGTCGCCCGCGCCCCGGGTGTGCTCGGGTGGTGCGGCCACGCGGCGTGGAGGTGTCCCCTGCCGAGGGACGGGGGAGCGCCGTCGCGGGCCGGTGAACCCCTTCCGGTCGCGGCACCGGAGCGGCGCGGTGGCCCGACGACTCGTGGACGGCCGACAGGGCGCACCCGTTTCCGGCCACCCGTGCGGCCACGCGGCCGGCCCCCGTCCGGCCACCCGTCCGACCACCCGCGCGGGCGGCCGCGAGCGGCGGTCACCGGTCGGCCGGCGTACGGGCGGGGCGGTGGGCCGGAGCGACCGGCGCGCACGGCCGCGAGGGCGTGCTCGCTCGGCGGCCCGCGCGTCGCTGCCGGGCCCGGTCACCCGTCGACCGCCCCCGCCATCAGCCGTACGCCCTCGCGGATCCGCGAGGGCGCGAGATGCGCGTACCCCAGGACCAGCCGCACGCCGTCGCGCCCCTCGCCCGCGTCGTCGCCCGCACGGACCGCCCCGGCGCCCGGGCCGCCGGTTGCCGAGTCCGCGACGCGCGCCGCACCCGGGACGTCCTCCCCCCGGGCCGTGTCACCACCGGCGCCCGCGTGCGTGTACGCCGTCAGCGTGCGCACCGCGACGCCCGCCGCGCCCACGCGGGCGAGGAACCGCTCCTCGGGGCCGTACCGTCCGGGCAGATCGGCGATCAGGTGCAGACCCGCGGCGATCCCGGACAGCCGCGCGCCGGGGAAGTGGTCCGCCAGGGCGGCGACGAGCGCGTCCCGGCGCTCCCGGTAGACCCGCTGACAGCGGCGGAGCTGCCGGTCGTAGTCGCCCCGCTCGACGAAACGGGCGAACAGCGCCTGGTCGACGGTCGGATGCCCGAGGTCGGCGGTCCGCTTGTACCCGACGACCTCGTCGGCCAGCGAGTCGGGTACGAGCAGCCAGCCCAGCCGCAGTCCCGGGGCCAGCGACTTGCTGACCGACCCCGCGTAGACGACGTGCTCCGGATCCAGGCCCTGCAACGCGCCGACCGGAGCACGGTCGTAGCGGAAGTCGCCGTCGTAGTCGTCCTCGAAGACGACGCCGTCCACCGACCGCGCCCAGTCGAGCAGTTCGGTGCGGCGCCGCGCGGAGCAGGCGATGCCGGTCGGGAACTGGTGCGCGGGCGTCGTCACCAGGGCGCGCACGCCCGACCGGCGCAGCGGGGCGAGCGCCGGCCCGTCCTCGTCCAGCGGCAGCGCGACGGTGCGGACGCCGGCCGCGGCGTACAGGGCGCTGTGCTGCGGGCTGCCCGGGTCCTCGACACCGACGGCGCGCATCCCGCGCGCGTACAGCACGGAGCCGAGCAGTGCGGCGGCCTGCGCCACCCCGGAGACGACCACCAGCCGCTCCGGGTCCGCGACGACGCCGCGGCGGCGGGTGAGCAGTTCGGCCAGGGCGGTGCGCAGCCGGGGCAGCCCGCGCGGGTCGGGATAGCCGAGGTCGTGGTGCGGGAGGTCGGCCAGCACCGAGCGGTGCGCGGCCGTCCAGGCCGCCCGAGGGAACAGCGACAGGTCCGGCGTGCCGGGCACGAAGTCCGCGCGGGCGCCGGGCGAGCGGGGAGCGAGGTCCCGCGTGCGCGTGCGCGCCGCCCGCACCGCGCCGCCCACCCAGGTCCCGGCTCCGCGTCCGCTGCGCAGATAGCCCTCCGCCGTCAGCTGCTCGTACGCCTCCGTGATCAGCCCGCGCGACACGCCGAGATCGGCGGCGAGGTCCCGGCTGGAGGGCAGCCGGGTCCCCGGGGCGAGCCGGCCGGAACGGACGGCCTCGCGCAACGCGGCCTGCAGGGAGCGGCCACGCGCTCGTGCCGGGGCCGCCGCGGCCGGCACCAGCAGTTCCCAGGCGGCCGAACCGAAGAGCCCACCCGGATTGGTCCCCGATGACGTCATGGAAGTGGACCTTAAACCGGTCCGCCGCGCTCCCTAGCGTCGCTGCCATGAACGCCACCACCTCGCGCGGCGCCCTGCTCGCCGCGTTCGCCTGCGTCCTCGTCGGAGGATCCTTCACCGCCAACAGCGTCCTCGGCCACTACCCTTACGCGGGGGGCCAGTTCCTGCGCTACGGACTGGCCTGCCTGCTGCTCCTGCCCCTGGCCGGGCGGGACGCCGCCGAGCGGCTGCGACGGCTGCCGCCGCGTCGGTGGGGCCGGCTGGCACTGCTGGCGGCGGTGGGCATGGTCGGCTTCAACCTGTCCGTCCTCGCGGCCGAGCGCACCGCCGAGCCGGCGGTGCCGGGCGTCTTCGTCGGCTGCGCCCCGGTGGCCGTGGCGGTCCTCGTCCCGTTCCTGGAGCGACGCCGTCCGCAGCGGGCCGTGCTCCAGGGAGCCCTGCTCGTCGCGGCCGGCGCGCTGACCGTGCAGGGCTGGGGGCGGACCGACGGCGCCGGAATCGCCTTCTCCGTGTGCGCGCTGGCCGGTGAGGTCGGCTTCGCCGTCCTCGCGGTGCCCGTGCTGCGCCCGCTCGGACCGCGGTTGCTGGCCGCGGTGGTGTGCGGCGTCGCGGCCGTGGAGTCGGCCCTGGCGGGCGCCGTCGTGGACGGCACGGCCTGGCTCCGGCGCCCGGACGCGGGGGAGGCCGCCGCGCTGCTGTGGCAGGCCGCGATCGTCACGGTCGTCGGCTTCGTCTGCTGGTACATGGGCATGGAGCGGATCGGCGCCGAGCGCGCCACCCTCTTCTCCGGGCTCATCCCCGTCGCCGCCGCCTGTACCGCGCCGCTGGTCGGCACCGGCTCGTACGGGGCCGCGCAGGCCGCGGGCAGCGCCCTGGTGGGCGCCGGGGTCGCCGTGGGCTCGGGGGCGCTGCGGAGGTCAGGACGCCGCCGGTCAGCGGCTGCCGTCGAGGAGCACGCGCGCGACCAGCGCCGGGTCGTCGTTCATCGGGACGTGTCCGCAGCCGGGCAGCCGCACCAGCCGGGCCCGCGGAATGATCTGCTTGGCGCGCACCCCCTGCCGGCGAACGAGCAGGCGGTCCTTGGCGCCCCAGGCCACGGTGACCGGGATGCCGGGCACGTCTTCCGTGAATCGCACGCCGACGCCCGCGCGGAGGGTCTCCCCGAACCCGGTGGCCCCCGCCAGGGCCAGCGTCTCGGCGACCACGGCCTGCGGTGAACGCCGCGCGGGCCGCGCGTAGATGGTGCTCGTCAGAACGGTCCGGCCGGCCGCCGTACGGGAGAGCCGCTCGACCAGCGGCACTGGCGTGCGCAGCGCGACCCCGCGCATCGTCCGCAGCACGCCGAACGCGTAACGCCGCTCGGCCTGCGTCCAGAACCCGGCCGGCGACAGGGCCGTGACGGACCGTGCGAGCCCTTCCCGGCCCAGCTCCAGGGCCAGCAGGCCGCCCAGGGAGTTGCCCGCCGCGTGGGGCCGGTCGACTCCCAGGGTCTCGCACAGGGCGCCCAGCGCGGTGTTCATCGTCGGCAGGTCGTGCCGCAGCCCGTCGGGCAGCGCGGGGGAGGCTCCGAAGCCGGGCAGGTCCACGGCGATCACGTCGCGCTCGGCCGCGAGGAGGTGGATCACCGGGTCCCAGGCCTGCCGGTGGTGACCGATGCCGTGCAGCAGGAGCAGGGGCTCTCCGGTGCCCACGCGCGCGTAGGAGAGGGTCACGGTCCGCGGGCCGTGCGGAGAGGGGACCTTGAAGGAGACTGTGGCGGACATGGATGCTCCTCGTCGGGGGATCGCCGGCGGACGCCAACTGGCGGTAGACAGCTTGTCAGCAATCACTACCCGCGGGTAGCCCCCTGATCGCACCCGTGAGCCGCGGCCCTGATCCGGCGCACACGGGCCGGATCCGGCGCGCACGGTCCCGATCCGGCGCGCACGGGCCGGTGGCCGCTGGACACGGCCTGGGGCGTCGGCTGGGACGGGGTGGTGACCACCGACACGGACACCGGTCTCTTCGAAGCGCACCGCCCCGTCCTCATGGGTGCCGCCCACCGCACGCTCGGGTGGCCGGCGGACGCCGAGGACGTGGTGCAGGAGGCCTGGCTGCGCTGGTCCGGCGCCGACCGGAGCGAGGTGCGCGAGCCGCGCGCCCATCTGGTGCGGATCACCACCCGTCCGGCCGTCGACCGGCTCCGCCAGACCAAGGCGCGCGGCGAGTCGTACGTCGGTCCGTGGCTGCCGGAGCCCCTGGTCACCGACTTCGCGGCCACCACCCAGGACGGTCCCGAGCGGGCCCTGCTCGCCGACTCGGTGTCGCCCGCCGTGCTGGTCCTCCTCGAGTCGCCGTCTCCCCTCGAACGCGCGGTGTTCGTCCTCAGGGAGCCTTCGGCTACCCCTACGGGGAGATCGCCGCCATGCTCGGCCGGGGCGAACCGGCCGTGCGCCGGCCGGCCGGACGGGCCCGCGGACACGTCGGGGAACGCCGGCCGCGCTGCGGGGCCGACCCGGCCCGGCGACGCGACCTCACCGAGCGGTTCCCGGCCGCCGCCGCGGGCGGCGACCTGGCCGGGCTGATGGCGCTGCTCGCGCCCGAGGTGCGGCTGGTCGGCGACAGCGGCGGCGAGGCCAGGGCGTCGCTGCGGGTCCTGGGACCGCCGGCAAGGTGAGCCGCTTCCTCGGCGGCGCGGCCCGGAAGGGCGTGCTGGACATGTCCTTCCGGATCCTGGAAGTCAATGGCGGTCCCGCCGCGCTCACCCTCTCGGGGGACAAGCCCGAGAGTCTTTTCCGGATCGACGTCGCGGACGGCCGTATCCAGACGGTCTACATCCTTCGCGATCCGGACAAGCCGACTCGGCCGGCCGACGCCTGAGCTCCCGCTGCCGCCGACGTCCGAAACCGCAGACCGGGCCCCCGTCCGTGCGACGGGGGCTTCTCCGTCACGTCATAAACGCGACTCTGTGCGAACGCCTCGTGAACGCTGTGCGGCACCACGGCGGTGTACGGCACAAGCGGCCGAGGATTGGTCTTGACCAAGGGTGGGGGCGGCTTTATGGTCGCAGATAAGTACAACAACCTTTAATAAACAAGGGCGCTAAAACGCCGCCGGACCACGGCGATTGCGGAGGACAGGGTGGGGACCACGCAACTGGAAACGGTGCCGGAGCCGAAGTACTGGCATCTCAAGACCGTGCTCAGTGAGGCACTGGACTCCGAGTTCGCGGTCGGCGAGATCCTGCCCAACGAGCGGGAACTGGCCGCCCGCTTCGGCGTGGCCCGTGCCACGCTCCGCCAGGCCCTGGAACAGCTGGAACTGGAGGGCAGGCTGCACCGCCGCCGCGGTGTCGGCACGACCGTCGCGCCGCCGCGCGTGGGAGTGGCCGTAGGCACCGAGCAGCACGCCTGGCCGGGCGCGGCCGGCGACGCCTGGCAGCCCGTGGACTGCGTGCAGGCCGTCCCGCCGGCCGCCGTCGCCGCCGTCCTGGAGACCGGCCCCGAGGAAGCCGTGCACACGGTGCGCCGGTCCCGGGTGAGCCACGGCCAGCCGGTCGCGGCCGAACTGCTCCACATCCCGGCGTCGTCGGTCCCCGACCTGACCGCGATCGACACGCCCTCCGGACCGGCGCGCGCTCGTGCCGTGCTGCGTGAGCTGCAGCACCTGGAACTGGAGGGCCAGGAACGCGCCGTGGAACTCGGCTCGGCCCGCGCGGACGACGCCAAGGAGCTGGACCGGCTGCCCGGCGCCCCCGTTCTCGTCGTCACGACCCGCTTCGTCGCCGGGGGCCGCACCGCCGCGCTCTCCGTGGCCACCTACCGCGCCGACACCTGCCGTCTGACCTTCGGGGACTCCGGCGGGGTGGAGATCCACCACGGTCCCGAGCGGCGCGCCTCGTGACCGCCGCCGGCGACCGGCGCGCCTGAACGAGGCATCCGGCCGCCGGGCGAAGTCCACGGCCGCCGGAGGAAGCCCCTGGCTGCCCGGGGCCGCCCACGGCCGCCGCGCGCCTGCGTGACACCCGGAGCCGTCCGGCACGCGACGGGCACGGGCGTCCGGCCGCGCGCGCCGGCCCCGGCCCGGCGCGCGGGCGCCTCAGCGCCGGGCCGGCACCGTGCCCTCCACCGCGAAGAGCTGCTCCTCCACGTGGTCGAGCGCCAGCCGCAGGGCGCCCGTCGCCACCGCCGCCTCGCCCAGCATCGACAGGGTCACCTGCGGGGGCCGCAGACAGTAGCGGGCCAGCTCGCGGCGCAGCGGCTCCAGCACGCCGTCCAGGCCGGCCGCCCAGCCGCCGACGACCACCAGCTCCGGGTCCAGGGCCAGCGCCAGCACCGCCACGTCGTGGACGAGCCGTCGGATGAACCGGTCCATCGCCGCCAGGGCCTGCCGGTCGCCCTGGCGGGCCAGTGCGAAGACCGCCGCCACCGCCTGCTCGTCCAGCGGATGCAGCGGCTGGTCCGTGGTCGACAGCAGCGTCTCGGGGGTCTCCCCCCGGCCCAGCAGGTGAAGCGCCCCGATCTCGCCGGCCGCCCCGCCGAACCCGCGGTGCAGCCGGCCGCCGATCAGCGCACCGGCGCCCGGGCTCAGCCCGGCCAGCACGAACACCACGTCGTCGGAGTCCTTGGCCGAGCCCTTCCAGTGCTCGGCGACCGCCGCGGCGTTGGCGTCGTTCTCGACCAGGACCGGGCACTTGAACGAACGGCTCAGCCGTTCGCCCAGGTTCAGCCCCGTCCAGCCGGGCAGGGCGGTGCCCAGCCGTACGATGCCGCCGGCCTCGACGATCCCCGGCGTGCCGACCCCGACGGCACGCAGTGAGCTGCGCGGGACCCCGGCCCGGCGCAGCAGCTCGGCGACGGCGCTGCGCAGCCGCTCCAGGCGCTCGTCCGCGTCGGCCGTCTCGTCCACGTCCTTGGCCTGGGCGCCGACCACCCGGCCGTCCAGGTCGGACAGCAGCGCGGCGACCCGGTGAGCGCCGATCTCCAGGCCGAGCAGATGCCCGGCCTCGGCACGGAACCGGAACCTACGCGCGGGCCGTCCCTGTCGTCGGGCGGCGCCCTCCTCGGCGGCCTTCTCGACGACCAGGCCCGCCCCGATGAGATCCTCGACCACGCCCTCGACCGTCGGCCGGGACAGCCCGGTCACCCGGGTGATCTCCGTGAGCGTGGCGCAGTCCGTGGCACGCAGCGCGTGCAGCACCACCGCGGAATTGATCCTGCGCAGCAGCGAGGGATCCCCGCCGGTCAGCCGCCCCAACGTTCGTCCTCCCAGCTCGTGCGCGTGTTGGGCGGATCGTACTCGGCGCGGGCCGGGGCAGCGACCGCCGGGAGGGCAAGGGCGCCACGCCGGGCCGTCGCATCCGGCGCCGCGACCCGTGGGGCAGGCCGCGGAGCGGGCCCCGTCGACGGCCCGTCGGCGGCCGGGCCAACGGCCGTCAGCGGGTTGACGCACCGCCAATTGTCAGTGGCGGCCGCTTTACTGGAACGCATGGACATCGCCAAGGCGCTCGCCGCGATCGACCGGCTGTGCTCCGGGACGTTCCCCGCCGAGCCCACCCGGACGGACACCGGCCCGGCCGGCCCCGGTTACCGGACAGCCGAACTGGCGACGAGCGAGGACTTCCGGGAGGACGACGGCGCCCGGCGGGAGGAGACGGCGGAGCAGTACGAGTGCGACCGGGACGGACTGGGGGAGCGGCTCACCGAACGCTGGGGCCCGCCCCAGGTGTTCAGCCTGTACAGCGTGTTGGCGCGGACCACGGAGGGGGAGGCCGTGGCGGAGCCGTGGGGCCGGCTCAGCGGGCATGTGCCGGACGTCCAGCTGTGGCGGGCGCGGGAGACCGGCCGGTGGGTAGCCCTGGGCGTCTCCCAGTGGGACGAGGAGTGGCCCTTCCAGCTCCTCGCGATCGTCACCGACGTGGACCCGCCGTGACCGGTCGCGCCGTGACAGCTCGGGCGTGATCCGGCCCGCCCGGCCCCGACACGCCGGAGCTCACCGCGGACGGCGACGCCGGGCACGCCCTCGGGCCGTCCGGCACCGGCACGCACCGGAGGGCGCCGGGGCGTCCGCTCACGCCGACCGGCCGCCGTCACCCGGCCGCGGCGCGACCGGCGGGCGCGATGTGCGCGTCCCCCGCCGCCGCCGCCCGCAGCCGGGCGAACTCCTCCGCCATCGTCTCGGCCGTCCAGTGCGCGTTCAGCCCGCTCGGGTTGGGCAGCACCCACACCCGCGTGTCGCCGATCAACCGTTCCTGCGGCCCCACTTGGGCCTTGCGGTCGCCGAAAGCCGCCCGGTACGCGGTGACACCGACCACGGCCAGCCACCGGGGGCGCAGCCGTGCCACCTTCAGCGCCAGCAGCCGGCCGCCCTCGCGGTACTCCTCGGCGGTCAGTTCGTCGGCCCGGGCGGTGGGCCGGGCCACGACGTTGGTGATGCCCAGCCCGTACGACAGCAGCTCGCCCTGCTCCGAGGGCTTCATCAGCCTCGGCGTGAACCCCGACCGGTGCAGCACCGGCCAGAAACGGTTGCCGGGCCGGGCGAAGTGGTGGCCCGTCGCCGCCGTCATCAGGCCGGGGTTGATGCCGCAGAACAGCACGTGGAGGCCGTCCGCGACCAGGTCCGGTACCGGACGGTCGCGGGCGGCCTCGAGCTCCGCGGGGGTGAAGCGGGTCAGAGGATCGCCCCCGGCGCGTAGGCCGCGGCCTGCGGGTGCTGCTTGACGATCTCGTCGATCCGGCCGACCACCACGCCGACCTGGTCGGCCGCCGCACCGGTGAAGGAGAGCTTGTCGGCCATGAGCGCGTCCAGCCGCGCCCGGTCGAGCGGGAGGCGCTCGTCGGCGGCGAGCTTGTCGAGCAGGTCGTTGCGCTCCGCGCCCTGCTCGCGCATCGCGAGCGCGGTGGCGACGGCGTTCTCCTTGATCGCCTCGTGCGCCACCTCACGGCCGACGCCGGCCCGCACCGCGCCCATCAGCACCTTGGTCGTCGCGAGGAACGGCAGGTAGCGGTCCAGCTCCCGGGCGACGACCGCGGGGAACGCGCCGAACTCGTCGAGCACCGTCAGGAACGTCTCCAGCAGGCCGTCCAGCGCGAAGAACGCGTCCGGCAGCGCGACCCGGCGCACCACCGAGCAGGACACGTCGCCCTCGTTCCACTGGTCGCCCGCCAGCTCGCCGGTCATCGAGGCGTAGCCGCGCAGGATCACCATGAGGCCGTTGACGCGCTCGCAGGAGCGGGTGTTCATCTTGTGCGGCATCGCCGAGGAACCCACCTGGCCGGGCTTGAAGCCCTCGGTGACCAGCTCGTGGCCGGCCATCAGCCGGATCGTCTTCGCCAGCGAGGAGGGCGCCGCGGCGAGCTGCACCAGCGCCGTGACGACCTCGTAGTCCAGCGAGCGCGGGTAGACCTGGCCGACCGAGGTGAAGGCCTGCGAGAAGCCGAGGTGGCGGGCGACGCGCCCTTCCAGCTCCGCCAGCTTGGCCGCGTCGCCGCCGAGCAGGTCCAGCATGTCCTGAGCGGTGCCGACCGGGCCCTTGACGCCGCGCAGCGGGTAGCGGGCCAGCAGCTCCTCGACCCGCCCGTGGGCCACCAGCAGCTCGTCGGCGGCGGTGGCGAACCGCTTGCCCAGCGTCGTGGCCTGCGCCGCCACGTTGTGCGAGCGGCCGGCCATGACCAGCTCGCCGTACTCCGCCGCCAGCTTCCCCAGCCGTGCCAGCACGGCAACCGTACGGTCCCGCACGAGCTCCAGCGAGAGCCGGATCTGCAACTGCTCGACGTTCTCCGTCAGGTCCCGGGAGGTCATGCCCTTGTGGACCTGCTCGTGCCCGGCGAGGTCGTTGAACTCCTCGATCCGTGCCTTCACGTCGTGCCGCGTGACCTTCTCGCGCTCGGCGATCGAGGCCAGGTCGACCTGGTCCAGGACACGCTCGTAGTCCGCGATCGCCTCGTCCGGCACCTCGATGCCGAGGTCCTTCTGGGCGCGCAGCACGGCGAGCCAGAGCTGCCGCTCCAGCCTCACCTTCTGCTCGGGCGACCAGAGCGTGGCGAGCTCGGCGGAGGCGTAGCGTCCGGCGAGGACGTTCGGGATGCGGGGCTTGGCGGGCGCAGAAGTCACGTGACGGAATTCTACTGGCGATTCGTGCAGACCAGCGCCGCGGGGGTGCTCGTCGGAAGCTACGAGAACGAACCCGCCGGGAGCCGGGCGGGTCCCGGCGACCGCGGCAGCCGGTTCCTCCGTCCGGACCCGGACCGGGCCGGACCCGCGAGCCGGCCCGGACCGGACGACGGGAGCTAGGAGAGCTTCACGTCGGCGGGCGGTCGCGCCGGGTCGTCGTAGGGGAGCAGCTCGGGCCGCTTGGGAGGCCGGCCGTCGCCGGAGGAGCGGCCGGTCAGGCGCCGGCCTATCCAGGGCAGCAGGTGCTGCCGGGCGAAGCGGGCGTCCGCGACCCGGCGGCTGGCCCAGCCCGGTGGCACGGTCGCGGCCATCGGTGTGCGCCACTCGGCGTCCTCGGGTTCGTACCCGAGCGACTGCCACACGGCCTCCGCCACCCGGCGGTGGCCCTCGGCCGTCAGGTGCAGCCGGTCCACGTCCCATATGCGTGGGTCGGCCAGCGACGGCGCGCCGTACAGGTCGACGACCAGTGCCCCGTGCTTGTCGGCGAGCTCGTCCACGCAGGTGAACAGCTCCTCCATACGCGGCCGGAAGCGCTCCAGGACGGGGCCCTGCCGACCCGGGCTGCGCATCAGCACGAGCTGCCGGCACGAGGGCGCCAGGCGTTCCACCGCCTCCGTCAGCAGACCCCGCACCCTGCCCATGTCGCACTTGGGCCGCAGGGTGTCGTTGAGCCCGCCCACCAGCGTCACCACGTCGGCCCGCATGGCCGCGGCCACCTCGACCTGCTCGTCGACGATCTGCCCGATGAGCTTGCCGCGCACGGCGAGGTTGGCGTACCGGAAACCGGGCGTACGGGCGGCCATCCGGGCCGCCAGGAGGTCGGCCCAGCCGCGGTAGGAGCCGTCGGGCAGCAGGTCCGACATGCCCTCGGTGAACGAGTCGCCGACCGCGACCAGACTGGTGTGTGTGGGATTCGTCTGCATGGCGTGAGCGATGGTAACCCGACGCGTCCAACGCATACCAAGCGGTCGGTCCGGCTGTGCGGGTCGCCGCTCCGCCCGGACCCGCGGCCGGAGCGGCGCACGGACCCGCGGCCGGAGCGGCGCACGGACCTGTGGCCGGAGCGGCGCACGGACCTGTGGCCGGACCCGCGGCCGCTCCCGGCCCTGCGGCCGGGACCGCTCCCGGACCCGTTCCTGCACCTGCGGCCCGCTCCCGACCCTGCGGCCGGGCCCGCTCCCGGACCCGCTGTCAGACCCGTTGACCGAACAGCTCCCGCAGCACGTCCTCCATGGTCACCAGGCCGGCCAGCCGTCCGTCCGCGCCCAGCACGGCCGCAAGATGGGTGCGGCTGCCGCGCATCGCCGTGAGCACGTCGTCCAGCGGAGTGCCCTCCCGCACCCGGGCGATCGGGCGCATGTCCCGCAGTCGGAACGGCTCGGTGCTCGGCGAGGCGTCCAGGGCGTCCTTCACATGCAGGTAGCCGATGATCCGGCGGCCCTCGTCCACCACGGGGAAGCGGGAGAAGCCGGACTCGGCCGACAACCGTTCGAGCTGCTGCGGGGTGACCCCGAGACGGGCGTAGACGACGCGTTCCAGCGGGAGCACCACGTCCCGCACAGGCCGGCTGCCCAGCTCCAGGGCGTCGTGCAGCCGCTCCTGCGCCCGGTCGTCGATCAGACCGGCCTCACTGGCGTCCTTGACGATCTCCGCCAGCTCGGTGTCCGTGAAGGTCGCCGACACCTCGTCCTTCGCCTCCACCCGCAACAGCTTGAGCAGCGTGTTCGCGAACGTGTTCACCGTGAAGATCACCGGACGCAGGGCCCGGGACAGGGCGACCAGCGGCGGCCCCAGCAGCAGCGCGCTGCGCACCGGCTCGGCGAGCGCGATGTTCTTCGGCACCATCTCGCCCAGCAGCATGTGCAGATACGTCGCCAGGCCCAGGGCGATCACGAACGACACCGCGTGGCCCGCGGCGGCCGGCACGCCGATCGCGTGGAACGCCGGCTCCAGCAGGTGCGCGATCGCGGGCTCCGCCACCACGCCGAGGACCAGCGTGCACAGGGTGATGCCGAGCTGGGCGGCCGCCAGCAGCGCGGAGACGTGCTGCAGGCCCCACAGCACGCTCCTGGCACGCCGGTCGCCCTCCTCGGCGTACGGCTCCACCTGGCTGCGGCGCACCGAGATCAGCGCGAACTCGGCGCCCACGAAGAAGGCGTTGACGACCAGGGTCGCCAGTCCGATCAGGATCTGTACGGCGGTCACCGGCCGGCCCTCTTCCCCTCGTCCGGGTGCTTGCCCTGTCTGCCGGAGCCTTCGCCCCGGTGCCTGTCGTGTCCGGGGCGTTCCTCGTCCGGCTCGTCGTCGAGCGGGGCGTGCAGCAGCACCCGCGCGGCCCGGCGCCCGCCCGCGTCCACCACGTCCAGCCGCCACCCGGCGACCTGCAGGACGTCACCGGTCTGGGGTATCCGGCCGAGTTCGGCGGCGACCAGTCCGGCGAGCGTCTCGTAGGGGCCGTCGGGCACCCTCAGCCCGACGCGCGCCAGCTGGTCCACGCGCGCGGAGCCGTCGGCCGAGTACAGGCCGCGGCCCTGCGCGTCGGCCCCGGCCGGGGCCAGGTCGGGCGTCTCGTGCGGGTCGTGCTCGTCGCGCACGTCGCCGACGACCTCCTCGACGATGTCCTCCAGCGTCGCCACTCCCGCCGTGCCGCCGTACTCGTCGATGACGACCGCCATCGTGCGCCGGCCGGACAGCCGGTCCAGCAGCCGGTCGACGGTCAGGGACTCGGGCACGAGCATCGGCTCGCGCATGATCTCGGAGACGCGCAGGTTCAGCCGCCGCTCGGCGGGTACCGCCAGCACGTCCTTGACGTGGGCCGTTCCCACCACCGAGTCGAGGTTGCCGCGGTACACGGGGAAGCGGGACAGCCCGGTCGCCCGGGTCGCGTTCGCCACGTCCTCGCAGGTCGCCTGGGCGTCCAGGGCGACGACCTGGACACGCGGCGTCATCACGTTCTCCGCGGTCAGGTCGGCGAGGTTGAGGGTGCGCACGAACAGCTCGGCGGTGTCCGCCTCCAGGGCGCCCTCCTTGGCGGAGTGCCGGGCCAGCGCGGCCAGCTCCTGGGGGCCGCGCGCGGAGGCGAGCTCCTCGGCGGGCTCCACCCCCAGCCGGCGCACCACGCGGTTCGCCGTGTTGTTGAGGTGCGTGATGAACGGGCGGAAGGCCGAGCTGAACCAGCGCTGCGGGGTGGCCACCCGCTTGGCGATCGCGAGCGGCGAGGAGATCGCCCAGTTCTTGGGGACCAGCTCGCCGACGACCATCAGGAACACCGTGGACAGTGCGGTGCCCAGCACCAGCGCCACCGATGTCGCCGCGGACCGGGACAGGCCGAGCGCCTGGATCGGACCGGCGATGAGCTTGGCGATGGACGGCTCGGCGAGCATGCCGACCACCAGGTTGGTGACCGTGATGCCGAGCTGGGCGCCGGAGAGCTGGAACGTCAGGTTCCGTACGGCCTTGAGCGCGCCGGCGGCGCCGCGCTCGCCGCGTTCCGCCGCGCGCTCCAGGGCGCCGCGCTCGACGGTGGTCAGCGAGAACTCCGCCGCGACGAACGCGCCGCAGGCCAGCGACAGCAGCACCGCCACGAGCAGGAGGAGGACTTCGGTCATCGGGTCACCCCCCTCCCATGGTCGGACAGGACAAGGGGGATCGCGCGGCGGTCATCGCCGGGAGGCTCGCCCATGGACGGACGCTCACAACCTTTCATGGAGGATCGAGTGCTCCTCCAAGGGTAAAGGATGGGCAAAAAGCCGTGGTGGGTCAGTCCGACCGGTCCGCCAGCGGCTTCACCCAGCGGCGCCAGTGCTCCTCGGGGGCGTACCCGGCCGCACGCCAGGCGTGGTGCGCGCGCTCGTTGCGGGTCAGCACCATCGCGTCCCCGCGCCGCCCGCCCAGCCGTGCGAACCGCTCCTCGGCGGCGGCCAGCAGCGCCGAGCCGATGCCCCGGCGCCGGCGGTCCGGGCGCACCGCCAGCCGGTACAGGTGGCAGCGCCAGCCGTCGAAGCCCGCGATGACCGTGCCGACCAGCTCGCCGGCCCGCTCCGCGAGCAGCAGCGCCCCGGGGTCGCGGGCCACCAGCCGCCGCACGCCGTCCCGGTCGTCGGTGATGCTCGTGCCCTCCGCGGCCGTCCGCCAGAAGGCCAGCACGGCGTCGATGTCGTCGGCGGTCGCGGGGCGTATGCGCGGCTCTGTCATGCGGTGATCACACCACTCCCGGCCGGCCGCGGAACGCGATTTCCAGGATCCGGACACACCGGCACGTCGACGGCACCGGTCCCGCCGCGGGGGCTTCCGCCTCCGTGTTCGTGCCTGACTGCCGCGGTTCCTCACTCGTGCGCGATGGCCGCCAGCACGTTCATGCGCGACGCCCGCAGCGCCGGCAGCAGGGCCGCCACGACCCCCACGAACGCCGACCCGACCACGACGGCGGCGATGGTGCCCCACGGGATCGCCAGCGCGGTCATGCCCTGCAGGGCCAGCACCCGCTGGGCGCACACCCCCCACACCACCCCCACTACCAGTCCCAGGACCGCCCCGAAGACCGAGATCACCACCGACTCCAGCCGGATCATCCGCCGCAGTTGCCGCCGGGCCAGCCCGATGGCCCGCAGCAGCCCGATCTCGCGCGTCCGCTCCACCACCGACAGGGCGAGTGTGTTCACCACGCCGAGCACCGCGATGACGATGGCCAGCCCGAGCAGCGCGTAGACGAGGTAGAGCAGCACCGCGATCTGGTCGTGCACCAGTTTCTTGTAGTCGGCCTGGTCCCGGACCTGCACATTGGGATAGGGGACGAGCGTCCGCTCCAGCCGGGCGCGCAACAGGCCGGTGCCGGTGCCGGGAGCGGCGTCGACGTACAGGGCGGCGTCCTGCGTGCCGGGCTCGTACCGGTCGACCGTGCCGATGCCGAAGTACAGACCGCCCTGCAGACCGAACCCCTGGGCCTGCTGCTGGTGGGTCAGGGCGCCCACCGTCAGTCCGGCCCGGCCCCCTCCCTGGAACTCGGTGGGCAGCACGCTGCCCAGCCGTACGCCGTGCTTCCGGGCGAAGCCCACGTCCATGGCCAGGTGCCCGTCGGCCAGTGCCGCCGCCGAGTTCCCGGCCGCGTACTTGATGTGCGCGACGGCGTCCAGTGGCCGGTCGAAGCCCGAGGCGGCCGTCTCGACCCGCCTGCCGTCCGGCAGCCGCACCGCGACCTCCACCAGCCGCTGCCGTACGACGACGCCCGCGCCCGGGGTGGCGCGGACCTTCTCGGTGATCTCCGGCGGGAACGGTATGAAGCTACGGTTCTGCACGATGTAGTCGGCGCCGAGCGTCCTGTCGATCTGATGGTCGATGGACCGGGTCATGGAGGCGCCGGCCACCGACATCCCGCCGACCAGTGCCAGACCCACCATCAGCGCCGCCGCCGTCGCACCGGTGCGGCGCGGGTTGCGCAGGGCGTTGCGCTGGCTCATCCGCCCGACGGAGCCGAAGAGCGCCGGGAACGCCCCGCCCAGCACCCGGATCAGCGGGCGCGCCAGCAGCGGCCCGGCGACCACGGTCGCGATCAGGGTGAGGACGACGCCGAGCCCGAGCAGCGAGACGGCGGTCGCGGTCGTGCTCGCCGTCCCGCAGCCGGTGAGCGCGCCCGCGCCGGCCGTCCCGAGGACCGCCCCCACCGCCGCGCGCACCCGGAGCGGCCGTCCGGCGTCGGCGACCTCGGCGTCCGCGAGCGCCGCCATGGGGGACACGGCCGCGGCGCGGCGGGCCGGAAGGTAGGCCGCCACGAACGTCACGGCGACACCGACGACGTACGCCGCGACGGGTGTGGCCCGGCCGATGACCATCTCGTCCACCCGCAGGCGCATGCCGAACGCGCCCATGAGCCTCATGAGACCGGCGGCGAGCCCGATCCCGGCCGCCAGGCCCAGTGTGGAGCCGGCCAGCCCGAGCAGTACCGCCTCGGTCAGCACCGACCGCCGCACCTGCCGCCGGTCGGCGCCCAGGGCGCGGAGCAGGCCCAGTTCGCGGGTGCGCTGGGCGATCAGCATCGAGAAGGTGTTGACGATCAGGAAGACGCCGACGAGCACCGCGATCCCGGCGAAGCCGAGCATCACGTACTTGATGACGCCCAGGAACCCGCCCAGGCTCTCGGCGGCCGACCTGGCCTGCTCGGCGGCGGTCTTCACGTCGTACGTCCCGGTGCCGACCGCCGCGCCGACGCGCCGCCTCAGCTCCGTGTCGGTGACGCCCCGGGCCGCGTCCACCGCGATGCCGGTCGCGCGGGCGGTGGAGCCGAGCAGCCTGGTCTGTGCCGTCGGGGTGTCGAGGCAGAGGAGGGCCGCGCCCGGGTTGGTGGTGGTGAAGGTGGTGATGCCGACGATCCGCACCCGGAACGTGCCCGGCCGTGCCCGCACCGTCAGCGTGTCGCCGATCCGCAGGTGCTGGTGCCCGGCCGTGTCGGCGTCCAGCAGCGCCTGCCCGTCCCCGTGCGGGGCGTGACCGGAGGTCAGCCTGACCGGGCTGCGGCCGGTGTCCTCCCAGTTGCGGACGGTGGTGGACGCGCCGGTGGTCGGGCCGACGGGTTGGTTCCGGTCGTCGACGACCACCACGTTGTCCACGACCGCGTCCACGCGGGCGGCCGCGACCCCGGGCACCCGGGCCACGCGCCGGGCGAGCGAGGCGGGCACGGTCTGCACCGCGCCGCTCGGCACCGGTGGCGTGAGGTCCTGCTTCGGCCCCACCGTCACATCGGCGGCGGTCGAGGCGAAGAGGCGGTCGTAGGTGCGGCCGACGGTGTCGGAGAAGATCAGGCTGCCCGCGACGAAGGCCACCGACAGCACGACGGCCAGGGCCGACATGAGCAGCCGCCCCTTGTGGGCGAGGAAACTGCGCAGTGTCGCCTTGAGCACGTCCCTCAGGCCTCCTCGACGGCGGCGTCGTTGCCGTCGCGCAGCGGGCTCCCGTCCCCGGCGAACCGGCCGCCGACCGGACCGGGACCGGGCGACGGGGCGCCGTCCCGGGCGAACAGGCGCACGCGCTCCAGCACCGCCTGGGCCGTCGGATGCGCCATCTCGTCCACGATCCGCCCGTCCGCCAGGTAGAGCACGAGGTCGGAGTGGGCCGCGGCGCCCGGGTCGTGGGTCACCATGACGACCGTCTGCCCGAGGTTGTCGACGGCGTCCCGCAGGAAGCCGAGCACCTCCAGGCCGGCCCGTGAGTCCAGATTGCCGGTCGGCTCGTCGGCGAAGATGAGTTCGGGCCGCGAGACGAGCGCCCGCGCGCAGGCCACGCGCTGCTGCTGGCCGCCGGAGAGCTGGGCCGGCCGGTGCCCCAGCCGGTTCCTCAGTCCCAGGGTGTCGATGACCCGGTTCAGCCACCGCTCGTCGGGGGCGCGGCCCGCGATGTCCATCGGCAGGGTGATGTTCTCCAGCGCGTTCAGCGTGGGGATGAGGTTGAACGACTGGAACATGAAGCCGATCCGGTCCCGGCGCAGCCGGGTCAGCTCGCGGTCCCTCAGTCCCGTGATCTCGGTGCCGCCGATCCACACCTGCCCGGCCGAGACCGTGTCGAGCCCCGCCAGGCAGTGCATGAGGGTGGACTTGCCGGAGCCGGAAGGGCCCATGACCGCGGTGAACCGGCCGCGCGCGATGTCCACGTCCACCGAGTCCAGCGCCAGCACGGCGGTCTCGCCCGACCCGTACGCCTTGGTCAGCCCGCGGGCCCGGGCCGCGGTCCCGGCGGACGGCGCCCGGCCCGGCGTCGCGGCAGGTGTGGACACGGCGGCCTCCTCGATGGTCGGTCGACGCTGCACATGAGGGGATACGACTGCTTTGTCCCCCGCTGAGCCTAATGTGAGCGGGCGCACCCCTGGTATCCCCCGATGAGCCGAGCCGGATCCGCGCCCCGGGACCCGCCCGGTGGCCCCGGCGTCGCGGGCGAGGCCGGACGAGCGAAGGGCGCTGGGCGAGCGGGACACCGGGCGAGCGGGGGACGCCGTGATCAGCGCCCGGCCGGCCCGTCCGGGACCGGCCGCCAGGCGGTGCCGAGCGAGCAGAACGAGGTGGGCAGAACGGGACCGCTCGCGGGCATCAGCACCTGCCGGTAGGGGCCGAGCGAGAACCCGGCCGCGCGCAGGGCGGAGATCGGATCGCGGGCCAGATGGCAGCCGCCGCTCAACAGCGGCCACACCGTGCGGTCCAGGGCGCGCTGGGTGAGGGCCATCGCCCGGCCGCCGCCCCTGCCGTGCTCGAAGAACCGCACCTCGCCACCCGGTCGCAGCACCCGCAGCACCTCGGCAAGGGCCCGAGGCAGATCGCGCACGCTGCACAGGACCAGCGAGAGCACCACCGCGTCGAACGCCTCGCTCTTGACCGGCAGCGCCTCCGCGCAGCCCGGCACCACGTCGACCGGGACCTCCGCGCGCAGGGCCGCCGACACGGCCTCGCGCCGCAGCAGGCGCTCCGGCTCGATCGCGACGACCTCCGCGACCGTACCCGGGTAGTGCGCGAAGTTGAGCCCGTTGCCCGCGCCGATCTCGATCACCCGGCCGGACAGCCCGGCGAGCAGCCGCTCCCGCACCCCGGCCATGCCCATCCCGGTCTCCGCCGCCACGCTGAGCCGGGTGTAGCAGCGGGCGAACCACGGGTGGTGGACGGGATCCCGTGCCACCTTGCCGGGACCGGCTGACCGCAGCGGCATGGCTACCTCCCGGACAGGACAGGCCTACGGAGAGCCTCCCCCGCGCCGGCCTGCCACACACCCCACTAGGCGAACGGGGGCGGGGCCTCCCGCACCGTGAACGCCGCCGCGTCCCAGGTGCCGTGCAGCCGCGGCGCCAGCCAGTCCCGGGCGGCCGCCCGGAAGTCGGCGGGTGCCAGGGCGCCGGCGCCGTCGGGCAGCGCGCCCAGCAGGGGAGCGCCGGCCACCTGCGGCAGGTCGGCGACGTTGCAGCGGGTGGCGAGATCGGGCTCGGCGGGCCAGCTGCCGATCACCACGCCGAGCGGATCCAGTCCGCGCGAGCGCAGTTCACGGGCGGTCAGCTCGGTGATGTTCAGGTTGCCGAGGCCGGGCGAGGCGACGACCAGGACCGGGGCCCGCAGCAGCTGGGCCGCGTCCGCCAGCGTTCCGCCCGCCTCGTCGAACCGCACCAGCAGCCCGCCCGCACCCTCGACCAGCACAAGGTCGTGCTCGGTGGCCAGCTTGGCGGCGGCCTCGGCCACCTCCTGCGGACGCACCGGCGGCAGACCGGCCCGCAGCGCCGCCGTTCCGGGCGCCAACGGCTCGGGGTAGCGGGCGACTTCGGCCCAGGTCACCGGACCGGCCAGCCGTACGACCTCGGCGCCGTCCCCACGCTCGTGCGGACCCACACCCGTCTGGGCGGCCTTCAGCACGGCCACCGACCGGCCGGCCGCGGCGGCCGCCGCGGCGACGGCCGCCGTCGTGACCGTCTTGCCGACCTCCGTGCCCGTGCCCGTGATCACCAGTACCGGCATCTCATCCCTCCCGTGCCGCCGCGCACACCGCGCGCGCGATCCGTGCCACGTCCACGTCGTCCACGACGTACGGCGGCATCGTGTACACAAGGTCCCGGAACGGCCGCAGCCACACGCCCTCGCGCACCGCGGCCCGGGTCGCCGCGGCGATGTCCACCGGACGGTCGAGCTGGACGACCCCGATGGCGCCCAGGACCCTGACGTCCCGCACGCCTTCGAGCTCGGCCGCCGGCGCCAGGCCGTGCCGCAGGCCCGCCTCGATCCGTTCGACCTCCGTCCGCCAGTCCTGGCCGAGCAGCAGTTCGATCGAGGCGCAGGCGACGGCCGTCGCCAGCGGGTTGCCCATGAACGTCGGGCCGTGCGCCAGCACCGGCACCTCGCCCCGGGAGATCCCGTCGGCCACCCGCGGGGTGCACAGCGTCGCCGCCAGCGTCAGGTAGCCGCCGGTCAGTGCCTTGCCCACGCACATCACGTCGGGTGCGACCGCCGCGTGCTCGGCCGCGAACAGCGCGCCGGTGCGGCCGAACCCGGTCGCGATCTCGTCGAACACCAGCAGCACGTCGTGCGCGTCGCACGCCTCGCGCAGCACCCGCAGATACGCGGGGGAGTGGAACCGCATCCCGCCCGCGCCCTGCACCACCGGCTCGACGATCACGGCGGCCACTTCGTCCGCGTGCCGTTCGATCATGTCGTGCAGATGGGCGGCGTACGCCTCCTCGTACCCGGCCGGCGGAGCGTCCGCGAAGACCTGGCGCGGCAGCACGCCGGTCCACAGCTCGTGCATCCCGCCCTCGGGGTCGCACACGGCCATCGGCTGCCAGGTGTCGCCGTGGTAGCCGCCCCGCCAGGTCAGCAGCCGCCGCTTCTCCGGGCGGCCGAGCGAACGCCAGTACTGCAGGCACATCTTGACGGCGACCTCGACCGACACCGAGCCGGAGTCGGCGAGGAAGACGTGTTCGAGGCCGTCGGGCGACATGTCGACGAGCAGCTTGGCGAGACGGACGGCGGGCTCGTGGGTGAGCCCGCCGAACATCACGTGGCTCATCCGCTCCAGCTGATCGCGGACCGCCTCGTTGAGCACCGGATGGTTGTAGCCGTGGATCGCGGCCCACCACGAGGACATGCCGTCGACCAGTTCGCCGGAGCCGTCCGCGAGCCGCAGCCGGACCCCGCTCGCGGACTCGACCACGAGCGGTTCCCCGCGGCCCGGCATCGGACCGTACGGGTGCCACACGTGCCGCCGGTCGAGGTCCAGGAGCGCGGACACGCCCGTACCGGAAGGGCCGGACAGATCAGGCATTGGGCGCGAGGTCCGTTCCCGCGCCCCGGCGGCGCACGGTCACCAGATCGGTGCGGGGCTCGCTGCCCCCGGGCCCGGCGGCCCCGGCGCCGGAACCGCACACCCCCGCGTCCCCGTGCGACCCGCAGGCGGTCTCGGCGTGCGATCCGCAGCCAGTGTCCCGGTGCGACCCGCAGCCGCCTGCGGCAGCCGCCCGGTGCTCCGGCAGGGTGACCTGGTCGGCGCCCTCCACCTCGAACCCGGCGTCCGCGATCATGTCCAGGTCGGCCCTGCCGGCCTGGCCCTCGCTCGTCAGGTAGTCGCCGAGGAAGATGGAGTTGGCCAGGTGCAGGGCGAGCGGCTGCATGGAGCGCAGGTGCACCTCGCGGCCGCCCGCGATGCGGACCTCCACGTCCGGGCAGACGAACCGCACCATGGCGAGGATCCGCAGGCAGCGCTGCGGGGTCAGGTTCCACTCCTTGGCGAGCGGGGTGCCCTCGAACGGGATCAGGAAGTTCACCGGAACGGAGTCCGGGTCCAGCTCGCGCAGCGAGTAGACGACGTCCACCAGGTCCTCGTCGCTCTCGCCCATTCCGGCGATCAGCCCGGAACAGGCGGACAGCCCGGCCGAGTGCGCCTTGTTCACCGTGTCCACCCGGTCGGCGTAGGTGTGGGTGGTGGTGATGTCGCCGTAGGTCGACTCGGAGGTGTTGAGGTTGTGGTTGTAGGCGTCGGCCCCGGCCGCGCGCAGCCGCTCCGCCTGGCCGTCGGAGAGCAGTCCGAGACAGGCGCACACCTCGACGCCCTCGTTCTGGTCCTTGATGGCCTTGATGGTCTCCGACACCCGGTCGACGTCACGGTCCGTCGGACCGCGCCCGCTGGCCACCAGGCAGACCCGCTTGGCGCCGCCGGCCAGCCCGGCCGCCGCCGCCGCGGAGGCCTCGTCGGGCTTGAGCCAGGTGTACTTGAGGATGTCGGCCTTCGAACCGAGCCGCTGGGAGCAGTACGAGCAGTCCTCGGGGCAGAGCCCGGACTTGAGGTTGACGAGGTAGTTGAGTTTCACCCGCCGGCCGAACCAGTGGCGGCGCACCTTCCCCGCCGCCGCCACCACGTCGAGCAGGTCGTCGTCGGAGCCGGCCAGCACGGCCAGGGCTTCCTCGCGGGTCGGCGGTTCGCGCCGAAGCCCCTTGTCCACGAGCGTGTTCAGGAGGTCCATGGAAGTCGATCCTGGCCTACCGGGCCGCCCGCGGCCAAGGAGGGTTCGCACAACAGAGACGCTTCCACGTGTGGGTATCACCACACCATGGGCGGCTGGTCGGGCCGCTAGGGTCTGTGCACTGCCTACAAAAGCCTCCGGAGGACCCATGGCGTTCGGCTGGATCGACGACCAGGCGGACGCGCGCCGCCGCGCCGGGCTGACACGGACCCTGCGCCCCCGCTCCGCCGACTCCCCGCTCCTCGACCTGGCGAGCAACGACTACCTGGGGCTGGCCCGCCACCCCGAGGTGACCGAGGGGGCCGCGGCCGCGGCGCGCGCCTGGGGCGGCGGCGCCACGGGCTCCCGGCTGGTCACCGGCACCACCGAACTGCACACCGGGCTGGAGCGCGAACTGGCCGACTTCTGCGGCTTCGAGGCGGCGCTGGTGTTCTCGTCCGGATACGCGGCCAACCTCGCCGCGGTCACCACGCTCGCCCCGCACGGTTCGCTGATCGTCTCGGACGCGGGCAACCACGCCTCGCTCATCGACGGCTGCCGGCTGGCCCGCGCCACCACACAGGTGGTGGCGCACAGCGACCCGGAGGCCGCGCGCAAGGCGCTCGGCGCGCACGAGGGGCCGGCCGTCCTCGTCTCCGACACGGTGTTCTCGGTCGACGGCGACGCGGCGCCGCTGGCGGAGTTCGCGGCGGTGTGCCGGGAGCGGGGCGCGGGGTTGGTCGTGGACGACGCCCACGGCCTCGGTGTGCTGGGCGCCGGCGGTCGCGGCGCCGCCCGGGCGGCGGGGCTGGCCGGCGCCGGGGACGTGGTCGTGACGGTGACGCTGTCCAAGTCGCTGGGCAGCCAGGGCGGAGCCGTGCTCGGGCCCGCCCTGGTGATCGACCATCTGGTCAACGTGGCACGGACGTTCATCTTCGACACGGGCCTGGCCCCCGCGGCGGCGGGGGCGGCCCTGGCCGCCCTGGGACTGCTGCGCCGGGAACCGGAGCGGGCGGCGCGGGCCCGCGCGGTGGCGGCCGGACTGCACGCCCGGCTGACCGCCGCGGGGCTGGAGGCCGTGCGCCCGGACGCCGCGGTGGTCTCCGTGCGCGCGCCGTCCCCGGAGGGCGCCGTGCGATGGGCGGCGGACTGCCGTGCGGCGGGCCTGGCCGTGGGCTGCTTCCGTCCTCCTTCCGTGCCCGACGGCATCTCACGGCTCAGGCTGACCGCCCGCGCGGACCTCTCCGAGGCGCAGATCGACCACGCCGTACGGGTCATCGGCGAAACGCGACCATGAGTCGGCGTGACACGGCCGTGCGTCGCCAGGGGGGAGTCGCGGTCAGATGCGGTGCACCGCGGCCGTGAAGTCCGCCCAGCTCCCGGGTGAGAAGAGCAGTGCGGGCCCGGCCGGGGCCTTGGAGTCGCGCACGGCGAACAGTCCGGCGTCCGGGCCCGACACCGGCCGGGCCGCCTCGACGCAGTTGTTCGCCCCCGTGCTGTAGCTGCTGCGCAGCCATCGCACGCCGTGCAGATCGGTGCTGGACGATAGGTTCCGCGGCAGAGCGGACATGGAGCCTCCTTACGCGTTCGCGCGCCGTCAGGTGTTCCGGCGCATCCCTGCGATGAAGTCCAACGAGTCCTCGGTCGAAAGGGCATGGAACCGAAGGGCGTCGAAGGCCTCGGTGTAGGCCTCAAGGTCTTCTTTCCGATCGAGATAGAGGCTACTCGTCAAGTGGTCGAGAACGACCACATCCAGATCAGAAGTGTTCGAAAACGAGAAGACAACGAAAGGGCCGGTGATGCCGATGTGCGCGCCCGCCGCGAACGGCAGCACCTGCAACCGGACTTGCGGCAGCCGTGCCGCCTCGGTCAGCCGTTCCAGCTGACGCGCCATGACCTCCGGGCCACCGACCTCCCGGCGCAGGACCGCCTCGTCGAGCACCGCGTTCAGCTCGAGCGGCGGATCGGCCCGCAGGACGTCCTGCCGGGCCAGCCGCACCTCCACCAGGGCGTCCAGCCGCTCGTCGTCGAGTCCGTCCACGGCGGCCCGGGTCACCGCGCGCGCGTACTCGGGCGTCTGGAGCAGCCCGGGGACGACGGAGGTCTCCAGGGTCCGCATCGCGGTCGCCTGGGACTCCAGACTGATGAAGTCCCGGTAGGTCGGCGGCAGTACGCCGCGGTAGGCGTGCCACCAGTGGCGCCGGTCGTCACCGTCCCCGGATCCCGCCAACACCAGCAGCAGATCGCGCAGTTGGGGGTCGTGGACCGCGTAGGCGTCCAGCAGTAGCCGTACGTCGGCCGGTTTCACCCCGCTGGCCCCGGTTTCGATCCGGCTCACCTTCGACTGGTGCCAGCCCACCAGCCGGGCCGCCTCCCCGCTGGTGAGACCCGCTCCGGTGCGCAGCGTGCGCAGTTCGGCGCCGAGCTTCCGGCGGCGCACCACGGGACCGTGCTGCATGGACACTTCCCACTCCCTCCCGGCTCCCGGCGGCGGCTTCGGCGCTCGGCGCCGCGGCCGGGACCCGTGCCACGGCACAGGACGATCCGCGCGGCGCGCGGTCGACCGCCGCAGAGTTCACCGCTTCGAGCGACAGATATATGCATATCTCGGGGGATCGCCACCGGTGCCGTCGTCGTGGTGGCAGTCTGACGGCGAACCACCAGTCCGGGACCGTACTCGAACCATCCGCTCCGTGCCGGACCACGGTCCCGTGGGAAGGGGACGAACATCGCCATGGCAGACCACCTGGAAGCATCCGTCACTCTGCCGAGCGATCCCGCCTCGGTCTCCGCCGCCCGCGCCTACGCGGTGGGCGCCCTGGCGGAGTGGGGCCTGCCCGCGGGGACGGAGACCGCCGACACCGTGCGGCTCATCGTCTCGGAGCTCGCCACCAACGCCGTGCAGCACACCCTCGGGCAGTCGCCCACCTTCACGGTGGACCTCGTCCTCGAACGCGACGAGCTGTTGAGCATCGGGGTGACCGACAGCCATCCGCGGTTACCGAAACGACTGCCGGCCGCTGTCCAGCAGGACAACGGCCGGGGCATGGTGATCATCCGATGGCTGGCCGCGGAGTGCGGCGGCAGACTGACCGTGCGGCGCACCCGGGAGGGCGGCAAGACGGTCCGCATCGAACTCCCCTGGACGGCGCCGGGCCGCCCCGCACGGACGGCGGGCCGACGGGACTCGTCGCCCGAGTCCCGTGGGCCGGAGCCCGGGGCCGGACACTGAGAGGGCCCGAGGGCGGTGACGGCGCCTCGGCCGGCCGTCACCGCCCTCGGGCGGATCAGCTGACCCGGCCGTACCAGACGCTCCTGGTCCAGATCTTCTGCAGCCGCACCACGTCCCCGGTCTTCGGCGCGTGCCAGATCTTGCCCGCGCCGGCGTAGATGCCGACGTGGTAGACGTACGAGCCCGAGTGGAAGAACACCAGGTCACCCGCGCGGCGGCTGCTCGCTGAGATGTGCCGGGACTTGTTGTACTGCTGTTCGGCCGTGCGGGGCAGCTTCTTGCCCGCCCTCTTGAACGAGTACAGCGTGAGCCCGGAGCAGTCGAACCGTCGCGGTCCCGTCGCTCCCCACTGGTAGGGGGAACCCTTCTTGGACGCCGCGATCTGGAGCGCCTTCGTCGCGAGCGTCGCGGCGGAGGCGTCGGAGGCGGCGCCCGGCACCACGATCGAGCCGCCCACGGCGGCGATGGTCAGGGCCGAGGCCGTGCCGGCCCGGGCCATGAACGACGGGACACGATTGAGCGCAGTCATGCGCAACCCTTCGTCAGCCGCCTGTGAAGGATGACCTGTCGGATTCGGGCTGGCGAAGTTGCCCGGCCGCGTTGTCGCGGCTTCACCCCAAGGGCTGCTCGGTACGGCCGAGGTGCGACCGTTCCGGCGACCCGTCGTGCTCGGGTCCTCCACTCCTGCCGATCCACTCCCGTCGACCGGTTGTCCGGGCGGCGGCAGGATTCGGCGTCCGCCCGGACCGCCCCGCCGCTGTGGCGGGGGCTTGTCGTCAGACACGGATCTTCACCTACGGATGTCCGAAAATCCCAACGGAACCGGGGATTTGTGTTGTTACTCACCACTCACCCGTTCGGGTGGACGCTCGTGCACTCGAACGTCCGTCTGGTCCCACGGCGACGCCCGGACCAGCACCGGAACACGCCATTCCGCCATCCGGGCAGGCGCGTCGCGCAACCGGAAGCGCCTCGGGAACACGGGTTTTTCTAGCCGAAAGGCGGTACGTCGTTTGGTCCGTTTCGGCTTACGCCCGTGCGTGCCGCCGGCGTCGCCCGCGGTCGCGTGACCGCGTGCGGCTCAACTGGCCCGGTCGGGCGGCAGGGTGACCCGGGCGGCACGCCGCTCGCCGTCCAGCGCGCGCAGCGCCCGCGCCAGGGTGGCGGTGTGCAGCTCGGTCTCGTTCCGTTGGTGCATCAGCGCGAGCGCGTCGCGCAGTTCGGCAGCTTTGCGGACCAGGGCCTGAGCGGCCCTCAGCCCGCCATAGGTGTCCTCGCGCCGACCCGGGTTGATCCGGCCGAGGAGGTCCACCACGTCGAGGTAACAGTCGATCAGCTCCGCCTCGGCGCGGGTCAGCGCGGGCAGCGCCGGCGGCTCGGAGGGCTGGGACGGCTCGTGCGGGGGCGGTGGCATCGGCGCCTCAGCGCGCTCGGCGGCCCGAAGGCGCCGGACCGCCGAGCGCGCGCTCGGCGGACTCCGGCGGTGGGCGGTGGGCGGGCGGTCGGGTCATGGCACGGTCCTCCGCGGGGCGGCTGGTCCGGTCGGCGGGTGAGCGGCGCCCACGGGAGCGGCGGCCGCTGGTGGGAGCGCGACGGCTTCGTGAAAAACGTACAGGACGTACGCGAGCGTGGGGGAGGGTTCGAGCCGCCGGTCTCCGGTCGTGCGCGCCGTCCTCCTGGCGCAAGCTGGAGATGGAACTCCGGCCGCTCCACGACCCAGGGAATCTCCGATGGTGTTCTTCGCGATTTCCAGGCGGCACCCCCTCCAGCCGCTGTCCGTCACCGATCTGGTGCTGGAGCACGAGCGGCTGCACGAGGAGATCGACCAGTTGCAGCACGCCCTGGGCTCGCACGCGGTCATAGACCAGGCCATCGGCGCCGTGGTGGCCTTCGGGCGGATGCCCCCCGAGGACGCCTGGCGGGTGCTGCGCGAGGTCTCCCAGCGCACGAACACCAAGCTGCGCACGGTCGCCGAGCACGTCCTGAAGTTCGCGCAGGGCGGCGCTCTGTCCGACACCGAACTGGAGGAGCTGAGGCGGGCGCTCGACCGGCACTCGCAGCGCCTCACGGGCCGGGCGAAGCCCTGAGGGCGGCGGCGGACGCCCGTAAGCTGGGGACATGGCCCACGAGATTCCGGTGACGCGAGCCCGGGCCGAGCTCGCCGACCTGATCAACCGGGTGGTCTACGGCGGGGAGCGCGTCGTGGTCACCCGGCACGGCAAGGCCCTGGTCGCGCTGGTCTCCGCCGCCGACCTGGCACGGCTCGAGGAGTCCGGGGAGCCGGCCGGGGAACAGGTGATCGACGTGGGTCTCATGGGCCGGGAACGGGCCGGCGGCGCCGCACGAGCGGCGCGTTCCGGCGTCGCCGCGGAACACCACTGATCACCGACCCGGTGCTGACCCCCCTCCGGAGCACACCCGCGTTCCCGGACCGCGATGAGGACGGGGGAGTCAGCGCCCGGCGCTGACCCCCGTCCCGAGCGCGCCCGCGTCCCCGGGCCGCGGTCCGGGGACGCGGCGGGTACCGACCGCGACGGCCTGCCCGGTCCGCGGCACGGGGGCGGCGGTGGCCCGTGGCGCCGTCGGCCTCCTGCCCTCCGTCCCGCCCGGGCCGGCGGCGGCCCCGTGGCGGTGTGACACCCGGCGGCGGGCTCGGGGCGGCGGGCCGGGGGCGCCGGTGACACCTGTGGCGCGGACCGGCCCCCGGCCGTGAAGCGATACGGGGCCCGGCCGATGTCGTCAAAACCCCGGCGAACCCGGCCCGCGGACCCCCGTCGCCCGCGGACCCGCCCGCGGACCCGCGTCGCCCGCGGACCCGCGTCGCCCGCGGACCCGCCCGCGGACCCGCGTCGCCCGCGGTTCCTCCGCGCCGGTCGCCGAGGACCGCGTGATCCGGGCCGCCCGCGGCGCACGGCCGGTCGTCCCCGCGGTCGCCGCGCGGGAACCGAAGTGCCGGACGTGCCCGACCGGGTGCGGGCGCGGCTCGCGACGCGGACGGCGCGGGCGTGGCGGCGACCGGACGAGGCGCCGTCCCGGCCCGGCCGGGACGGCGCCGGATCTCCGCTGAGCGGCACACGTCGTGCCGGTTATCGGATTGGCAAAGAAGGTCAACAAACCCTGTTCTCAGCCGCCTCACAGCCGGGAGGATCCCCGTACCCACTCGCAACGATGTACGGGGAGGTCCCACTTGAGGGACATCAGACCGAAGAACCGGGTCCTGGCGCTCGGTTCGGCCGGCGCGCTCGTCACGGCGACTCTGATAGCGGGCGCCGTGGCGGCCCCCGCGGCCAATGCGGACAGCCGCCCGGGGCAGGACCGCGAGGCCCGCGGCGCCGCCGTCGCCGCCGCCCGCGCCGCCCAGGCCGGCATCGACTGGCAGGACTGTCCCGCCGATTGGGGGCTTGCCAAGCCCATCCAGTGCGGCTACGTCTCGGTGCCGCTCGACTACGCCCACCCCGACGGCAAGCAGATCAAGCTCGCCGTCGACCGCATCGGCAACACCGGCACCAAGAGCGAGCGCCAGGGCGCCCTGATCTACAACCCGGGCGGTCCGGGCGGCTCCGGCCTGCGCTTCCCGGCCCGGGTCACCGCCAAGAACCCCGTCTGGGCCAACGCGGCGAAGGCCTACGACTTCGTCGGCTTCGACCCGCGCGGCGTCGGCCACTCGACGCCCATCTCCTGCATCGACCCGCAGGAGTCCGTCAAGGCGCCCAAGATGGACCCGGTGCCCGACTCCGAGGCCGACAAGCGCGCCCAGCGCAAGCTGGCCCGTGAGTACGCCGACGGCTGCCTCGAGCGCACCGGCAGCGCGATGCTCCAGCAGATGACCACGCCGAACACCGCGCGCGACCTGGACGTCATCCGCGCCGCGCTCGGCGAGAAGAAGATCAACTACCTGGGCGTCTCCTACGGCACCTACCTCGGCGCGGTCTACGGCACGCTCTTCCCGGACCACGTCCGCCGGATGATCGTCGACAGCGTCGTCGACCCGTCGCGGGACAACATCTGGTACGAGGCCAACCTGAACCAGGACGTCGCCTTCGAGGGCCGCTGGAAGGACTGGCAGGACTGGGTCGCCGCGAACGACGCCAGCTACCACCTGGGCACCACCCGCGACGCCGTCCAGGCCAAGTGGCTCCAGCTGCGCGCCACCGCGAAGAAGAACCCGATCGGCGGGGTCGTCGGCCCGGCCGAGCTGCTCGGCTTCTTCCAGAGCGCGCCGTACTACGACTCCTCGTGGGCGCCGGTGGCGAAGGTGTTCAGCAAGTACTTCGCGGGTGACACCCAGGCGCTCGTCGACGCCGCCGCCCCGGACATGTCCGACACCGCGGGCAACATCTCCTCGGAGAACGGCAACGCCGTCTACACGGCCGTCGAGTGCACCGACGCCAAGTGGCCCACGAGCTGGAACAAGTGGGACCGGGACAACACGCGGCTGAACGCCAAGTACCCGTTCCTGACCTGGTCCAACGCCTGGATGAACCTGCCCTGCGCCACCTGGCCGGTCAAGCAGCAGACCCCGGTGAACGTCAGGACCGGCAAGGGCCTGCCGCAGGTGCTGATCGTGCAGTCCACGCGGGACGCCGCCACCCCGTACCAGGGCGCCGTCGAACTGCACAAGCGCTTCCAGGGCTCCCGCCTGATCACGGAGAAGGACGCGGGCTCCCACGGCGTCACCGGTCTGGTCAACCCGTGCATCAACAACCGGGTGGACGCCTACCTGCTCACCGGCGAGGTGGACGGGACGGACGTGACCTGCGCTCCGCACGCCACGCCGAAGCCGTAACGGGCCGCGGAAGTACCCGCCGAGGGGCGGCCGGTGGATCCGGCCGCCCCTCGGGCGTTCCACGGCGGGCTCAGCCGAGCGGCGACCGGGGGAACCCGCGTCCCCGCCGACCCTCCGAGCCGTTCTGCCCGTCCTTGGCCACTGCCGCGTACTCGTCGACGTACTCCTGCCCCGACAGCGACAGGATCGCGTACATGATCTCGTCGGTCACGGCGCGCAGGACCGCCTTCTCCTCCTCCATGCCGGCGTAGCGGGAGAAGTCCAGGGGCGCGCCGAAGCGGATGACGACGGGACGGATCCTCGGGACGACCCTGCCCGGCGGCTGGGCCTCGAAGGTGCCGATCATCGCGCACGGCACGACCGGCGCCCGGGCCTGAAGGGCCATGACCGCGACGCCGACCTTGCCCTTGTAGAGCCGGCCGTCGTGCGACCGGGTGCCCTCGGGGTAGATGCCGAGGAGTTCTCCCCTGCGCAGCACCCCGAGCCCTTCCCGGATCGCGGCCCGGCCCGCGTCCTTCCCGGAGCGGTCGACCGGGATCTGCCCGGCACTGCGGAAGAAGGCGGCGGTGAGGCGGCCCTTGACGCCGGGGCCGGTGAAGTACTCGGCCTTGGCCAGGAAGGTGATGCGTCGTCCGAGGATCGCGGGCATCAGGAAGTGGTCCGAGAACGACAGGTGGTTGCCCGCGACGATCGCCGCGCCGTCCGCCGGTACGTGCTCCAGTCCTTCGACGCGCGGCCGGAAGACCACCCTCAGCAGCGGTCCCAGAAGCACGTATTTGAGCAGGTAGTAGAACACGGCTCACCCCTCACTCCACCGGGTCCGCTTCGGACCGTCGTCAGCGGGGCGGGGCCGGGACCGCGGGAGCCGGCCCGCGCGCACCCGCGGCCCTCCGCGACCTGTCCGGCCGGGCTCCTGCTGACCCTTCGCCGAGTTTACTGATGCCCGGTCGGCTCCGGGCGTAACGGCGTCGCGTCAGGGCCGCGCGGCCCTGACGCGGGGTAAGCCCCTCGCGGGGGCCCGGCCGCGGCCGGTCGTCGGGGAGCCGTCCCGGCAAGGCCGGGACGGGGCCGGCGCGAACCGGCGCGGGCCGGGACGCGTGCGCACGCTCCTGTCGTCGGAGCCGGTGCCGCGCGTCCCGGCCCGGGAATGCCGGATCCGGGGGGACCGCCGCTCTCAGGCGGCCTGGCCGACGAGTTCGTAGCCGGCCTCGTCGACGGCGGCGCGAACCGCCTCCTCGTCGAGCGGGGCGGCGGAGGTGACGGTGACCTCACCGGTCTTGGCCACGGCCGTGACCGCGGTGACGCCGTCCAGGACGGAGATCTCCTTGGACACCGCGCCCTCGCAGTGGCCGCAGGTCATGCCGGACACCTTGTAGACGGTGGTGACGCCCGAGCCGTGGATCTGGACGTCGGACGAGGCGTTCGTACCGCAGGAGCCGCAGCAGGATCCGGAGTTCGTCTGATCGGTCATGGCTTCTTCCTTGTTCGGTGTGCATGGGTGGGTCCGCGGGAGGGCGGCGGTCCGTCCTCCCCATGAACGAGAATATATACCCCCCAGGGGTACCTGACCACCGGGTGTGTCGCGCGGCCGTCCCGGACCGGCCCCGGCGCCCCCGGCGGCCGCCCTGTCGGGCCACCCGGTCGCGTCCCGCCGGGGCCGGCTCCCGCCGTTCCCCCGGACGACTCTCTTACATACCCCCCATGGGTATGCTACGGTGCAGCCGCAAGGTACCCCCCTGGGGTATATAGCAGAGAGGGTGAACTCATGTCAGCCGTCAATCCCCGGCGCTGGTGGGCGCTTCTGGTGCTCGCCGCCGCCCAGTTCATGGTGATCATGGACACGTCCATCATCGGGGTGGCGCTCCCCGAGATGCAGAAGGACCTCGGCTTCTCGCAGGGCGAGTTGCAGTGGGTCTTCAACGCCTACGTCATCGCCTTCGGCGGCTTGCTGCTCCTCGGCGGCCGCCTCTCCGACCTGCTCGGCGCGCGCAAGGTCTTCAGCGCCGGCTGGGTCGTTCTGATCGCGGGCTCGGTCGTCGCGGCCGCCGCGCAGAACGCCGGGGTGGAGGTGGTCGGCCGTGCCGTGCAGGGCGTGGGCGGTGCCCTCATCGCGCCCTCGGCGATGACGCTGCTGATGATGCTCTTCGCGCACAACCCCAAGGAACTGGGCAAGGCCATGGCCCTGTACGGCGCCGCGGCTCCCGCGGGCGGTACGGCCGGTGTGTTCCTCGGCGGTGTGTTCACCGAGTGGCTGAGCTGGCCGTGGGTCTTCATCATCTACATCCCGATCGGCGTCGCCACCCTCGCGGCCACCAAGCTGCTGCCCGCCGTCGGCAGCCGCCGCGGCGCGGTCGACGTGTTCGGCGCGGCCGCCGTCACGGCGGGTCTGGCGCTCGCGGTCTTCGCCGTCGTCCGCGCCCCGGAGGTCGGCTGGAGCTCGACCGGGACGGTGGTCCAGCTGATCGGGGCCGGCGCCCTGCTGGTGCTCTTCTTCGTGATCCAGAAGACGGTGCGCGAGCCGCTCATGCCGCTCGGCATCTGGCGTGTCCCCCGGCTCGGTTCGGCCAACCTGGCGATGACGCTGCTCGGCGCCGCCTGGATCCCGATGTGGTACTTCCTCAACCTGTACCTCCAGCAGGTCCTCGGCTTCGGGGCGTTCGAGTCCGGCGCCGCGCTGCTGCCGATGACCGGACTGCTGATGATCTTCATGACGCTGATCACGGCGCGGCTGCTCGCGAAGGTCGGCGCCAAGCCGCTGATCGGCGGCGGCCTGCTGGTCCTCGCCGCCGGCCTGCTGTGGCTGTCCGCCGTGAAGCCCACCGGCACCTTCGCGGTCGACGTCCTGCCCGCCTCGCTCGTCGCGGCGCTCGGCATGTCCCTCGCCTACATCCCGGCGATGATGGCCGCGATGTCCGGAGCCCCGCAGGAGCAGGCGGGCCTGGCCTCCGGAATCGTCAACACCACCTACCAGGTGGGTTCGGCACTCGGCCTGGCGGCCCTGACCGCGGTGGCCACCTCCCAGGGCGCCGGACAGCTGGGCGACCTGCCGGCGCTGACGGACGGCTTCAGCGCGGCGTTCGTGTCGGCCGCGGCGATCGCGGCGGCCGGCGGACTGATCACCCTGCTGGTGATGCGGAGCGACAAGGCGGCCGCCGCGCAGAGCGACGCCGCTCCGGCGGCGCACGGCGAGCGCGCCGGGGTCTAGTACGGCGGCACTGGTACGCACGACCGCGCCCGGTGGGGGGACGGAGGCGTGCGCGCCCCGGACCGTCCACCGGGAGCAGGACGAGGACCATACCCATTCTGAAGGGCCGTTCGGTCCGGGCAACCGGCATCGAACGGCCCTCCTGCTGTGCTGAGGAGTCAGTGATGGACATACAGACCCGAGCCGTGCACGCCCTGAGGGACGACCCGGCGCCGGGCGGCAGCCGGCCCCTGAGCGTGCCCATCGTGCAGTCCTCGGCCTTCGCCTTCGACTCCGCCGACGCGCTGGCGGAGGCCATGGCCGGGCCGGACGGGCCGTACGTGTACTCCCGGCGCGGCAATCCGACCGTCCGGGTCCTGGAACGCACCGTCGCCGCACTGGAGGGCGGGGCCGCCGCGATCGCCTTCGCCTCCGGCATGGGCGCCATCAGCGGTGTGCTGCTGGCACTGCTGCGGCCCGGTGACCACGTGCTGGCCCAGCGCTGCCTGTACGGCGGCACCTACGCCGTCCTGTCCGACCTCGCCGGGCGCTACGGGATCGAGGTGGAGTACGTCGACACCCAGGACGCGGCGGACTTCGAGCGGCTGGTACGGCCCGCCACACGCGTGCTGCACCTGGAGACCATCGCCAACCCGACGGGTCAGGTCCCGGACCTGCCGGGCCTGGCGGCGGCGGCCCGGCGGCACGGGGTGGTGACCGTGGTGGACAACTCCCTCGCGTCCCCCGTGCTGTGCCGTCCCGTCGAACACGGCGCCGATGTGGTCGTGCACTCGACGACCAAGTACCTGGCGGGCCATTCGGACGTCCTCGGCGGTGTAGCCGTCTTCGCCGACCCGGAGCTGCGCGACCGGGTGTGGCCGCGGACCGTCGAACTCGGGGCGAGCGCGGACCCGTTCGCCGCCTGGCTCACCCTGCGCGGGCTGCCCTCGCTGCCGTTGCGCATGCGTCAGCACTGCGCCGGCGCGCGACTGGTGGCCCAGCGGCTGGCGGAGCACGAGCGGGTCACCGGCGTCAGCTGGCCCTGGATGGCGGACCATCCCTCGTACCGTCTGGCGCGCCAGGTCCTGTCGGGCGGAGGCGGCATGGTCTCCTTCGACCTCGCCGGCGGACGCGCGGCCGGGCGCGCCTTCATCGAACGGGTCCGGGTGGCCCGGCTGGCGCTGTCGCTGGGCGGCGTGGAGACGCTGGTCACCCATCCGGCGTCGACGTCCCACCGGGAGCTGGACGGACAGGCCCTGGCGGCGGCCGGCATCGGTGCGGGGACGGTGCGGATGTCGGTGGGCATCGAGCACCCGGAAGACCTCTGGAGCGACATCGAGCAAGCCCTGGAAGGGAGTTGAGGTCAGTTGGAGCTAGATTTGGATTGACAAAATAAATGGTCGATTCGTAGATTGGGGGAAGTCCAGGGAATCTACTTCTCCGCCCCAGGGGGCTTCATGCGCTACTTCGAGGACTTCCGCAAGGGCGACGTCCATGAGCTCGGCACCGTCACCGTCAGCGAGCGCGAGGTGCTGGAGTTCGCGCGGCGCTACGACCCGCAGCCCTTCCACACCGACGCCGAACAGGCGAAGCGGTCGCCCTTCGGCGGGCTGATCGCCAGCGGCTTCCACACCTCGGCGCTCTTCATGCGGCGGTACGTCGACGGCCTGCTCGCCTACAGCGCCTGCGTCGGCTCCCCCGGTATCGACGAGGTCCGCTACCACCGGCCCGTGCGGCCCGGGGACGTCCTCACCGCGCGCATCACCATCCTGGGGTCGCGCCCCTCGCTCGGCGCTCCCGCCACCGGCATCGTCCAGCCCCGCTGCGAGCTGGTGGCCCCGGACGGGACGGTCGTGTTCAGCATGATCCTGCACAGCATCTTCCGGCGGCGCCCCGCCGACTCCTTCGCCACCTCCCCCGTGTCGATGCCCGTGGCGCAGGACCCGGTCCCCTGTGCGGGGAAGGGCTGAACACGACCGTCCGCACCACCACCGATGCGCTTCCGCTACGGAAGCGATTCCCGAACGGAGGACCTCCCGTGGAGGCCGTATCCCGCACCGCCCAGTGGACCGCCGCCGCGCGGGCCCTGGAGACCGAGCGCGAGGACAGGCTGTTCGCCGACCCGTACGCGCGCACCGTCGCCGGAACCATCGGCTTCGAACTGCTCGAACGCTACGCGGGCGCAGGCACCGTGCCGTTCCTCGCCATCCGCACCACCTACCTGGACCGCGCCATCGGCAGCGCGGTGCACGAACAGGGACTCCGCCAGGTCGTCTTCCTCGCCGGCGGCATGGACACCCGCTACTACCGGCTCGAGTGGCCGCAGGGCGTCACCGTCTACGAACTCGACCGGCCCGCCCTGCTGGAGACCAAGGCGGCCATGCTCGCCGACGAGCCGGAGCCGGCCGGCCGCGAGCGCCGCACCGTCGCCGTCGACCTCACCGAGGACTGGACCGGCCCGCTGAAGGAAGCGGGCTGGCAGTCGGAACGGCCCACCCTCTGGGTGGTCGAGGGCCTGCTGTTCTTCCTGCCCGAGGACGCCGTGCGCACCCTCATCACCACGCTGTGGCAGAACAGCGCGCCGGGCTCGGTCCTCCTCGGCGACGTGATCAGCGAGGCCGCCCTGCAGAACCCGCTGTCGCGGCCCTTCATGAAGGCGCTCGAGGAGGACGGCAACCCCTGGCTCTTCGGGACCGAGGAGCCCGAGCTGCTGCTCACCTCCTGCGGCTGGACGGTGCGCGAGGTCCGGCAGCCCGGCGAGGAGGGCGCCGACTTCGGCCGCTGGCCGTACCCGGTGCCACCGCGCGAGGTGCCCGGCGTCCCCAGGTCCTTCCTGTTCACGGCGACCAGGGACGGGGACGCCTCATGACCGGCCCGAACGGCGCCGCGGGCACCGACCCGACCGCCGCCTTCCACCAGCGCCTCATCGACGACGCCGCGGCCGCCGTGCGCGGCCTGACCGTCTCCCTCGGCGAGCGGCTCGGCCTGTACCGCGTGCTCGCCGAGCACGGCCCGCTCACGCCCGCCGAGTTCGCCGAGCGCGCGGGCATCACCGCGCGGTACGCGGAGGAGTGGCTGCACGCCCAGCTCAGCGCCGCCTACGTGGAACGCCACCCGTCCTCCGACAAGTACACGCTGCCCGCCGCTCACGCCGCCGTGCTCGCCGAGAGCGGGGCCGCGACCTTCGCCGCCGGCTTCTTCACCGCCCTCAAGGCGCTGTACGCCACCGAGGACCTGCTCGCGGACGCCTACCGCATCGGTGACGGCGTCGGCTGGGCCGAGCACGACCCGGCCCTGGACACCGGCATGGGCAGCTTCTTCCAGCCCACCTACCAGCACCGGCTGCTGGCCGACTGGCTCCCCGCGCTGCACGACGTCCCCCGCAAGCTGGCCGACGGCGGGACCGCCGCCGACGTCGGCTGCGGCGTCGGCCACACCACCCGGCTCATCGCCAAGGCCTTCCCGAAGGCCACGGTGTACGGCTTCGACTACTCCGAGGAGGCCATCGTCATCGCCCGGCAACTCGCCGAGGACGAGGGCCTGTCCGACCGAGTCGTCTTCGAGACGGCGTCCGCCGACGACTACCCGGGCGCCGGGTACGACCTGGTGACCTTCTTCAACTGCCTGCACGACATGGGTGACCCGGTGGCCGCGGCCCAGCACGTCCACAAGTCGCTGGACCCCGACGGCACCTGGATGCTGGTCGAGTCCAACGTGTCCCGCGCCGACATCGACACCCCCACACCGGCGGCCCGGATGTTCATGGCCCTGTCCGCCGTGATGTGCCTGCCCGTCGCCGTCGCCCAGCGCGGCCCGCACGCCCTCGGCAACCACTCGGGGGAGAAGGCGTTCCGCGCCATCGCCGAGGAGGCCGGCTTCACCCGGTGGCGGCGCGCCACGGAGACCCCGGTCAACGCCGTCTACGAGGTCCGGCCCTGACGCAGGGCCCGCCGTCCGGACCGGGCCGGGCTCGCGCGTCCTGGTCCGGCCCGCTCCGAACGTCAAGACCCAGCCGCCCGATCCGCGCACCCGACAGGAGAGACCATGGCCACCGCGGCCCTGCCCGTCACCGACCGCTTCATCGACGTCCTCCAGCGGCTCAGCGAGAAGTCCGTCGAGGACTACTACAACCCGTACCAGCAGTTCGACTGGCCCGAGAAGCTGGACGAGAACCGGCTGTGGATGAGCCCCGAGCTGCTCACCCCGTACGGCACCCCGTACTTCGACGAGCTCGGCGAGGAGATGCTGCACCGGCTGTCCAAGTGGGAGTCGATCAACTTCTACAGCCTCAACGTGCACGGCATCCGCGAGCTGCTCATCGAGGTCGTCGGCCGCATCCACATGCCCGGCTTCGAGGTGCCGTCCGACTTCTTCCACCACTTCATCGGCGAGGAGAACGAGCACATGTGGTTCTTCGCCGAGTTCTGCCGCCGCTACGGCGACAAGATCTACTCCTCCACGGCCATGCGCGCCGACTCCGCCTGGGAGCCGGAGGTCGAGAACTTCCTGGTCTTCGCCCGCATCCTGTTCTTCGAGGAGCTCGTCGACCACTACAACACCCGGATGGCGCAGGACGCGCAGCTCTGCGACACCATCCGGCAGGTCAACCGCCTCCACCACCAGGACGAGTCCCGGCACATCGCCTTCGGACGCGAGCTGGTCTCCCTGCTGTTCACCAGGATGAAGGCGGCCGTGAGCGCGGAGCGGATGCGCGAGGTGGAGAGCTACCTCAAGCGCTACGTCGTCTTCAGCGTCAACTCCCTCTACAACCCCCACGTCTACCGGGACGCAGGCATCGCCGACCCGCTGGGGCTGCGCAACGTCCTCCTCGCCGACGAGCGCCGGCGCCCGTACGAGCGCAAGGCCATCCGCAAGCCGCTCGCCTTCTTCCTCAAGACGGGGATCTTCACCGACGACACGCTCCCGGCCCTCTGACCGCGGGCCGGCCCGGTCACCGGATCCTTGGGGTCCTCCTGAACACCGCTCCTGTCGAACCCGAACCGAGAGGTGGTCATCCACCATGTCCCACACCGTGTCCGCAGCACCGCGAAGTTCTCCCGGGGCCGTCCGCGGTCTGCCCTCCCTCGGACCGGAAGGCACCGCCCTGCTGCGGCTCCTCGACGACACGTTCGAAGGGTGGGGGGTGGCGGCGGGGGCCAGCCCCATGACCATGCCGCCGCTGCTCCCGGCCGCCGACCTGGCGCGCCTGGACTACTACGACAACTTCCCGCACCAGGCCGTCGTGGCCACCCCCCTCGACGTGGACCGCCGCAGCGAGTTCTGCGCCGACACCGGCTGTTTCCCGTGCTCCGCGCTGCAACCCGCCGAGCTCGGCCTGCCCTCCGCCTCCTGTTACGCGGTCTACCTCGATCACGAGGGCCGTGAGGTGGCCGAGGACACCCTCGTCACCGTCGTCGGCTGGTGCTTCCGCAAGGAGGAGCAGTACGTCGGTCTCAGGCGCCAACTCGGCTTCCGCATGCGCGAGATCGTCGCGCTCGGCAGCCGTGAGCACGCCGAGGGCCACCTGAGCGCCTTCAGTGAGCGGATCACCGCCTTCGCCGGGGCGCTCGACCTGCCGCTGCGCAGGGAAGCCGCCTGCGACCCCTTCTTCGACAAGGGAGGTTCCAAGGCGTTGCTGCAACGACTGACGCCGGTCAAGCACGAGTACCTCTTCGAGGACCTGGCGATCGCCTCCGTCAACACGCACCGCAACTTCTTCGGCGACCGCTGCTCCATCACCCTCGCCGGCACCGGCGGGCCGGTCTTCACCAGCTGCGTGGCCTTCGGCCTGGAGCGGTGGCTGTCCGCGCTCACCCGGCGCCACGGCAGCTGGGCCGCGGCCACCGACGCCGTCCACGCGGCCCGGGAACGCCTGGTTCCGGTCGGGCCGGGGGTGTGACGTGCCGGCCCACCCCGCCGCCGGCGGCGGCCAGGGCTGGGCGAACCTCGGCATGGACATCGTGTCCGTCAAACGCGTCCGCCGGCTCCTCGACGACCACGGCGAGGACTTCTTCGAGCGGATGCTGGATCCCGGCGAACTCGCCGACTGCCGTACGTCCGGCGGCCTTGACCTGCTCGGTCTCTGCGGACGCATCGCGGCCAAGGAGGCGGCGTTCAAGACCCTCCGGGTCCGGGACCGGTTCCTGCCGTGGCGCGACATCGTGGTGCGCCGCTCCGAGGGCGGCTGGCCGCTGGTCGAACTGCGGCGGACCGCCTCGGAGATGGCAGCCCGGTCCGGTATCGCGGACATCACGGTGAGTATCAGCCATGACGTGGACTACGCGGTGGCCGTGGCCGCCCCCATCCCCGGCGAATTCCCCGGTCCCGGCCGGGAGACGCCTGCCAACCCACTCGCACCCAGCATCACTAGGAGCACACCCATGAACGACGCCCTGCAGCAGGTCAAGGACTGGATCCTCAAGCGCCACCCGGAGCGGGAGGACATCCCGAGCGACCTGGACCTGATCGAGAACCGCCTCATCGACTCGCTGTCGTTCGTCGAGTTCGTCTTCCTGCTCGAACAGCACAGCGGGCGCTCCATCGAGATGGAGACCCTCGAGGTCGACACCATCCGCACGCTCGACGCCATAGAGGCCAACTTCCTCCGCGCGGAGGTGAAGTGAGATGGGGCGGCGGCTCTTCACCTCCGAGTCCGTCACCGAGGGCCACCCCGACAAGATCGCCGACCGGATCAGCGACACCGTGCTGGACGCCCTGCTGGAGCAGGACCCGGCCGCCCGCGTCGCGGTCGAGACTCTGATCACCACCGGGCAGGTGCACATCGCGGGGGAGGTCACCACCACCGCGTACGTCCCCATCGCGGAACTCGTGCGCGACGCGGTCCTCGACATCGGGTACGACTCGTCGGCCAAGGGCTTCGACGGAGCGTCCTGCGGTGTGTCGGTCTCCATCGGCGCGCAGTCCCCGGACATCGCGCAGGGCGTGGACTCCGCCTACGAGGCTCGGACCGAGGGCGGCGAGGACGAGCTCTCCCGGCAGGGCGCCGGCGACCAGGGGCTGATGTTCGGCTACGCCTGTGACGACACCCCGGAGTTCATGCCCCTGCCCATCCACCTGGCGCACCGGCTGGCGCAGCGGCTGACCGAGGTCCGCAAGGACGGCGCCTGTCCCTACCTGCGGCCGGACGGCAAGACGCAGGTCACCATCGAGTACGACGGCGACACGCCGGTCCGCCTGGACACCGTCGTCGTCTCCTCGCAGCACGCCCCGGACATCAATCTGGACGGCCTGCTCACCCCGGACGTCCGGGAGTCCGTCGTCGAGCCGGTGCTCAAGGAACTGGCCGAACGCGGCGTGTCGCTGGAGAGCGACGGCTACCGGCTGCTGGTGAACCCCACCGGCCGGTTCGAGATCGGCGGTCCGATGGGCGACGCCGGGCTGACCGGACGCAAGATCATCATCGACACCTACGGCGGCATGGCCCGGCACGGCGGCGGCGCCTTCTCCGGCAAGGACCCCTCCAAGGTGGACCGCTCGGCGGCGTACGCGATGCGCTGGGTCGCCAAGAACGTGGTGGCGGCCGGCCTGGCCTCCCGCTGCGAGGTGCAGGTGGCCTACGCGATCGGCAAGGCCGAGCCGGTCGGTCTGTTCGTGGAGACCTTCGGCACCCAGAGGGTGGAGCCCGAGAGGATCGAGAAGGCCATCGACGAGGTCTTCGACCTGCGTCCGGCGGCCATCATCCGCGACCTCGACCTGCTCCGCCCGATCTACTCCCAGACCTCCGCCTACGGCCACTTCGGCAGACAACTGCCCGGTTTCTCCTGGGAGTCCACGGACCGGGCCGAGGCGCTCCGCAGGGCTGTGGAGGGCTGAGATGCGCATCGCTGTCACGGGTTCCATCGCCACCGACCACCTGATGTCCTTCCCCGGGAGCTTCACCGACCAGCTCCTGGCCGACCGCCTCGACCGCGTCTCCCTGTCCTTCCTCGCCGACCGGCTCGAGATCCGACGCGGCGGCGTGGCAGCGAACGTCTCCTTCGGACTCGGGCTGCTCGGCCTGCGCCCGGTCCTGGTCGGCGCGGTCGGCGCCGACTTCGAGCCCTACCGGGTGTGGCTGAAGCAGCACGGGGTCGACACCGACTCCGTGCTGGTCAGCGAGGAAGCCCACACGGCCCGGTTCGTGTGCACCACGGACCGGATGCAGAACCAGATCGCGACCTTCTACGCCGGCGCGATGACCGAGGCCCGCAGGATCGACCTGCGATCGGTCGTGGAACGGGTCGGACGGCTCGGACTGGTCATGGTCTCGCCCGACGACCCCGAGGCGATGCTCCGGCACACCCGCGCCTGCCGTGCGCTGGGCGTCCCCTTCGCCGCGGACCCCTCGCAGCAACTGGCCCGGCTGAGCAGAAGGGAAGTGCTCGAACTCGTCGACGGAGCCCGCTGGCTGTTCACCAACGAGTACGAGGCCGCGCTGTTGCGGGACCGCACCGGCCTGACCGAGGCCGAGCTCCTTCGCCGGGTCGGCTGCTGGGTGACCACGCACGGGGCCGCGGGGGTGCGCATCCGCAGGGCCGGCCGGGACGTCCTGGCCGTCCCGGCGGTCGAGGTGCCCGGCGTCGTGGACCCCACCGGGGTCGGTGACGCCTTCCGCGCCGGTTTCCTCGCCGGAACCGCCTGGGACCTGCCCGAGCGGTGCGCGGCCCAGCTCGGCTGCGTCCTCGCCGCCACGGTCCTGGACTACGTGGGGACACAGGAGTACCAGCTCTACCGCGACGTGCTGCTCGCGCGGCTGCGGGACACCTATGGAGTGGGCTGCGCGGCGCACCTCACGCCCCATCTGCGGGAGGTGTCGTGAGCGCGGCGCGAACCGAGGAACTGAGGACGGCGCTCGCCACCCGTGTGGTGGTCGCCGACGGCGCGATGGGCACCATGCTCCAGGCCCAGGACCCGACGCTCGAGGACTTCCAGGACCTCGAGGGCTGCAACGAGATCCTGAACGTCACGCGGCCCGACATCGTGCGTTCGGTGCACTCCGCCTACTTCGACGCGGGCGTGGACTGCGTCGAGACCAACACCTTCGGCGCCAACCTCACCGCCCTGGGCGAGTACGACATCGTGGAACGCGTCGCCGAGCTGTCCGAGGCGGGCGCCCGCGTCGCCCGGGAGACCGCGGACGAGTACGCCGCGCGGGACGGCCGGACCCGCTGGGTGCTGGGCTCGATGGGGCCGGGCACCAAGCTGCCGACGCTGGGCCACACGAGCTTCACCGTCATCCGGGACGCCTACCAGGCCAACGCCGAGGGTCTGCTGGCGGGCGGCGCGGACGCGCTGATCGTGGAGACCACCCAGGACCTGCTGCAGACCAAGGCCTCCGTCATCGCCGCCCGGCGCGCGATGGAGGCCGCCGGCCACGAGGTCCCGCTGATCGTGTCGGTCACGGTGGAGGCGACCGGCACGATGCTGCTGGGCTCGGAGATCGGTGCGGCGCTGACCGCGCTGGAGCCGCTGGGCATCGACATGATCGGCCTGAACTGCGCCACCGGCCCGGCCGAGATGAACGAGCACCTGCGCTACCTGGCACGGCACGCCCGCGTCCGGTTGTCGTGCATGCCGAACGCCGGTCTGCCCGAGCTCACCAAGGACGGTGCCCGGTACCCCCTGTCCGCCGTGGAGCTGGCGGACGCGCAGGAGAACTTCGTCCGGGACTACGGTCTGTCCCTGGTCGGCGGCTGCTGCGGTACGACGCCGGAGCATCTGCGGCGGGTGGTGGAGCGGGTGCGGGGTGTGGTGCCGGCCGGGCGGGATCCGCGTCCGGAGCCGGGTGCGGCGTCGTTGTACCAGACGGTGCCGTTCCGGCAGGACACGTCGTATCTGGCGATCGGTGAGCGGACCAACGCGAA
>NZ_JBIBUK010000022.1:101722-133906 GCF_043079345.1 Streptomyces sp. NPDC015220 | reverse complement strand
AAGCCATGATCCAGCTGGCCATGACCGACCTGATGGCCCGCCGCCTCACCGGCGAGAACACGATCTCCTGGCGCGTCCCGACATCCCAGGATCAAGCACCTATTCCGGGATAAAACATCGGGAGAAAACGACCTCTGAGTAGAAGAGCATCGATCCGCTGCTCCAGAGGCAGCAGGTGGCACAGTCGGGCTGTTCGGTCTTACGGCACGCGTAGCGGGCCGTCGGGTCGTGAGGCGAGACGGCTGCGACGGCCGAGGGCGGCAGGCCGCCGTCCTCGGCGGTGCGCCAGCGCAGGTGCTGCTCGAGGTGCTCGATCAGCCGGACGGCGTCGCCGCCGGTGGCGAGGATCCTGGGGCGGGTGGGATTCTTGCCCAGACGGACCGGGCGGCCGTAGCGGCGCCCCCACTCTTCGCCGACCAGGCCGGTCAGCAGGTGCGGAGCTGCGCTGGCCAGTTCTTCCAGTGCGGCGCGGACGGCCGCGGTGACCAGTTCCAGCCGGGTCAGGTCGCGCACTGCGGCCAGGACGTGCGTGGAGTCCGTGCGCTGGGTGGTGCGCTCGCGAACGAGACCGGCGTCCGTCAGGCGCGCGAGCGCTAGGTGTATTGCCCTGTGAGGTTGGGGACGCGGCTGGCGGGTGGTTGCCCTTTGAGCGCGGTGTGTCCGCGGTGGTGATTGCGGGAGTGCAGCCGGCCGGGGAAGGCGTCGCGTCGTTCCTGCTCTGAGTGGTAGGGGCGGACGTGAGCCCATTCATCGAGCAGGGTGCGGTTGAAGCGTTCGACCTTGCCGTTCGCCTGAGGCCGGTAGGGCCGGGTTCGCTTGTGGGTGATCCCGGCTGCCGTCAGCAGGTCGCGCCAGTCGCGTGAGCGGTAGCAGGAGCCGTTGTCGGTCAGCACCCGTTCGGCGGTGATACCGGCCTGGGCGAAGAACGTCTGGGCCCGGGTCCAGAAGCCGGTGGCGGTCTCCTTCTTCTCGTCGGTGTGGATCTCGCTGTAGGCCAGGCGGGAGTGGTCGTCGACGGCGGTGTGCAGGTAGCTGTAGCCGGCGTTCGAGCGGTTCTCGCGGCCCGCTTTCCGACCGAGGACCTTGTGGCCGCCGCCGTCGGGGATGTTGCCATGCTTCTTGATGTCGACGTGGACCAGCTCGCCGGGCCGGTCACGTTCGTAGCGGCGTTTGACGCGGCCGGTGGCCCGGTCCAGGTGGGACAGGCGGGCCAGACGGTAACGGGTCAGCACGCGGTGAGCGGTGCAGGGCACGAGCCGCAGCAGGTGGGCGATGCGGACCGGTCCCCAGCGGCGTTGGATCCGGACCTTGATGATCCGCCGTTCGGTGCGGGTCGGGGTGCGGCGTGGGCTCATGTGCGGCCGGGAGGACAGATCGCTCGTCCCGGCCTCGCCCTGCGTGCGGTAGCGGTCGGCCCACCGCTGGGCAGTGGTGGGCGAGACCTGGAAACGTTCGGCGGCCCGGCGATGAGGTTCCCCCGCTGGGCGGGAGGTATGGGGCTTTCCCCTTGATCGTGAACACCGGGTGTCATGCGGCCGGGGTCAGCGTGGTTGATCGCTGCTCGTAGGTGATCGGGCTGATCTGGCCGAGGCGTGAGTGCCCTCGCCGGGTGTTGTAGCGGGTCGCCCATCGGAAGACCGAGAGCCGGTCCTCACGGGCCCCGTTCCGCTGCTTCCGTCCCTGGAGAGTCTCGCGTTTCAGGGTCGCGTTCAGACTCTCCGCGGGGGCGTTGTCCGCGCTCGTGCCCACCGCGCCGCGCGATCTGGTCACGCCGAGTTCCGAGCAGACCTGGGCGAACTCCTTCGACGCGTACTGGGTGAGTTCAACCGGTCGATGCAACATCGGGTTGTTGAGGTAAGCGTAGCTGCTCATCGAAGACTTCGGCGGGGGTCTTCCAGCCGAGGATCTTGCGGGGCCGATTGTTGAGTGCGTACGCGACGGCTTCGAGGTCTTCGGCGGACCACCGAGACAGATCTGTGCCTTTCGGGAAGGAGGCCGCGTTCGCCGCCACTCCGGGCGGAAGCTTCGCTTCGAGCGCGACTACGAACTTGTACCGGGTGTCAACCCCTGCCGCATCGATACAAGTGGGGCGCACAGTGGGCGTGGCCATGGGAACCTCTTCCACATACTCGAAAGGACGTTGAGACGGGTCTTGAGTGACCTTCTTCGGACTGGCAGAGGCCGACCCGCAGGTCTTGTACGTTCTTGCATCGCGACACGGAACCATCGCTGATGAGAGGGTGTTGGAGGATGCATGGCGCGGCGGCAGAGGAGGCGCTCGGTGCGTACGTATGGAAGCACGTTCTCTCAACAACACACCTCTCTGACAGGGCAGGTGGCCCTGGTCACCGGTGGCTCAGCAGGACTTGGCCTGGCCATCGCACGAGCCCTCGCCGAGGTCGGCTCCACTGTCGTGGTCGCCAGCCGCCGTCAGAAAGTATGTACGGATGCCGCGGAACAGATCACCGCGGAGACCGGCCGACCGGCGCTGGGCTTGGCCTGCGATGTCACCGACGAGCAAGCTGTCCACCGGCTCGTCGAAGCGGTCGTCGAACGGCACGGCCGCGTGGACGTCGTGGTCACCAGCGCTGGTGTCCAAGCCCGCGGGGAGATCACTGATCTCGACGTCGCGACCCTGCGGCGCTGCCTGGAGGTCAACGTGGTCGGCACCTTCTTGACCTGCCAAGCCGCCGTTCCGATGATGCGCACCCTCGGATACGGCCGTATCATCACCCTCGCCAGCGCGCTCGGGCTGGTCGGTGCCGCCGGCCGCACGGGCTACGCCGCAAGCAAGGGTGCGGTGGTTCAGTTCACCCGAAGCCTCGCCGTGGAACTCGCCGGATCCGGAATCTGTGTCAATGCCCTCGCTCCGGGGCCGTTCCGCACACCACTTAACGATGGCGTGGATGACGATGCCCACGTGCGCAACTTTCTCGACCATCAGGTACCCGCCGGCCGGTGGGCGGAGCCGACCGAACTCACCGGGGCCGCCTTGCTCCTGGCCAGTCCCGCCGCGTCCTATCTCACCGGCGCTGTCCTGCCGGTCGATGGGGGCTGGACCGCTCACTGATGGGCCGCGCAGCCATTGCGCGGCCAGCCTTCGTCCCCGCCTACGCCGCGCACCACGATCCCTCCTCCCGTGCGGCACCGGCCCGGCACGGCGCTGTGGACGCTTACTTCAACAACCCGATGTTGCATCGACCGGTTGAACTCACCCAATAGAGCGCGGCCGCCTTCGCCGAGGTCTGCCACCGGCATGGCATCCGCCGCAGCATGGGCCGCGTCGGCTCAAGCTACGACAACGCCCTCGCCGAGTCGTTCTTCCAGGGCCTCAAGCGCGAATTGCTCCATGGCCGCCGCTGGACCTCGAAGGCACAGACCCGTCTGGAGCTGTTCCGCCGGCTGTCCTACTACAACCGGCGCCGTCGACACTCCGCGCTCGGCCACCTCACACCAGCCGAGTTCGAACAGCAACTGATCACGTCACGTACGCTGTCACTCGTCGCATGAAACCCGGTGTCCACTCCCGGGGATAACCTCAGCTATTTCGTGTCCCCGTTTCCGAGAACCTTCCGTGTTCGGTTGGCTGCTCTCCTCCACGATCTTGAGGGTTCGTGCAGTGGGTGACCATGGCGATCTATGACGTGTCCGCGACGAGCCTGGCCGGGACCCCTCAATCACCGGCCGGGTTGGAAGACGGCGCGTACGCATCCGTCGAGCTTCTCCTTGAAGATGTGGTATCCCTCAGGCCCGTCATCGAGGGACATGATGTGGGTGGCCAGGTGGGCTGTCTTCAGCTCGCCCCTTTCCATACGCTCCAGGAGCATGGGGATGTCGCGGTGGCCGTGCTGCTGGGACGCGCACGTCAAGCGGGTCCGCCGTCCGTCCTACCCGGCCGGACGCCGTTCGTCGGCCGGCTATGGCCTGCGTAGCAGGCGGGCGGTGGCCCGGAGGGTCCTTACCGCTTGTGGCCGTTGCCGTGTCCGTCGGGATGCAGGACCACCTTGGTCCAGCCCTCGTCACGGGCATCGAAGTGCTCGTAGGCGGTGGGGGCCTCGTCCAGGCTGAGCTCGTGGGAGACGACGAAGCTCGGCTTCGCCTTCCCGCCGGCGATCAGGTCCCGCAGCGCCCGGTTGTACTTCTTCACCGGAGCCTGCCCGGTCCCCATCTGCTGGCCCTTGAACCACATCAGCCCGAAGTCGATCGGAACCTTGCCCTGGGCCTCCAGCTCACCCTGGGCCTCCGCGCCGCCGGGATCCTGGGGCATGAAAACGCCCACCACGCCGATGTCGCCGGTGAACCTGACCGAGTCGATCAGTCCGTTGAGCGTGAGGCTGGCGTCCTCGTGTCCCTGGGGATCGTGGGCCTGGTAGCCGACGCACTCGCAGCCGTTGTCGGCGCCCAGCCCGAGGGTGGCCTCCTTGACGACCTCCGCCGGGTTCTGCTCGGCGGTGTTGATCGGGATGGCCCCGATCTCCTCCGCCTTGCGCAGCCGGTCGGGGTGGTGGTCGGCCGTCCACACGCGGCCGGCGCCCTTGAGGAGGGCGGAGTAGGTCGCCATCAGCCCGACCGGACCGGCCCCGAAGACGATGGTCTGGTCGCCCGGTTTGACGTGGGCCATCTCGGTGGCGTGATAGCCGGTCGGGAAGATGTCGGCGAGCATCACGTAGTCGGTCTGCCGCTCGGCGGCGTCCTCACCCAGCCGCAGCGCGTTGAAGTCACCGTAGGGCACGCGCAGCAGCTCCGCCTGACCACCCTGGTAGGGGCCCATCTCGGCGAATCCGTAGGCGGCTCCCGCGAGGGCGGGTTCCGGCTGCATGGTCAGGCAGTAGTTGGTCAGACCCTGCTCGCACTGCTTGCAGAAGCCGCAGGCGATGTTGAACGGCAGGACCACGTACTCGCCGACCCGGACCTTGCGGACGGCCGAGCCGACCTCCACCACCTGCCCCATGTTCTCGTGGCCCAGGGTGCGGCCGGACTCGAACGAGGTGCGGCCCTCGTACATGTGCAGGTCCGAACCGCAGATGTTGGTGGTGGTGATCTTGACGATGATGTCGCAGGGATGCTCGATCTTCGCGTCCGGCACGTCCTTCACCGTGACCGTTCGCGGTCCTTCGTATACCGCTGCTTTCATGATGACTTCCCTCGGTGTCACGGCATGACCGCGGCACGGCGATGATGAGACGGCGCGAGGAGCCCGACCCTCGGGAGCGCTACGACCAAGTCCGTGCCTTCGGCACGCCTCTGCGGGCCGCCCACCCGGATCAGGTGGAACGGTGGATTCGCCGCCGGCCCGCCAGGCGGAGCTTCGGCGCTCCGACGGCGTACCGTGCGGGTCCCCGTCAGCCTCCGACGCGAAACAACCGCGCACCGATCGATCAGGTCATGCGAGCGAAGCTGCCTGGTTCAACGGGCGTGGACTGAACGACCGCCGTGTGCAGCCGCACCACCGGCACGCCGGCCGGCGATGAGCGGCGATGCGGGCACGCGACCGGAACCCTTCACACCGGTATCGGTTCACTCCGAGGGCGGGTCACCGTAGTCGTCGTGGAGCATGTCACGACGTTCCTGTTCACGCTTGGCGAAGGCGGCTACCCGGATCGCCTCCGCGCTCTCGAGGCCGGATCCCAGCGCCCCGCCCATGGTGGCGATCGATCCCAGCGCCCCGCCCATGGTAGCGATCGAAGTGACGAGCCAGGACGATGCCCGGTAACACCCGCGCCCGCCCTCACTCCCCGCCACCGGCGAGCCGATCACCCGCTCCCGGCCCTGACAACGTCCCGGCAGGTGACCAAGATCTAACGATGAGGATTTGACGTGCCCGAAAACGCGCCCAGCCCTGCCGACGCCTGGTGGAGCAACGCGGTGGTCTACCAGATCTACCCGCGCAGCTTCGCCGACTCGAACGCGGACGGCATAGGCGACCTGCAGGGCATCACCGAACGCCTCGACTACCTCTTTGAACTCGGCGTCGACGTGCTGTGGCTCTCCCCGGTCTGTCCCTCCCCGCACGACGACAACGGCTACGACATCAGCGACTACCAGGACATCGACCCGCTCTTCGGCACTCTCGCCGACTTCGACCGTCTCCTGGCCTCCGTGCACGAACGCGGCATGAAGCTCGTCATGGACCTGGTCGTCAACCACACCAGCGACGAACATCCCTGGTTCACCGCTTCCCGCGACGACGGCCCCGGCGGTCCCGAGCGCGACTGGTACATCTGGCGTCCGCCCCGCGAGGGCATGGAGCCCGGAACGGCGGGAGCGGAACCGAACAACTGGGAGTCGTGGTTCTCCGGTCCCGCCTGGACGTTGGACGAAGTGTCCGGCGAGTACTGTCGCACACCTTCTCCCGCAAGCAGCCCGACCTGAACTGGGACAACCCCGAGGTCCGCCAGGCCGGGTACGCGATGATGCGCTGGTGGCTGGAGCGCGGGGTCGACGGCTTGCGCATGGACGTCATCAACCGGGCGGCAAGGCGCGGCCAGCCACCAGCCTCGCCGATGGCACGGTGTGCGGCGATGAAGACGTTGATGCCGGTGGAGCCTGCATCGGTGGCTCCTCTTCATGGCGGGCCTGCTCCGTTCGCACCAACCGCGATGGCGGTCGGCCGGGTGCTCGGCGACGGTGAAGTGGCGCCCGGCCGCCTCGCCCGGGCTTCGTCCGCCTGGGCCAAGGGAGCCGGTCATGTCGACACGCAACACGATGCTGCGCAGCCTGCACGATGTCGGGCTGGCCGCCTGGTTCGGCGGCTCCCTCATGGGCGCGGTCGGCCTGAACGGTGCCGCCCGGGACGAGGGCGACACCTGGGCCACCACCGCGCGGATCGCCAGCTCCGGCTGGGCGAAGTGGACCCCCCTCAATGCCGCGGCGATCGCCACGCACCTGCTCGGCTCCGGCGGCCTGCTCGCCGCCAACGCCCCGCGGGTGGCCGCCCAGCAGGGCGTGGCCGCCTCCACCCTCACCAAGACCGTCCTGACCGGCGCCGCCCTCGCGGCGACCGCCTACAGCCGCGTACTGGGCAAGAAGATCGAACTGGCGGCGTCCTCCGACCCGCAGGATGCCGAGAAGTCCGCCAAGCACCCCATCGACACCGACAAGGCGCAGCGGCACCTGGTCTGCATGCAGTGGGCCGTCCCCGCGCTCACCGGCGGCCTGGTCATCCTCAACGCCCTCCACGGCGAACAGCAGCGCCCCGCCGAGCAGCTCCACGGCATGTGGGAAAGGGCCCGCACACTGGCGCTCCACATGCCCTCGCCCGGGCACCTCACGCACTGATCCGCCGGCCGGGCTGCCGCATCACAGCCCGCTGGCCGATGCGGCCCGCTCAGCGGCCCGCAGTGGCCACGGCACGAGGTCGCTGGCTCACCTGCGGTACCTCATGCAGCGGCAGGGCCAATGCCGTAGCCGGTTCTGTGAACTCTCCGGGTGTCGGGCGTACAGGGCCTTCGGTCCCGTCCTCGACGATCGCTCTGATCCGTGGGGTGCGGATCCCGGCGGCGTAGGCGAGCGCCTCGGCGCTCAGTAGCGGGTCAGTCCCCGCGGCGGGCAGGTCCTGGGCGGTCAGCAGGAGAGGCCCGGCACCGGACAGTACGCGTGCCAGCGGTCCCGTGGGCGTCTCGGCGATTCGGGGCAGCCGGCCGGTCAGGCCCCGACGGGCAGTACGCACGGATCGTGGTGCACCACGCAGACCCGGCGCGGCCGACCGTGCTCTTCGAGCAGGTCTACCACACACCGGTGCACCAGTGCCTCGCCGCCCGGCGTCGACTTGCACTCGGCCCCCGTGCGGGTAGCGTCGATCAAGGCGTATGCCACCCACGAAGGAGCGAGCGTATGGGCCTGGAACGGTGGATCGGTCAGTGGCCCGTGTACCGGCAGCTCACCGGCCCCGACCGGCTCGGCCGGGGCAAGGCGGCCGAGTCCCCGCGCTCGGCAGCTCTCGGACCCCGCACCGACCGCGCGGACCGAGTCGCGGACTCCGTCTGCCCCTATTGCGCCGTGGGCTGCGCGCAGCGCGTCTACGTCAAGGACGACCGGGTCATCCAGATCGAGGGCAACCCGGACAGCCCGATCTCGCGCGGCCGGCTGTGCCCGAAGGGATCCGCCAGCAAGCAGCTCGTCACCGGCCCGCAGCGCGAGCAGAAGGTCCGCTACCGTCCGCCGTACGCCACCGAGTGGCAGGACCTCGATCTGGACACGGCCATGGACATGGTGGCCGCCCGGGTGCTGGACGCCCGCCGCAGGGGTTGGCAGGACACCGACGGGTCCGGGAACACACTCCGCCGCACCATGGGCATCGCCAGCCTGGGCGGCGCGACGCTGGACAATGAAGAGAACTATCTGATCAAAAAGCTGTTCACCGCTCTGGGCGCGCTCCAGATCGAGAACCAGGCGCGTATTTGACACTCCGCCACGGTTCCCGGTCTGGGAGCCTCGTTCGGACGCGGCGGCGCCACCGACTACCAGCAGGACCTGATCAACGCCGACTGCATCGTCATCATGGGCTCGAACATGGCCGAGGCCCATCCGGTCGGCTTCCAGTGGGTGATGGAGGCCAAGGCACGCGGCGCCAGGGTCATCCACATCGATCCGCGCTTCACCCGGACCAGCGCACTGGCCGACCAGCACGTCACACTGCGGGTCGGCACCGACATCGCGTTCCTCGGCGGCGTCATCAACCACATCCTGTCCGACGACCTGCATTTCAGGGAGTACGTACAGGCGTACACCAACGCCCCGTTCCTGCTGAGCGATCGTTACCAGGACACCGAGGACCTGGACGGACTGTTCAGCGGCTACGACCCGCACACCGCCTCCTACGACCCCTCCAGCTGGACGTACGAGGGCGTCGAGGCCGAGGAACGCCCGGGGAAGCGTCACAAGGAGCAGGCCTCGGCCTACCAGCACGGTGCCGGCGGCCCGGTCGTCGAGGGAGGCGCCCGAGACATCGCCGCCGACCCCACGCTTGAGCACCCACGCTGCGTCTTCCAGGTGCTCAAGCGGCACTTCGCCCGCTACACCCCGGAGATGGTCGAGCGCATCTGCGGGGTGCCCCGGGAACGGTTCCTGGACGTGTGCCGGGCCTGGACGGAGCACTCCGGCCGGGAACGCACCGCCGCGCTGGTGTACAGCGTCGGCTGGACCCAGCACTCCGTCGGCGCCCAGTACATCCGGGCCGGTTCGATCATCCAGCTGTTGCTGGGCAACATCGGCCGCCCCGGCGGAGGCATCTACGCCCTGCGCGGGCATGCCAGCATCCAGGGCTCCACCGACATCCCGACCCTGTTCAACCTGCTGCCCGGCTACCTGCCGATGCCGGACACCACCCATGAGAACCTGACCGCCTACCTGGACGGTATTCGCCGCCCCGACCAGAAGGGGTTCTGGGGCAACGCCGACGCCTACATGATCTCCCTGCTCAAGGAGTACTGGGGTGAGGCGGCGACAGCGGAGAACGACTACTGCTTCGACTACCTGCCCCGCATCAACGGCGATCACGGCACCTATCGCACCGCCATGGACATGGTAGACGGGAAGGTCTTCGGCTACTTCCTGCTCGGTCAGAATCCCGGGGTCGGGTCCGCGCACGGCCGTCTCCAGCGCCTCGGCATGGCCAACCTGGACTGGCTCGTCGTCCGCGACCTGACCATGATCGAGAGCGCCACGTTCTGGAAGGACGCCCCCGAGGTGGAGACCGGGGAGATCGTCACCGAGCGCTGCCGCACGGAGGTGTTCTTCTTCCCCGCCGCCTCGCACGTGGAGAAGGCCGGCACCTTCACCCAGACCCAGCGGATGCTGCAGTGGCGGGACAAGGCCGTCGAACCGAGCGGCGACCAGCGCTCGGATCTGTGGTTCTTCTACCACCTCGGCAGGCGCGTCAAGGACGAACTGGCCGGCTCGACCGACGACCGCGACCGGCCCGTGCTCGACCTTGCCTGGGACTACCACACCGAGGGCGACGAACCGTCCGCGGCGGACGTGCTGCGCCATATCAACGGCATCGACCTGCGGACCGGCCGGACCGTCGGCGGCTACCCCGACCTCAAGGCCGACGGCAGCACGGCCTGCGGCTGCTGGATCTACAGCGGCGTGTACGCCGACGAGACCAACCAGGCCCGGCGCCGCAAATCCCGCTTCGAGCAGGGGCCCTACGATGCCGAGTGGGGCTGGACCTGGCCGCTGAATCGGCGAGTGCTCTACAACCGTGCCTCCGCCGATCCGCAGGGCAGGCCCTGGAGCGAGCGCAAGGCCCTCGTCTGGTGGGACGAGGACCGCGGGGAGTGGACCGGACACGACACCCCGGACTTCGAGAAGGACAAGCCACCCCACTACCGGCCTCCCGAGGGCGCATCGGGGCCGCAGGCGCTGAGCGGCGAGGACGCGTTCATCATGATGTCCGACGGGAAGGCGTGGCTGTTCGCGCCCACCGGCCTGTCGGACGGCCCGCTGCCCACCCACTACGAGCCGCACGAGTCGCCCGTGCGCAACCTCCTGTACGGCCAGCAGGCCAACCCCACGAGGAAGGTCTACGGGCGCCGCGACAACCCCTCCAATCCGGCTCCCCCCGAGGCGCACGGGGAGGTGTTCCCCTTCGTGTTCACGGCGTCGCGGCTCACCGAGCACCACACCGCCGGGGGCATGAGCCGCCAACTGCCGTACCTGTCGGAGCTGCAGCCCGAGCTGTTCGTCGAGGTGTCGCCGGAGCTGGCGGCCGAACGCGGCCTGCGCCATCTGGACTGGGCCCACGTGATCACCAGCCGGACCGCGGTGGAGGCCCGCGTCTTCGTCACCGACCGGATGGCGCCGCTGCGTGTCGAGGACCGCACCGTCCACCAGGTCTGGATGCCCTACCACTGGGGCGGCGCCGGCCTCACCACCGGCGACGTCGTCAACGACCTGATCGGAGTGGTGGCCGACCCGAACGTGCTGATCCAGGAGAGCAAGGTCCTGACCTGTGACATCCGCCCCGGACGACGGCCCAGGGGGCCCGCCCTCCTCGCATACGTCCAGGACTACCGCCGCCGGGCCGGGATCACACCGCAGACCGGCACCCGCATCGTGACGACGGGCGACGACCCCAGGCCGACCCACACCGAACCCCACCGGGAGGAGGATTCCCCATGACGGACGAGCACAGTCTGTACGGGTCCCTCGAGGACCCCGCCGCGGACGCCGGCCACCGCGACCACCCGCCCAGGGTCGGTTTCTTCACCGACACCTCCGTGTGCATCGGCTGCAAGGCGTGCGAAGTCGCCTGCAAGGAGTGGAACGACGTCCCCGACGACGGCCTCGACCTGCTGGGCATGTCCTTCGACAACACCGGCATGCTCGGCGCGAGTTCCTGGCGGCACGTCGCCTTCATCGAGCAGGAACGCCCACTGGGACGACAGGACCCCGGCCTGTCCGACCTGCCCACCGGGCCCTCGGCCACCGAGCACACCGCCGAGGTCGTAGCGGACGCCGTGCGGGACGCGCCCCGGGGCGGTGGCGAACTGGGCACCGAGCCCGTCGACCTGGGCTTCCCCTCCTTCGACCTGCCCGGCGCCGGTACCGGCGCGGACGCCCGTACCGACTTCCGCTGGCTGATGTCCTCCGACGTGTGCAAGCACTGCACCCACGCCGGATGCCTCGACGTCTGCCCGACCGGAGCGCTCTTCCGCACCGAGTTCGGCACCGTGGTGGTGCAGCCCGACATCTGCAACGGCTGCGGCTACTGCGTGTCCGGCTGTCCCTACGGGGTCATCGACCGGCGGCCCGACGACGGCCGGGCCTGGAAGTGCACCCTGTGCCACGACCGCCTGCGCGGCGGCCTCGAGCCCGCCTGCGCCAAGGCCTGCCCGACCGACTCCATCCAGTTCGGGCCGCTCGACGAACTGCGGGAGCGGGCCGACCGGCGACTGGAGCAGTTGCACGAGGCGGGCGTGGGCGAGGCACGGCTGTACGGGCGCGATCCCGAGGACGGAGTGGGTGGCGACGGCGCCTTCTTCCTGCTGCTCGACGAGCCGGAGGCCTACGGGCTGCCGCCGGATCCCGTCGTGCCCACGCGTGATCTGCCGTCCATGTGGAGGCACGCCGCGGTGGCGGCCTCCGCGCTGCTCGCGGCCACCGCCGCCGTCTTCGTCAGGAAGGGTCACCGATGACCGACGACGACGGATCCCTGCGCGAGCCGCGTAGCGACGCGGGCGCCGCCGACCTGCGTGTGCCCGCGTTCGGCGCCGGCCGCGACCGACACGACGACCAACGCGTCGCAGCGGACTCGGAGTTCCGCTCCTATTACGGGCGGCCGGTACTGAAACCGCCGGTGTGGGAGTGGAAGGTGCCGGCCTACCTGTTCACCGGCGGCCTGTCGGCCGGTGCCGCCCTGCTCTCCGCCGGCGCCGACCTGACCGGCCGTCCGGCCCTGTGCCGCGCCGGGCGCCTGGGCGGCTTCGGTGCCCTGCTGGCCAGCAGCTACCTGTTGATCGCAGACCTCGGTCGTCCCGAACGCTTCCACCACATGCTGCGGGTGGCCAAGCCCAGTTCACCGATGTCCGTCGGCACATGGATCCTCGCCGCCTACGGACCCGGCAGCGGCCTGGCCGCCATGACCGAGCTGCTCCCGAGCTCCCTGCGCGCCGTGCTGCCCGGCCGCCTGCCGACTCGGGCGGGCCGCTTGGGAGGTCTGTCCTCGGCCGCGTTCGCCCCCGCTCTGGCGTCCTACACCGCGGTGCTGCTCTCCCAGACGGCTGTGCCGGCCTGGCACGAGGCACGCCGGGAGCTGCCCTTCCTGTTCGCGGGGTCCGCGGCGGCGAGCGGCGCGGGGCTCGGGATGCTGCTGGCCCCCGTGCACGAGGCGAGCCCTGCCCGACAGCTCGCGGCCCTCGGGGCGAGTGCCGAACTCGTCGCCTCCCGGCTGATCGAACGCCGGCCGGGCCTGGAGACCAAGGCCTACACCAGAGGCCGAGCCCGTCGGCTGCGCCGGGCATCCGAATACCTCACCCTCGCCGGCGCCCTGGCCGCCGTCACCGTCGCCCGCCGCAGCCGCCCCGCCGCTGCCGCCGCCGGGCTCGCCCTGCTGGCCGGCAGCGCCCTCCAGCGGTTCGGCACCTTCGACGCGGGCGTCGCCTCGACCAAGGACCCGGCCTACGTCGTGGTTCCCCAACGCGCACGTCTGAACGCCCGTAGCGGGCAGCACCAGCATGGCGACCAGGCGCAATGACGTCGTGTGAGAGGGAACTTCCGGAGTGGCCCGGGCGACATCGACCAACAGGAAACCAACCAAGACGTCAGCACCGCTCCTGGTCGTCTCAGGGGCGCGGCGACGGTCCAAGGTGGCCGCCGTGCTGTTCGCGGTGGGGGCGGCTCAGCCGACTGTGGTGGCCAGTGCCTCCTCGGCTTGGCGGACGCGCCACTCCTCGATTCTTTCCTGCTGTCGCCGCGCTCGTTCGAGCAGCGTGTCGAGCCGGGCGGAGTCCAGGCGCTCGTCGGCGGCGCTGAGGCGGCGCAGGGCCTGCCACCCGGCCGCCTTTCCCTCGACCCCCAGCCGTAGGGCCTCCAGATCCAGCATGGTGCCGAGCGGGGACGGGCGCAGCAGGCGGCCGTTGAGCTTCAGCCGTCCCAGCTTCTCGCCCGCCCAGCCGGCGCACACCTTGTAGCGGCGAACGGGAACGCCGAGATCCTCCATGATGTCCAGCAGCGCTGCCCGGTCCTGGGCGATCTCGGCTGCTACGGGCTCGATCGCGCGGCCGAGCGCGGACCCACGGGCGGCCCGCGCCAGGCGGGTGGCGCGTTCGGTCCCGGCGGTGGCGCCGGCGAGGTGGTCGTTGAGATAGATGCCGAGCAGCCTCATGTCGACGCCTGGTCCCGTTGGGCGGCTCCGGGTCGCGGTGGAATGCGGAAGCGTGTTCATCTGCGGCCTCCTTCGGTTCCCGGGGTGCGGCTCGTGTGTGAGCGAGGGACAGACGGCGCGGAGCCGGCCGTGAACGAGGTTCGATCCAGCCCACGAGGGAGGTAGTGGGTCTGTCTGAGAAACGCGGCCATGTCCTGCAGGGTCCGCCGGTATCCGTCTTCGAGGTGTGCGTCGACATCGGTGGCGTCCCTCGGCCTCCACCCACCGTCAACCTGGGTCGGATGCCCGGCGATCGGATATCCGTCGCGCCCACCGGGCCCCGGCGCGCGGCCCCAACCCTGCTGTCGTACGGCGACGCGCGGTCGGTGTCTGCAGCCGAGACCCTTTCCAGCGTCCCGGTGAGCTCCTGCCACCGAGAATCCGGCCGCCGGGCGCCGCGAGGGCGCCGCAGCTCATCGGTGTGTTCCTCACGGCTTGAGGACGACCTTCTCGCAGCGGTCCTTCTTGTTCTTGAACAGGTCGTAGCCGGTCGGTGCCTCGGTCAGGGGCAGCCGGTGGGTGATGACCCGGGTGGGGTCGATCTTGCCCTGCTCGATCAGGCCCAACAGCGGCTTCATGTACTTCTGCACGTGGCACTGCCCGGTCCGCAGGGTCAGGGACCTGTTCATCCAGGCACCCGCCGGGAACTTGTCGATCATCCCGCCGTAGACGCCGATGACCGACACCACGCCGCCGCTCCGGCAGGACATGATGGCCTGGCGCAGGGCGTGCGGCCGGTCGGTCTCGGAGCGGACCGCCTGCTTGGCGCGGTCGTAGAGGTGGACGTGGGAGGCACCGTGTGTGGCCTCCAGGCCGACCGCGTCGATGCACTTGTCGGGGCCCCGGCCGCCGGTGAGTTCGAGCAGTGCCGACCGTACGTCGGTGTCCTCGAAGTTGATGGTGGTGTAGCCCTGGGCTGCGGCCATGTCGAGCCGGTAGGTCTCCTTGTCGATCGCGATGACCTTCTCGGCGCCCAGGACCCGGGCGCTGTCCATGGCGAACTGGCCGACCGGCCCGGCGCCCCAGACGGCGACGACGTCACCTTCCTGGATGTCGCACATGTCGGCGCCCATGTACCCGGTCGGCAGGATGTCGGACAGGAACAGCACCTGCTCGTCGGTGAGGTCCGACTCGATTTTGAGGGCGTTGGCGTCGGCGAGCACCACGCGGGCGTACTCGGCCTGGCCGCCGGCGAAGCCGCCGGTGAGGTGGGAGTAGCCGTAGATGCCGGCGGTGGGGTGGCCGAAGAACTTCTCCGAGATGCCCGCGTTGGGGTTGGTGTTCTCGCAGCACGAGTACAGCTCCGCGCGGCAGGCCGCGCAGGCGCCGCAGGCGATGGGGAACGGCACGACGACCCGGTCCCCGACGCGCAGTTTGCCGTCGCTGATGCCGGAGCCGACCTCGACGACCTCCCCCATGAACTCGTGGCCCATGATGTCGCCCTTTTCCATGGTGGGGACGTAGCCGTCGAGCAGATGGAGATCGGAGCCGCAGATCGCCGTCGAGGTGACCTTCACGATGACGTCGCGGCTGTTGAGGATCGACGGGTCCGGTACTTCCTGCACCTCGACCGAGTTGCGTCCCGTCCAGCAGTTCGCCTTCATGCCAGGGCCTCCTTCAGTTCGTCCTCGGTCAGCGGTCGGGCCGGGTGCTGCGGGAACTCGCCGCGGGCCCGCTTGCCGCCGGGTGCGCCCTCGGAGCGGACGACCTCTCCGGTCTCCGCGATCTGCTTGAAGCGGCGCAGGTCGTCGTCCAGCTGCTGGTGCGGTTCCTCGCCGAAGTAGCGCGCCGCGGCCTTGCCCAGTGCTCCGCCGGGCAGGTCGTAGCGCAGGGTCACCCGGATCTCCGTGCCCCGGCCGCCGGGGGCGGGCGCGAAACGGACCTCGCCGGAGTTGTCGATGTCGGCACCGTCCACCGACCGCCAGGCGATCAGCTGGCCGGGGACCTCCTGCGTGGTCTCGGCGTCCCATTCGACCGCCTTGCCGAACGGCGCGCCGGCCCGCCAGTGACTGGTGCGCGGGCCGGTGACACGCACCTCGTCCAGGTGCGCCATGAAGTCCGGCAGGTGCTCCAGGTCGCTCCAGAGGGCGTATACCTCGTCCGGGGATTGGATGACGGTGGTGGCCGCGGCCAGTTCCATGGGGGTGCTCCTACGGGTGCGGGTCACGGCCGCGTAGACGTCCGTGGCCGTGATGGCGGTGACTGCGGCGGTCGCGGCAACGGTGCGGCCGAGGCCGCGACCGTTGTGGTTCTTCAGGGCGCGGGTCAGCATCGTCAGGTCCATGAGGTCGCCGCCGACGCGGCCCCAGAGCCAGGCGGGATGCGGCCGCCCCAGCAACCCGGTCGCCGCCGCCAGCTCGCGCACACCCACGGCGGCCGTCGCCGAGCGGTGCCGGAATTCACCGTCCACGCCCAAGGCCCGGGCGAAGCCGGCCGGGGCGGCGACCTGGGGAACGCCCAGGAGCGCACTGGCCCAGCCCAGGCAACGCACGAGCGGATCGTGCCGGAGGCGGGAGGTGGTCTCTGTTTTCATGAGTGCTCCCCACGTGCGGTGATGAACGGAAGGCGGGCCACTTGAGTGAAAAGGTGCAGCGCTCATGGCGGACAATTCCGGAGTTTCCGCGTCGCCCACATTCAATCCTCGACTCCCGTCACCGGATGCGCGCAGCCGTCCGGTCGCGGCGCGGACGTGACGCGCGCTGGGCTTGACGAATGCCCTGTCGTACGAGTGGGCGTCGGTCAGGCTGCGAGACAAGGTCCGCCATCCGTCCCACCGGGCCGGACGGGGTCGATCTCCGCTGCGGGTATGACAAGAGCGCAGGTGACGACGGCCTTCCCAGCCCTGGCCGAGGCGGGGGCCGGACGCCACTTGTCGGCCGGCCGGTCCTGGAGAGCAGGCGGCCGGCGGCCACGAGGGTCTTTACCGCTTGGCCGTTGCCGTGTCCGTCGGGATGCGGCACCACCTTGAGGCAGCCGGAGCCGTGGCCTCGCGCCGCCCCCACCCGGCTGCCGCCCATGCAGTTCACGGATCAGGGAGGGTCGTCGCGCCCGATGCCGCGTGAACAGATGCCGGGCCCAGTCACGCTGCTCATCGCGTCGGCCGGCGACCGGGCTGCGAGGTGTCGGCGCGTTGGAAGGTGCTGTAGAGCAGCCAGAGGGCCGGGATCAGCAGGACGGCCCCGCAGGCCAGGCAGATCAGGCAGGCGGAGAGCACGGCCGGCTGGGAGGCGGCTTGGGTGACCGTGAGGCTGCGGACGAGCATGGCCGGATACTGGGCAGCGCCCCAGGACCACAGGATCGCGGCGACCGCCAGCGCGGCCGCCGCACGCGCCGCGAGGTAGCGGCGAGTCAGCAGCAGTCCGAGGCCCGTCACACCGCTGACCGCGCTGAGCACCACCAGCGGCAGCGCCCGGTGCGTGAGCCCATGGAACAGTTCCGGAGCGTCGGCATGCAGCACCGCCGTACCGGCCAGCGCGACGACGCCGCTCGCGACACCGGTGACGACGGCTCGCCGAGCGAAGCTCCGGGCCAGCTCCCCGTCAGCCTCGCGGGCCGCGTCCGCGCACAGGTAGACAGCGGCCAGGTGTGCGCAGGCCAGCACCGCGAGGGCGCCGCCCAGCACCGAGGTCGGGTTCAGCCAGCTCGTCAGCACATCGCCCTCGGCCACCCCGGCCGGCACCCGCCCGGACGCGACCCCGCCCGCAACGGCACCCAGGAAGAACGGCGTGACCAGAGAGGAGACGGCGAAGAACGCGCCGAAGAGCCGCTGCTGCCACAGCTCGGTGCTGGCCTTGCGGAAGGCGAAGGCGGCACCGCGGGCGATGATGCCCAGCGCGGCGATGGTCAGCGGCACGTAGAGGGTGGACATCACGGCAGCGAAGACCGGGGAGAAGCAGGACCACAGCATCACGATCACGAAGATGAGCCAGACGTGGTTCGCCTCCCAGATCGGACCGATGCTGTGCTCGATGACCCGCCGCTGCCGCGCGCCCTGGCGGGCGCTCCCGGCGAGCAGGTCCCAGACCCCGGCGCCGAAGTCGGCACCCGCGAACAGCGCGTAACAGGTGAGGCCCACCCACATGACTGCCAGCGCGGTGTCGGTGAGCACAGGGCCTCCAGGTGCATCGGGGAAGCGGGGACGGGGCGGTTCAGACCACGGGATAGTCCCGCACGTCCGCCTCCTGGGGCGCGACCGGGACGGCGGTGCCGCGGGCAAGGCGGCGCAGTACGTACACCGTCGCCACGGTCATCGCCGCGTACACCACGAGGACCAGCCACAGGCCGGTCATGAGTCCGGGGGCCGGGTTCACCGCGTCGCGCACGCTCATCACCCCGTACACGATCCACGGCTGCCGGCCCAGCTCGGTCACGCTCCAGCCGCTCTCCAGCGCCACCACGGAGGCCGGGCCGGCGAGCGCCGCCAGGGCGAGCAGCAGCCTGGTGCCGCGCCGGTCGAGCAGGCCGCCGCCGCTGCGGCGGGTGCGCCACCAGGCGAGCAGCAGCCACAGGCCGAGTGCCGGCAGGAAGAAGCCGACGGCGACCATGAGGTCGAAGGCCCAGTGCACCCCGGTCACGGCGGGCCACTGGGAGCGGGGCACTTGGTCGAGTCCCTTGACCACCGTGTCCGTCCGGTATCCGACCAGCAGGGACAGCCCGTCGGGCACCTCAAGACCGTATTCCAGGCCCTTCTCGCCGGCGACGCCGCCGATGGTGAGCGGGATGTGCGAACCCGTGCGGTAGACACCCTCGATGGCGGCGAGCTTGGCGGGCTGATAGTCGGACAGGAAGCGGGCAGCCCAGTCACCCACCACGATCTGGAAGGGTGCCGCCACCGCGCCGACGGTGAGGGGGATGACGAACCCCGCCCGGTGGTAGGCGTCGCGGCGCCCCCGCAGCAGGGCGACCGCGTACACGGAAGCGGTCAGGAACGAGGCCACCATGAAGGCAGCCAGGATCATGTGCACCGTCTGCGGCGGACTCGCCGGATTGAACATGGCCGCCCAGGGATCGACGCGCACCACCTTGCCGTCGCGCAGAGTGAAACCGCGGGGCTGGTTCATCCAGGCGTTCGCACACACGACGAAGAACGCCGAAGCGGTGCCGGCGACCACGATGGGGATTCCGGTAAGCAGGTGCCTGCGCGGCGAAAGCCGGTTCCAGGCGTAGAGATAGATGCCGAGGAAGATCGCCTCGATGAAGAACGCGATGCCCTCCAACGCGAAGGGCAGCCCGATGACCTGCCCGAACCTCCCCATCAGACCCGGCCACAACAGCCCCATCTCAAAGCTGAGGATCGTGCCGGACACGGCGCCGACAGCGAACAGCACACCCATGGCCCGCGCCCAGCGCCGCGCCAGCAGCTTCAGCGCCGGACTGTCGCGACGCACACCCAGCCACTCGGCGATGAGAGTGAGAGCAGGCAGCCCGACACCCAGGCAGGCGACGATGATGTGCCACGCCAGAGAGAACCCCATCTGAGCGCGGGCGGCCGACAGATCCCCCTGGGCGGCAGCCGCAGCGGCAATCCGAACGGGGCGGGAACCGAGGGCTGCGACGGCTGCGGACAAGCGCACTCCCTCATCTTCCAGAACACTGTCACGCCGCTCGGCGGCGCACGGTCCTTGCCGGGATAACCGCCGAGCGGCACCCGCAAACCAGTCGAATCGGGTTATACCAGGATCCCGCCCGGTCATACCCGATCGCTGTTGCCTTGCCCCGAAAGGCATACGGAACCGTCGGCGCGCTCGCACCGGCGTCTGCGTGCTCTGGCCGAACTCCGGCTCATCCCCTCCCCGAGCGCGAGCCCGCTCGACCTGACAGCACCGGTGACCTGCCTGAAGGCGCGCCGGGCCGATCTGAAACCGTCGGCATCACCGACTTCGTCGACCCGGACCGAGGAACTGTGCGCTACCGGGTGACGCGGGCGGAGCTTACCCGCCATTCACAGGGCGAGGAGCACGCGTCCGAAGGGTCTCTCCTCCGCCAGATGCCGCTGTGCCGCGGCCGCCTCCTCCAGCGGGAAGGCACGGGCCACCCAAGGCTGCGCCTTCCCTTGAGCGAGGAGGCCGAGCGGGAAATCGTTCGCGCCGTTCACGTCGTCCTCGGTGAACAGCGCGAATCGGAAGCCGTGCACATGAGTGTTCTTCCAGATGAGGTCGGTGACATCCACGGTGGCCTGCCGACTGCTGGCGTATCCGATGCTGATCAGTGAGGTCGTCCCCGCGGCGCGTGCTGCTGGAGTGCACCGGCGACGACCGGTTCCAGCCCTCCGACCAGCTCGTCCGGATGGTCCGCGAAGGGCACCTCGGCCGCAAGAGCGGGCGCGGGTTCCACAGCTGCGTCGCGCCGCGCCGGAACCTGTAGCGGCCGCCGGCCCACACCGGCCGCCCGCGCGCCGTCGCGGTGGTCGGTGGTCAGTCCGGGCGACCGGGCGAGGCCGGGCGAAGCTCGCCCGGGGCCCGCCCGTACCGCTCGCGGAAGAAACGGGTGAAGTGCGACTGGCCGGCGAAGCCCCCCAGCCGCCTTCACTACCCCGTACCCCCGTATGTCCCCCGTGCGCGCATACCCGCGCCTACAGGGATGACGCCGGACACCTCCCCTGTCGGCTCCATCACATCCGGACATCATCTACGGCCTGCGGGGCAACAGCTCGGTAAGGCGTCTGGCTGTGCCAGGATCACCGACATGGCTGAGGAAGAAGTGACGGGTAGCGAACAGGCTGTGCAGCCAGGCCGGCTGTCCGTGGCGGCCTCCACCACCGGCGGCGTCCACGTGATCACCCTGGCCGGGGAGATCGACCACCACACCGGCATGGCACTCCGCCAGGCCTTCGACCTCTCCGGCGTACCCCGCCCCCGCGTCGTGGTCGACATGCGGCAGGTGACCTTCATCGACTCCAGCGGCATCAACATCCTGATCGCCGCCCACCGCGCCCTCACCGAGGCCGGCGGCCGGCTCCGCCTGGCCGCACCCGGCAGCGCCGTGCTGCGCACCCTGACCCTCGTCGGCGTCGACACCGTCATCGACTGCCACGAAACCCTCGACCAAGCCCTGAGCAACTGACCACTCGGGTCGCCCTCGTGGTGAGCGGGTTGCGCTCGGTAGCCGTCCCCTTTCGGTCGGCCGTCGCATGCACCGGCAGGGCTGGGCTGGTCACGGTGGTGCCGAGCATGGGCTCGGGCAGCGTCCACGTCACACCGTGCCCCATTCCACCGCTGCCGGCCAGCTGGTCGGCCCGGCGCCAGGTCACCCGTCCAGCTTGCACCCCGAGCGCGGGGGCGTTGCGAATGCCCTGCACGGCTGACGGCTGCCCCGGACGCCCTGAGTGCGGTTGGTGATCAGCTTCGCGGGCGTCATGAGCCGGAGTGCGCTTCGTGGTCGCTCAGCACCGGGGCACTGCGAACGAGGCGCAGTGCCGTGGTCAGCAGAAGGCCGCCGACGACGTTGCCGAGAACCGCCCAGGCCAGCCACTCCAGCCAGTCGAGGTAACCGTAGGGCGTCCTGCCGGTGTGCAGGCCGGCGAACGCGATGAGGGAGTCCAGCACCGAGTGCCACAGCCCGAGCCCGGCCAGGACGAACGCGGTGGTGATCGATGCGGTGATCTTCCCGGTCATCGACTCACTGCCATGGTGCATACGGGTCATGAGCGTGATGACGCCACCGCCCAGCACAGCGAGGCAGAAGGTGCCCGGTGTGTACCCGCCGTCGACGAACTTCGCGCCCGCAGCAGCCGCGGTGCGGTGCAGGTCCGGGTAGGCCTGCATGGCCAGCCACATGAACACCCATCCGCCGACCAGGTTCATCACCAGGACCGTTGCCCACATCCGTACCAGGTCCAGCCAGCTGGCCGCGCCCGCGATGACGGTGGCGACGGGCACCAGGAACCCCTCCGTGAACAGTTCGCTGTGCCCGAGCAGCAAAGCGATGAGTCCCACGGAGAAGGCCAGTCCGGCCAGGAGCTCGCTGCCGGTCTCCTGCCGCACGAACAGCAGCGCCATGACGCCGACACCGACGTCGATACCGCCCAGCAGTGAGGTGGCCACCAAGGACGTCCAGGTGCGGTGCAACCGTGGCCGGCCCTCGGCCACGATCCGTGCCGCCGCTTCGGCGACTCTCCGCTCGCCGGGCCCCTGCATGATCTGGTCATCCGGATCCATGGCACTCCTCCGGTTTCGCGTCACCACGGGAACGTGCCGTCCGCCTTCCTCAGTGGCGAACGGCTCGCCCGCCGCTCAGCCTGATCAGGGAGCCAGCCCCTTCGACAGCGGGAGGGACCGCGCGGCCGGGGTGAGACGACAGCAATCCCGAGTACCCCGTGACAACCGTGCATGCTTCCGCACCGGCCCCACCAGCCGTGCACCACCGGTCGATCCGCGGAGTACGCGGTCAGGTGGAAGCGGTCGGGGTCCTCTGCCAGTGATATGAACGTTCGCCAAGTGATCTTGACTGCGACCGGGCCATCACGCGCTCCCTGGGGGCGGCGCAGACGAGTGACCGGGCACCGAACCGACGACCGCGGCCGGCCGCGGTGGAATGGGGCACGGTGTGACGTGGACGCTGCCCGAGCCCATGCTCGCCGACACCGTGGCCGAACCGGCCCTGCCGGCGCGTGCGGCCGCCGAGCCGAAGTGGGACGGCTACCGCGCCCAGCTCGCCCACTACACCGGCGACCGGGCGCTGCTGCGCTCCAGACGCGGCACGGCCTACCGCGCCGTCACCGTCACGTACTCCGTCCTCTTCACCCGGCCGTGGTGGGCGACGATCGTCACAGGGTACCGGCCGGGCTTGAGGTCCGAGCGGACGGTTGCCGTGCCGAAGAAGCGCGGGTCGTCGCCGTCCGCGGCCTTGCTGTCGTCGTAGCGAAGGCGGAGTGCCCCGGTGAACGCCGGAGAGGTGGCGGTCAGCCGCGTCTGCTCGCCCGCGTCCGGGTACTCGTCGTGCCACATGACCGCCACCTGACGCCCCGCGCCGACCCGGAACCCGTGCGTGCCGCCCGAGTAGCCCTCGCCCGGGTCGTAGAACTCCGGCCCATGAGCCTTGCCCAGGTAGTCGCGGTCGCCGGGCCGGGACGTGCGGACCTTGACGTGCTTCTCGGCGATGCGGCGGCCGTGCGGGCCGTACAGTCGGAAGGTGTACGTGCCGTCCGCCATGACGGGCTTGAGCCGCATCCGCGCCGAGAAGGCCCGCGGGTTGTAGGAATCCACGTTCTCGTCGTGGACGAGACGCACGGGCGCCGGCAGGGCCGCGGACCGCACGGTGAAGTCGGTGCCCCGCTCACCGGGATACAGGTCGTCGTAGCCCGCCCACACCGGCTCTCCGGGGCGGGTGACGTACCGCGACGCCGGCAGGGTGAAGGAGGGCCGCTGGGATCGTACGACCTGGATTCTGTCGTGGGCCACGGTACCGCCATGGACTGCGACCGTCAGCGGGTACCAGCCGGGCTTGTCCGTCATCTTGAGGGTCGCCAGGGCCCAGTAGTGGTCGCCCTCCCATTCCAGCCGTGCCGACCCGTCCAACGCGGGCGACCGGGCGGTCACTGCGTCGCCGCCCTGAGCGCGGCTGACGCCGTAGAGCATCATGTGGACCCGTTGCCCGGGGCGGGCACCGGTCTGGCCGTTGAGGATCAGTTCGGGCTTGCCGCTCGTGGCCCCGGGACTCCTGGGGGTGGTGGACGTGGTCTTGTGCGCGGTGTGCGCGGAGGCGCCCGTGCTGTGCGCCGCTCCGGCCCCGCTCGCCGCGGTGGCGCACCCGGACAGAACGAGACAGGCCGCTGTGACGGCCACGGCCCTGGACCAGTTCATCGTTCCTCCAGTAGTTGGGGCACCCGCGAAGAGGGCGAAACGGTGCCGTAGGTTCTCCGCGGCAGCGGGAAAGGCGCGAATGTTACGCATTCGTCGGCGGGCCGCCGGGCGTGTCCGCCGACCGGCGGCCCGCCGACAGCCGATGTGGCAGCTCACGGGATCCCCGAAGGTAGGTGTGCGTCATCTCAGGAGGCAGGGCGTCGGCGTGGTCGGACGGCGTTCGACTCCAACTGCGCCGGCTGCCGAGCCGGCTCGCGCACGTGTCAGGCACGGATTCCAAGATCATGGAGTCGGCCGAGGCGCCCGAACAGCGAGATCCGATCCCCTCGGCCGCCTCGGTGAGCCGAACCGCCAGTGGCTGGTCCAGTGTGATCGATTCCAGGTGGGCGAGGGTGTCGTCGGCACGTACTGCCTCGGTCATGCAGGCCGCGAGTTAGTGGAAGATCGTGCCCTCTCCGATGCCTGCGGCGCGCGCGATCTTCGCCGTGGACACAGAGGCGCCGTACTCGATGACGAGGGGAAGGGCCATGGCGACGATCATCGCGCGGCGCTGGTCGGGTTCCATGGGCGCCGTACGGCGCCGGGAGGGAGCGAGAGAGGTCACGTACGGAGTGAGTACTCACTCCGTCAAGCACGTTTTGTCCACGCCCGTCCGTACCCAGAGGGTCGGCTACCGCTTCAGACGCCGTCCTTGTGGCCGTTCGCGGTGAGCAGCCGCTCCATGCTCTTGTGGGCGGGGGCGGCTTTGGCGTTGCTCTCGTCATGGAAAAGCCTGAGGTACTGGATGAGGGTGCCCACGCACGCGTCGCGTCCGTCGTACTCTGCGTTGTCGACGAGTTGGCAGTCCCTGGAGATCTCCCTCGTCCGCCCGTCCGGACCGGTGTACAGGGGGTGCCAGATCATTTTGACGTTCGGGTTCAGCCGCTGGACCAGCCGGAGCTGTGGGACTTCCAGCCTGATGAGGATGCTGTCGGGATCGTAGGCCCGCACGAAGATGTGCACGGGGCCAGTAGCGAGGGACACGAACGCCTTGGACAGGATGCTCCACATCGGCCCTGTCAGCTTCCAGTCCGGATGCAGTTCCAGGACGTTGAGCACGCTGCCGATCCGGGTTCGTGCCAGCGGTGTGTGGCCCTTCTCCACCGCGTAGTCGTTGACCTCGTTGCCGCCGGCCCACAGGGCCATGGTGGGCGTCTCGATCTCCAGATGCTTCGTCATGAGCTCGACGAACTCGTGGTACCACGTGTTCGTCGCACGGATCTCGCGCTGCTCCTGGCGGTCACTCGTCCTCGCCATGGCCTCGCTGTTCAGAGCGCCCTGCGAGTCGACCCCACCGAGCAGGAGTTGCCAGGCGTCGTCGGCATCGGCTTGGGGAATGCCCGCGGCCTTTGTCAGTTCCTGATACGGCCCCCACTCGGGGTGCTCCGTGGGCCTCGTGGCGTAGTGCTCGTCCAGGCCTGCCGCCTTGCGCTGCACCCAGCGGGTGACCGCCGCGTTACCCGCGCGCTGCTGAAGCGCGGCCATACCGGTCAGGGGCGTGCCACGCCTGGCGACGGCCCGCGGCGTCGTCTGCACGTCCCTGGCTGTCCGTTGCTCGCGCACGATTCTCTCCTCCCTGCTGGCCGAAGCCGCCACCGAGCCTAGAGCAGTGACGGTGAGCGGAAGAGGTACGGGAGGGCACCCCGAAGGGCATGCACCTCCTCTGAGGGTGTTGAGTCCCGTTCTTGATGATGTGGTGTCTCCCGTCCGTGGGTGATGGGGCGGTTCGTCCTCGTTCCATGTCGCGTACATGATGGAGTCGCGGGCATGGAACGGATGCCGTACCCAACCGACTCGTCCGACGAGCGGTGGGCGTTGATCGAACCGCTGGTCACCGCATGGAAGCAGGAGCGGGTGGCCCGGTCGGCCACCGGGGCCCCGGGCTCCTGCGACCTGCGCGAGGCCGTGAACGCTCTCCTTCGAGGCCCTGCTGGAGGGCCTGATCGCGGAGGCCGCGAAGCGGGGCGAGGTGGACCTGTCCCCGGTCAGCAACGCTCGTCGCCCACCGCCGCCGCGGTATCACGGCCGCGGCCAACGCCCGCCCGGATCTGATCGACCGCATCGTCTACGTCTCGGCCCGGTACCCGGTCGATCTCGACGTCAACGACTACTACGCCGAGCCGGAGACGGCCACGGTCGACCCCGCCGTGGTGACCATCGAGGTCGGCCTCCCATATGTGGTCCGGCGTCAGCGGTAACCGGCAGCGGTGATGTCGGACTGCACCGCGTTGTCCGTCGCGTCGGACGGGTATCCCGCGACGACTGCCCCTTCGTAGAAGGTGCCGGCGCTCAGGTTGGCGCCACCGTCGGGCTTGCAGCAGTCGCCACCGCTTCCCAGCACGATGGCCCCTTGCTTCTTCATGGGGCTGTAGCCGCTGGGCAGTCCGCCGTCCCACACGGTGGTGAGGCCACCGGACTGCGCGTCACCGCCCTTGAGGGCGAATCTCGACGTGCCGTTGTTCTTCAGCATGGCGGTGACGAACTTGCTGGTGAAGGCGCGCTGGCCGGTGTTCCAGGACTGGCTGCCACCGGAGTAGAGGCCCCATTCGAGGTCCGCCTGGACCCAGGGCCCGCTGCCCGAGCAGCCGCCGAACCAGCACTCGGTGCCGAAGTTGATCGCGTCCATGGCGCCGGCGGCGTCGGCCTTGCGGGTTGTCTCACTGTTGCCGTAGTCGAAGCAGCAGCCGTTGTTCACGTGGGTGCCGCTGGTGACCATGTACGCGCCCTCGGGCGCGCTGCCGGTCGGCACACCTGTCTGGTGGCCGTCGTGCCAGTAGCTGTTGCCTGGGTTGATGTACAGCGAGTAAGCCTTGGCGCCGCCAGCCGTCAGCGACTCCGAGGTGGCCTTCGCCGGACTGCTCTGACTCGATCCGGGAACCTGTGCCGAGCCCTGGTACCACAGGTCGTTGCCGTGCCCCGACTGGTCGTAGACCACGGTGATCACGCAAGCGGTGCCCGAGCAGAACGAGTCCTGCGCCGCCGCGTTGGCGTAGCCGCCGGGCGCGAGTGCTCCGATGTCCCTGGTCGCGTTGTCCGACGAGCGCCTGACCTGGTACAGGTTGCCGCTGTAGGAGGCGTAGAGCGCGCGGACCGTACTGTGCGCGGCTACACAGGGCGTAGCGCCCGCGGCGTAGATGTCGCAGGAGTGCGAGCCGCCTGCCGGCGGGGGTGTCGTCGGCGACGACAGGCTCCATTTCTGGTTGCTCTGGCCGTTGCAGGTCCACAGGACGATCGCGGTTCCGTTGGCGGTGCCGGCCCCGTCGATGTCCAGGCACAGCCCCGACTGCACTCCTGTGACGGACCCGTCGGCATTGCGCCGCCACTGCTGGTTGGACTGGCCGTCGCAGGTCCAGATGATCACCTGGGTCCCCGGCGTGGTCTGGGCGTTGGAGGCGTCCACGCAGCGGGTGCCGCCCATGGTCCTCAGCTCACCGGACGAGGTGAACTCGAACACCTGGTTCGCCTGGCCGTTGCAGTCCCAGATCTCCAGGGCGGTGCCCGCCGTGGCGACGCCGCCCTTGACGTCGAGACACCGGCCCGATGCCGAACTCACCAGCGGTACGGCTGCCGCGGACGCCGGCGCCGACCATGTCAGCGCCGTCGCCAGCATCGTGGCCAGCAGCGCCATCACACATGCGACGGCAGCCGTCGGGGAGCGGCGTCTTCTCGCCGCGGCGCCCTGAGGGGAAACGGCTAACGGATGCATTGTCCTGAACCTCGCGAACTTGGGGGACGAAGGGGACGGGGAGTCATCAGGGCCGGGCCGGTGACCTCCTGTCGTACATGGGAGCCTCCTTCGAATGAGTGGGGGAACGACGACGTCCACGCGGGCCGCACCGGGATCGGGCGTACGCGCCCGTGCCCGCTGCCGGACGACAAGCGGCAGCGCCTTGTGGGAACGAGAGCGCCTCAGGGCATTCCCACGGGGAACGGTGTGGCGACGCCTGCCGGGCTCCGGTGCTCGGAGCCCGGCCGGCGATGCCTACGAAGGTCCCGGCATGCTCAACTCATGGTCCACTGCTGGTTGGTCTGGCCGTTGCATTGCCACAGTTCGATCAGGGCACCGTTGGCGGTGGAGGCCTTGGTGACGTCCAGGCAGAGTCCGGACTGGACTCCGATGATGGTGCCGTCGGTGTTGATCCTCCACTGCTGGTTGGTCTGGCCGTTGCATTGCCAGATCTCCACCTTGGTGCCGGGCGTGGTCTGGTTGTCGAACGCGTCCAGGCACATCCGCGACCCGCCCGAGTAGACCGTCAGCTGCTGGGAGGAGGTGTGCGTCCAGCGCTGGTTCGCTCCGCCGCCACAGGTCCAGATCTGGACCTGTGTGCCGGCGGTGGTGGCCGAGTCGGGCACGTCGAGGCACTTGCCGGCGCCCACCGCGTGGATCTCGCCCGTGGCCTCCCCGCCTCCGGTGCTGCTGCCACCGGCGACCCGGTACATGACGGTTCCGTGCGCCGGTACCGATGCGCTGATCGCGCCCGACGTGGTCGACGTCGCCCCGGACCACAGGTCGGTCAGGGTGTAGCTGGAGGCGCCCGTCTTGCCGACCGCGGTCGCGGTGGTACTGATGTTCGCGGTCGATCCGGTCTCGTTGAACAGCGCGACGGACACGTCGCCGCCCGCGAGCGGCTTGGCCAGGACGTCCAGGCCGTTCGACGAGGAGACCATGGTTCCCTGCCTGCCCAGCGAGTCCTGGTCCACCGCGATCACGCGCGCGTTGGTGTAGATGGACAACGTTGCGGAACTGGCGGAGGTCAGGTTCGTGCCGGCGATGAGCGGAGCGGCCATCTCAGCCCACAGGCTGAACTCCGTGCGGGCCTCGGTGTCCGTCAGGCCGCTGTTGCCGACCTCCAGCATGTCCGGGTCGTTCCAGTGGCCGGGGCCTGCGTAGGAGGACAGGCCCACATTGGCGTGGAAGATGGAGAGCATGCTGGAGTAGCCGGCGGTGATGTCCCCGGTGGTGCGCCAGCTGTTGCCGACGCCGGCGCCCCAGGTCCACACGTTGTCCTGGCCCCAGTTGCACAGGCTGTACAGGATGGGCCGGCCGGTCGCGGCGAGGGCGTCGCGCATGGCGGTGTAGCGGGTCTGCGCGGAGACCCCGTTGTTGTTGCAGTTGTCGTACTTCAGGTAGTCGACACCCCAGGAGGCGAAGGACTGGGCGTCGGTGGTCTCGTGACCGAGACTGCCGGGGTAACCGGCGCAGGTGGCGGTGCCGGCGTCCTCGTAGATGCCCAGCTTGAGGCCGAGCGAGTGGACGTAGTCGGCGGTCCCCTTGATACCGTCCGGGAACTTCGCCGGATCGGGGACCAGCCGGCCCGAGGAGTCCCGGGAGTGCGTCATCCAGCAGTCGTCGATGTTGACGTACGTGTAGCCCGCCGCCTGCATGCCGTTGGTGTGCATCGCCTGTGCGGTGGACTTGATGAGCGCCTCGGAGACGTTGCAGCCGTAGGCGTTCCAGTCGTTGAATCCCATCTGTGGCGTCAACGCCAGGCCGTTGCCCAGCGCGGCCGCGGGCTGGGCCGTACCGACAGCAAGCAGTGGAAGCGTGAACGCGAGAAGGGCGCCGACCGCTGTGAGCGCTGACATCCTTGACCGGCGCAGCAGGTGGCGCAGTCTTCGTGGTGCGGGGGGAAAGTGTGCGGGCATGGCCGTGGACCTCCGGAAACGGGTATCTCCTCGCGCGGAGTTGGCGAGGGCACGCATGGGGGGGTTGTGCACCCGGGACGGCGGCGCATGCGCGGGAGCCGGGTTCGTTCACGTCGGGGAGGCGTGGCGCCACTGGTCGGCTCCCGGACCGCTTTGGGCCGTCCGTTCTGCCGGTGCCTGCCGGTGCCAAGTGTCCTCCCCACGACATGGGAGCGCTCCCAAACGCACACACCTCTACGGTCGGCGCTCACGATCCTGTGGGTTCGTGACACGCTTGTCGTTCTCCGACGGAACGTGTTCGCTTCCGAACGGAATGTGTGTGCTCTTGTTGAAAGAGGCTGGCACACAACGGGGACGGGCTCAAGAGCTTGGACGGCATTGCCATGAAGGGCAGGGTCGGTCCTCACCCGGTGCCGGAGCGGCCAGGCCGACGACTCGCCCGGAACCGGACGGAGGCGCCGACACCTGCGGCCCGGGAGGGAGCCGGTCGGGGCGCCGCAGCAGGGGCTCCGACCACAACCCGCTGCCGCACCGCCACCGAGTTCCCTGCCTCCTCGGACGAACGAGCCGAACACAGCCGTAGCGGGCGAAGTTCCCCCGGCGTCTGCCGGAGGAGCTGAAGGAGTTGCACGGCCTGATCACCGCGCCCCACGAGGACGCGCGGAAACTCGGCGAGTTCGGCGCCGCCCTCGCCGACGTGCCGGCCGGACATGTCGAGGTCACGGGCATCGACGACGAGACGGCATTCTTCAGCACCTTCGCGGACGAGATCCGCACGGCCCGCCCCTCGGTCTGGCTGTGGGACCGTGGGTCGCGAACCGGGTGCGCGGCACCCTACCGCACTCAACGGTGTCCGCGACTACCTGCTGCGCCGCACCGGAGACGCGGGACCGCCCGGAACGTCCGTCCTCGCACGGATCGCCGCGAACGCGGGGGAAGCGGCGCTGAACTCATGGGCGGGGCCGCCGCGCCACTCCACCCACTGCGGGTCGTCCAGGATGGCCCCCGGGTCGGCGACGCCGGCGCCCGTCGGCCGGCCGCAGCCGGTGTGAGGCAGGCCGCCGGCGAGGCGCTCGTCGTCCGGGTCCTTCTCCAACGGCCCCTTCCCGAACGGTGCGGGCCGGTTTCCCGGCACACCGCTCTTTGGTGATTTCCTTCGAGTTGATGAGGGGGCCGGGTGCCCGGCGGATGCTTGCAGGACCCTGGAAGTCGAAGTCGACCTGCACGTGGGCGAGTTGGCCGATCGCGAGACTGGTACTCCAGCAGCGTTTCGCTATCTGTCCTGGTCAGTGGCGTCGTCGGGAGCGTAGTTGGCTGCCGGCACGTCAGGGGCGGTCTTCCCTCGTCAGGCGTTGGAGTGAACGCCCATGCCGCCGGAGACGGTGAGGTTGTCGCCGGTGATGTAACCGGCGGCGTCCGAGGCGAGGAAGGCCACCGCTTCGGCGATGTCGGCGGCGGCGCCGACGAGCGGGACGCCCCGGGCCCTGGAGTCGAGCATTTCCGGGGAGACACCCATCTTGCTGTAGACAGGGGTGTTGATCATTCCCGGGCTGACCGCGTTGACGCGGATGCGGCGGGGGGCGAGTTCGAGCGCGAGTGACCGCATGAGGGGCGGCAAGGCGCCCTTGGCGGCTGTCATCGCGGCCCCGAGCACTTCGGCGGCGCCCACCGCGAACACGACCGAGGCGCCCTCGTTGAGGAGCGGCAGCCCCTTTTGCAGAGTGAAGAAGTTTCCCCTGACGTTGATGTCGAACAGGGCGTCGAAAGCATCAACGGGCGCACCGACCACGCTGTGGGACCGGACACGGCAGCTGGCTTCCCAGGAGATCCTCGAGACGGCGCTGCGCCTGTTCACCGAGCAGGGCTACGACGAGACGACCACCGCCCAGATCGCACGGGAGGCCGGCGTCTCCCAGCGCACCCCCTTCCGCTATTTCGGCGCCAAGGAGGACCTTCTCGGCGGCGGCCAGGACCGGTTCGGGCAGGTCCTGATGGACACGATCAGCGAACAGCCCGCCGATGCCGGTGCCTGGGAGGCCCTGCGCGCAGGGGTTGCTGCCGTACTGGCCTTGCACGACAGCCGAGAACGGGCCCTGAAGCGGTTCCGCCTCCTGCACCACACCGCCTCGCTGCGTGCCGGCTGGCTCGAGAAGCGACTGCGGTTCCAGGAGAACCTGCTGCCGCTCATCGAGACCCGTATGGACACAGCTGCCGGCAACGAGGACGCGAAGGCCCGCGCGGTGATCGCGACGGCGTTCGCATGTCTGGATGCCGCATCGATGGCCTGGCTCGCCAACGACGGCAAGGGCGAAATCATGGACCTGTACGACGACTGCATGGCTGCGGTGCGCGGCTGATCCGCAGCGGCCAGCCAGCCCGGAAACCGTGGACGGAGACTGGGCACATCCGCTGCCACAGACCAGGTCAGCATCCGGATCTCCCAGCTGGCTACAGATGGGCCACGTCGGCGTCATGCGCAGCAGCACCGGTGGCACGTCCGCTCCGCTACCTGGACTCCACAAGAGGAGCGCTCAAGTCAACCCCAGAAGGACTTCCGGAGCCGACCACTTAACCAGCTTGACCTCGTCGTCGTTCAGCACGGCCGCTTTCCTCTGCGACTACAACTCGCTGAACTCGGGCCCCGAAGCGTGGCTTGTGGGGGCGCCAGGGGCCCTCGAGGCGAGCGCGGAGAAGGGACGGGCGGGGTGGGGGCCCCCCGCGGGCCCCGGGGCCCCCCCCCCGGGGGCAAACACCCCCCACGCCCCGCCCGAGCCCACCCGCGCCCCCCCGCTCCGGCACCCGCCCGCGCCGGGCGGGGGCGCGGGCCGGTCC